>JAFEEB010000029.1:0-35104 GCA_018241325.1 Pseudomonadota bacterium | reverse complement strand
AGGTCGTAGCTGGGAAAGTTGCGCCCCAGGATGTCCACCGCGCCCTTCATGCCCGGCGCGCGCGGGCCCAGCAGCTCCTCGGGGCCGAACAGCCACAGCATGGCGTCCTTGATGACCAGCACCAGGGCGAAGGTGGCCAGCAGCTGGAACAGCTCGGGCGCGCGGTAAATGCGGCGCAGCACCGTCATCTCCACCACCACGCCCAGCAGCCCCACCACCAGCGCCGCGGCGGGCACCGCCAGCCAGAAGCCCAGCCAGTTCAGCCGCTCCACCAGCGCGTAGGCCACATAGATGCCCACCATGTAGAACGAGCCGTGGGCAAAGTTGACGATGCGCGTGACGCCGAAGATCAGCGACAGGCCCGCCGACACCAGGAACAGCGACGACGCGCCGGACAGGCCGTTGAGCAGTTGGACCACCAGGCCGAAGAGGTTCATGTCCGTCGTCCATCGCGCCGCGCGCCACCCGCAGTCGATGAAACGCAAAGAGTCCAATGGCCGCGGAGCAGGCCAAGCCAGCGATCGCCGTGGCCGGCGATTCCCCGGTCACAGGCGATGCCCCCTTCGAGGGGGCAGGCGAAACAACGCGCAGCGTGTGGAGACTGGGGGAGGGTCATTCCGCCGGACGCAGCTTCTTGACTTCGGCGGCCGAAGGCAGGACCTTGGCACCGTCCACGTAGCGGAAGTCCACCATCACGCCTTTGCCTCCTTCATTCTTGGTGCGGCCCACGTAGGCGCCCATGGTCGATTGGTGGTCTTCGGGGCGATACACGATGGGGCCGAAGGGCGTGCCCACGTTCAAGCCGCTGAAGGCTGTCACCAGCTTGTCGGTGTCGGTGGCACCGGCCTTCTTGACGCCCGCCTCGATCGACTTGATGGCCGAATAACCCACCACCGATCCCAGGCGCGGGTAGTCCTTGAACTTGGCCTCGTAGGCCTTCAGGAAGGCCTGGTGTTCGGGCGTCTTGATGCCATACCAGGGGTAGCCCGTCACCAGCCAGCCGTTGGGCGCGTCGTCCTTGAGCGGGTCCAGGTAGTCGGGCTCGCCGGTCAGCAGGCTGGCCACCTCGATGCCCTTGAACAGGCCGCGGGTGTTGCCCTCGCGCACGAACTTGGTCAGATCGGCGCCGAACAGCACGTTGAAGATGGCGTCGGGCTTGGCGTCGGCCAGCGCCTGCACCACGCTGCCGGCGTCCACCTTGCCCAGCGGCGGGGCCTGCTCGGTCACGAACTCCACGTCCGGCTGCGCGGCCTTCAACAGGGCCTTGAAGCTGGCCGCGGCCGACTGACCGTATTCGTAGTTGGGGTAGACCAGCGCCCAGCGCTTCTTCTTCATTGCCACCACATCGGGGATCAGCATGGCCACCTGCATGTAGGTGGAGGCCCGCAGGCGATAGGTGTAGCGGTTGCCGTCGGCCCAGACGATCTTGTCGGTCAGCGGCTCGCCGGCCAGAAAGAAGGTTTTCTTTTGTTTGGCGAAGTCGGTCAGCGCCAGGCCGATGTTGGACAGGAAGCCGCCCATCAGCACATCCACCTTCTCGCGCGAGAGCAGCTCTTCGGCGGCGCGCACGGCCTCGCCGGGGTTGGCGTTGTCGTCGCGAATCACCAGCTCGACCTTGCGGCCCAGCAGGCCCCCGGAGGCGTTGATCTCGTCCACCGCCAGCTCCATGCCCTTTTTGTAGGGCTCCAGGAACGCCGGCTGCGCCTTGTAGCTGTTGACTTCGCCGATCTTGAGCGTGCCTTGCGCCTGGGCGCCCCCCGCGAGCACCAGGCCCGCAGCACCGGCCAGCAGGGCGCGGCGCACGGCATTCATCTTGAACTTCGACATGGTCGTTCCTTCCTTGATTGAGTCAGTTGTCAAACACACGCACTGCGGGACTGCCTTGCTTACCTCAAACCATCTTCACCCTTGATCTCGCCGACCTGCAACCCGCCGATGCGCGGCAGCGGGCGCCCGCTGTCGGTCACGGCCACGGCCACCACGATCTCGCCCGCACGCGGCGCATCGGACACGCGCGCCTCGATGGCGTCGAAGTGGCTGCGCACGAAGGCGGCGTCCTTGTGGCCCAGGGGCACATCCACGGCCGTGCCCAGGCCGCCGCGCTTCTTGGCCGAGGGCACCAGGGCGGCGCCCTTCTCGACCGCCTTGCGCAGCGGCGCGCCCAGCTTGGGGTGCAAGATGGCGGCGGCGTGCTCCAGCTCGCCGGCCTCGCCGACGATGGCGGCCTTGCCGTAGCTGTGCGCCTGGCCCGGCGCAATGCCCAAGGCAGCCACGCACTTTTGGCCCAGCAGCGCGCCCAGTTCCTCGCCGATGTCGATCAGCGCGTCCAGCTTGGCCTCGTAGCGCCCGGCATACGGGTTCTCGATCACCGCCATCGCCAGCGCGCGGCGCGTGGGCGGGTTGACGGCCTGGCCCATCTCGATGCGGGTTTCATCGACCTGCACGACCAGTTTGCGAATTTTTGCAGCCATGGTGTTGCTCTTTCAATAAAAGGGGTCAGCGCAAGCCGTCCCACTTCGAAATATCGGCAGCCTTGAGCCCACCCACGCGCGCGTGCACCCGCGGGCCGCAGGACATGGCCAGCACGTAAATCACCTCGTCGGCCAGCGGGCTGCCCGGCACGCGCGCCTCGATGGCATCGAAGTGGCTGCGCACGTAGCTGGCGTTGATGTGGGTGAGCGGCACGTCCAGCGTGCAGCCGGGCGGGCCGACCTTCTTGGTGGAGGGCACGATGGACAGCGCATTGCCGGGCTGACCCGTCTTGGCCTCGCCCTGACCTTGCGTGTAGGCCGCGCGGTCGCCGCTCCAGCCCAGCAGCTCGCGCATGGCGTAGCCGCCGGGCACGTGCCACAGCGCGCCGTGCTCCAGCTCGCCGGCGGCGCCCACGATGGCGCCCTTGCCGTAGCTCTGGATTTGCTCGGCCGGCACCGCCATGGCGGCCAGCAACTGGTGCGCCATTTGCGTACCCACGGCGTTGAGCGCATCCATCATGGGCAGGATGTCGGCCTCGTAGCGACCGGCAAAGGGGTTGGTCAGCACAGCGGCGATGAAACCGCGTTTGAGCGGCTCGGCAGCCGGCGGGCCGAACTCGTGGAAGATGTCTTCCACGTGCGCGTGGGTGCGTCGAATCTCGATCATGCAGTCTCCAGCAGCAGGCGCTGCGCCGGCTCCTTCGCCATGGGGTCAAGGGACAAAAAACGCCCGGGTACGCCTTCGGTTGACGCGGCCCAGCCCTGGCAGGTGATTACACACGAAACGATGTGGCCCGTGCGCTGCAAATTCAGCGCCTTGGCCCGGCCCGCCGCCAACGCCGCCTGGGCCTGCGCGGGCGTGAGGGCCGGCACGTCCACCGTCACCTCGATCGCACCCAGGTCGCTGTCCTCGCGCAAGGTGTTGGCGGGGCGGCGCACGATGCCAGGATGCGCCACGTCCACCGCGTTGCCGACGATGGTGGCCGCCGCATCGGCCTGGGCCGCGGTGGCGGCCAGCACCGTCACGCTGTCGGCAATTCCCAGCGAGAAGCTGCGTCCTTTCCAGCCGCTGGTGGCCACACCGCGCACGGGGCTGTCGTGGGTCACGTCAAACACGGCGTCCACCGCCAAGCCTTGCGCGGCCAGCGCGCGCGGCCACTGATCCACGTCGGCAAACAGGCCGATGCGAAAGCGCTCGCCCGCCGTCAGGTGCAAAGCAATGTCGCCGCCGTTGTTGACCCAGGCGCGGCGCACGCCGGGGCACTGGTAAAACGCCACCAGCTCCTGCGCCACCGCGCCGGCCACCGCCGCCATGGGCGTGACAAAGACATCGCGATAAGGCCACACCGCCTGCCCCATGCGCCGCGCCACCGGGCCGCGCAAGGGGCTGCCGCGGGCGATGGGCGCGCGCAGGGCGGGCAGCTCGACCACCAGCTCGTCCAGCAAGCCGCGAAAGCGCTGCCCCGCATCGGCATGGGCCTCGCGCACGGCCTCTGTATCCCCGTCGGCGCCGATGACGATGTCCATCGGGCCATGCTGCAAGTGAAGCCGCCCGTCGGGCAAGGTGGTGCACTGCGCCGTCATCCGTCAGCCCAATTGGGGCGGGTGGCCCAGGGGCCACGGGTTGCCCGGGTTGCCTGGCGCCCACAGGCGCCGCGTGGGCGCGCCGTCGTTGTGCCAGGCGCCCGTGCGCAGCACGTCCTGCAGCGGGCGCACGTTCTTGACGTGGCCGCCCAGCGCGGCGTAGTCGGCCAGGCGCATGGAAAACTCGATGGGCGCCACGATGGCCGGCGTGGGCACGGTGCCGAAGCTGCGATCGGGCATGCGCATCACATCGACCATCACGGTGATGCCACCGCCCGGCCACACGTAGGCCGGCGCGCCGCCGCAGGTGACGTTGACCAGCGCGTTCTTGATGGCGCGCGTGAGCAGCACCGGGTTTTCGGTGGCGCCGGCGCGCAGGCTGCCGCCGGCGCCGCCCACGAACAGCACCGTGGCGAGCGAGGGCTCGCAGTTCTCGCCGATGCGCTCGACCACGGCGTGCACGCCCGCCGGCATGGGCTGCTCGCGCGGCACGAGTTGCTCGTCCAGCACGTACCAGGCGGCGTGCTCGCCGGTGGTGGAGGTCATGAGCAGGCGCAGGCCGGGCCAGGCCACCTGGGCGTCCCAGCCCTCGATGACGGACAAGGGATCGGAAATGGAAGTGCCGCCCCAGCCCGTGCCCGGATCGGCCACCTGAAAATAGCGCCCCGGCGTGGACTTGCGCCCGCGCATGGCAACGCCCGAGGGACGCATGTCCAGGCAGCGCCCGGCCTGGTGCTCGCTCAGCACGCCGGTGATGTGGTCGTCCACCACCACCACCTCATCGACCTGGCCGTAAAGCTGCTTGGCAAAGATGCCCACCGTGGCCGAGCCGCAGCCCACGCGCATGCGCTGCTCCGTCACGCCGTTGACGATGGGCGCCTGACCGGCGGCAATCGCGATCTGCGAGCCGCCGTCGATGGCCAGCTCCACCGCCTGCTTGTTGCTCAGTTGCTCCATCACCTCCAGGGTGACGCGCCCTTCCTTCTTGCTGCCGCCCGTGAGGTGATGCACCCCGCCCAGCGACAGCATCTGCGAGCCGTATTCGGCCGTGGTGACGTGACCCACCACCTCGCCCCTGCAGCGCACGTTGGCCTGCTCGGGACCCAGGTAGCGGTCGGTGTCGATCTTCACCTTCAGGCTGCAATAGCTGAAAATGCCCTCGGTGACCACCGTCACCATGTCCACCCCATCGGCCTGCGAGCCGACAATGAAGGGCGCGGGCTTGTAGTCGGGATAGGTGGTGGACGAGCCGATGCCGGTGACGAACACCTCGTTGGCCCGCAGCAGGTCGCCGTCCCAATCGGGGGACTGCGACACCTCCCCCGCGGCGTCGCCCGTGTCCTGCACCACCCGGCCGCTGAACTGCACCAGGGGCGCGCGCCCTTCATCCACGGTCTTGCGCAGCAGCACGACCGGATCGACGCGGATCAGCACGCCGCCCTGGTTGGCGTAGCGGTCGCACGCGCCGGTGCGGCCCTCGGCGATCTGGCACAGGATGGGGCAGGCGTTGCACTCCACCTTGGTGGTCGCCATGCGCTCGTTGCGCGGGCGGGCGCGCTCGAGCACCTGGGGTTCGGCCAGCTCGGGCAAGCCGTCGGTACGGGTGTGTTCGGTCATCGGGCAGCGGAATCGGTGGGCCGCGCGCATGGCGTGGCCTTGCCAATTTAATGGAGTAACCACTGAATCAACATGGAGTAAACCCTGAACCGAAGTGGAAAATTCTGGTGTAGTCTTTTCCGGATGAAAAACGCGCGACTCACGCACGCCTGCACCACGTCGGCACGCCAGGCCCAGGAGCTTTCATGACCCACGTCGTCACCGACGCCTGCGTGCGCTGCAAGTACACCGACTGCGTGGATGTGTGTCCGGTGGACTGCTTCAAGGAGGGGGCGCAGTTTCTGGTGATCGACCCCGACGAGTGCATCGACTGCGCGGTGTGCATCCCCGAGTGCCCGGTCAACGCCATCTATGCCGAGGAAGACCTGCCGGCCGACCAGCGTCACTTCACCGCGATCAACCGGGATCTGGCCCCCCAATGGCCGGTGATCTCCAAAAGCCGCGAGCCGCTGCCCGACGCCGAGCAGTGGAAAGACCGGGCCAACAAGTACGCCACGCTGACGGCCTGAACGCCCCCGACCATCATGAGTGCCTTCATCGAAGCGCGCGTGCTCCGCGTGCACCACTGGACCGACCGGCTGTTCAGCTTCACCACCACGCGCGACGCGGCGCTGCGCTTTTCCAACGGCCACTTCACCATGATCGGCCTGCGCGTGAACGACAAACCGCTGCTGCGCGCCTACAGCATCGCCTCGCCCAACTATGAGGACCATCTGGAGTTCCTCAGCATCAAGGTGGAGGACGGCCCGCTCACCTCGCGCCTGCAGCACATCCAGCCGGGCGACTCCATCGTCGTCGGGCGCAAGCCCACGGGCACCCTGGTGGTGGACTACCTGCTGCCGGGCAAGCGCCTGTATCTGTTTTCGACCGGCACGGGGCTGGCGCCCTTCATGAGCATCGTCCGCGACCCCGAGAGCTACGAGAAGTTCGAGCAGATCATCCTGGTGCACGGCGTGCGCACCGTGGGCGAGCTGGCCTATCACGACGTGATCCTTCAGCACCTGCCCAACCATGAGTTCCTGGGCGACATGATTGCTGGTCAGCTGCTGTATTACCCCACCGTCACGCGCGAAAATTTTCGCAACGTCGGGCGCGTGCCTGACTTGATCGAGTCGGGCAAGTTGTTCGCCGACCTCGACGTGCCACCACTGGACGCTGCCACCGACCGAGCCATGATTTGCGGCAGCCCAGCCATGCTCAAGGACTTGCGCCATCTGCTGGAGGCGCGAGGGTTCAAGGAAGGAAACACCACGCGTGCGGGCGATTTCGTGATTGAACGGGCCTTTGCCGACTCATGAAGACCGACATCGCTCCGCCCGGTCGCAGCGCGCTGAGGGGCCTGGCCAAGCCCGGGCGCAAGCCCGGTGTGCGCGAGCGGGCGGCCCAGGAAACGCAGGACGCCATCTTGCGCGCGGCCACGCGCATCTTCGCCAAACACGGGTTTTCGGGCGGACGGGTGGAGCAGATATCCAAGGCGGCCAAGTCGCATGACCGCATGATCTACTACTATTTCGGGAGCAAGGAAGGCCTGTACATCGCCGTTCTCGAAAACCTGTACCGGCGCTTCAACGAGGCCGAGGCGGCGCTCAAGCTGAATGCCGACGCGCCCGAGCAGGCGCTGGTCGCCGTGATCGGCTTCATCTGGACCTACTACCAGCGCAACCCCGAGTTCATCACCCTGCTCAACGACGAGAACCTGCACCGCGGCAAGCACATCGCCAAGTCGCTGCGGGCGCACGACTATTCGTCACCGGCCACGCGCATCCTGGACACGGTGCTGGCCAGCGGCGCGGCGCAGGGCGTGTTTCGCGCCGGCGTTTCGGCGCGCGATCTGTACCTGATGATCGCCAGCCTGAACTACTTTTACCTGTCCAACCGTCACACGCTGTCGGCCTTTTTCGGTGACAAGCTGGACAGCAGCCAGGCGCTGCAAGACTGGCACGCCTTCGCCGTCGATGCGGTGCTGCGCACCGTCAAACCCTGAACCTGCACGCAACAAGGAGCCTGCCATGGCAGAAGCCGCCCCCACCGAAAAGTCCGGCAAGATCGTCATCACCCACATCGGCCTGCTGCTCTCGGGCGACATCGACCGGCCGATCCTGGACGCCGACACCATCGTGGTCAACGACGGCCTGATCACCGCCGTGGGCAAACGCAGCGACTGCGACCTGGAGGGCGCCAGGCACACCATCGACGCGCGCCGCACCGCCGTGGCGCCCGGCCTGATCGACAGCCATGTGCACCCGGTGTTCGGCGACTGGACGCCGCGCCAGGGCCAGCTGGGCTGGATCGAATCCACCATGAACGGGGGGGTGACCACCATGATCTCGGCCGGCGAAGTGCACCTGCCCGGCCGCCCCAAGGACATCGTCGGCCTCAAGGCGCTGGCCATCACGGCGCAGCGCGCGTTCGACAACTTTCGCCCCGGTGGCGTGAAGGTGCTGGCCGGCGCGCCGGTGATCGAAAAGGGCATGGTCGAGCAGGACTTCAAGGACTTGGCCGACGCCGGCGTCAAGCTGCTGGGCGAAGTCGGCCTGGGCTCGGTCAAGGCCGGCGATGAGGCGCAGCAGATGGTGGCCTGGGCGCGCAAGTACGGCATCCAGAGCACCATCCACACGGGCGGTCCGTCGATTCCGGGCTCCGGCCTGATCGACAAGGACGTGGTGCTGGCGGCCGATGCCGACATCATCGGCCACATCAACGGCGGCCACACCGCGCTGCCCTGGAAGCACGTGTGCGAGCTGTGCGAAAAATCCAGCCGCGCCATCGAGCTGGTGCACAACGGCAACGAGAAGATCGCCATCGAGGCGGCGCGCGCGGCCATCGAGTTGAAGTGCCCGCACCGCGTGATTTTGGGCACCGACGGGCCCGCCGGATCGGGCGTGCAGCCGCTGGGCATCCTGCGCATGATCGCGCTGATCTCCAGCTTTGCCGGCATCCCGGCCGAGCTGGTGTTCGGCTTTGCCACCGGCAACACGGCGCGCATGCGCCGGCTCAATTGCGGCCTGATCGAAGTGGGCCGCGCGGCCGACTTCGTCTTCATGGACAAGGCCCAGCACTCGGCCGGGCGCGACCTGCTGGATAGCGTTCAACTGGGCGACATCCCCGGCATCGGCATGGTGATGATCGACGGCCTGGTGCGCTGCGGGCGCAGCCGCAACACGCCGCCAGCAACCGAGGTGCCGGTGGTTTTGTAACGGGCGGCGCTGGCGTTGCCTTGCTCCCTCGCCCCTATGGGGCGAGGGAGCAGGATCGCAACGACACTCAAGCCCGGCTCAAGGCATCCAGCAAGGCTTCGAAGGACTCGTTCGACGTGTGCGTGTTGTCATGCAGCAGCAGCTCGGGGTATTGCGCCGCCTCGGGCATGAACAGCCGCGTTCGATACGCGTCCCAGTGCGCCAGCTTCCAGGCGTCGTTGGGGTTGCCGCGCGCCTGGATGCGCTGGCGCGCCTCGGCCTCTTGCAGATGCACCCACACCACATGCACGGTCACGTCGTCGCCCACGCCCAGCCAGGCGCGGTCGGCAAGCTGATGGGCGCGAACCTCGCGCGAGAAGGGGCCGACGACGATGCAGTTGACGCCTACCGACAAATTCTCGCGCGCCGTATTCAGCAAGCCCGCGTACTCGGGTGCGCGCAGGTGCTGCAGGTACAGGGGGCTGTCGCGGTCGTTGGCATCGCCCGTCAGCACGCCCATCACGGCGCTGCTGTAGCCGCCGTAGAGCGTGTCCTTGTCCAGCAGGCAAAACGACTCGCCGCTGCGCTGGTGCAGCAGGGGCAAGGCGCGCTTGGCCAGCGTGGTCTTGCCGGTGCCAGCGTGGCCGCAGAAGAAGATGAGGCGGGGCATGCCGCCAAGCATAGCCGCGGCCTGCCCGGCGCCGGCCGGCTACGCGTGCAGGCGCGAGTTGCGCGGCAGGTGCGCCATCAAAAACTCCATCTGGTCGGCCAGGATGCGGCGGTTGCGCAGAATGAAGTCTTCCCACAGGCTGGGCACGTAGGGCGCGTACAGCAGGGGCATGCGGGCCTGCTCGGGCGTGCGGTCGCTCTTGCGGTGGTTGCAGGCGCGGCAGGCGGTGACCACGTTCATCCAGTGGTCGCGTCCGCGCTGGGCCAGCGGCGTGATGTGCTCGCGCGTGAGCTCGGTCTCGTGAAAGTGCCCGCCGCAATAGGCGCACACGTTGCGGTCGCGCGCAAACAGCTTGGCGTTGGTCAGGCCGGGGCGCAGCTCGAAGGGGTTGATGCCCGGCACGCCGCGCGTGCCGATGATGCTGTTGACCTCGATGATCGACTGCGCGCCGGTGACCGCGTTGTACCCGCCATGAAACACGGCAATCTGCCCGCCCGCCTCCCAGCGCACCTCTTCGGCAGCGTAATGGATCACCGCCTGTTGCAGCGAAATCCACGATTGCGGCAGCCCTTGGGCCGACAGCTTGAGCACCTTCACAAAACGACTCCTGACACGGAACCCCTGTGGATGACCGACGTTGCCAGCGCCAGCCGCGCCGCACCCGCGACAAGCCTGCGGGTGCCTTGGCAATATACTCTTTTTTTCAAAAGGATTTGACCGTCTGGCGCGGACGTGGCTTGCGCGAGGCGCTATCAATTCAATACTTCATGAAGATCTTTCGCGGCCTGCACCACCCCGGCATCGCCCCGGGTTGCGCGCTCACCATCGGCAATTTCGACGGCGTGCACCGCGGCCACCAGGCCATGCTGGCGCTGCTGCGTGCCGAGGCGGCGCAGCGCGGCGTGCCCAGCTGCGTGATGAGCTTCGAGCCGCACCCGCGCGACCACTTTGCCGCCGTGCTGAACAAGCCCGAGCTGGCGCCCGCGCGCATCGTCACCTTCCGCGACAAGCTGGCCGAACTGGCGCGTTGCGGCATCGACCAGGCCATCGTGCTGCCCTTCAACGCACGGTTGGCGGCGCAGCCGCCCCAGGCCTTCATCGACGACATGCTGGTGCGCGGCCTGGGCGTGCGCTACGCGCTGGTGGGCGACGACTTTCGCTTTGGCGCCAAGCGCGCGGGCGACTACGCCATGCTGGACGCGGCCGGCCAGCAGCGGGGCTTTGACGTGGCGCGCATGCAAAGCTACGAGGTGCATGGCGTGCGTGTGTCCAGCACGGCCGTGCGCACCGCCCTGGCCGCCGGGCGCATGGATGAGGCGGCCGCGCTGCTGGGGCGGCCCTACGCCATCAGCGGCCACGTGGTGCATGGGCGGCACCTGGGCCGCAAGCTGGGCGAGAGCGCGGCCGGCCGCGGCGACGGCTTTCGCACGCTGAACCTGCGCTTTTCGCGCCGCTCGCACGCCTGGAAGCCCGCCGCCAGCGGCATCTTCGTGGTGCGCGTGCACGGGCTGGGGGATGCGCCGCTGCCCGGCGTGGCCAACCTGGGCGTGCGCCCCTCGCTCGATCCGCACGACATCAACGGCGGGCGCGTGCTGCTGGAAACCTATTGCCTGCAGTGGCCCGCGCACCTGGGTGCCGAGGGGGCCTACGGTAAAATCATCCGCGTGGAACTGCTGCACAAACTGCACGACGAGTTGCGCTATCACAGCCTGGCGGCGCTCGCCGAAGGCATTGCGCGCGACCTGGCCGACGCGCGCGCCTGGCTGGCCGCACACCCGGCGCGAATTTGAAGGGGCCGCGGCGCCCCGCACGCCGCCCTGCGCCCCGCTCCTGTATTGATAGCTGCCTGCGCGCATCCGTCAAGCGCAAACGGCTGATTTGACTCATATTCCGCCCTGCTCCCGCCATGAACACCGACACCCAGACCGACTACCGCGCCACGCTCAACCTGACCGACACGCCCTTCCCCATGCGCGGCGACCTGCCCAAGCGCGAGCCCGGCTGGGTCAAGGACTGGGAAGACCAGGGCCTGTACAAGCGGCTGCGCGCCGCCCGCGCCGGACGCGAGAAGTTCATCCTGCACGACGGCCCGCCGTATGCCAACGGCACGCTGCACGCGGGCCACGCGGTCAACAAGATCCTGAAGGACATGATCGTCAAGGCCCGGCAACTCTCCGGCATGGACGCGCACTACGTGCCCGGCTGGGACTGCCACGGCCTGCCGATCGAAAACCAGATCGAAAAGCTCTACGGCCGCAACCTGAGCCGCGACGAGATGCAGGCCAGGGGCCGCGCCTACGCCACCGAGCAGATCGCCCTGCAGATGGCCGACTTCAAGCGCCTGGGCGTGCTGGGCGAATGGGACAACCCGTACAAGACGATGAACTTCGGCAACGAGGCGGGCGAGCTGCGCGTGTTCAAGCGCCTGGTCGAGCGCGGCTTCGTCTATCGGGGCCTCAAGCCGGTTTATTGGTGCTTCGACTGCGGATCGGCGCTGGCCGAGGCCGAGATCGAGTATCAGGACAAGAAGAGCCACACCGTCGATGTCGCCTTCGAGGCGGCCGATCCGGGCCAGCTCGCCGCCGCCTTCGGCCTGCCCAAACTGGACAAGCCCGCCTTCGTCGTCATCTGGACGACGACGGCCTGGACGGTCCCCGCCAACCAGGCGCTCAACCTCGGCCCCGAGATCGAATACGCGCTGGTCGATACGCCCAAGGGCCTGCTGGTGCTGGCCACGGCGCGCGTCGAAGACTGCCTCAAGCGCTATCAAATCGATGGCAAGGTCATCGCCACCGCCCAGGGCGAGAAGCTGGCCGGCCTCGAATTCAAGCACCCGCTCTACGACGTCGATGCCGGCTACCGGCGCCTCTCGCCCGTGTATCTGGCGGACTACGCCACCGACACCGACGGCACCGGCATCGTGCACTCGGCGCCCGCCTATGGCGTGGAAGATTTCAACTCCTGCGTATCGCACGGCTTGGCGCACGCCGACATCCTGAACCCGGTGCAGGGCGGCGGCAGCTACGCCGATGACTTTCCGCTGTTCGGCGGCCTGAACATCTGGAAGGCCCAGCCCGTCATCATCAAGACGCTGCAAGACGCCGGACGCCTGCTGGCCACCAGCAGCCTGCAACACAGCTACCCGCACTGCTGGCGCCACAAGTCGCCGGTGATCTACCGCGCCGCCTCGCAGTGGTTCGTGCGCATGGACGAGGGCGTTGGCGTCTTCACCCGGGACAAGGCCCCCGAAACGCTGCGCACCACCGCCCTGCGCGCCATCGAAGACACCGCCTTCTACCCGCCCTCCGGCAAGGCCCGCCTGCGCGACATGATCGCCGGCCGGCCCGACTGGGTCATCAGCCGCCAGCGCGCCTGGGGCGTGCCGATTGCCTTCTTTTTGCACAAGGAGACGGACGAGCTGCACCCGCGCACGCTCGAAATTCTGGACCAGGCGGCCGACATCATCGAGCGGGGCGGCATCGAGGCCTGGAGCCGCGTGACGGCCGAGGAAATCCTGGGTGCCGAGGACGCGCAGCACTACCGCAAGTTCAACGACATCCTCGAAGTCTGGTTCGACTCGGGCTCGACCTTCGAGCACGTGCTGTGCGGCTCGCACCCGAGCGAGCACCACAAAAGCGGTCCCGAGGCCGACATGTACCTGGAGGGCCACGACCAGCACCGCGGCTGGTTTCATTCGTCGCTGCTGCTGGCCAGCGCCATCCGCGGCCGCGCGCCCTACCGCAGCCTGCTCACGCACGGCTTCACCGTCGATGCGCAGGGCCGCAAGATGAGCAAGAGCCTGGGCAACGGCATCGACCTGCAGCAGGCCAACAAGAAATGGGGCGCCGAGCTGCTGCGCCTGTGGACGGCGTCGAGCGACTACTCGGGCGACATCGCCGGCGACGACAAGATCATGGCGCGCGTGGTGGACACCTACCGCCGCATCCGCAACACGCTGCGCTTTTTGCTGGCCAACACCAGCGACTTCGACCCCGCCAAAGACGCGGTGCCGCCAGCCGAGATGCTGGAGATCGACCGCTGGCTGCTGGCGCGCGCCGCCGAGTTTCAGGCCGAGGTGCTGGCGCACTACGAGGTGTACGAGTTCCACCCCGTCGTCGCCAAGCTGCAATTGTTCTGCTCCGAAGACCTGGGCGGTTTTTATCTGGATGTGCTGAAAGACCGCCTCTACACCACGCAGCCCAAATCGCTGGCGCGGCGCAGCGCGCAGACGGCGCTGTGGCAATTGACGCAGGCCCTGCTGCGCTGGATGGCGCCCTTTCTCAGCTTCACCGCCGAAGAGGCCTGGAAGCTGGTGGGCGGGGGCGACTCGATATTTCTGGAAGAGTTCTGGCGCTTTCCCGCGCCCGACGCCGCGCTGCTGGCCAAGTGGGCGCGCATCCGCGCCGTGCGCGAAGCGGTCAACAAGGAAATCGAGGCCGTGCGCGAGCAAGGCGCCGTCGGCTCGTCATTGCAGGCCGAGCTGCAACTGACCGTGCCCCCCGACGACCACGCCCTGCTGGCCAGCCTGGGCGACGAGTTGCGCTTCGTCTTCATCACCTCTGATATCGAATTGATAGCTGGCAGCGCGCTCCAGGCAAGCGCCAGCGCCTCAAAGCATCAAAAATGCGAGCGCTGCTGGCACTACCGCGCCGACGTCGGCCACACGGCCGAGCACCCCACCCTGTGCGGGCGCTGCGTCAGCAACCTGTACGGCGCGGGCGAGACGCGCACCATCGCCTGACATGGCGCGCGGCAACGCAATGGCGAGCGCCCGCCTGGCCCCATGGCTGGCGCTGGCCGTCCTGGTGGTGCTGCTCGATCAGCTGACCAAGTGGCTGATCCTGGGCGCCTACCAGTTGGGCGACGCCACGCCTGTCACGGGCTTCTTCAACATCGTGCGCGCCCACAACACCGGCGCGGCGTTTTCCTTCTTGGCCGGCGGCAGCGGCTGGCAGCGCTGGTTCTTCGTCGCGCTGGCGCTGGGCGCGTCCGGCTTCATCGTCTGGCTGCTGCGCACGCACGCGGGGCAAAGGCTGTTTTCGTTTTCCCTCTCGATGATCCTGGGCGGCGCCGTCGGCAACGTCATCGACCGGCTGCAGCACGGCTACGTGGTGGACTTTCTGGACTTCCACTGGCCGTTTCTGGACGGCCTGTTCTACCGCGGTCACTTCCCGGCCTTCAACCTGGCGGACGCGGCGATCACGGCGGGGGCGGTCGGGTTGATCCTGGATGAGCTGCTGCGGGTGCGGCGTGGCAAATGAACCGGGTCGAATCGAATCCTTGGCGTATACTTGTCCAATTTACTGGTCAAGTCCAATGCGCGCCATCAACTTCTCAGACGCCCGCAATCGCCTGAAACAGGTGATTGATCAAGTTGTTGAAGACGCGGACGTCGCCGTCATCACGCGGAGGGATGCGCCGGATGCGGTCGTGATGTCGCTGGACACCTTCAACAGTTGGCAAGAAACGGTGCACCTGCTCAAGTCACCCGCCAACGCCGCGCACCTGGCCCGATCCATCCAGCAGTTGCGCGCGGGCAAATCCAAGGCACGCGGTCTGGCCGATGCCTGAACGGCTGCTCTGGACCGCTTCCGCTTGGGCCGACTACGTCTGGTGGCAAGGCCAGGACCGAAAGACGCTGCGACGCATCAACCTTCTGATCCAGGACGCGATGCGACACCCTTTCGACGGCATCGGCAAGCCCGAGCCCTTGCGCGAGAACCTGTCAGGCTTCTGGTCAAGACGCATTGATGACACCCACCGGCTCGTCTATGCCGTCGAAGGCGATGCGCTGGCGATCATTGCGTGTCGATACCACTACGGTTGAGATCGCGACAGCCGCCCTTGCGTGCACCCTTGGCGATACCCCACAACTGGGCCAATTCAGACACGGGCATGACAAGCACACCCTTGCCCTTGGGGGAATGAAGGCGAACTCTTGCTCCGCGTATCAGCGCTGCTCTTCGCGCACGGCTTTCGGGATGGTGATTTGAAACTTGCTCGACAGCGTGGCGGTGACAGTCATAGTCTGGTTTCTCACAGATCGACCCGCCCTAATGCGCGGCCGGCAGGTTTCTGCACTTGTAGTTGATGTCACCAAAAACGACCCCTGAAATCGGTTTTTCGAGATCGAAGAAACTCGGGAGACTGGAAATCAACACACCTCTGGTGACACCCTCCGGTACAGCATCCGACGCCAAACCTGTTTTGAATCCCGGCTCCGGCACCGCCAGCGCCGTGTTGGCATTTATTTCTCGATTTTCCATGGCCAAGTTGATAACGCGACCGTTCTGCACCAATTTGGCTCGATAAATGTCGAAGCCTGGGTTCACGAAGCTTCGCTCCGCAACTCCAGTTATTGACAAGAGCACGGTTTTGGAAGTCGGATCATTGAACGCGCTGAAATAGGCTTGACTCCGGTCGAAGACACCGGGCCTCTTGAAGCTGTACTCGTCGGTCACGCAGCGGGTTACCTTGGCTGCGGCAATTTGCTCCGGTGTTTGTGCGAGCGCTCCGTGAACCGAAGCCGCGAGAAGGATGATCATCGCGAACGTTTTCATAAGGTTCCCTTTGAACTCGAGCGGATGGTTCTGCAGCATGATAGGACATGCACTGAATGTGAGGCTCGCCTCGACGGCGGGATTAGCCCCCACTTCACCTCCCCCGATGGGGATTGAGGCGCGACGCATGCCACAGGTAAAAGGTCACCGGCTGGGCCGCCGCCACCAGGTTGCCCTGGGCGTCGATCAACTCGGCCCGCAGGACATGCGCCCCGCGTTCGACGCCGCGCAGGACAAACACGCCGCCGCCTTGGTCTTGGGACTGCTGCGCTCCATCGACGAACAGGCGCACGCGGCTGCCGGGGGCGGCGCCGGTGGCTTGCACGCGGACCAGCACTTCGCCCGGGTTGCTGTGGATGGTTTGCTCGTTGGCGGGCTGGGTGATGGCGACGTCGGCAGCGCGTGCCGGCGGCGCGGCGCCCAAGCCCAAGCCCAGCGCCGCCAGCACGATCAACGCTCGCAGGCACATGGCGGCACGGCGTCGCACGAGAGCGCAGCGGTCGATGACCACGGCGCGTGTCCGCTCGGCACCAATGAAACGATCAAGGGGATGCGCCTTGGCCATGCTGGGCTCCGCGACACGACCGGTGGGTGGAAGATGGGTGCAAGGGCGGACGGTCGCCGTCGCAGCAAGTGCGCCGATGCCGCTTCATTCTATGGATTCGGCGCGATCGCGTTGCCACCTGCCGTCGCAGCCGCCTACACGGTCAAGATCGTCGATCCCGTGGTCTGCCGCGCCTCCAGCGCCCGGTGCGCGGCCTGCACGTCGGCCAAGGCAAAGCGCTGGCTGATGTGGATCCTGACCTGGCCCGAGCGCACCACGGCAAACAAGTCATCGGCCATGGCCTGGCAGCGCTCGCGCGTGGCGATGTGGGTAAACAGCGTGGCGCGCGTGACGTACAGGCACTTGGCCGCCAGCACGGCCGGTGCGAAGGGCGGCACGGCGCCGCTGGCGTTGCCGAAGCTGGCCATCAGGCCGAAGGGCCGCAGGCATTGCAGCGAGCCCTCCCAGGTGTCCTTGCCGACCGAGTCGTAAACCACCTTGACGCCCGCTCCGCCCGTGATGTCCCGGACCCGTTCGACAAAACTCTCTGCTCTGTAGTTGATAGCGTACTGCGCCCCATTGGCAAGCGCCAGCGCGCATTTTTCTTCAGATCCAGCGGTCGCGATCAGCCGATAGCCCAGCGCCTTGGCCCACTGGCAGGCGATCAGGCCCACGCCGCCGGCGGCCGCGTGCCACAGCACGAAGTCGCCCGCCTGCAACCCCTCCGCCGGCAGCGTGCGGCGCAGCAGGTATTGCACCGTCAGGCCCTTGAGCATCATGGCCGCGCCGGTGTCGAAGTCGATCTCGTCGGGCAGCTGGCACACCGCCTGCGCGGGCAGCACGCGCACCTGGCTGTAGCTGCCCGGCGGGTTGCTGGCGTAGGCGGCGCGGTCGCCCACGCGCAGGTGCGTCACGCCCTCGCCCACCGCCTCGATGACGCCCGCGCCCTCCATGCCCAGGGTGAGCGGCGTGGGCAGCGGGTACAGGCCGCTGCGCTGATAGACGTCGATGAAGTTCAGGCCAATGGCATGGTGGCGTATGCGCACCTCGCCCGGGCCGGGCGCGCCCACGGCCACCTCGACCAGCTTCATCTCCTCGGGGCCGCCCTGGCGGGCGATTTGAACGGCAAGCGGCATGGGTCCTTGTCCTCGTTTAAGCTCCAAACATCCGCCGATGGTGCCACGGCGCGCGGCGTTGGTGTTGCGCAAGGTCATGGGCATCGCCCGCCTTCTCCCATGCGCCTGACCGCCACCACCGCCGCCCTGCTGACCACCTCGACCCTGCTGTGGGCCGGCAATGCGGTGGTCGGCCGCGCGGTGGTGGGCCTGGTGTCGCCGATCACGCTGAACTTCATCCGCTGGTGCCTGGCGTTTTGCATCTTGCTGCCGCTGGCGCCCTGGGTGTTGCGGCGCGGCAGCGGCTTGTGGCCGATGTGGCGGCGCTACGCGCTTATGGGGCTGCTGGGCGTGGGCAGCTACAACGCGCTGCAATACCTGGCGCTGCGCACGTCCACGCCCGTCAACGTGACGCTGGTGGCGTCCACCATGCCGCTGTGGATGCTGGCGCTGGGTCGGCTGTTCTTCGGCATGCGCGTGACCCGCATGCAGATGGCCGGTGTCGCGCTGTCCATGGCCGGGGTGCTGGTGGTGCTGGCGCGCGGGCGCTGGCAGCAATTGGCGCAGTTGCAACTGGTGCCCGGGGACTTGTACATGCTGCTGGCCACGCTCTGTTGGGCCTGGTATTCGTGGCTGCTGCCCGCGCGGGCGGGCGAGCCCACACGGCTGCGCGCCGACTGGGCCGCGCTGCTGCTGGGGCAGGTGGGCTTCGGCCTGGGCTGGTCGGGCCTGTTCGCGGGCGCCGAATGGGCCACGGGCGATGCGTTCATCCACCCATCCTGGCCGCTCGCCGCGGCCCTGCTCTTCGTGGCGGTGGGCCCCGCCGTGCTGGCCTATCGCTGCTGGGGCCTGGGGGTGGAGCGCGCGGGGCCGGCTGTCGCCGGGTTTTTCTCCAACCTCACGCCAGTCTTTGCCGCCATCTTGTCGGCGCTGTTTCTGGGCGAGGCGCCCCAGCTGTACCACGGCCTGGCGTTTGCGCTGATCGTGCTCGGCATCTGGGTGGCCGCGCGGCGCTGAACACTGGTCAGTGATCCATGGCGTTGCGCGCCACCCGCAGCCGATGAAACGCAAAGGGCCCAACGGCCGCGGAGCAGGCCAGGCCAGCGATCGCCGTGGCCGGGGTTTCCCCGGTCACTGGCGATGCCCCTAGTACTGCGACCCGGAAGTAGAGGAACAAGACGAAATCGATGAATTCGCGCGCAGGGCAAGGCGCAAACCGCAGCAATAGCCGAAGCTATTGCGAGGATTTGCAACGCCGCCATGCGTGCGAAGGCGCGATTTCATGTTTCGATACTTTCGGGTCGCAGTACTAGAGGGGGAGGCGAAACATCGCGCCGCGAGTGGAGACTGGGGGGGTCAAAAAGTTCCCGGATACGCCCCGCCATCCAGCAGGATGTTCTGCCCCGTCAGGTAGGCCGCCTGCTGGCTGCACAAGAAGGCGCAGACCGCGCCGAACTCGGCCGGCGTGCCGAAGCGCTTGGCTGGAATGGGCGCGGCCTGCGCGGCGCGCACCTCGTCCACGGTCTTGCCGCTTTGCTTGACCATGCCCTGCATCAGCCCGGCCAGCCGGTCGGTGTCGAACTTGCCGGGCAGCAGGTTGTTGATGGTGACGCCCTTGGCCGCGATCTGGGGGTTGCGCGCCAGCCCGGCAACAAAACCCGTCAGGCCCGAGCGCGCGCCGTTGGACAGGCCCAGCACGTCGATCGGCGCCTTGACCGCGCTGGAGGTGATGTTGACCACGCGCCCGAAGCCGCGCGCCAGCATGCCGTCGATCGTGGCCTTGATCAGCTCGATGGGCGTGAGCATGTTGGCGTCCACCGCCTTGATCCAGGCCGTGCGATCCCAGTCGCGAAAGCTGCCCATGGGCGGGCCGCCGGCGTTGGTGACCACGATATCGAAATCGGCGCGCTCGGCGAACACCGCCGCGCGCCCTTCGGCGGTGGTGATGTCGGCCGCCACCGCCAGCACCTGCACGCCGGCGCCCACGCGCTGGCGCAGGGCCGCGGCCGAAGCCTGCAGTGCCTCGGCGCCGCGCGCCACCATCAGCACGTTGGCGCCCTCGCCCGCCAGCGCCTGCACGCAGCCCAGGCCCAGGCCCTTGCTGGCGCCGCACACCAGCGCCCATTTGCCGGCCATTCCCAAGTCCATGATTCAAACTCCTTCCAAGTCGATACCCGAGGCTACCCCACTCGCCTTCCCGCGCGGCTGAACAGCGCAATGCCGGCCACCACCAGCACGGTGCCCGCCGCCAGCCCGGGCGTAAAGGGTTCGCCCAGCAGCACCACGCTCATGGCAATGGTGGACAGCGGCCCGATCATGCCCACCTGCGCGGCCAGGCTGGCGCCGATGCGCTCCACGCCCAGCATCACCAGCAGCACCGGCACGGCGGTGCACAGCGTGGCGTTGAGCAGCGACAGCCACAGCACCGGCTCGGCCACGCGCGCGGCGCCCAACGGATTGAGCAGCAAGAAATACGCGATGCAGCACACGCTGGCCACGGTGGAGGCCAGGCCCACCAGGCGCAGGCTGCCGATGCGTTGCACGAACTCGCCGCTGAAAAACAGGTACAGCGCATACGCCGCCGCCGAGCCCAGCACCCACAGCGCACCCCAGGCCGTGGCCCCGCCCGGCGCCTGGCGCACCTCGAAGCCGAACACCAGCAGCGCGCCGCCATAGCTCACCAACGTCGCCAGCAGGTGCCCGAGCGTGATGGCGCGCCCGCGCCAGGCCCAGCCGCAAACCAGCACCAGGGTGGGCGTGAGATACAGGATGAGCCGCTCCAGCCCGGCGGTGATGAACTGCAGACCGACGAAGTCCAGCATGCTGGCCAGGTAGTAGCCGCAAAAGCCCAGGCCCAGCACCGCCCAGTGCTCGCTGCGGCTCAGCGCCGGTCGCCCGCGCCCGCCCCACCAGGCCATCAGCAGGAAGAAGGGCAAGGCCATCAGCATGCGGTACATCAGCAGGGTGATGGCGTCCACCCCGTAGCGGTAGGCCAGCTTGACGATGATGGCCTTGCCGCTGAAGCCGATGGCGCCCACAGTCGCGAAAACGATGCCGATTGCTCTGCTATCGATAGCTGTCTTCGCTTGTACCGCGCGCGCCGCAGCCATTTTTAACCAATTTTTTGGCCGGCGCTCAGGCGCGCATGGGCCGCAGCGCGTCGGCCCAGCGCAGCAGCTCGTCGAGCAGGCTGCGCGCCGAGGCGTCGATCAGCTCGTTGGAGCCGAACTGGCCGCCGTCGTCCAGCAGGCTGGCCACCATCGGGATGGCCACGCCCTCGACCATGGGCATCATCTTGAGCGTGGTGGCGTGCAGGCGCGCCATCTGCACGGCGCGCAGGCCGCCCGAGACGCCGCCGTAGCCGACAAAGCCGCAGGGCTTGTAGTTCCACTCGCGGTACACGTAGTCCAGCGCGTTGGTCAGCGCCGGCGAGGGCATGTAGTTGTACTCGGGCATCACGAACACATAGGCATCGGCGGCGGCCACGCTGGCGCTCCAGCGCTTGGTGTGCTCGTGCTCGTACTGCTGCATGCGCGGGTGCACCGGCTCGTCGTACAGCGGCAGCTTGAAGTCGGCCAGGTCCACCAGCTCGGCGTCGAAGCCGCCGTGCTGGCGCGCAAAGCCGTGAAACCAGCGTGCCACGGCGGGCCCGACGCGGCCCGGGCGGGTGCTGCAAATGATGACGTGAAGCTTGAGCGACATGAGGGTGCAATCCTGGGTGCAAAAAACCGGCGAGGATAGCGGACACGCCGCTTTTTCGCAGGCGTCGGGGCGATGGGGTGCGCCCGGCGGCGCCGGATCGTGCTTGTGAAAACTATCGATTTGATAGCTGCCCGCGCTGGTCACAAGCGGATCACAGCCCTATTTTTCTTTTGACGCTGGCGGCGGTGCATCGGTGTCGACGATGCGGTGGTGCAGCCGCCGCAGCCCGGCCCACACGATCAGCGCCACCACCGGCACGGCAGCGGCCATGCTCACTTCCACGCTCAGCGGCCAGCCCAGGCCGTGCGCGCCCTTGGCCAGGTAGCCGATCAGCCCCACCACGTAATAGGTGATGGCCGCCACCGACAAGCCCTCCACCGTGGATTGCAGCTGCAACTGCAAACCCTGGCGCCGGTTCATGGCCGCCAGCAGCTCGCGGCTGCTTTGCTGCTGCTCGACTTCCACGCGGGTGCGCAGCAGCTCGCCCACGCGGGCGATGCGCGCCGACAGCGCGGCCTGGCGCCGGTCGGTGGAGCGGCAGGTGGCCATGGCCGGCGTCAGGCGCCGCTCCATGAAGTCGCGCAGCGACTGCATGCCCTCGATGCGCACTTCGGCGATGTCCATCAGGCGCTGGCGCACCAGGTCGTCATAGGCCGCGGTGGCCGAAAAACGCGCGTGCGTGCCGGCGTACAGGCTCTCCAGGCGCGCGGCCAGCTGCGTCAGGCGATCCAGCAGCGCGGGCTCGTCGGCGCGCCGGGCCTGGCCCACGGCCTCGGCCAGCGCAGCCAGCTCGGCCTCGCCCTCGGCCAGCCAGCGCGAGACGCGGCGCGCCACCGGAAAGCCCAGCAGCGCGGCCATGCGATAGGTTTCGATCTCCAGCACGCGCTGCACCAGTCGCCCCAGGCGCCGCGGCGTGACCGCGTCGGCCCCGGCGGCGCCGGCCAGCACCAGCACGCGCACGCAGCCGTCATCGCGCAGGCGCAGGTCGGTGTGCAGGTCGCTGCTGTGGCTGATCACGCGCGAGCCGGTGACCACCCCCTGTTCGCCAAACAGCTGGCGCAGCAGCGGCGCGGTGTCGCCCCGCGGACGCGGCAAGGCCCACAGATGCACGCCGGTCAGGGGCGTGCCGGGCATGCCGCGGCGCCAGGCGGCAGGCACCCCCTCGGCGGCGGTGGGCGGCTCGCCGTGCCCGAAGGCGACCAGCTCCTCGGCACTCAGGACGCGCGTCACGGTCCAGGCCACATATTCGGTGTGCAGCTCCCAGCGCAGCGTGAAGGCGTCCAGCTCGGCCTGCACGAAGGCCGCCTCGGGCGCCGGCGCGGGCAGGCCGGCACCCGCCATCAGCTCGCTCAGGTACTGGCGGCTGGCGGCGCGTTCGGCTTCGTCGATCCACTGCACCCAGTGCGTCACCGCCAGCGGCGCGACCAGCGCTTGCGGCGGGCGGGCGTGCAACTCCTGGTGCAGGGCCTGGCGCAGTTCGGGGGTCAGGAGGTCGGCGGCTTCGGGCATGGGCATGGCGACAGGGACGAAAGGCAACAGGCGCGCATTGTGCGCGAGCCATGCAAAACGGCGCCCGTCGGGGCGCCGTTTTGCGAGTGCGCGGGACGGTCAGTCTTCGACGAAGGCTTCCTCGCGGCTCTTCTTGACCGAGGGCAGCACCATGATGATCAGCAGCAGCACCGCCAGGGCCAGCATGGTGGCCGAAATAGGCCGGGTCACCAGCACGCTCCAGCTGCCGCGCGAGAGCAGCAGGGCGCGGCGCAGGTTCTCTTCCATCATCGGCCCCAGGATCAGGCCCAGCAGCAGCGGCGCAGGCTCCATCGCCAGTTTGTGGAAGATGTAGCCGATGATGCCGAACCAGCCCATGATCCAGATGTCGAAGGTGTTGTTGTTGGTGGTGTACACGCCGATGGCGCAAAACAGCACGATGGCCGGGAACAGCCAGCGGTAGGGCACCGTCAGCAGCTTGATCCACAGCCCGATCAGCGGCAGGTTCAGGATCACCAGCATGGCGTTGCCGATCCACATGGAGGCGATCAGGCCCCAGAACAGGTCCGGATTGCTGGTCATCACCTGCGGGCCCGGCTGGATGTTGTGGATGGTCATGGCCCCCACCATCAGCGCCATCACGGCGTTGGGCGGAATGCCCAGCGTCAGCAGCGGGATGAAGGCGGTCTGCGAGCCGGCGTTGTTGGCCGCCTCGGGCGATGCCACGCCGCGGATGTTGCCCTGGCCGAAGGGCACTTCGCCCGGACGCAGTTTGGTCTTCTTCTCGATGGTGTAGGCCGCGAAGGCCGACAGCACGGCGCCGCCGCCCGGCAGGATGCCCAGCAGCGAGCCCAGCAGCGTGCCGCGCAGGATGGCCGGGGTGATCAGCTTCCAGTCTTCCTTGGTCGGGTACAGGTGCTGCACCTTGACGTCGAATACCTCGCGCTTTTCATCCGCCCGGCCCAGGTTGGCGATGATCTCGCCGTAGCCGAACACACCCATGGCGATGGCGATGAAGCCGATGCCGTCGGTCAGCTCCGGGATGTCGAAGCTGTAGCGGGCCACGCCCGAGTTGACGTCGGTGCCCACCAGGCCCAGCAGCAGACCCAGCACGATCATGCCGACGGCCTTGATGATGGAACCCGAAGCCAGCACCACCGCGGCCAGCAGGCCCAGCACCATCAGCGAGAAGTATTCGGCCGGGCCGAACTTGAAGGCCACCTCGGTCAATGGCACGGCAAACGCCGCCAGCACCAGCGTGCCGACGCAGCCCGCGAAGAACGAGCCGAGCGCCGCCGAGGCCAGCGCCGGACCGGCGCGGCCCTTGCGCGCCATCTGGTAGCCGTCGATCACCGTGACCACCGAGGAGGTCTCGCCCGGCAGGTTGACCAGGATGGCGGTGGTGGAGCCGCCGTACGCCGCGCCGTAGTAGATGCCCGCCAGCATGATCAGCGCGGCCACCGGCGGCAGCGCGTAGGTGGTGGGCAGCAGCATGGCGATGGTGGCCACCGGGCCGACGCCGGGCAGCACGCCGATCAGCGTGCCGAGGAAACAGCCGATGAAGGCGTAGGCCAGGTTCTGCATCGTGAAGGCGACGCTGAAACCCAGGGAGAGATGTTCAAATATTTCCATGATGTCGTGCTCCTGCCGCTCAGCCCGAAATGAAGCTCGGCCAGACCTGCATCTGCAGGTTGAGCCCCCAGATGAAGACCACGTAGCTGCCGACCGCCAGGATGATGGCCAGAATGATCACCTCCTTGAGCTTGAATTCGGGGCCCGCATAGGCCGCTACCAGGGTCAGCACGATGATGCCGACCATCACGCCCAGCGCGGGAATGCCCAGCGACGGAACGCCGCCCAGCAGGATGCCGAACAGAAAATTGGCCAGGATGATGAAGATGAGCGGCTTCCAGGCCCATTGGCCGATCGGGTCGCCATCGGGGGTTTCGACCACCAGCGACTTGACCACGATGATTGCGCCCAGGATCGCCAGCAGGATGCCGACCAGCAGCGGAAAGTAACCCGGCCCCATGCGGGCCGAATCGCCGATGGTGTAGTTGAAGGCGCCGATGGCAAAGCCGCCGCCGATGATGAGGTAGAGCAACCCCGAGAAAAAATCCTTCTGACTCTTGATGCGCACGAGTCGTCTCCTGAAGTGACCAGACACCGCGCATTGTCCCCAGCGGTTGGGGCGCAAGCTATGTGGATTCCACCTATCCGGCCTAGGGATTTCCCGGGTTTCCGCCCGCCCCCGGCGCCCCTTGCAAACGCCCTTTTTATTGGAGCGGTGGCGTTGCCGCAATGATCTCGGCCAGCGTGGTCAGCCCCTCGGCCGCGCGCAGGGCGCCGGCCAGGCGCAGCGGGTGCATGCCGTCGGCCACGGCCTGTTTGCGCAGCGCGGCCATGCTCACGTCGCCGTGCACCACGGCGCGCAAGGCGTCGCTCACCGACAGCAGCTCGTAGATGCCCATGCGCCCGCGATAGCCGGTCATGCGGCAGTCCACGCAGCCCACCGCCTTGAACGGCCGGTAGTTGCCCTTGTTGATCTTCCAGGGCCGCACCGCCTCGGCCAGCAGCTCGGTGCCGGCCTGCTCGTCGGGCTGCTTGCAGTGCGGGCACAGGGTGCGCACCAGGCGCTGCGCCAGCACGCCCAGC
Source organism: Pseudomonadota bacterium (assembly GCA_018241325.1). Classification (GTDB taxonomy): domain Bacteria; phylum Pseudomonadota; class Gammaproteobacteria; order Burkholderiales; family Burkholderiaceae_C; genus Ottowia. The sequence goes on along the minus strand of JAFEEB010000029.1, from coordinate 9,522 downwards.
ATGGTGGCGCTCAGCAGGTACGAGGGCACGCCCAGCTCCATCAGGCGCGTGAAGGCCGAGGGCGCGTCGTTGGTGTGCAAGGTGCTGAACACCAGGTGGCCGGTCAGCGCCGCCTGCACCGCCATCTCGGCCGTCTGCAGATCGCGGATTTCGCCGATCATGATGATGTCCGGGTCCTGGCGCATCAGCGCGCGCACGCCCTCGGCAAAGCCGAAGTCCAGCTGCGGCTGCACCTGGGTCTGGTTCAGGCGCGGGTCGATGTTCTCGATCGGGTCCTCGATGGTGCTGACGTTGACCTCCTCGGTGGCCACCCGCCGCAGCGTGGAGTACAGCGTGGTGGTCTTGCCCGAGCCGGTCGGCCCGGTCACCAAAATGATGCCGTGCGGGCGCGCCACCAGGGCCTGCCAGCGCTCGGCGTCGTGCGGGGTAAAGCCCAGCTGCGCCAGGTCCTTGACGGCGGTCTCGGGGTCGAAGATGCGCATCACCAGCTTCTCGCCAAACGCCGTGGGCAGGGTGGACAGGCGCATCTCGACCTCCTCGCCCGCCGGGTTGCGCGTCTTGATGCGCCCGTCCTGCGGGCGGCGGCGCTCGACCACGTCCATGCGGCCCAGCAGCTTGACGCGCGCGGTAATGGCGTTCATCACGCCGGGCGGCACCTGGTAGACCGGGTGCAGCACGCCGTCGATGCGAAAGCGGATCACGCCCTGCTCGCGCCGCGGCTCCAGGTGGATGTCGCTGGCGCGCTGGTTGAAGGCGTACTGCCACAGCCAGTCCACCACCTGGATCACGCCCTGGTCGTTGGCGTCCAGCGGGCGGCCCGACTTGCCCAGCTCCACCAGTTGCTCGAAGCTGGCCGTGCCCGCCGCGCCGCCGCTTTTTTGCGCCGCGCGCACCGACCGCGCCAGCGCAAAGAACTCGGCCGTGTAGCGCCGGATGGCCGCCGGGCTGGCCACCACGCGGCGCACCGAGCGGCGTGCCTGGCGCTCGACCTCGCCCACCCAGTCGGTGATGAAAGGCTCGCTGGTGGCCACCACCAGCTCGGCGGCCGTCACCTGCACGGGCAGGACCTTGTGGCGCTCGGCATAGCTGGCGCTCATGCTGTCGGCCACCTTGCCCGCATCGACCTTGAGCGGGTCGATGCGCAAATACTCCAGTTGCGCCCGGCGCGCCAGAAAGCGCGTCAGCTCCTCCACGTCCAGCGCCGCGCCGTCGCTGGCGCGCACCACGCCCACCGACGCCAGGCGCTCCAGCGCCGGCTGCGCGCTTTCGGCGTGCGAGCAGCGCTGGGCCGTGCGCTCGGACTCCTCGGCGCTGATCACGCCGTCTTCGTGCAGCCATTTCAGCAGCCGCTGCCACGAGACCGGGCCGGTGTGGGCAGGGGCCAGCGCGGCCAGCGGCGCGGAGCGGGAGTGTCGGGTCATTTTTCGATCGCCTTGAAGACGCGCAGCCATTTGCCGGCCGGCAAGCCCCAGCGCGCTTCGATGGCCTCGGCCTGCGCATGCAGCGCCGCGCGCTTGGGGCGCGTGGGTGTGCGCTGCGCCAGCACCACCGCATTGCCTTCGCGCGTGGGCTTGAAGGCCCACACGGCGCGCGCGCCGAAGGCCTGGGCGATGCGCGCCAGGCTGCGCTCGAAGTGGGCGCTGCGGCCAAACAGGTTCACCGTCATGCAGCCGTCCTCGGTCAGCAGGCGGCGACAGTCGGCATAAAAATCGGCGCTGTCGAGCACGGGCGCAGCGGCCTCGTCGTCATACAGGTCCACCGCCAGCGCGTCCACCGTGCCCAGCCATTCATCGCGCCGAATCTCCTGCGCCGCATCGGCAATCACCACGCGCAGGCGTGCGTCGTCGGGCGGCAGCTTGAGCCACGCGCGGCACACGTCGGCCACGCGCGGGTTGATCTCGATGGCCGTGCAGGTCATGCGCAGCCTCTTGTAGCAGTACTTGGTGATGGCGCCGGCGCCCAGGCCCAGTTGCATGGCGTGGCGCCCGGCCACGGATGCGGGCGGCACGAACAGCAGCCAGGCCATCATGCGCTGCACGTACTCCAGCTCCAGCTCGAACGGCGCGTCGATGCGCATCGAGCCCTGCACCCATTCGCTGCCCAGGTGCAAATGGCGCACGCCGTCCCACTCCGACAGGTTGACTTCGCTGAATGCACGGGCACGGGATTTCACGATCGGGCGAGCGTATCACTGCGATGCGGAAAATCGAACAGGACACGGAGGCTCAGAGGCACGAAAAAACACGGCAACAGCGCCACTTTTCTCGGTGTCTTCGCGTCTGCGTGTTCTGTTCAGCCATGCCAGGTCAGGCCACGGAGGCCGCCAGGCGTTCGGCGCAGCGCCGGGCCTGCGCCGCATCCCCCGCCTCCACCATCACGCGCAGCAGCGGCTCGGTGCCGCTGGCGCGGATCAGCACGCGTCCGCCTTCGCCCAGCTCGTCCTGCACCGCGGCGGTCTCGGCCTGCAGGCGCGCATTGGTCTGCCAGTCGGCGCCGGGGGCGGTGCGCACGTTGATCAGCACCTGCGGGCACAGGCTCACCTCGGCCAGCAGCTCGGCCAGGCTGCGCTGCTGCTGCACGCAGGCTTGCAGCACCTGCAGGGCCGAGATCAGGCCGTCGCCCGTGGTGTGCTTGTCCAGCATCAGCAGATGGCCCGAGCCCTCGCCGCCCAGCAGCCAGCGGCGCTGGTTCAGCTCCTCCAGCACGTAGCGGTCGCCCACCTTGGCGCGCACGAAGTCGAAGCCTCGCCCGCGCAGCGCCTGCTCGACCGCCAGGTTGGTCATCAGGGTGCCGACCACGCCGGTCAGGCCCGCCTCGCGCGCCACGCCCGCGCGCGCCAGCCGGTCCATGGCCAGCACGTACAGCAGCTCGTCGCCGTTGAACAGGCGGCCGTGGGCGTCCACCATCTGCAGGCGGTCGGCGTCGCCGTCCAGCGCGATGCCGTAGTCCGCATGATTGGCGCGCACCGCGCGCACCAGGGCCTCGGGGTGGGTGGCGCCCACGCCGTCGTTGATGTTCAGGCCGTCGGGCGTGCAGCCGATGGCCGTCACCTCGGCGCCCAGCTCGTGAAACACCATGGGCGCGATCTGGTAGGCCGCGCCGTGCGCCGCGTCCACCACGATCTTCAGACCGCGCAGGCTGAGCGCATGGCTGAAGGTGCTCTTGCAGAACTCGATGTAGCGGCCGGCGGCATCGTCCAGCCGGCGCGCGCGGCCCAGGCCGGCCGAGTCCACCCACTGCGGCGCCTGGTCCAGCGCGGCCTCGACCTCGTGCTCCCAGGCGTCGGGCAGCTTGGCGCCCTGCGCGTTGAAGAACTTGATGCCGTTGTCGGGATAGGCGTTGTGGCTGGCGCTGATGACCACGCCCAGCTGCGCGCGCTGCGCCCGCGTGAGGTAGGCCACTGCCGGCGTCGGCACGGGGCCGAGCAGCATCACGCCGGCGCCGGCGGAGATCAGGCCCGACTCGAGCGCGCTCTCCAGCATGTAGCCCGAGATGCGCGTGTCCTTGCCGATCAGCACCAGCGGGTTGGCGTCGCGCTCTTTCAGCACGCGGCCCACCGCGTGGCCCAGGCGCAAGGCGAAGTCGGGGGTAATGGGCTCCTGCCCCACGGTGCCGCGGATGCCGTCGGTGCCGAAATAGCGTCGTGTCATGGTGATGAATCCGAATGGGCTGGAGCCAATCAAGAGGCTGCGGAGCAAGCCATGCAAGCGATCGCCGTGGCCGGGGTTTCCCCGGTCACAGGCGATGCCCCCTTCAGGGGGTGGGCGCAACAACGCGCAGCGTGTGGAGACTGGGGGTGGGTCATTGTCTTGCGGTTCGCACGTTTTTTGGCAGCGCGCCCGGATGGCTGGTGCGCCAGGGGTTGATGTCCAGCCCGCCGCGGCGCGTGTAGCGCGCGTACACCGTCAGCTGCGTGGGCTGGCAGCGCTGCCAGATGTCCATGAACATGCGCTCGACGCAGTGCTCGTGAAAGTCGTTGTGGCGGCGAAAGCTGATGATGTAGCGCAGCAGGCCCGCCTGGTCGATCTGCGGGCCGGCGTAACGAATCTGCACGCTGCCCCAGTCGGGCTGGCCGGTGACGGGGCAGTTGCTCTTGAGCAGGCGGCTGGTGAGCGTCTCCTCGACCGGCTGCTCGTCCAGCGCGGCCGTGAGCAGCTCGGGCGCGGGCTCGCTGTGTGTGCACTCCAGGTCCAGACGATCGAGGTTGACGCCGTCCATTTCATGGATCGGCTCGCGGTCGAAGTCATCGGGGTCGATCAGGCGCACCGCCACGCGCGCGCGCACCGCATCGCCGGCCCACACCGCCGCGCTCACGTCGGCCTCGACGCGCGCGCGCACCTCGGCGGCGTCGGCAAACACCGTGCCGTTGAAGCTGTTCAGGTACAGCTTGAAGGACTTGCTTTCGACGATGTGCGTGCTCTCGCAGGGCACCAGGATGTGGGCGATGGCCAGTTGCGGCTTGCCGCGCGCGTTCAGCCAGGACAGCTCGTAGGCGGTCCACCAGTCGGCGCCGAAGAAGCGCGGCTGGCCCGCGATGCCCAGGCGCTGGCGCTGCGGCGCGCGGGCGATGGGGTACAGCAGCGCGCTGTCGTATCGATCGACATAGGCCGTGGCGCGCCCCAGGGCGCTGCCCTCGACGGTGCCGGACAGGGGAAATGGCGGATGGTTCATGAAAGCGGGGCTTGCAAGGAATGCGCGGCCAGGTGCGGCAGCAGCGGCGCCAGCACGCGATCGACCACGCCGGGCGGCAGATCATGCCCCATGCCATCGATGACGGCCAGGCGCGCGCCGGGAATGCGCCGCGCCGTGTCCTGCCCGGCGGCCAGGGGCACCAGCGTGTCGTCGCCGCCATGGATGACCAGGGTGGGCGTGGCGATGCGCGCGAGTTGTTCGGCGCGGGTGATGTCGGCCAGGATGGCCAGCAGCTGGCGCTGCACGCCCAGCGGCCGCGTGGCGCGTGCCATGGCGGCGGTCACGCGGGTGCGCAAGTCGGCCTCGGGCGTTGCAAAGCCGCTGCCGCCAATCAGGCGAAACAGGCGCACCGAGCGCTCCCGCATGCCCTGCGCATCGCGCGGGCGCGAGAGCAGGACGCGCTGCACCTCGGGCGTGGGCCCGGGCAGGCCGCGCGCGCCGCTGGTGCTCATGATGCTGGTCAGCGACAGCAGCCGCTCGGGCGCAGCCAGCGCCATGCGCTGCGCGATCATGCCGCCCATGCTGGCACCAACCACGTGCGCCTGCCGCACGCCCAGCGCGTCGAGCACGCCCAGCGCGTCCTGCGCCATCTCGCCCAGCGTGTACGGGGGGCGCAGGCGCAGGCCGAGCTTTTGGCGCAGCAGGGCCAGCACCAGGCTGGGCGTGCCCAGCTCGTCAAAGCCCTGCGACAGGCCGGCGTCGCGGTTGTCGTGGCGGATCACGCGGTAGCCGGCCGCCGCCAGCGCCTGCACCAGCGCATCGGGCCAGGCGATGAGCTGCATGCCCAGGCCCATCACCAGCAGCACGGCCGGGCCGGCGCCGCCGGTGTCCTGCACCTCGATCTCGACCCCGCTGGCCTTGACTTTCATCGAAATTCCCCTTCGCGCAGCCACTTGGTGGCGATCCATTTTTCGCCCGCCAGCACCGGCGCGCCGCCGTGCAGGGTGCGGGTGCCGGGGTGCGCCCGCTCGTAGCTGAAGAACACGGCGTTGCCGCGCTTGGGCGCCACCGACAGGCCCACATCGGGAAAGGTGGTGGCGCCGCCTTTTTCGGGCTCGTTCAGGTACATGACCAGCGTGCCCACGCGCTGGCCGCCGCGCGCCAGCAGCGTCGGCGTGCCGGGCTGTTCGGGGTCGAAGTAGTCGTAGTGCGGCTTGTACTCGGTGCCGGGCCCGTAGCGCAGCACCTGCAGGCCCTCGCCGTTTGCCACCGGCCAGTTCAGCAATCGGGCAATGCGCGCCTCGATGCGGGCCGTCAGCTCGCTTTCGCCGCGCTCGAAAAACATGCCCTGGCTGGTGCGGTCGGCGTTGACCTCCTGGCCGCCCGTGGCCGTGGCCACGGTGAGCGAGCGGCTCAGGCGCGGGCGCGCGGCGTCCATCAGCGCGTCGCATTCGGCGTCCGTCAGCAGGCCGCCCAACACCACGATGCGCGGCGCGGTCATGGCCGCGAGCACGGTCACGCGCCGGTCGCCTGCGTCCAGGTACAGCGGCGCCTCGCCCATCGATGGCTCGGGCACCGGCACGCCGGGCGGCAGCTGGCGCGCGTGGGCCTGCGCCTGAAGGTGCTCGCGCAGCGTGGTTTCCATGGCCTCAATGGCGACGTCCTCGTCCCAGCCCGAGGTCTTCATGGACTGGAGCACGGCGTCGGCGTCCTGGCCGGCCTGCACCTGCGCGACGATCCAGCGGCGCAAGTCGGGGGTGATGGCTTGCGTCATGGCTGGGCCTGGCGGCGACGAAAGACCAGGCGATCGACATCGGAGGCCGCCGCCGCGAACGCATAGCCCTCCAAGTCAAAGGACTGCAGTGCCTTGGGCGTGGCGGCCCGGTGCTGCGCCGCCCAGCGCGCCATCAGCCCGCGCGCGCGCTTGGCGAAGAAGCTGATGACCTTGAACTGCCCGCCCTTCTCGTCCTCGAACACGCACTCGACCACGCGCGCCTTCAGCGCCTTGCGATCGACGGACTTGAAGTACTCCTGCGAGGCCAGATTGACGACGATGGGCGATTTTTCATCGGCCAGCCGCTGGTTCAGGTACTCGGCAATGCGCGGGCCCCAGAACTGGTAGAGGTTGCTGCCGCGCTCGGTGGCCAGGCGCGTGCCCATCTCCAGGCGGTAGGGCTGCATGCGGTCCAGCGGGCGCAGCACGCCGTACAGGCCACTCAGGATGCACACGTGCTGCTGCAACCAGTCGAGTTGGGGCGCGCTCAGCGTGCGCGCCTGCAGGCCCTCGTACACGTCGCCGTTGAAGGCCAGCACGGCCGGGCGCGAGTTGCGGGCCGTGAAACGCGGGCTGAAGGCCTCGTAGCGCGCCGCATTCAGGCCGGCCAGCGCGTCGCTCAGGTGCATCAGCGCGGCGATCTGCTGGGGCGACTTTTGGCGCAGCACGGCGATCAGCTCGGCTGCGGGCTGCTTGAACAAGGCCTCGGTGTGCGGCACGCCGGGGGGCAGCGGGGTTTCGTAGTCCAGCGCCTTGGCCGGGGACAATAGAAAAAGCATGTTGCCGATTTTGTACCAGGACGAGGCCCTCATCGCCATCGACAAGCCCGCCGGCCTGCTGATGCACCGCACCGGCCTGGACGCCGGCGAGACGCGCTTTGCCGTGCAACTGCTGCGCGATCAGATCGGCCGGCCCGTGTGGCCCGCGCACCGGCTGGACAAGGGCACCAGCGGCGTGCTGCTGTTTGCACTGGACGCCACCACCGCGCGGGCATTGGCCGGTGCGTTCGAGGCGAGCGCCGTGCGCAAGAGCTATCTGGCCGTGGTGCGCGGCTGGCCGCCGGATGCGGGCCTGATCGACCACCCGCTGGCCCGCCTGCCCGACGACGCCCGCGCGTCGCGCCAGGTCGAGGTGCAGGCGGCCCGCACGGCGTTTCGCACCCTGGTGCGCCACGCCCTGCCGCTGCCCGATCGCGGCTTTGCCCACACCCGCTGCGCGCTGCTGGAGCTGGCACCCGAAACCGGCCGACGCCACCAGCTGCGCCGCCACTGCAAGCACATGGCCCACCCCATCATTGGTGACGCCACCCATGGCAAGGGGCCGCTCAACCGCGCCGTGGCCGAGCGGCTGGGCGTGCAGCGCCTGTGGCTGCATGCGAGCGCGCTGGCGCTGGCGCATCCGGTGAGCGGGCGGGCGTTGTGCCTGCAAGCGCCGCCGGGGCCGGAGTGGGCGCGCTGGGCCGGCGCCGATATCAAGTAGAGACGGTTGAATCCGTCGATTTCTATCGTTTTGATAGCTGCTCGCGCACACCGCACAAGCGTGAGCGGCCGGTTTTCCTTGAAAGTCCGCGCGCCTGGCATGCTGCCCCTCACCCCTCCCTCTCCCCAGAGGGGCGAGGGCGATCGGCCGGCTGGGCCTTGGCTCCCTCTCCCTGCAGGGAGAGGGTTGGGGTGAGGGCCGGCAGCGTCCCGCCAGGCACGGCGCCGCCAACCCAGCCCTCGGATCGCCGCTTACTGCGCCGTCCAGCCCCCGTCGTTGGCCCACGCCTGCCCGCGCACGTTGTCGGCGGCCGGCGAGCAGAAGAACACCGCCAGCCCGCCCAGTTGCTCGGGCGTGGTGAACTGCAGCGAAGGCTCTTTCTCACCCAGCAGCTCCTTGGTGGCCTGCTCCACGCTGATTTTCTCGGCCGCGGCGCGCGCGTCGATCTGCTTTTGCACCAGGGGCGTGAGCACCCAGCCGGGGCAGATGGCGTTGGCGGTCACGCCGGTGGTCGCCAGCTCCAGCGCCGTCACCTTGGTCAGGCCGACGATGCCGTGCTTGGCCGCGACGTAGGCCGACTTTTGCGCCGACGCCACCAGTCCGTGGGCCGAGGCGATGTTGATGATGCGGCCCCAATTTTTTTGGCGCATGAAGGGGATCGCCAGCCGCGTGGTGTGAAACGCCGAGCTGAGGTTGATGGCGATGATGGCGTCCCACTTCTCGGGCGGAAAGCTCTCGATCGGCGCCACGTGCTGGATGCCGGCGTTGTTGACCAGGATGTCCACGCCGCCGAATTTGTCGGCCGCGAACGCCATCATGGCTTCGATCTCGGCCGGCTTGCTCATGTCGGCGCCGTGGTATTCGGCGCGCACGCCCAGGGCGGTGATCTGCGCCTTGGGCCCCTCGACGTCGCCAAAGCCGTTCATCACGATGTGGGCGCCCTGTTTGGCCAGTTCGATGGCGATGCCCAAGCCAATGCCGCTGGTGGAGCCGGTGACGAGGGCGGTTTTGCCTTTCAGTTGCATGAAGCGATTCCTCTCGGGGTCAAAAAAACGAAAGGGCGAGCCAGATTGCCAGCTCGCCCTTGTCCAGTCTGCGCGGGCAGCTATGCTTATTGAAGCAGCGTGACGCCGGTCTTGCCCTGCACTTCGTCAAAGCTCACGCCGTCGGCCAGCTCGACCACCTTCAGGCCCTTGGGCGTGACCGCGAACACGCCCAGGTCGGTGATGATCTCGTGCACCACGCCCACGCCGGTCAGCGGCAGGGTGCACTGGGGCAGGATCTTCAGGTCGGTGGTGCCGTCCTTCTTCTTGGCCACGTGCTCCATCAGCACGATGACCTTGGGCACGCCGCCCACCAGATCCATGGCGCCGCCCATGCCCTTGACCATCTTGCCGGGGATCATCCAGTTGGCCAGATCGCCCTTTTCGCTCACCTGCATGGCGCCCAGAATGGCCAGGTTGATCTTGCCGCCGCGGATCATGGCAAAGCTGTCGTGGCTGCCGAAGATCGACGAACCGGGGATGGTAGTCACGGTCTGCTTGCCGGCGTTGATCAAGTCGGCGTCGATGGTCTTTTCGGTCGGGAAGGGGCCGATGCCCAGCAGGCCGTTTTCGGACTGCAGCCACACTTCCTTG
>JAFEEB010000028.1:11536-11721 GCA_018241325.1 Pseudomonadota bacterium | reverse complement strand
CTGGCGGGCGAGCAGCAGCTGTCGCAGATCGTGCTGAACGACTGGGACTGGTACCGGGAGTACGGTATCCAACTCCACGCCGGCTGCACGGTGACCGCGGTCGATCGGCGCCGGCGCCTGGTGCGCGGCGTGACGGCTGCCGGTCAGGCCATCGAGGCCGGCTACGACCGCCTGATCCTGGCCAC
>JAFEEB010000028.1:0-11425 GCA_018241325.1 Pseudomonadota bacterium | reverse complement strand
CGGCGGCGGCCTGCTGGGCCTGGAGGCCGCCAACGGCCTGATGAAACGCGGCATGCAGGTCACCGTGGTGCACGCGGGCGAGTGGCTGATGGAGCGCCAGCTCGACCGCGTGGCCGGGCAGATGCTGCAAAAGGCACTGAGCGAGCGCGGCATGCAATTCCTGATGCAGGCCCAGACCCAGGAACTGCTGGGCAATACCGAAGGCCGGGTGCGGGCCGTGCGCTTCAAGGACGGCAGCGAGGTGCCGGCCGACCTGGTGGTGATGGCTGTGGGCATCCGCCCCGACACCGCGCTGGCCGAATCCATGCGCCTGCACGTGGAGCGCGGCATCGTGGTGGGCGATACCCTGCAAACCACCACCGACGCGCGCATCTACGCCGTGGGCGAATGCGCCGCGCACCGGGGCATCGCGTATGGACTGGTCGCGCCGCTGTTCGAGCAGGGCAAGGTGCTGGCCAACCACCTGGCCGAGTTGGGCATCGGCCGCTACCAAGGCTCGCAGACCTCGACCAAGCTCAAGGTCACGGGCATCGACCTGTTCTCGGCCGGCGACTTCATGGGAGGCGCGGGCACCGAGGAAATCGTGCTCAGCGACCCCGGCAGCGGCCAGTACAAGAAGCTGGTGCTGAAGGACGACAAGCTGGTCGGCGCCTGCCTGTATGGCAACACCGTCGATGGCAGCTGGTACTTCAAGCTGCTGCGCGACGCGCGGGCGGTGACCGACATCCGCGCCACGCTGATGTACGGCGAGAGCAACATCGGCGAGGGCGGCCACGCTGGCCAGAACCAGGCCGCCGCCCTGCCCGACGAGGCCGAGGTCTGCGGCTGCAACGGCGTGAGCAAGGGCACGATCTGCAAGGCCATCAAGGACAAGGGCCTGTTCACCCTGGAGGAGGTGCGCAAGCACACCAAGGCCAGCGCCAGCTGCGGCTCGTGCACCGGGCTGGTGGAGCAGATCCTGATGGCCACGGTGGGCGGCGCCTATGCGGCCGCGCCTAAAACGAAGCCCGTCTGCGCCTGCACCGAGCACGGCCATCAGGCCCTGCGCGACGCCATCCGCACGCACAAGCTGCTGAGCAAAGAGGCGGTGTTCGCCTTCATGGAGTGGAAGACGCCCGACGGCTGCCCCAGCTGCCGCCCGGCCATCAACTACTACCTGCTGAGCACCTGGCCCGGGCAGGCGCAGGACGACCCGCAAAGCCGTGCCATCAACGAGCGCAGCCACGCCAACATCCAGAAGGACGGGACCTACAGCGTGGTGCCGCGCATGTGGGGTGGCGAGACCACGGCTGCCGAGCTGCGCCGCATCGCCGACGTGGTGGACAAGTACCGCATCCCCACGGTGAAGGTGACGGGCGGCCAGCGCATCGACCTGCTGGGCGTGAAGAAGGAAGACCTGCAGGCCGTGTGGGCCGACATCGGCATGCCCAGCGGCCACGCCTACGCCAAGGGCCTGCGCACCGTCAAGACCTGCGTGGGCAGCGAATGGTGCCGCATGGGCACGCAGGACAGCACGCAAATGGGCAAGGACCTGGAGCACGCCTTGGTCGGCATGGTCGCGCCGCACAAGGTCAAGCTCGCCGTCAGCGGCTGCCCGCGCAACTGCGCCGAGAGCGGCATCAAGGACGTGGGCGTGATCGGCGTCGATTCGGGCTGGGAGATCTACGTCGCCGGCAACGGCGGCATCAAGACCGAGGTGGCGCAGTTCTTTGCCAAGGTGACGACCGCCGCCGAGGTGCTGGAGGTCAGCGGCGCCTTCTTGCAGCTGTACCGCGAGGAGGGCTGGTACCTGGAGCGCACCGTGCACTACGTGGCGCGCGTGGGCCTTCAGCATGTCAAGCAAAAGGTGCTGGAGGACGCGGCCCATCGGCAGGCGTTGTGGGCGCGGCTGCAAGACGCGCTGGCGGGCGAGCCCGACCCGTGGTTCGAGAGCGAGCGGGCCCGCGTGGACGCGCGCCAGTTCATCCCGATCGTGCCCATGGCGACCTGATTCAAGGTCAAAACAGCCGGTAACCGGCCAGCAACAAGCGCAACCCGCTCTGAAAGGAATAGCAATGACCGAATGGACCGCCATCTGCTTCATGCACGACATCCCCGCCCTCGGTGCGCGCCGCGTGCGCCGCCCGCGCGGCCTGGACGTGGCCCTCTTTCGCAACGGCGCGAACGAGGTGTTCGCCCTGCTCGACCGCTGTCCGCACAAGGGCGGCCCGCTGTCGCAGGGCCTGGTGTTCGGCCGCAGCGTGGCCTGTCCGCTGCACAACTGGAGCATCGACCTGGCCGACGGCCAGGCCGCCGCGCCCGACACCGGCTGCACGCCGCGCTTTGCGGTGAAGGTGGACGCCGGCATCGTGTACCTGAGCACGCAGGAGCTGGCCAGCCACGCCCTCGATCAGCAGGCGCCGGTGGCCGGGCCCTGCCGGCACCGCCACGCCCTGGCCTGAATCCCGCTGCGTCCCATCAACCCCATCAGAAAGCCCCCATGTCCTATCTCTCTCCCGCCGAGTTCGTCACCAAGATGGTGGACACCGGCGAAGCCAAGATCCACATGTCCACGCGCGACACCCTGATTCGCGCCTTCATGGCCGGCGCCATCCTGGCGCTGGCGGCGGTGTTCGCCGTCACCGCCACGGTCATGAGCGGCTCGGCGCTGATCGGCGCGCTGCTGTTTCCGGTGGGGGTGTGCATGCTCTACCTGCTGGGGTTCGATCTGCTGACGGGCGTGTTCATGCTCACGCCGCTGGCCTGGCTGGACCGGCGCCCGGGCGCCAGCGTCCGGGGCATCTTGCGCAACTGGGGCCTGGTGTTCGTGGGCAACTTTCTGGGCGCGCTCACGGTGGCGGGCATGATGGCCTTCATCTTCACCTATGGCTTTTCGGTGCCGCCCAACGAGATCGGGCAGAAGATCGGCCACATCGGCGAGGCGCGCACGCTGGGCTATGCCAAGTACGGGCTGATGGGCTGGCTCACCATTTTCTTGCGCGGCGTGCTGTGCAACTGGATGGTCTCGACCGGCGTNNATCGCCATGTGGATGCCCATCATGCTGTTCTTTGCCATGGGCTTCGAGCATTCGGTGGTCAACATGTTCCTGTTTCCGTCAGGTCTGATGATGGGCGGCAACTTCTCCATCCTCGACTACTTCATCTGGAACGAAATCCCCGTCGTGCTGGGCAACCTGGTGGGCGGCATCGCCTTCACGGGCCTGACGCTCTACACCACGCACGCCCGCACGGCGCCCGCGCGCAAGCCGGCCTGAGTCGCGACCCAAGACAAACATCACCATGAGCATCGGCCCCTACATCAAGATCATCGGCCGCGGCGCACGCGGCGCCAAGGGGCTCGAGCGCGCGCAGGCGGCCGACCTGCTGGGCCAGGTGCTGGATGGCCAGGCCAGCGATCTGGAAGTCGGCGCCTTCTGCGTGGCCATGCGCATCAAGGGCGAGACCGTGGAGGAGATGTGCGGCTTTCTGGACGCTGCCCACGCCCGCAGCGCCCGCTTTCCCGCCTGCGCGCAGGGGCGGCCCCTCATCGTGATACCCAGCTACAACGGCGCGCGCCGGCTGCCGGTGCTCACGCCACTGCTGGCCTTGCTGCTGGCGCGCCAGGGCCAGAGCGTGCTGCTGCACGGCATGCGCACCGAGGCCGGCCGGGTTTTGGCGTCCGATGTGCTTGCCGCGCTCGACATTCCTGCGTTGACAGCTATCAAGCAAATAGCGTCTAGGGAAGTGGCCCACGTCGACACGGCGCTGCTGCACCCGGGCCTCGCGCGCCTGCTGGCGGTGCGCGAGACGCTGGGCCTGCGCAACCCCGGCCACAGCGTCGCCAAGCTCTTGGGCCCGTGCGACGGCCCGGCGCTGGTGGTGGCCAGCCATACCCACCCGGCGTACTTCGACCTGCTGTGCAGCACCTTCAGCACGCTGGGCATGCACGCGCTGCTCTCGCGCGGGCTGGAGGGCGAGGTGGCGGCCGACCCGCGCCGCACGCCGCGCTACGACGCCTTCGTGGCCGGCGCGCACGCGCTGCTGGATGAGCAGCAGCCCGGCACCGCCGCCGAGGTGCCCGGCCTGCCGGCCGCCATCGACGTGACCAGCACCGCCGACTACACGCGCCGCGTGCTGGCGGGCACGCTGCCGGTGCCGGCCGCCCTGCAGCGGCAGGTGGAGCACATCGTGCACCTGAGCGCCCGCATCGCGGCCGGGGCGCCATCATGAACAAGCCCCCTGCGGCCGGCCGCTGCACCCTGGTGGGCGCCGGCCCGGGCGATCCGGAGCTGCTGACGCTGAAGGCGCTGAAGACCATCCAGGCCGCCACCGTGCTGCTGGTCGATGACCTGGTGAGCGAGGCCATCGTGGCGCTGGCCCCGGCCGGCGCGCGCGTCGTGCGCGTGGGCAAGCGCGGCGGCTGCAAGAGCACGCCCCAGGCCTTCATCGAGCGGCTGATGGTGCGGGCCGCGCGCGCCGGCGAGCACGTGGTGCGCCTGAAGGGCGGCGATCCCTTCATCTTCGGGCGCGGCGGCGAGGAGGTGGAGCAGCTGCGCGCCGCCGGCATCGACGTGCAGGTGGTCAACGGCATCACCGCCGGCCTGGCCGGCATGACGCTGCTGGGCGCGCCGCTGACGCACCGCGAACACGCGCACGGCGTGCTCTTTGTCACCGGCCATAACCGGCCCGGTGACACGGCCACCGACTGGCGCCAGCTGGCCGCCACGGCGCGCGACGCGCGCTTGACGCTGGTCATCTACATGGGCATGACCGGCCGCGCCGACATCCAGCAGGGCCTGCTGTGCGGCCTGCCGGCGCACACGCCGGCGGTGGTGATCCAGCACGCCAGCCTGCCGCAGCAGCGCCATGCGCGCACCACGCTGGGCGCGCTGCACGAAACGATCGAGCGCGAAGGGCTGGGCAGCCCGGCGGTGATCGTGGTCGGCGACGTGGTGCGCGGCGTGGCGGCGGCCCTGCAAGAGCCACGCGCCACGCGTCAGATCAGCGCCGCGATGGCCTGACCCATCTCGGCGGTGCTGGCCGCACCGCCCAGGTCGCGCGTGCGCGGGCCATTGCGCAGCACGGTTTCGATGGCGCGCAGGATGGCGTCGTGCGCGGCCTGCTCGCCCAGAAACTGCAGCATCAGCGCGGCCGACCAGATCATCGCCACCGGGTTGGCGATGCCTTGGCCGAAGATGTCGGGCGCCGAGCCGTGCACGGGCTCGAACAGGCTGGGAAAGCTGCGCTCGGGGTTCAGGTTGGCCGAAGGCGCCAGGCCGATGGTGCCGGTGCAGGCGGGGCCCAGGTCGGACAGGATGTCGCCGAACAGGTTGCTGGCCACCACCACGTCGAAGCGCTCGGGTTGCAGCACGAAGCGCGCGCTCAGGATGTCGATGTGGTGCTTTTGCACGGCCACCTGCGGGTAGCGCGCGGCCATGGCGTCGGCGCGGCCGTCCCACCAGGGCATGGAAATCGCAATGCCGTTGCTCTTGGTGGCCACGTCCAGCTTGCGGCGCGGGCGCGTGGCGGCCTGCTCGAAGGCGAACTTGAGCACGCGATCGGTGCCGAAGGCGCTCATCACCGTCTCCTGCACCACGATTTCGCGCTCGGTACCTTGGTACATCACGCCGCCCAGGTTGGTGTACTCGCCCTCGGTGTTTTCGCGCACGACGAGGAAGTCGATGTCGCCCGCCTTTTTGCCGGCCAGCGGGCAGGGCACGCCCTCGAACAGTCGCACCGGCCGCAGGTTGATGTACTGGTCGAACTCGCGTCGAAACTTCAGCAGGCTGCCCCACAGCGACACGTGGTCGGGCACCGTGGCCGGCCAGCCGACGGCGCCGAACAGCAGCGCGTCCATGCCCTGCAACTGCTCTTTCCAGTCGGGCGGCATCATCTCGCCATGCTTGGCGTAGTGCTCGCAACTGGCCCAGGCGATGGGCGTCAGGTCGAGCTTGACGCCGAACTTGCGCTGCACCGCCGCGAGCACGCGCAGCGCCTCGGGCATCACCTCGGTGCCGATGCCGTCGCCCGGGATGACGGCGATGCGGTGGGCGCTCATCCCATGGCTCTCTTGCACTGCGTCTCACCCGCAGCGACCGATTCCCAGTGAGTCGAGTGGCCGCGCAGCAGGCCATGCCAGCGATCGCCGTGGCCGGGGTCTCCCCGGCCACTGGCGATGCCCCTTGGAGGGGGGAGGCGAAACATCGCGCAGCGAGTGAAGCAACGGGGGAGGGTCACTTGTTCACCAGCGGTTCTTGAAGCGCGTGTAGGCGTTCTCGGCGTAGCCGTCGGACGCGAACAGGCGCTGCATGGCGGGCGTGAAGTACAGGCCGTCGGCAAACAGCCAGCGGCTGGGGTCGGCCCCGGCCACCAGGGTGGTGGGGGTGCAGGTGCTGGCGTCGGGCGTGGTGCACACCGGGTCGGTGCCGTTGTCCACCGGGTAGTTCGAGGGCTTGTTGTAGATCAGGTTGAAGAACAGCGCCGGGTCGAAGTACAGCACCGTCGCGCCCATGTCGGCGATCTGGATCAGCAGCCGGTCGTTGAAGGCCACCGACAAGTCGGTGACGGGGCCGCCGCCCGTCGGCTGCGAGCGCCCCCAGGGTGTCGCCCACGGCGTGATGCCCAGGTTGTAAACCCCGCTGACCACGACGTGCGTGGCGCCGGCCGCGACCACGCGGCGCACCTGGTCGGCCAGCGCGCGCGCAGCGGTGTCCACCGTGGCGTTGGTGGCCGCCGATATGCCGGTGGCCTGCACGGCGGCGACGATGTCGCTCATGCCGCCGTTGATGAAGACCACGTCGTTCTTGCCCAGCGTGGTGCGCGCCAGCAGGGCATCGACCTGGGCCGTCACGCTGGGGGCGTTGGTGCCGCTGCTGGTGTCGGGTGTGGCCACGCGGGCATTGCCCTGGGCGTAGCCAAAACCGCCGGACGAGGCGGGCGCCACCGTGAGGCTGTAGTAAGACGCCAGCTGCTGCACCCAGTTGAGCGAGCCGTCGTTGATGGTGTAGCGGTGGCCGTTTTGGCCCACGTCGGCAAAGCCGTCGCCCACGGTGATGAAGCGCTGGGGCACCAGGTCGGACACCACCGAGCCGGAGCCGCAGGCGGCAAGCAAGGCGGTGGCGGCAACGAGCAGGCTGCCAGCGGCGCGGCGAATCCAGGGAGAAGACATCATGAGGCGGGCTCCAGGCACGACAAAGGGGCAAGTTTAACGAGGGTGGGCTCGAGACAACGAACTTTGCAATCAGCCGGCCGCGGTGGCCCGCTGCAGGCGGTCGCGCACGCCGTCCCAGGCGGCATCGGGTGGCGGTGTCTCGACCCAGATCAGGCGCGCGCCGGCGTCGTCGAAGGTGCGCAGCACGGCAAACAGCTGCTGGGCGGCGGCGGCGGCGTCATCGGGCATGGCGCGCGCCTGTGCCGCGTGCCCGGCGGGCAGCGGCGCGCGTGCCCACACGGCGATGTGGCGCGCGTCGGCGCCCAATACCTGCAAGGCGGTGCGCAGCTCGGCCGCGCTCATCAGCCGCACTTTGGCGCGCGGCGCGTAGTGCGCGGCCAGGGTGCCGGAGGCTTTGGGGTCGGGCGCCGTCAGCTCATCTTTTGAGAGCAAACGGCGGCCGGCGGCGCGCTCGATGGCGGCGCGCGCCAGCTGCCCCGGGCGCAGCAGCACGGGCGCGCCGCGCGTGCAGTCGATGATGGTGGACTCGATGCCGACGGCGCAGGGGCCGCCGTCGAGCACCAGCAGGCCGTCGCCGAACTCGGCCGCCACGTGCTGCGCGGTGGTCGGGCTGACGCGGCCAAAGCGGTTGGCGCTGGGCGCCGCCAGGCCATGCACGCCGCGCGCGGCGCAGGCCGCCAGCAGCGCGCGCGCCACCGGGTGCGCGGGGCAGCGCAGGCCGATGGTGGGGTGGCCGCCGGCCGCCGCGTCGGCCACGCCGGCCTGGCGCGACAGGATGACGGTGAGCGGGCCGGGCCAGAAGGTGTCGATCAGGCGCTGGGCGAAGTCGGGCACGGCGGCGGCAAAGCGCGGCACGGCGCCGGGGTCGGCCAGGTGCACGATCAGCGGGTGGTCGGTGGGCCGGCCCTTGGCGGCAAAGATGCCGCGCACCGCCGCATCGCTGCCGGCGTCGGCCGCCAGGCCGTACACCGTCTCGGTGGGCAGGCCGACCAACTCGCCCGCCGCCAAGGCATCGGCGGCGCGGGCGATGGCATCGGGCTGGGCGCCGTCAAGAATCATGGGTGGTGTCTGCCCCCTCTCCCGCCTGCGGGAGAGGGTTGGGGGGAGGGTGTGCCCCCTCTCCTTCCCCCGCTGGGGGAAGGCCGGGATGGGGGCCGGTGGCGCATCGCTCGGACACGCCGCTGGCCCCCACCCCAACCCTCCCCCCAGAGGGGGAGGGAGTTCAGTGCGGACCGGGCGCAAGCGCGCATCAAAACGCCTCGATGCCCAGCCGCTCGGCGGCACGCAGCGCCTGCAGGCGCACGCCGGCGGCGTCCGGGCCGATCAGGGTCAGGTGTCCCATCTTGCGGCCGGGCCGCGCCTGGGCCTTGCCGTACAGGTGCAGGCGTGCGCCGGGCAGGGCCAGCACCTCGGCCCACGGCGGCTCGCGCGGGGCGCCGGCAGCATCGAACCACAGCTCGCCCAGCAGGTTGAGCATGATGGCGGCGCTGTGCTGGCGCGGCGCCGGCAGGGGCAGGCCGGCGAGGGTGCGCACCTGAAGGTCGAACTGCGACTGATCGCAGGCGTCCACCGTGTAGTGGCCGCTGTTGTGCGGGCGCGGCGCCATCTCGTTGACCACCAGGCGCCCGTCTTGCAGCACGAAGTATTCGACGCACAGCACGCCGACGTAGCCCAGCTCGATGACTATGTTTTTGGTAGCTGCCTGCGCTTGCTGGGCGAGCGCTGAGGGTATATTTTGCTCAAAAACCTCGGTCACGGCCAAGATGCCGCCGCGGTGCAGGTTGCGCTGCACGGGCAGGCTGACCACCGTGCCGTCCGCGCCGCGCGCGACGATCACCGAGCACTCCAGCGCCAGCGGCAGCATCTGCTCGAGCACGCAGGCCACGCGGCCCATCTGCTGCCAGGCGCTGGCCAGCTCGGCGCGCGTGCCAACCCGCGCCTGGCCCTTGCCGTCGTAGCCCAGGCGCGCGGTCTTCAGGATGCCGGGCAGCAGCGCGGCGGGCACGGCGGCCAGGTCGGCCTCGGACTCGATCACCGCGTGCGGCGCCGGCGCCACGCCGCTGGCGGCGGCGCAGCGCGCAAAGTGCGCCTTCTCGCGGATGCGGTCCTGCGCGATGGCCACGCAACCGGTCGGCGGTGACACCGCCCGCGTGCGCGCCAGCTCGGCCAGGGCCTGGGCGGGCACGTTCTCGAACTCGGTGGTGACGGCCTGGGCGCGCGCGGCCAGCTCGCGCAAGGCGTTGGGGTCGCGGTAGTCGGCGCAGATGAAGTGGTGGCTGATGCGCCCGGCGGGGCTGGCGCGGTCGGGGTCGAGCACCACCGTCTCGTAGCCCAGCGACTGCGCCGCATGCACGAACATGCGGCCCAGCTGGCCGCCGCCCAGCACGCCCAGGGTGGCCGGGCGGCCGTCGATCACGGCTCCAGGAAGGATCGGCCAGGTCATTGCGCCTGCGCCGGTGGGAGAGTCATCGCGCGCGCGGCGGCGGTTTGCTCGGCGCGAAAGGCGTGCAGCCTGGCGCGCAGGGCCGCGTCATCGGCCGCCAGCATCGCCACCGCAAACAGCGCCGCGTTGGCCGCGCCGGCGTTGCCGATGGCAAAGGTGGCCACCGGCACGCCCTTGGGCATCTGCACGATGGAGTGCAGCGAATCCACGCCCTGCAGGTGGCGCGAGGCCACGGGCACGCCCAGCACCGGCACCACGGTCTTGGCCGCCAGCATGCCGGGCAGGTGGGCCGCGCCGCCGGCGCCGGCAATGATGGCGCGCAGGCCGCGCGCCTCGGCGCCCTCGGCGTAGGCAAACAGGTCGTCGGGCATGCGGTGGGCCGACACCACGCGCGCCTCGTGCGCCACGCCGAACTGCTGCAAAACTTGCACGGCGTGCTGCATCGTGCCCCAGTCGCTGCTGGAACCCATCACCACGCCGACCACGGGATTCATCATGACGCTACTGCACAATGGTTGCTTTCCCCGATTTTGCCCGCACATTCCTGACCATGATCGACGTCACCGTACAAAACTTCGAAACCGAGGTGCTCAAGGCCTCGTTGACCACGCCCGTGCTGGTGGACATCTGGGCCGAGTGGTGCGGCCCCTGCAAGCAGCTGGGCCCCGTGCTCGAACAGCTCGAGGTGGAATACGCCGGCCGCTTTGTGCTGGCCAAGCTCGACGCCGACAAGCAGCAGGACATCGCCGGCCAGCTCTCGCAGATGTTCGGCGTGCGCAGCATCCCGTTTTGCGTGCTGTTCGCTGGCGGCCAGCCGGTGGACGGCTTTGTCGGCGCGCTGCCCGCCGCGCAGGTGCGCCAGTTCCTGGACAAACACGTGCCCAGCGAGGGCGCCGTGGCCGCCGAGGCCCAGGCCGACGAGGCCGAAGCCCTGCTGGAGTCGGGCGACACCGACGCCGCGCTGGCCAAGCTGGCCGACGCACTGGCGCACGACCCGGGCAACGACGCCGCGCGCTCCGACTACGTGCGCCTGTTGATCAGCACCGGTGCCTACGCCGAGGCCGCCGCCGCGCTGGAAGAACCGCTGGCGCGCGAGCCGCGCCCGCTGCACTTCGACGCCCTGCGCCGCTGGCTGGACGCCATCGAGTTCGTGCACCAGGACGAGCGCGGCAACTGGCCCATCGAGCAATACGACGCCGCCATCGCGCAGAACAAGCGCGACTTTGACACCCGCTTTGCCAAGGCCCGCGCCCTGATGGCAGAAGGCCAGTGGACCGCCAGCATGGACGAGCTGCTGGAGATCATCATGCGCGACCGCAAGTGGAACGAGGAGGCCGCCCGCAAGACCTACGTCGCCATCCTCGAACTGCTGACCCCGCCTCCGCAAAAACCCGGCGCCGCCGCCGACGGCAAAAGCGCCGGCGGCATCGAGCTGACCGGCAAGGCTGCCAAGCAGGAAGACCCGCAGGCCGAGCTGCTGTCCAGCTATCGGCGCAAGCTGTCGATGGCGTTGAATTGAGGGCGGCGGCTGGATGGGGAAAGGCCGTGCCGATGTACCCGCCGTCCGGCGGCGCCCAGGTTCGATGTGAGACTGAGATGATCCCGCTATTTTTAGGTTTGGCTAAACGAGACGGGGCGAATCTCCGCCTGTGCACCGGCAGGACTGGACAGCATTGCGCGACTGGCGTTTTTCGTGCGTGTGTCGTATAACTCTAGTTCCACGTCATCCGCGCTGCGTCGCACGAGCGATTTTTATTGGAATGCCTAACACAGAGTCAGGCGGTTTATGAAATGGCCAAGATCTGATACCCTGTGCTGCACTCACAGGCTGC
>JAFEEB010000027.1 GCA_018241325.1 Pseudomonadota bacterium | reverse complement strand
TGCACCGGGGTCCACCAGGGCCATGGCATGCACAAGCTGCGAGCCCACCTGGTCATGCAGGTCGCGTGCAATACGCTGGCGCTCGAGTTTGAGTTCGTGACTGGGACGAATACTGCGCCGACACGCTGGAGGGCATCTACGACGACCTGGAGACGGCCGGCAAGAAGGTGCTGGACGACAACGTGAGCGACGAGCTGGCCAGCGAGGTGCTGGCCACCATCGCGCGCCAGGAAGACATGAACGGACGCATCCGCCGCAACGTGATGGACACGCGCCGCGCGGTCAGCTTTCTGATGCGCAGCAAGATGCTGGACGCCGAGCAGTTCGAGGAGGCGCGCCAGATCCAGCGCGACCTGGATTCGCTGGACAGCCACACCACCTTTCTGTTCGACAAGATCAACTTCCTGATGGATGCCACCGTGGGCTTCATCAACATCAACCAGAACAAGATCATCAAGATCTTCTCGGTGGCCAGCGTGGCGCTGCTGCCGCCCACGCTGATCGCCAGCATCTATGGCATGAACTTTCGCAACATGCCCGAGCTGGAGCACCCGCTGGGTTACCCGTTCGCGCTGGCACTGATGGTGGCCAGCGCCCTGGTGCCGATGTGGTACTTCCGGCGGCGCGGCTGGTTGAAGTGACTCCCCCCTGCGCCGCTGGCGCGGCTTCCCCCCGGAGGGGGGACGCACCCAGTGGCCGGGGAGACCCCGGCCACGGGTGCCGCGGGCTCGGCCGGCTCCGCGGCCATTCGAGTTTGACTCCCTCTCCCTCGGGGAGAGGGTTGGGGCGAGGGCGCTCGCTCGCGGGGACGACGGGTTTTTTGATTCGGCCACGCACGCCTGGCCTGCTCCACGGCCTTCTGGTTTTCTCCCTCTCCCTCTGGGAGAGGGTTGGGGTGAGGGCCGGCGCTCGCGGGGGTATCGGCCGCTTGCGCTGGTGCAGCGGCATTGGATGACTACATATTTGATAGCGACGAAAAATACGCCTCGAGCACCGCTGCGCTGATCGGGCTGGCCACGCGCGCGATGAAGCGGGTGAAGTCCACGTGGGCGCTGTCGTCGGCGCGGTCGGAGATGGTGCGCAGGGCGGCGAAGGGGATGCCGTAGTCGTGGCAGACCTGGGCCACGGCGGCGCCTTCCATTTCGACGGCCAGCGCGTCGGGCAACTCGGCGCGCAGGGCGGCGCTTGCGGCGGCGGTGGCGACAAAGCGGTCGCCGCTGACGATCAGTCCTTCGTGGAGCGCGGGCGCGTGCAGGGCGAATTCCTGCACCACGTGGGCGCCCAGCGTGGCCTCGACATGTCCCAGCGCGGTGCGCGCGGCGGCGGCCACGGCGTCGGACAAGCGCCGGTCGGCATCAAAGCGCGCGCGGCCATACAGCGGCACCTCATGGCGCGGAAACAGCGGCGATGCATCCATGTCGTGCTGCAGCAGCGTGCGCGCCAGCACCACGTCGCCCACCCGCACGCCGGGGGCCAGTCCGCCCGCGGTGCCGGTAAAGAGGATGCGATCGACGCCAAAGCGCTCGATCAGCGCGGTGGCGGTGGTGGCGGCCGCCACCTTGCCCACGCGCGCCAGCACCGCCACCAGGGCATGCCCGTGCCAGTGGCCGCACCAGAAGTCGCGCCCCGCGACCGATTCACGCTGCTCATCGGGCAGACGCTGCAAGACCGTCGACAACTCGTCGTGCAGTGCGGCGATCAAGCCGATGCGCGGCATCAGCCCTTGTCTCTGAGCTCGCGGCGCAGCACCTTGCCCACCGGGGTCTTTGGCAGCTCGGTGCGGAACTCGATGATGCGCGGCTGCTTGTAGCCGGTGAGGTTTTGCTTGCAGTAGGCGCGCACGGCGTCTTCGGTCAGGCCGGGGTCCTTCTTGACCAGCACCAGCTTGATGGCCTCGCCGGTCTTGTCGTCGGGCACGCCCACGGCGGCCACTTCCATCACGCCGGGCATGGCGGCCACCACGTCTTCGAGCTCGTTGGGATAGACGTTGAAGCCGCTCACCAGAATCATGTCCTTCTTGCGATCCACGATCCGGGTGTAGCCGCGCTCGTCCATCACGCCGATGTCGCCGCTCTTGAAGAAGCCGTCCGGCGTCATGACCTTGGCCGTCTCGTCCGGGCGCTGCCAGTAGCCGGCCATCACCTGCGGGCCCTTGATGGCGATCTCGCCGGGCTGGCCCAGCGGCACCTCGGCGCCGTTGTCGTCCAGGATCTTGATGAAGGTGCTGGGCAGCGGCAGGCCGATGGTGCCGGTGAAGGCCTTGGACGTGACCGGGTTGCAGGTGGCCGAGGGGCTGGTCTCCGACAGGCCGTAGCCCTCGCAGATCGGGCAGCCGGTCTTGTCCAGCCACAGCTTGGCCACGGCGCTTTGCACCGCCATGCCGCCGCCCACCGACACCTTCAGGTTCTTCCAGTTGACGGTGTTGAAGTCGGGGTGGTTGGCCAGGCCGTTGAACAGGGTGTTGACGGCCGGAAAGCTGTGAAACGTCTCCTTGGCCAGGTCCTTGAACACCGCGGGCAGATCGCGCGGGTTGGGAATCAGGATCAGCAGGCCGCCGGTGCGCAGCGACAGCATCATGCCCACGGTGAACGCGAAGATGTGATAAAGCGGCAGCGCGCACACACTGGCGGGCTGCTGGCCGGCCGGGATGCTCTTCATCACCGGGTTGTTCCAGGCCTCGGACTGCAGCACGTTGGCGATCAGGTTGCGGTGCAGCAGCGTGGCGCCCTTGCTCACGCCGGTGGTGCCGCCGGTGTATTGCAGTACCGCCACGTCGTCGGGGCCCACGGGTGCGGGCTTGAAGGCGCTGTTGCGACCCTGGGTCACCGCATCGTTGTAGCGCACGGCGCCGGGCAGGTTGAAGGCGGGCACCAGCTTCTTGACCTTGCGCACAACGTAGTTGACCAGCGTGCCCTTGAGCCAGCCCAGCCGGTCGCCCATCGAGGCCAGCACCACGTGCTGGACGGGCGTGTTGGCGATGCACTGCGCCAGCGTCGCGGCGAAGTTCTCGATGATGATGATGGCCTTGGCGCCCGAGTCCTTGAGCTGGTGCTCCAGTTCGCGCGCGGTGTACAACGGGTTGACGTTGACCACCACGAAGCCGGCGCGCAGCACCGCGGCCACGGCGGCGGGGTACTGCGGCACGTTGGGCATCATCAGCGCCACGCGATCGCCCCGGGCCAGGCCCAGGCCCTGCAGGTAGGCGGCCAGCGCGCGGCTTTGCTGGTCGGTCTCGGCGTAGCTGACGCTGTGCCCCATGAAGCGGTAGGCCGTGCGGTCGGCGTATTTCTTGAAACTCTCCTCGATCAGTGCCACCAGCGATGGGTATTGCGTGGCGTCGATGTCCGCCGGGACGCCCTGCGGGTAGCCGCTCAGCCAGATGCGATCCGTCATGCCTGAAATCCTCCGTCAATGCGATTGAAAGAATGGGTGTGCAACGTATTGTGACCGGTGGTGGTCGGGGGGGCCGCGCAGCGGCACGACGCGGGCGCAAAAAAGCGAGGCAGATCGTGCCTCGCCCGCCGAGAGTGCCCGCGCGGCCTATTCGATCGCCTTGGTGATCTCCTCGACCACCTTCTTGGCGTCGCCGAACACCATCATGGTCTTGTCCATGTAGAACAGCTCGTTGTCCAGGCCCGCGTAGCCCGCGGCCATGGAGCGCTTGTTGACGATCACCGTCTTGGCCTTGTAGGCCTCCAGGATGGGCATGCCGTAGATGGGGCTGCCCTTTTGCAGCGCGGCGGGGTTGACCACGTCGTTGGCACCCAGGATCATCGCCACGTCGGCCTGGCCGAACTCGCCGTTGATGTCGTCCATCTCGAACACCTGGTCGTAGGGCACCTCGGCCTCGGCCAGCAGCACGTTCATGTGGCCGGGCATGCGGCCGGCCACGGGGTGGATGGCGTACTTGACGTCGATGCCCTTGGCCGTCAGCTTGGCGACCATTTCCTTGACCGCGTGCTGCGCGCGCGCCACCGCCAGGCCGTAGCCCGGCACGATGATCACGCTGTCGGCGTTGCCCAGCATGAAGGCCACGTCGTCCGGGCTGCCGCTCTTGACCGGGCGCTGCTCGGTGGCGCCGGTGGCGGTGGCCGCCTCGCCGCCGAAGCCGCCCAGGATCACGCTGAGAAACGCGCGGTTCATCGCCTTGCACATGATGAAGGACAGGATGGCGCCCGAGCTGCCCACCAGCGAGCCGGCAATGATCAGCATGCTGTTGTTGAGCGAAAAGCCGATGCCCGCCGCCGCCCAGCCCGAATAGCTGTTGAGCATGGAGATGACCACCGGCATGTCGGCGCCGCCGATCGGGATGATCAGCGTCACGCCGATGACGAAGCCCAGCAGGCACACCAGCGCGAAGTCGAAGTGGCTTTGCGAATGCCAGAAGCCGAAGATGAAGAAGACGGCCGCCAGGCCCAGCAGCAGGTTCAGCCAGTGCTGGCCGGCAAACTGCACCGGCGCACCCTGGAACAGCCGGAACTTGCTCTTGCCCGACAGCTTGCCCCAGGCGATGACCGAGCCGCTGAAGGTGACCGCGCCGATGAAGGCGCCCAGCGCCAGTTCGACGCGGTTGCCGCCGGGGATGGCCTCGCCCGCCTGCGCCACGATGCCCAGTGCGTGCGGCTCCAGCACCGTGGCGGCGGCAATGCACACCGCGGCCAGGCCGATCATGCTGTGAAAGAACGCGATCAGCTCGGGCATCTGGGTCATCTCGACCGTCTTGGCGCGCCAGGTGCCGTAGGCGCCGCCGACGACCAGGCCCAGCAGGACCCAGGCCAGACCCAGGGCCGAACCGGCGATCTGCACGATCAGCGCGGCCGTGGTCACCACGGCAATGGCCATGCCGACCATGCCGAAGGCGTTGCCGCGGATCGAGCTGGTGGGGTGCGAGAGGCCCTTCAAGGCCTGGATGAAGCAGACGCTGGCGATCAGGTACAGCAGGGTGACAAGGTTCATGCTCATGCCATCTGCTCCTTATTTTGCAGCGCCTTGCGCTTGTTCCGCCTTGGCTGGGCGCTCTTTTTTAGTTTCGGCCGCTTCGCTTGACTTGCCATTCGGCAAGTCAGCCTTCACTGAAAATGAGCGGCGTGTCGATACGCAAAAGTTGGTCATCATCATTTGGCCTCTTTGGGTGCTCGCTCTTTTTTCTTGAACATCTCGAGCATGCGCCGCGTCACCAGAAAGCCGCCGAAGATGTTGACCGAGGCCAGCGCCACCGCCGCCACGCCCAGCAGCTTGGGAAACCAGCCGGTGGTGAGCGCGGCCGCCAGCATGGCGCCGACGACGACGATCGCCGAGATGGCGTTGGTGACGGCCATCAGCGGCGTGTGCAGCGCCGGCGTCACCGTCCACACCACGTGGTAGCCCACGTAGATGGCCAGCACGAAGATGGTCAGGTTGGTGATCGTGTGGGATACGACATCCATGGGGGGCTCCTCGGGGGTTCAGGGCTTGCGGCGGGGCTATTGGCGGTCGGCGCGCGGCACGCGGGGCGCCGGGCGCGCGGGCATCACCTGCTCGGCGGTGGCCGCGGGCGGCGCCGTCACCACGCCGGTCGGGATGGTGGTGGGCGCGGCCGCCGGCGGCGCGGCCAGCGGGGCGGAGTAAGGGAAGGGCGGCACGCGCAGCGGCTGCCCGCCCGCCGTGGCCTGGGTGGCGCTGGCAAACTGCCGGGCCCAGGTCAGGCCGTTTCGCCCGGCCGCCAGAAAGTCGTTGTTGTTGCGCGTGGCCGGCTCCAGCAGCGCTGGCTCGACCAGGGCCACCGCCTCCAGCGCGTCGGCGCTGCCGCTGGCGCGGTCGCTGATCCAGGTGCGCGGGCGCGAGTTCCAGTCGTGCTGCTCGATCCAGCGTTGCAGCACCGGGTTTTGCTGTTGCAGCCAGCGGTCGAAGTCGGCGTCGCGGCGCATGCGCAGGCAGCCGTCGGCGCCGGCGACACTGTGGCGGCCCATGGGCGGGCACGCGCTGCCGGCGCCCGGCACGCGCTGCACCACCACCAGGGCCAGCCAGCGGCCGTCGGCGCGTTGCAAGCCGGCCACGCGCGTGGGCACGCTGGCGCCGCTGGCGGGGGCCGCGCCTTCGCCGGCCAGCCAGGGTGCCAGGTGGGCGCCCAGGTCGATCCAGGTGCCGATGCTGCTGGGGGGCACCTCGATCACGGGTGCGCTGGCCGCATCGGGTGCGGTGGCGACGGGACTCGCGGCCGCGGGGGCCGTCGTGGGCGCGGGCGCGGCGCAGGCGGCCAGCAGCGCCAGGGCGGCGGCGGCCAGCGCCAGGCGCGGGCCGATCAGGGAATGCGGGTAAGCCAACATGGGTTTGTCCTCTCGGTGATTCACGGCCTTGCGCTCCACGGGCAACGCATCAAACCCAAAGAGCCGAAAGGCCGCGGAGCAGGCCAGTCCAGGGCACCCGTGGCCGGGGTGTCCCCGGTCAGGGGGTGGGCGAAACATCGCGCAGCAAGTGAAGACTGGGGGCGATTCATGCTTTTCGCGTGACGGCGCCCTCGTGCGCCATCAGGCAGGCGGTGACGATGTCGTCCTCCGGGTCGATGCGAAAGGTGCTGGCCGGCTCGCCCTTGGGCGCGGGCGGCAGCACCAGCTTCAAAAAATCGAGCACGTTGCGCGCGTACAGGCTGCTGGCATCGGCGGCCACCAACGCCGCCAGGTTGGTTTCGCCGACGATCACCACGCCGTGCTTGACCACCGTCTGGTCGGCCACCGTCAGCGGGCAGTTGCCGCCCACGCTGCCGTCCGGGTTGGGCGCGCCCTTGCCGGCGGCCATGTCGATGATGACCGAGCCGGGCTTCATGCTTTGGACCATGTCCTCGGTGATCAGCACCGGCGCGGCGCGGCCGGGGATCAGCGCGGTGGAAATCACCACGTCGGCCAGCGCCACGCGCTTGGCGACCTCGACCTTTTGCCGCGCCAGCCAGCTGGGCGGCATGGGCCGGGCGTAGCCGCCCACGCCTTCGGCGGCTTCTTTCTCTTCGGCCGTTTCATACGGCACGTCGATGAACTTGCCGCCCAGCGATTCGATCTGCTCCTTCACGCTGGGGCGCACGTCGCTGGCCTCGATCACCGCGCCCAGCCGCTTGGCGGTGGCAATCGCCTGCAGGCCGGCCACGCCCACGCCCAGAATCACCACGCGCGCGGCCTTGACGGTGCCGGCCGCGGTCATCAGCATGGGAAAGAACTTCTGGTACTTGTCGGCCGCCATGATGACGGCCTTGTAGCCGGCGATGTTGGCCTGGCTGGACAGCACGTCCATGCTCTGCGCGCGCGTGGTGCGCGGCGCCGCCTCCAGCGCAAAGCCCGTGATGCGCGCGGCGGCCAGGCGCTGCAGCCCCTCGGCGTTGAAGGGCTCGAGCATGCCGACCAGCACGGTGCCCGGCTTCATCTGCGCGATTTCGGCGGCCGAGGGGTTGCGCACCTTCAGCACCATCTCGGCACCGAAGGCGGCGGCCGCATCGACGATTTCGGCGCCCACGCCAGCCAGCGCCTCGTCGGTCACGCTGGCGCGCAGGCCGGCGCCGGCTTGCACCCGCACCGCGTGGCCTTGCGCCACCAGTTTCTTCACCGTTTCGGGCGTGGCGGCAACGCGGCTTTCACCGGCCGCGGTTTCGGCGGGGACGCCAATCAGCATGAAAAATTCTCCTCGTTTCGGACCGCAAGGCGAGGGCTCGACGCCCCGGCGCGCCGGGGCGGGCCGCCGTGTTCGAAGGGCATTGTCCTAGATTTCCGCGCCCTCACCCGGTGACCGGCATGTTACCGAAAGCATGATCTGCATAATCGCCGCGATGAGCAAAGCACGATGGGCACCCCGCGTCACCGTGGCCGCGGTGATCGAGCAGAACGGCCGCTATCTGCTGGTGGAAGAGCACACCAGCGCCGGCCTGCGCCTGAACACCCCCGCCGGCCACCTGGAGCCCGGCGAGTCGCCGCAGGACGCCGCCGTGCGCGAGGCGCTGGAGGAGACGGCCTGCGTCTTCACGCCCACCGCCCTGCTGGGCGTGTACCTGGCGGCCGTGCCCGACGCCGAGGGCGATGGCACCACCTGGCTGCGCATTGCCTATTGCGGCACGGCGGGTGCGCCCGAGCCCGGCCGCGCGCTGGACGCGGGCATCGTGCGCACGCTGTGGCTGACGCCCGAGGAAGTGCGTGCCAGCGCCGAGCGCCACCGCAGCCCGCTGGTGCTGCGCTGCGTGCAAGACCACCAGCGCGGACAGCGCTTCGGGCTGGACGCGGTGCAGGCGCATGCGTCGGCGCTCAGATCCAAACAAAATCCGGCTTGAGCGCTTTCCGAACAAGCGCCAACAGCTACAAAAACAATAGTATTCATGAATGACTTGCTGGCCTGGGCGGTGTTGGCTGGGGCCGGATTTGGCGCCGGCGTGCTCAACGCCATGGCCGGCGGGGGCACCTTCCTGACCTTTCCGGCGCTGGTGTGGGCGGGCGTGCCGCCAATTCCCGCCAACGCCACCAGCGCGCTGGCGGTGTGCCCCGGCTACTTCGGCAGCGTGGCGGGATTTCGCCGGGAACTGGCGGCCACGCCGGGCGCGGTCTTGCAGCGGGAGATGCTGGTGAGCGCTGCCGGCGGCGTGATCGGCGCGCTGCTGCTGCTGGTGACGCCTGCGCGCGTGTTTGCCGGCATCGTGCCCTGGCTGTTGCTGCTGGCCACGGTGCTGTTCGCGCTGGGCCCGCGGCTGGCGCGCCGCAGCGCCGGTGCGGGCGGCAGCCTGGCGCGCTGGCGCCTGCCGGGCCTGCTGCTGGTGACCACCTACGGCGGCTACTTCAACGGCGGCGTGGGCATCTTGCTGCTGGCGCTGTACCTGGTGGCGGGCGAGTCGCGCCTGAACACCGCCAACGCGCTGAAGAACCTCAACTCGGCCGTGCTGTCGGTGCTGTCGGTGGCCGCCTTTGCCCTGGGCGGCCTGATCGCCTGGGCGCCGGCCCTGCTGATGGCCGTTTTTGCCACCCTGGGCGGCTTTGCCGGCGCGCGCCTGGCCAGGCGTCTGCCCACGGCCTGGGTGCGCGCGATCGTGATCGCGGTGGGGCTGGTGATGAGCGCGGTGTTTTTTGCGCGAGCGTGACGCGAAGCGTTGAAACGCCCGGATGCGCAGGGCGCAACAAACATCCGTTTCCAGGTTGAATGGGCATCGACGGATGGCTGGCTGCGCCGCACTGGCGTGGGCTTGTGCTTCAGCCAATCAGGCATCGCTTTTGTTTGATTGACCTCTTGCGCAATCTCGGCACAGACTTGCATCGGCGCGCTGTTCTTTGCAGGCCTCGCTCGTGGTCGTTGCGGAGCGGTCGTGTTCTATAGTTGCAGCGCCTTGGGCCACCCGATCTTCGCTTTGCAAAACATGTCCAACAAGCTGACCTCCAACGCGCCCATCATCGCCATCGTCGTGACCACACTGGTGTGGACCATCACCTGGGTGGTGTCCAAGCACGCCATGCAATACATGGGGCCGTTCGATTTCGCCGCGTGGCGCTTCGGACTGGGAACGCTCACGCTGTTCGTGGTGCTGCTGATACGGCGCGCGCCCCTGAAGCCCACTCCGTTCAAGCTGACCTTCGCCATCGGCATGACGCAGACGGCGGCGTTCCAGGCGCTGGCGCAATGGGCGCTGGTTAGCGGCGGCGCGGGGCGCGTGTCGATGCTGGTCTACACGATGCCGTTCTGGGCGGTGCTGTTTGCATGGGGGCTGCTGCGTGAGCGCCCGAGCCCGCGCCAATGGTTGGGCATTGCGGTGGCCGTGGTCGGGCTGGTTTTGGTCATCGAGCCCTGGCACGACCTGGGCGGCTGGCAAAGCACCAGCCTGGCCATTGCCGGTGGCGCCTTCTGGGCCCTGGGGACGGTGCTGACCAAGCAGTTGTTCCAGTTGCACCACCCCGACCCGCTGGCGCTCACCTTCTGGTCGATGTTCTGGGGCTCGCTGGTGCTGGTGGCGCTGGCGCTGCTGGTGCCCAGCCGCCCCGTTGACTGGACGCCTGCGCTGGTGCTGGACGTGCTGTACGTTGCCGTGCTTGCCTCGAGTTTGGCGTTTCTCCTGTGGTCGTTCGTGATCATGCACTTGAGCGCGGGGGTGGCCAGCCTGTCGAGCCTGGGCGTGCCGATCGGCGCCATCTTGCTGGCCTGGGCGTGGCTGCACGAGCGGCCCGATGCGGCCGAGATGGTGGGCGTTGTACTGATTTCGCTGGGTTTGCTGGCGACCAGCAGTGTGGGCACCCGCGCTGCCCGCTTGAAACCGCAGGCGCAAGCACCTGCCGCAGGCAAGGGCGCCGACAGCTGACCGCTTCGGTGCGTGCGCGACCAGCGCTTGACTCAAGGTGCGGCCAGCGACAAAGATAAAAACAAAAAATGGCGCAAGCGCTTGCCGAGAAAGCGCAAACAGCTATGAATAAGTGAGTTTCGATCCATTCAGACGCGCCCAATCGATGCAGCGCGTGTCGCCCCTTGCCGTGGCAAGGGGGGTGCGCCGGGACCGGCGCGCCGTCACTGAATCCACAGCCGCATCGCGTCCCAGGCGCGGCCGAAGAAGCCCGATTCCTCCACGCCGTCCAGCGCCACCAGGGGCACTTCGCCCAGGGTTTGATCGCCCTGCTTGATCTTGAGCGTGGCCACGGTCTGGCCCTTCTTGAAGGGGGCGATCAGCGGGTCGGGGCGCGCGATCTCGGTCTTGACCTGGCCGGCCGTGCCCGCGGGCACCGACACCACGATGGGCGTGGCGCTGCCCAGCTTGAGCTCGCTGGCCTTGCCCTTCCAGACGCGCGGCGTGGCCACGGGCTGGCCGGCGTCGAACAGCTTGACGTCGTCGTAGGCCGTGTAGCCCCAGTTCAGCAGCTTTTGCGATTCGTTGATGCGCGTGCTGTCGCTGGTGGCGCCCAGCAGCACCGACACCAGGCGGCGGCCCTTCAGGTTGGGGAAGTCGCGCGCCGCGGTGGCCACCAGGCAATAGCCCGCGGCCTTGGTGTGGCCGGTCTTCAGGCCGTCCACCGTCGGGTCGCGAAACAGCAGCGTGTTGCGGTTGGTGTCGTTGCTGGCCGGGGTGCCGGGGTAGCGGTATTTCTTGATGGCGTAGTACTTGGCGTCTTCGGGAAATTCCTGCATCAGCCGCGCCGAGAGCAGGGCCAGGTCGCGCGCGGTGCTGACGTGGGCCGGATCGGGCAGGCCATCGACGTTGGTGTAGTGGGTGTTCTTCAGGCCCAGCGCCTTGGCCTGGTCGTTCATCATCTCGACAAAGCGCTCGACCGTGCCGCCCACGCCCTCGGCCAGGGCCACCGTGGCGTCGTTGCCCGACTGCACGATCATGCCCTTGATCAGGTCTTCCACCGGCACCTGCATCTTGGGGTCGATGTACATGCGCGAGCCGGGCGTCTTCCAGGCGCGCTCGCTCACGGGCAGGGTTTGCGTCAGGGTGATCTTCTTGGCGCGCAGCGCGTCGAACACCACGTAGGCGCTCATCAGCTTGGTCAGCGACGCGGGCTCGACCGGCGCGTCCATGTCCTTGCCCGCCAGGATCTGGCCCGAGCTCACGTCCATCACCAGATAGGCCTTGGCCGCCACCTCGGGCGGTTGCGGGCTTTGCGCGTGGGCGGTGAGGGCGGCGGCACACAGGGCGAGGGCGGCAAAGGCGTGGGGCAGGCGGGTCATGGGGCAGTGGGAAGAATCAAGGGTTCAGAAGATCGGTCAGGCACGCACATGGCGCATCACCAGGGAGCGCAGCAGCGGCAGTTGACCGTGAAAAAAATGTTCGCCGCCCGGCACCACGGTGATGGGCAGCGCCTGCGGCCGGGCCCAGTCGAGCACCGCGGCCAGCGGCACGGTGTCGTCCAGCTCGCCGTGAATGACCAGCGTGTCGGCCTGAAGTTCCGCGGCAATGGGCGCCACGTCAAAGCGCGAGCAGGCCGTGCCCACCAGCACGGCGCGCTCGATGGCGCGCTGGCCGTGCAAGGCCGCGATGGCGTGGCTGGCGACGAAGGCGCCAAACGAAAAGCCGGCGATCAGCAAGGGCGCATCGGGCGGCGCCTGCTGCTCGATGGCGGCCAGCATGTCCTGCAACTCGCCGCGGCCTTCGTCGTACGTGCCCTGGCTCTCGCCCACGCCGCGAAAATTGAAGCGCAGCGCACGCCAGCCGCACAGCACGCAGGCGCGCGCCAGGGTCTGCACCACCTTGTTGGTCATGGTGCCGCCGAACTGCGGGTGGGGGTGGGCGATGACCGCGGTGCCCCGCAGGCGGGCGCCGGGCTCGAGCAGGGGCGTGTCGAGCAGCGCCTGCAGCGCGCCGGCCGGGCCGTGCAGGCTCAAGGGTTGGGAAAGCGCGTTCATCAGCTATTTAAATTGTAGCTGCTTGCGCCGGCGGGATCAGCGCTGCAAGTTGAAATGGCTTGTAAATGCGAGGTGCTCAGCGGCCCACGTCCGGCGCCAGCAGCAGGCGCTCGACCACGCGGCCTTGTTTGAGGTGCGATTCGATGATCTCGTCGATGTCGCTCGTGTCCACGTACGAATACCACGTGCCTTCGGGGTACACCACCGCCACCGGCGCGCCGGCGCAGCGGTCCAGGCAGCCGGCCTTGTTCACGCGCACCTGGCCCACGCCGGCCAGGCCCTCGGCCTTCACGCGGGCCTTGCAGTGGTCGAACGCGGCCTGGGCGCCGTGGTTGGCGCAGCAATCCTCGCCGTTGGTGCGCTGGTTGAGGCAGAAAAAAATGTGTCGTGCGTAGTACGGCGTTGCAGAGGGCGTGGTCATGGTCCGATTTTAGGCGGTCCCACCGGCGCCGTGGGTCGCCCCGGCAAAGTCCGCGAGCCACCGCACAAGGTGAGACGCCGTCGCCAGCACGCCGGCGCGCTGGCGTGGACAATGCGGGCGAACGCCACGCGGCGCGCGCGCCGCCCCCTTGTCACCGCCCTTGCGGCCATCTCGCTTCGGATCATGCTCGCCAACCTCACTCCCTTCCTGCTGCATTGGGCCATTACGGCGTTCGGCCTTTGGGTGGCCAGTCACGTGTTCAAGGGCCTGCGCTTTGATGGCGGCGGCGCGCTGGGGGTGGCGGCCTTGCTGCTGGGGCTGGCCAACGCGGTGGTGCGGCCCCTGCTGGTGGTGCTGACCTTGCCGCTGACGCTGGTCACGTTCGGGCTGTTCCTGCTGGTGATCAACGCGCTGGTGCTGATGCTGGTGGCGCGGCTGGTGCGGGGCTTTCACCTGGACGGCTTCTGGACAGCCTTTTGGGCCAGCATCTTCATGTCGCTGCTGAGCTTGCTGCTGGGCACCTTTGTCCTGGGCGGGACACCGGAGTTCACGATCCACACCAGCCCCGGGCCGGAGGGCTGGATCTGACGGGATCGGGAGCGCCAGGCGCCGCAGCGGCGTGACGTGCAGCCCGTGCCCTGTTCGCCGGACTACAACTTGCCGGCGGCTGCGGCTTCGGCGCGAGGCTTGGTATCGACCAGCTCCTCGATGACCAGCGTGCGGTAGTGGTACGCCAGGGCGGCATTGTTGGCCTCCAGGACTTGGGCGATGGCCTCGGGCGCGGCATGGCCCACCTCGATCAAGACGCCGTCCATGCCGTCGCGGGCCAATTCGACGAAGCGTCGCATGAACTGGTCTTCGCGCCCCACCGAAGGCATGCCCCGGTCGGCGGCGCGCGGGGACATGCGCTCGACGATGGTCGCGCTGCTCACGAGTTGAACGGAGCCGATCTCGGCCAGCGCGGCGAGCGCGGTGACCGCGACCTGCGCGGCCGCGGCATCGAGAAACATGGCGAACACGTAGCCGCGCGGATAAAACACGCCGCCAGGGCCATACAAAGCGTCATCGGTGAAGTCGTGTCCCATGGGTGCGGGTCCTTTCGCTGTCGGTTTGGAAAATTCCGCCATGAATGATTCGTGGGCCATCGCGCCGACCTGCGCTTCGGGACGTGGGTCTTGCGATGGAGTGCCCCGCGGTACGGTCACATCGGGGCCAGATCGCCGCGCATAAAAAATTCGTCGGCCGCTTTCATGTCGGGTCTCAGGAGGTCTGTGTCGATTCGAGTCTCGACCCTGCTTCGGGCTTGCGACGTCGGTCAACACCGCCAAACGCTGTGGTCTTGCGCCGACGCGGCGCATGCGTGTCCGACCGACACGGCGGGCGTGCGATTTCAGGGCGCCGGCGGAGCTGGCATGGGGTTGCGATCGAACAGGCGCGCGGGCAGCCACACCAGCACCGCGAACGGCCACAGCCAGCCCACCCATTGCGACAGGCCGTAGAAGTGGATGAACTGTCCCTGCTCCCATTTTTGCAGCGTGCTGGCAAAGTACACGTCCGGCGTCGCGCTGTTGAGCAGTCCGAGCTGCGCCAGCAGGATCACCGCCAGCGCGGCGGCGCAGGCGCGCGGCGGCAGCGGCAGCAGGGCGGCGGCGCCCACGGTCGCCAGCGGCAGGCCCTGCTGCACCGCCGGCGTGACCCAGGCCCAGGCGTTGGCCGGCCCGTAGGACAGCGCCGCCGACAGCGCCGATACGGCCAGCCCCACCACCAGTGCGGCCAGCGCAAACAGCGCCCGGCGCGCGCGCGGCGCCACCAGGGTGTAGCCCAGCACGCACGGCGCCAGCGCGCCCAGCGCCACGCTGGCCGCCGCCGCCCAGGGCAGCATGGGCTGCAGCTCGATGTCGCGCACCGGCAGCCAGTCCAGAAACGGCGTGTCCATCAGCCATTCGGCCAGGGCCTCTTCGGCGCGCTCGTAGACCTGGCCCATGCCATAGGCCACCGGCATGGGAAACAGCAGGCCCACGGGCCACAGCGCCAGCAGCACCAGCGCCCCGCGCGCCTGGCGGCCGAACCAGCGCGTGCGCACCTGCTCCCAGCGCCCGATGGCGCCCAGCCGCGCCAGCGCCCAGGCCAGCAGCGCGCCCAGCCAGCCGCCGGCGGTGTTGAACGCGAAGTCCACGTTGGAGGCCACGCGCATGGGCAGGTACGACTGCAGGCACTCCATGGAAAACGACAGCGCCGTGGCAGCGCCTGCGGCCAGCAGCACCGCCACGCCGGCGCGCCGCGTGCGCAGCAGCGCCAGCGCCAGCAACAAGCCCATGGGCACGTATCCGGCCACGTTGACGGCCAGGTCGAACCCCGTCCAGTACCTGGGCCAGGGCGCGCGCAGATAGGCCCAGGGCACGATGCCCTGATCGCGCCAGCCGGTGAACGGAAACAGGCTCGCGTAGACGATCAGCGCGGCGTACAGCAGGGCCAGCGGCCCGGCCGTGGAATGGGTGGGTCGCTCCATGGGAGCTGCTCGGGAAATGGGCGCTTTCAAAAAGGCTTGACCGTCACCAGGATCACCGCCGCCAGCAAGCCCAGCACCGGCAACTCGTTGAACCAGCGAAACCACACGTGGCCGCGCGCCGGCTCACCGCGTTCAAAGCGCGCCAGCATGCGCCCGCAGGCCGCGTGGTAGGCCAGCAGCGCCAGCACCACCGCCAGCTTGGCGTGCAGCCAGCCATTGCCCGGCCCGCGGCCGATGCCGTAGCCCAGCCACAGCACCAGGCCGAAGGCGAGCGCGGGCACCGCCAGCAAGGTCATGAAACGATACAACTTGCGTGCCATCAGCACCAGGCGTGCGCGTTCGGCGATGGAGCCGGGCGCCACCATGGCCAGGTTGACGAAGATGCGCGGCAGGTAGAACAGGCCCGCGAACCAGCTGACGACAAATACGATGTGCAGCGCTTTGATCCACAACATGGCGCGAGTGTAGGCGGTGGAAACGAAAAAACCCCAGCCGCGAACGGCTGGGGTCGAAAAGCCTGTCTGCTGTCACACGTCGAGGCTCCCGCTCAGGGAGGAAAAGCGGGGAGCGACAAGTCGCCCGGGTTAAATATACCAAAAGTGTGCATGATTCTCAACAAAGTCCCTGAACTTTTCGCGGGCGCCATGATCGCGCCGTGCGCGCCGCCCGGCCGGCCGTTTGGGGCACAATTTTCGCCATGACCCTTTTTGCCCCCGCCCCCTTTCCCGCCCTGCGTCCGCGCCGCCTGCGCCGCGATGACTTCACCCGCCGCCTGGTGCGCGAGCACCGCCTGTCGGCCGACGACCTGATCTACCCCGTGTTCGTGCAGGACGGCAAGGGCAAGCGCCAGGGCGTGCCCTCGATGCCGGGCGTCGAGCGCCTGTCGCTGGACCTGCTGCTGCCGGTGGCCGAGGAGTGCGTGCAGCTGGGCATCCCGGTGATGGCGCTGTTTCCGGTGATCGACGCCAAGCTGAAGGACGACAAGGGCAGCGAATCGACCAACGCGCGCGGCTTGATTCCGCGCGTGGTGCGCGAGCTCAAAAAACGCTTTCCCGAGCTCGGCATCATGACCGACGTGGCGCTGGACCCCTACACCAGCCACGGCCAGGACGGCTGGCTGGACAAGAGCGGCTACATCCTGAACGACGAGACCGTGGGCCAGTTGGTCAAGCAGGCGCTGACGCAGGCCGCGGCCGGCGTGGACATCGTCGCGCCCAGCGACATGATGGACGGGCGCATCGGCGCCATTCGCCAGGCGCTGGAGGCCAAGGGCCACATCCACACGCGCATCATGGCCTACAGCGCCAAGTACGCCAGCGCCTTCTACGGCCCGTTTCGCGACGCCGTGGGGTCAAGCGCCAACCTGGGCAAAGGCGACAAGAAGGTCTATCAGATGGACCCGGGCAACGGCGACGAGGCGCTGCGCGAGGTCGCCATCGACCTGCAGGAGGGCGCCGACATGGTGATGGTCAAGCCCGGCATGCCCTACCTGGACGTGCTGCGGCGCGTGAAGGAAACGTTCCACGTGCCCACCTTCGCCTACCAGGTCAGCGGCGAATACGCCATGCTCAAGGCCGCGGCGCAAAACGGCTGGCTGGACCACGACCGCGTGGTGATGGAGGCGCTCTTGGCCTTCAAGCGCGCCGGCGCCGATGGCGTGCTGACCTACTTTGCCCGCGACGCCGCGCGAATGCTACAAAACAAATAGCTTGCGACGCTTGTCCGTCAAGCGCTGCAAGCCGATTTGACTTAAAAAATCCGAGCCCCACGTGTCGATCGTCGAATTCACCGCCGGCAGCCTGCGCTTTCTGGACGAGCTGCCGCGCCACGCGCCCCACGACGGCTTTGTCTGGATTTACCTGGAGCGCGCCGAGTTTGCCGCCACGCTGGCCGAGCAGCAGGCCGCCGCGCAGCGCCTGGGCGGCGCGGCCCTGCTGGACGTGCACGCGCGCGATCTGGCCAACGAGGCCCATCCCTCGAACTTCGACGCCACATCCGTCTATGACCGCGTGATCTTTCGCCGGCTGGCGACCGCGCAGGAGGCGAGCGCGGTGGCCGCGCAGGACGCCGCCGACGGCCGTATCGACTCGCGCGCGGTCGGCTTCGCGGTGTTCGGCCGCTTCTTGATCAGCGTGCATCCGCCGGGCTGCCCGGTGGCGCTGGGTTTCATCGAGCGCCTGGCCACCGATGCGCGCCTGAGCGTGGACGCCACGGCCACGCGCTCGCGCCTGCCGCAAGGCCCGGCCGAGCTGGCGCTGCAGCTGATCAACACCATGGTGGACAGCTACCTGGAGTTGCGCAAGGACCTCACGCGCCGCCTGGAGGACGCGCAACACGTGCTGCTGCGCCCCAACCCCAAGTCCGACACCTGGCCCCTGCTGATGCATGCGCGCCAGCAACTGCACTGGTTGCAGGAGCTGTGCGAGGAGCAGCAGGACGCCATGCAGGAATGGCTGGACACCTTGCGCGAGCAGCCGCTGTCGGACTGGGCCGCCGACGTCGATCAGGCCGTGCGCCGGCGCGACGCGCTGGTGGCACGCGCGCGCGACGTGATGGAGCACATCGACCGCGTGCTGCACCATGCCCGGCGCCTGGAGCAGTCGGCCGAGACGGCGGTGCAGATCCACTTCAACGCGCAGGGCCAGCGCACCAACGACATCATGCGCACGCTCACGGCCATCACGGCGGTGTTCCTGCCGCTGAACCTGTTCACGGGTTTTTTCGGCATGAACTTCGACCAGCTGCCGCTGATTCACAGCGGCACCGGCATGTGGGTGGCGCTGGCGCTGCTGGGGGTGGTGGCCGTGGGTATCCTGCTGCTGTTCTGGCGCCGGCGCTATCTCAGCCACGCGCGCGAGGACGGGCCCGATTCCTGACGCAACAACGCCCCGACCGGTGGCCCGGGCGGGGCGTGGGGCATTCACCGGCACGCGGCCGGCGCGTGCGTCAGGCGGATTCGCCGGTGGCCGGGCGGTAGCCGTGGGCGATCGCGTCGCGGGTGGCTTCGCGCACCTGGGCGCGCGTCACGGTGCTGGCGGCGGCCGGCGCGGCTTGCGTGCTCATCTCGCCGGCGGCGGGCATGTGGCGAGCGGCATCGGCCATCACCTCCTGGCGTTGCACGCTGCTGGTGCTGGCGACCGGGGCGCTGAAGAAGGGCGCTTCGCCGGCGGCGGGTTGCGCGGCAAAGGCGGTGCCCGACAGCAGCAGGGCGGCGGCGACGAGGGTGGTTTGAACGGTTTTCATGATGCTTTCCTTGTTTCGGTTGAATGGCTGTCGGCTCGATGCCGGCATCGCTGTCGAAGCGCGAGGGTTCCGTCCTTCGATGCCCTGTAGTTTGCGACGGCAAGCTGGTTTGAAAAAGCCCGATCGGCTCACTTCACAATTTCCATATCGGAAATAATCGCCGCCCATGGACTCGCTCGATCTCATTCAAATCTTTCGCGAAGTGGCGCGCCTGGGCAGCTTCTCGGCCGCCGCGCGGGCGCAGGGCGTGTCGCCGCCCAGCGTCAGCAAGGCCGTGGTGCAGCTGGAGGCGCGCTTCGGCGTGCGCCTGTTCAACCGCACCACGCGCAAGGTCTCGCTCACCGACGCCGGCCAGTTGCTGTACGAGCGCAGCGGGCCGATGATGGAGCTGATCGACCTGACGCAGGCCGCTTTGCATGAGCGCGCCACCCGTCCCAGCGGGCGCCTGCAATTGACGGCGCCGCACGCGCTGATGCAGACCGACCTGCCGGCGATGCTGGGGCGCTTCATGCAGCAATACCCCGAGGTGGCGCTGCAATTGCACGTGACCGACCGCGAATTGAGCCTGGCCGAGGAAGGCGTCGATCTGGCCTTTCGCGTGGGGCCCATCCGCGACGCCAACCTGATCGTGCGGCGCCTGCTGCCCATCGACTTCGTGGCGGCGGCGACGCCCGCGTACTGGCGCGAGCACGGCAAGCCCAGCCACCCCGACGAATTGCGCCAGCACGTGCAATTGGCCCACAGCCTGCCCGACCGTGCGCCGCACTGGCAGTTCAGCGTGCGCGGCAAGCCGCTGGAGCTGGCGCTGCAACCGCGCTTCGTCACCACCAACGTGGCGCCGCTGGCCACGCTGGCCGCGCAGGGCCTGGGCGTGGTCTGGGGCGCGCGGCGCGCGCTGGCCGCCCACATCGAGCGCGGCGAGCTGGAGACCGCGCTGGAGGCCTTCTCGCCCACCGACGTGTGGTTGCACGTGGCCTACATGCAGCGGCGCCACAACAGCGCCGCGCTGCGCGCGCTGCTGCAACACCTGGACGAGTTCGCCCAGACCTTCCGGCAGGACGAGGCGCAGGGGCAGGCCGCGGTCGTCAGCGCGCCAGATGCCGCGCGAAAAACGCCAAAGTCCGCTCGCGCGCCAGCGCCGCCGCCGGCGCGTTCCAGGCCGCGCGCTGGTCGCAGTTGAAGCCGTGCGCCGCGGCGTACAGGTGCACCTCGACCGCGGGGTGCGCCTGGCGCAAGGCCTCGACGCCGGCCATCGGCACCGACGCATCGTGGTCGGACAGGTGCGCCAGCACCGGCACCCGAGGCGTGCGCGCCAGCTCGG
This sequence comes from Pseudomonadota bacterium, assembly GCA_018241325.1. GTDB lineage: Bacteria > Pseudomonadota > Gammaproteobacteria > Burkholderiales > Burkholderiaceae_C > Ottowia. The sequence continues at coordinate 35,955 of JAFEEB010000027.1, read as the reverse complement.
CGGGCGCCGTCATGCCGCCGCCGTAATAGGGCACCGCCGCGGCCAGCCCGTGCAGCGCGCACGCGGCGCGCCAGGCCAGCAGCCCGCCCCAGCAGTAGCCCACCACGCCGACCTTGCCCGCGCCGGCCCGCGCGGCATGGTCGATGGCCGCCTGCACGTCGGGCAGCACGCCGGGCGCGGGCAGCGCCTCGGCCGCGCGCTTGAGGCCGATGCCGGTCTGCACGTCAGCCTCGGTGTAGCCCAGATCGACCCCCGCACGCACCCGCCCGAAGGTGGCCGGCGCCAGCGCCAGCCAGCCTTCGGCCGCAAAGCCGTCGGTCACCGCGCGGATGTGCGCGTTGACGCCAAAGATCTCCGGCAGCACCACCACCGCCCCGCGCGGCGCACCCGCCGGCTCGGCTTGCCAGGCGCTGACGGGCTGCCCGTCTGCTGCCTTCAGTTCAATCCATTGCCCCATGCTTTTGCTCCTGATTTGATCGTTGGGCGTTCCATGCTCACGCGCGCCACAACCCAAGCTTGAATTTTCTTGCGCCCTTTGCGATTTTTTTGCGTCCTCTGCGTTCGGCTGTTTGGCAGGGGCTCGTGTCAAACCCCCAAGGCCCGCCGCACGAAGTCCAGCCGGTCCTGCCCCCAGAACAGCTCGCCATCGATGACGTAGGTGGGCGCGCCGAACACCCCGGCGTCGATGGCCGCCTGCGTGTGCGCCTCGTAGCGCGCCTGCACCTCGGGCGCATGCGCGGCGGCCAGGTGCGTGGCCGGCAGGTCGCATTCGTCCAGCAGTTCGGCCAGCGTGCCCGCGCTGGCGATGTCGCGCTGCTCGGCCCAGCAGGCCGCCATCACCGCGCCGGTCAGCCGCAGCGCGGCATCGGGTCCGTCGGCGTGCGCCACGGTGGTGATCAGGCGCGCGGCCGGGCCGCCATCGACCGGAAAGTGGCGCGGCTCGGGGTGCAGCGTGATGTTCAGGTGCGCGGCAAAGCGGCGCAGTTCCGCCAGTCGATAGGCCTGGCGCTGCGGCGCGCGCTGGCCCAGGGGCAAGCCGCCCGAGAGCGGAAAGATGCGGCCGTAGTCCACCGCCAGCACGCGCACGGCGCGCCGGCTGGCGCGCAGCAGATCGACAAAGCGGGCGTGGCCCAAATATGCCCAGGGGCTTTGCGGGGTGAAGAAGTAGTCGATCGGACGGGACATGGCGGCCTGTGCGAATAATGGGCTTGTTTTAGCAGAGAGCGGTCCGGCACGCCACGGGCGCGGCCGCGCCAGTCCGCTGACAGGAACCCCCGATGTCGCCAACCGACGCCACCAAGACCATCAAGTACTACTGGGAAGACCTGCACGCCGGCCAGAGCATCGATCTGGGCAGCGTCGTGGTCGAGCGCGAGGAGGCGCTGGCCTTTGCCGGCCGCTACGACCCGCAGCCCTTTCATCTGGACGACGAGGCCGCGGCGCAGTCGATGTTCGGCCGTCTGGCCACCAGCGGCTGGCACACGTGCAGCATGGCGATGGGCCTGATGGTGCGCAACTTCCTGCTCGAATCGTCCAGCCTGGGCTCGCCCGGGCTGGAAAAGCTGCAATGGCTGAAGCCCGTGTACCCCGGCGACACGCTCTCGCTGCGCCAGCGCGTGGTCGAGACGCGGCCGATGAAGTCGCGCCCCGACGTCGGCCTGGTGCGCACGATCTGGGAGATGTTCAACCAGCACGGCGAGCAGGTGCTGATGATGGACGGCTACGGCATGTTCCGGCGCCGCACGCCGGGCGCGCCGCGCGCCGACTGACCGGAGCGGACGCGCGCGACGACGCGCGGCGAAAGTGACCTTGGTCATGCGCGGTCGTGACGCCCGGCACTGGTTGCGCGTTGCCGTGGCGCCTATGGTGTGCTCCATGCCTGATGACGACGCGTCATCCGTATCGCCACCGCCTGCAGGCATCCCCGGGCGGCGCGAGAACAAGGAAGCCCATCATGACCTCGCTGAACTTCAAATGCACCCCGCTTCGCACCGCGGCGCTGCTGGCCGCCCTTGGCCTGGGCGGCGCGCTGTCCGCCCCGGCGTGGGCCGCCGGTCCGGCCACGGCGCCTGCGCCTGCCGCCACCAGCACCGCCACCCCCCCCGGCAAGACCCCCCACGCCAAGGCGCCGGACGTGGTGGAGGACGTCACGCTGTTCGACGTGGTGCCCGGCACGGTCTACCTCAACGGCGGCGTCGGCCAGAACGACGAAGCGCGCATGCACAAGGACGCCCACAACTGGCCGCTGCGCATGACGTTTTCGGACAAGTCGAGCGACGAATTCGTGGCCGGCGTCAAGCTGAAAGTCTTTGACAAGGCCGGCCAGGCCGTGCTGCGCCTGAAGGACGCCGGCCCCATGACCTTCGTGCAACTGCCCCAGGGCGAATACCACGTGACCGCCAGTTACAAGGGCGACACCCTGACGCGCAACATCCACATCGGCCCCAAGGGCATGGATGCCAACTTTCACTGGGTGATCTGACGCTCACCCCCAGTCTCCACACGCTGCGCGTTGTTTCGCCTACCCCCTTCGAGGGGGCATCGCCAGTGACCGGGGGAACCCCGGCCACGGCGATCGCTGGCACGGCCTGCTCCGCGGCCTTTTGGCTCTTTGGCATTGATGCCTGGCTGGCCAAATGAATCCGTGCCGCCGAGTCAACCCGAATCACCGCCACAGCCGTCTGCCAACTGCCAACTGATTTCAGACCGCCATGCCCCGCACCCCCACCGCCACCCACACCGCCCCGCTGACCGCCCTCGTGCTTCAAGGAGGCGGGGCGCTGGGCGCGTATCAGGCGGGCGCCTACGAGGCGCTGGCCGAGCGTGCACAAACGCTGGACTGGGTGGCGGGCATTTCCATCGGCGCGATCAATGCCGCGCTGATCGCCGGCAATCCGCCGCAGCGGCGCGTCGATCGGCTGCGCGCGTTCTGGGAGCGCGTGAGCCTGGCCATGCCGGTGCGCCCCGACCCGGATCTGCTGGGGCCGGCGCGCGGCTGGTGGGACAACGCGATGGCGCTGTGGGGCGCGATGGTCGGCGTGCCGGGCTTTTTTGCGCCACGCCCGCCGCTGGCCTGGTGGCCCCAGCCGCCGGCCAGCTGGTACGACACGTCGCCGCTGCACGACACCTTGCTGGAGCTGGTGGACTTCGACTTGCTCAACGACGGCCCCATGCGCTTTTCGGTCGGCGCCGTGGGTGTGGAGAGCGGCAACTTCACCTATTTCGACAACCAGAGCGAGCGCATCGGCCCCGAGCACGTGATGGCCAGCGGCGCGCTGCCGCCGGGCTTTGCCGCGGTGCCCATCGGCGATCGCTGGTATTGGGACGGCGGCCTGGTGTCCAACACCCCGCTGACCTATGTGATGGACCACCTGGACGGCGGCGCCGAGCGGCCCGTGACGGTGTTCCAGATCGATTTGTTCAACGCTCGCGGCCGTGTGCCCGAGACCCTGGCCGATGCCGCCGAGCGCGAAAAGGACATCCGCTATTCCAGCCGCACGCGCTTGGTGAGCGACCTGGCGCGCGAACGCCACCAGCTGCACCAGCGCCTGCGCCGTCTGGCTGAGATGCTGCCAAAAACGCAGCAAGCCAGCACCGAGGTGCGCGAGTTGCTGCGCGGCACGCAGGATGCGACCGTCACCCTGGTGCATGTCATCCACCGTCGCAATGCCTGCGAGACGCAGACCAAGGACTACGAGTTTTCGCACCTGTCCATGACCGAGCACTGGCAGGCCGGCGGCGCCGACATGGCCGCCTCGCTGCAGTTGCTGGCGCGCCAGGGGCCGCCGCGGCCCGGCGAGTTTCGCGTGCTCGACCACCACCCCGACGCCTCGATGGCGCGCCACGTTTCGAATCGCAAGAACCCGGAGAACCCGTCATGAACCTCACCGATGTCCGCGCCCAAGCCTGGGCCATGCCACTGACCAGCCCGATCTATCCGCGCGGGCCCTACCGCTTCATCAACCGCGAGTTCATGGTCATCAGCTACCGCACCGACCCCAAGCTGCTCGCCGCCGTGGTGCCCGCGCCGCTGCAACCCGCGCCCGGCGCCATCGTCAAGATGGAATTCATCCGCATGCCCGACTCCACCGGCTTCGGCGACTACACCGAGTCGGGCCAGGTGATCCCGGTCACCTTCGACGGCGAGCCGGGCACCTACTCGCACAACATGTTCCTCAACGACGACGCGCCGATCGCCGGCGGGCGCGAGATCTGGGGCTTTCCCAAGAAGCTGGCCGCGCCCAGCCTGCGCGTGGACAAGGACGTGCTGGTGGGCACGCTGGACTACGGCAAGCTGCGTGTGGCCACCGGCACCATGGGCTACAAGCACCGCCCGTTTGACCATGACAAGGCCATGGTGGCCGTGACGGGCGCAAACTACCTGCTCAAGATCATTCCGCATGTGGACTGCACGCCGCGCGTCTGCGAGCTGGTGCGCTACCACTGTCAGGACGTCACCATCAAGGGGGCGTGGCAGGGCCCGGCGGCGCTGCAACTGTTCGAGCACGCGCTGGCCCCGGTGGCGCGCCTGCCGGTGCTGGAGGTGGTGGGCGCCGTGCACATCCTCACCGACCTGACCTTGGGCCTGGGCGAGGTGGTGCACGACTACCTGGCCGACGGCGCCAGCCCGCGCAAGAATGGCAAGTAGTATCAATTTGATAGCTGTCGGCGCTTGATCCATAAGCGCCAGCGCCCCATTTCATTCAAACACACCCGGAGAAACCTCATGACCACCCCTCAAGTTCAGGCCAGCACCACCCTCAGCCTCAAGGGCAAGACCGCCCTGGTTACCGGCGCCGCCAGCGGCCTGGGCAAGCGCATTGCCGAGGTCTATGCCGATGCCGGCGCCAACGTCGTCATCGCCGACCTCAAGCTGCAGGATGCGCAAGCCGCCGCCGACGCCATCGCCAAGAAAGGCGTCAAGACCCTGGCCGTGGCGATGGACGTGACCGACGAGGCCGCGGTGGACGCCGGCTTCGCGCAGGTGCAAAAGAGCCTGGGCGCGGTGGACATCGTGGTCAGCAACGCCGGCATCCAGATCGTCGCGCCGATCGAGGACTTCAAGTTCTCCGACTGGAAGAAGCTGCTGGCCGTGCACCTGGACGGCGGCTTTCTCACCTCGCGCGCGGCGGTGCGGCAGATGATCGCCTCCGGTCGCGGCGGCAGCATCATCTTCATGGGCTCGGTGCACTCCAAGGAGGCGTCCAAGCTCAAGGCGCCCTACGTCACGGCCAAGCACGGCCTGGAAGGCCTGGCCAAGGTCATCGCCAAGGAGGGCGCGCCGCACAACATTCGCAGCAACGTCATCTGCCCCGGCTTCGTGCGCACGCCACTGGTGGAAAAACAGATTCCCGAGCAGGCCGCCGAGCTGCACATCAGCGAGGACGAGGTCATCAAGACCGTGATGCTCAAGGACACCGTCGATGGCGAGTTCACCACCGTGGACGACGTGGCGCAGGCGGCGCTGACCTTTGCCGCCTGGCCCAGCAACGCGCTCACCGGGCAGTCGCTGGTGGTCAGCCATGGCTGGTTCATGCAATAGCCGTTCGCTTCACAGGAGGCTCGGCATGAAAAACTTCACCTGCCTGTCCGCACTGGCCGTTGCCCTGAGTGTTGGCGCGCCGCTGGCGCAGGCGCGGGCCGCACCGGCCGGCAGCGGCCCGCCCAACCTCAGTTGCAAGGCCTATCTTGCGATGGACGAAACGGCAAAACCCGAATTCATTCAGGGCGCTGCGCAACGCGCCCCAGCAGCCACGAAGGTCACCTCGATCATCGTGGACAAGCTGGGCGTCGAAGAAAGGCTGAAGCCCGAGCTGGACCGGTACTGCAAGCTCAACGTGGACAAGTCGGCCTCCGAGCACGTGATGAAGTCCAGCATGGCCTTGCAAAAGACCCAGAAATAGATCTCGCCGCAAAGTCAAGCGGCCTGCCCGGTCGCGAGCGGCTTCAGTTCAGACCTTGCCGCGCGAAGAACCCGTCGCGCGCATTGATGGAAGCGCTGGATCCGGACGTCCAGCACGAGGAGCAATCATGCAAGAGAACGACAGGATTGGATCGATGGACGACGCGCCGCTGTCGCGCTGGTGGCTGCGCGCCCTGATTGGCGTCTTCGTGTTTGGCGGCGCCGTGCTGATCGCGATGACGGTGCTGGGTTACCGCCATGCGCCGCCGATTCCGGGCAAGGTGGTCTCCAGCGACGGCACCACGCTGTTTACCCGCGCGGACGTGCAGGCGGGGCAAGCCGTTTTTCTGCGCTATGGCCTGATGAACAACGGCTCGATCTGGGGCCATGGGGCCTACCTGGGGATCGACTACTCGGCGCAGGCACTGCACCAGATGGGCGTGGATGCCGGCGCGGCGCTGGCCCAGCAGCAGTTCGGCAAGCCCTTCGAGCAACTCGATGCGGTGCAACAGTCGGCCATCCGGGGCCAGGTGGCGGCGCTGCTCAAGCAAAATCGCTTCGATGCGGCAACGGACACGCTGAGCTTCACGCCGGCGGAGACCCAGGCCTGGCGCGGGCAGCAGGCCTACTGGCGCGAGTACTTCAGGGACTCCAGCAACAACGGGGGCTTGAAGCCCGACTGGATCTCGGATCCGAAGGAGCTGGCCCAATTCACGGACTTCGTGACCTGGGCGGCCTGGGCGTCGGTGGCCAATCGCCCCGGCGCCACGTCCTCCTACACGATGAATTTTCCGTATGACCCGTCGGTGGGCAATCTGCCGGCGCCCGACGCCACCTTCTGGAGTGCGCTCAGCCTGGTCGTTTTCCTGGTCGGCATCGGCGCGGCCCTGCTTGCTTCAGGCCGGTTCGACTATCTGGGCTGGATCAGCGCGGGCAAGGTCGAGCCGCGCATCGTCCCCGGCCAATCCACCTCCGGGCAGCGCGCGCTGGTGAAGTTCTTCGTCATCGTGGCCGCCGTGTGGCTGTTCCAGACCCTGGTGGGCGGCGCGACGGCGCACTTCCGCATCGAGCCGGGGGGCTTCTACGGCATCCCGCTGGAGCGCATCTTCCCCAGCAACCTGCTGCGCACCTGGCACCTGCAAAGCGCCATCATGTGGATCGCCACGGCTTACGTGGCTGCCGCGCTCTTTCTGGGCAGCACGCTGCGCCAGAAGGTGCCGGCCGCCCTTGGCCTGTGGGCGCATCTGCTGTTTGCCGCCTTCCTGCTCGTGATCGTCGGCAGCCTGCTGGGGGAGTGGGCGGGCATGTCCGGGCTGATGGGCGCCTGGTGGTTCTGGCTGGGCAACCAGGGCTGGGAGTATCTGGAGCTGGGCCGCGCATGGCAGTACATCCTGGTTATCGGCCTGTTTGTCTGGTTCGCGGTACTGTGGTGGCTGGCACGCCCGCAGGGCATCGCACAGCCGGAGGCCCGGCCCATCGTGCGCATGTTCATGCTGGCCGCGCTGTCGATCCCGGTGTTCTATGTGCCGGCCCTGTTCTACGGTGCCGAGACCAATTTCACGGTGGTCGACACCTGGCGCTTCTGGATCATTCACCTGTGGGTCGAGGGCTTCTTCGAGTTCTTTGCCACCACCGTGGTGGCGCTGGTGTTCTACCAATTGGGCCTGACCAAGGTCAACACCGCGCTGCGGGTGATCTACCTGGACGCCATCCTGTTCTTCCTCGGCGGCTTGATCGGCACGGGGCATCACTGGTACTTCAACGGGCACTCCAGTTTCAACATGGCTGCGTCGGCGCTCTTTTCGGTGCTGGAGGTCGTGCCGCTGACCTTGCTCACCCTGGACGCCTGGGGCTTCATGAAGACGGCGCAGGTGCCCGAGCGCGCGGCCGGCGCGATGGTGGCGCGCCAGCACAAGTGGACGATCTACTTCCTGATGGCCGTCGGCTTCTGGAACTTCCTGGGCGCCGGCGTGTTCGGCTTCCTGGTCAATCTGCCGATCGTCAGCTACTTTGAAACCGGCACCCAACTCACCCCCAACCACGGCCATGCGTCGCTGATGGGCGTGTTCGGCATGCTGGCCATTGCGCTCATGGTGTTCGTGTTGCGCCAGACCGCCACCGACAAGGACTGGCCGGGCATCGAGAAGTGGGTCCGCATCACCTTCTGGGGCGCCAACATCGGCCTGTTCATGATGGTCTTCCTGAGCCTGTTTCCCAGCGGCTTGCGCCAGGTCTGGGACGTGATGCAAAACGGCTACTGGCACGCCCGCAGCGAAGCCTTCATTCACGAGACGCCGGCCTTGGTGATCGAGTGGCTGCGCTTTCCGGGCGACGTGGTCTTCATCGTGTTCGGCTCCATCCCGCTGACCATCGCGGCCGTCAAGGCCTGGCTGGGGGTGCGACGCCAAGAAAGCTGAGCCCCCATCGCGCGCGGCAGTGTCGTCAACCCGTCAGGGGTGACAGCCTTGCTGGTCATCGTCGTCGCCTTGCGGGTGTCCATCAGCGCGCTCATCCGGACAACCCGCGCCCCGCCCCCATGGCGTTGCGCGGCTCTGGAGACGTACGTGTCTCGCGCTCAGCCGTGCCGGCCCGCCGCCTTCACCGCCAGCTCGGTGCGGTTGCGCGCATGCAGCTTGTCCATGATGCGGCTGACATAGTTCTTCACGGTGCCCTCGGCCAGGAACACCTGATCGGCGATCTGCTTGTTGGAGCAGCCGTCGGCCAGCAAGGCCAGGATGCGCTCTTCCTTGTCCGACAGCGGCTCATCCAGCGGATCGGATGGGTGCGGCGGCAGGGGGTCGCTTGGCGCCGCGGCCAGGGCCGCGCCATGCCAGCCTGCGGCCAGCGCGCGAAACTGCTCGAGCACCTTGCGCGCCACCGCGGGCGACAGGCGCGACTCGCCGCGGTGCACGGCACGCACGGTCTCCAGCACCTCGGCCTCGGCGGCGTCCTTCAGCAGGTAGGCGCGGGCGCCGGCGCGCACGGCTTCGAACACGAGCTCGTCGTCGTCGAAGGTGGTCAGCACCACCACCGCCACCCGGGGCAATTGCGCGCTCAGCAAGCGGGTGGCGGCCACGCCGCCGACACGCGGCATGTGCAAGTCCATCACCACCACGTCGGGATGCAGCGCGTGGGCCAACTCCAGCGCCTGCTGGCCGTCGGCCGCCTGGCCCACCACCTCGATGTCGTCCTCGGCGTCCAGCATCAGCGCCAGGCCGCGGCGGATGATGGGCTGGTCGTCGGCCACCAGCAGGCGCAGCGGCGGGCAGGCGGCGGCACGGGCGTTGTCAGCATCCATGCGCGTTGTCCGTGGCGCACAATCGATTCGAACCTTTGTCCCTGCGTGGCATGACCCAAAGCTTATCGCAAGCCGCCGCATCCGATGGTGAAGGCCCACCGTCGGAGCGCTGGTGGCAACACCTGGACCCGCGCCGGCACATTGCGGCGGCGGTGGGTTGGGCCGTCTTCGTCCTGATGACTCTGGGGGCCTTGATTGCCGGTGGCGTGGCCGCCAGCACCGCCGAGCGCGAGATGCGCGCCGACACCCGGGCCCGCCTGGTGCAGACGGCGGGCCAGACCGCGGACGCCCTGCTGGCGCAGGTGGAGGTGCTGCTGGCCGCGATGCAGGCCACCGCCGCCCAGTGGCGGCTGGACACCGCCCCTGCGCCCACCCTGGACGAGCGCCTGCGCGCGCTGCAAACCGAGCAGCCGGCGCTGGGCTGGATCGGCCTGCAGGATGCCACCGGCGCCCTGGTGGCCGCCACCGACGCCGCCGCTCCCCCGGCCACGCTGTCTCCCGAGCTCCAGCAGGCGCTGCGCACGCCCCGGGTCATCCTGCGCCGCGCCCGCGCCGCCACCGAATCCGACGCACTGGTGCTGGCCGTGCCACTGGCCGGCGCCGGCCAGCCCGCCGCCGGGGTGCTGGTGGCGCAGCTGCCCTGGCTGTGGCTGCAGGCCGAGCTGGACGCGCGCCTGCGCGCCATGGCCGGCGGCGTGCCGATGCAGGTGCTGCTGCTCGACCCCGCCGGCCGCGTGCTGGCCGGCCCCGCGCACGTCAGCGGGGCGGTGCCCTTGGCTGACCTGAGCGAAGGCGGGCGCTACCTGCTGGGGCGGCCCGCGCCGGGGGCCGAGCGCGACGCCCATGCGCAGGGCATGGGCTGGCAGGTGGTGGTCCGCGAAGACGCCGCGCGGGCTTTTGCGCGGGCCCGCGAGACGCGCCGTGCCGTGCTGGCGGGTGTGCTGGCCGTCGGCCTGCTGGCGGCGCTGGCGGTGGTGGCGGTGGCGCGCCGGCCGCTGCGCCGGCTCGATGAGCTGGCGCGCCAGGCGCGCGCCGTGCAGGGCGGGCGCCGCGCCACCGTGGCCGTGCCCGCCGGGCGCGACGAGGTGCATGCCATCGGCCAGGCGCTGGCGCGGTTGATCGCGCACCTGCAGGACGAAAAAGCCGCGCTGGCCCGCCTGAACGCCGAGCTGGACGCCCGCGTGGCCTCGCGCACCGCGCGCATCGAGCGCCTGGCGCAGGACGCGCGCCGCGCCGCCGTCACGCGCGAGCGCCTGCGCCTGGCGCGCGGCCTGCACGACACGCTGGCGCATTCGCTGATGGCCCTGCTCACGCAGATCCGGCTGATGCGCAAGCTGGGCGCGCGCTGGAGCCCCACGCAGTGGGACGCCGAGCTGGCCCAGGCCGAGCAGGCGGCCACCGAAGGTCTGGCCGACGTGCGCGCGGCCATCGGCCAGATGCGCGAGGGCGGCGTGCACGACAGCGGCCTGGGCCCCGAGTTGCAAGCGCTGCTGCAGGGCTTTGCCGAGCGCAGCGGCGTGCGCGTCGATGCGCGCATCGATCCCGCCGCCGCCGAGCTGGTGGACGAGCGCGCCGCCGCCGTGTTTGCCATCGCCCGTGAGGCGCTGCGCAACGTGGAGCGGCATGCGCAGGCGCGCCAAGTCACGCTGACCCTGGCGCCGCAGGCGCCGGCGGACGCGAGCGGTGACGCGCCGGCGCGCTGGCAACTGACGCTGCAGGATGACGGGTGCGGCTTTGATCCGCACGCGCCGCACGCTGGGCACTACGGCCTGACAGGCTTGCGCGAGCAGGCCGCGCAACTGGGCGCGCGGCTGTCCATCGACAGCGCAGCCGGGCGGGGGTGCCGCATGGGCTTGGACTTTGACGCTTGATGGGCCGGCGGCAGCGCCGTCCCACGGGCCTGGTCACGCCCCGGTGCCGGGCGTGGGCTCGTCGCAAGCCGAGTCGCGGTTGCGCAGCACCACGGTGATCTGGCCGTTGGTCTCGATGGTGGCGCGCTCCACCTCGTGCGTGTGCAGGCAGCCGGCGGCGCGCAGGGCGGCCTGCACGTCGTCCAGGGTCAGGCGCTCGTCGCGCAAGGTGTCCTTGTCGAGCTGACCGCCGCGGATCAGCACGCGCGGCGTGCCGTCCAGCCAGCGCGCCAGGCGCGGGCTGGCCCAGGCCAGGCGTGACATCACCACGTGGCAGCCGATCAGCGTCAGCGCCGAGATGAGGCCACCGATCAACGAGTTGTCCCCCGCGTTCATCGAGTTCTGCACCGCGTTGGACAGGATGAGCAACAAGATCAGATCGAAGGGGTCGTACTGGCCGATCTGCCGGCGCCCCGTCAGGCGCAGGAACACCAGCAAAAACAAGTAGACCACGATGCCGCGGACGATGAACTCCCACCAGGGAACGCTGAGCTGGAACATGGGATGCGCCTTGTTGAATGGGCTTGAAAAACCGGACGCAGAGGACGCAAAAATCACGCAAAGAACGCAAAAGAAACCAAAAAAATTGCTGGCGCTCGCTCAAGCCATCCCAGGATGGGCATGACACGTGATCCTCTTGAAAGCTTTTTTACGGCTGTTCTTTTTGCGTCCTTTGCGAATCCTTTGCGTCCTCTGCGTCCGGCTGTTCGAATTTCGCGATCACGACCGCGGCGCGGGCAGCGTGCCCACCCACTCCACCACCTCGCGCACCAGGGCGTCGGTGGCCTCGCGCAGGGCCAGCGCGCCGCCGGGGGCGTCGGCCGTGGGGGCCGGACGGCGCTGGGTGAAGCTGCGCTGGCCCAGCAGGCGCGTTTGCCGGGCTTGCGGCGCAAACACCGTCACGCGCAGGCGCACCACGCCCTCGCTGGCGGTGGGTGCGCTGAAGACCTGGTCGAACTCCTCCAGGTCGGCGCGCAACTCCAGTGCGGCCAGGCCCGTGCCGGGCTCCAGCACGGGGCGGGTGGCCGCCAGCGCATCGCGCAGGCGCTGGCCCACCAGCTGCGGCGGCGACATGCTCCAGCGGGCCTGGGCATAGGGGCGCGGCTGCTGCTCGCCGCCGGCGTACAGCAGGCGGTAGACGAGGGCGCTGGTGTCGATGGCGGCGGGCGCCTCGACCCGGTCGAAGGCCAGCGGCGCGCCGATGGCGGCCGCGCCGCTTGCGGCCGGTGCGGCGGCGGGCGCACCCAGGTCGTAGGCGGCGGGGCGTACCGGTTTGTCCGGCAGCGGCAGCGCGCAGCCCGACAGCACGGCAAGCGCCAACAAGGCGCCAGCGCGCACGGGGAAAGCGGCGAACGCTATCAATTTCATTGCGTTTCTCAGTGCGCGCCAGCGGCGGCGGTGGGGGCGACAAAACCGGGCTCGCCGGGCCCGGGCGCGACGGCGCCGCTGCCGTAGAGCAAGGCCTGCGGGTTCTCGCCCAGGGTGTTGGCAATGCGGTCCAGCCGGCGGATGGTGCGGCTGGCGTCTTCGGTCAGGTTCTGGATGCGCGGCAAGGTGGTTTGGGTCACCGTGCTGGCGCCCTCGTCCACGCGCTCGATGACGCCGCCCGCCCCGCTCAGCTTGGCCATGCCCTGGCGGGCGTCGCCCACCAGTTGGTCCAGTGCCGTCAGCGTGCCGCGCGCGCCGGTGGCCGCGCCCTCGATGGACTTGAGCGTGGCGCCGGCCTGCCGGACCAGTGCGGGCAGGTCGGTGCGCGCCGGGCCGAGCTGGGTGCGCAGGGTCTCGTCGGCGGTTTGCGCCAGCTGCCGGGTGCTGGCGGCGGCGGCGCCGATGTCGGCGATCGCCTGCGTCAGCGCGGCCTGGTTCTGCGGGGCGAGCAACTGGTTCAGCCGCTCCACGGCCTGGTCCACCTTGCCGATCAGCACGCCGGCCTGGTCCGAAATCTGCCCCAGCGCGTTGGGCCGCAGCGGAATGCGCGGCACGCCGTCGGGGCCGGGCGTTGGCGGCTCGGCGGAGCTGCCGTTGTCGTCCAGCTGGATATAGGACAGGCCGGTCACGCCCTGGAAGGCGAGGGTGGCGAAGGTCGATGCGGTGATGGGCGCCTGCGGGCTGACGGCCACCTTGACCAGCACGTTGCGGCGCTGGGCGGGGTCGAAGCTGATGGCGGTCACCTTGCCGACCGCCACGCCCTTGTAGCGCACAGCCGCCTGCACCTGCAGGCCGTTGACGCCGTCGGCGGTGGTCATCTCGTAGGCGGTGGTGTTGGTCACGTCGCGCGAGAGCCACATGGCCATGACCACCAGCAGGGCCGAGACCAGCAGCACGAACATGCCGGCGGCGAGCGCGTGGGCTTTGTTTTCCATGGCTTATTGTCCTTGTTCGCCGTGACGGGTGCGCAGCAGCTCCATCGCACGCTGGCCGCGCTCGCCCAGGAAGAAGTGACGGATGAAGGGATGATCGAAGGCCAGCACCTCGCGCACCGGCGCGGCGATGATCACGCGCTGTTCGGCCAGCACCGCCACCCGGTCCGCCAGCTCGAAGAGCGTGTCCAGGTCGTGCGTGACCATCACCACGGTCAGGCCCAGCTCGCGGTGCAGCGAGCGCAGCAGGGTGACGAAGGCGTCGGAGCTGTCCGGGTCCAGCCCCGCCGTCGGCTCGTCCAGCATGAGCAGCGGCGGGTCCATGACGAGCGCGCGCGCCAGCGCCACGCGCTTGATCATGCCGCCCGACAGCTCGGCCGGCATCTTGTGCGCGTCGCTGGCTTTCAGGCCCACCATCTGCAGCTTGAGCAGCGCTGCCTCGCGCGCCAGCGCATCGGGCACGGCGCGCGTTTCGCGCAGCGGCAGGGCGATGTTGTCCAGCACGCTGAAGGCCGAAAAGAGGGCTCCTTGCTGAAACAGCATGCCCACGCGCGCGGCGGCGCCGGCGTCGGTCAGCTCGGCCACGGGCCGCCCCAGCACGGTGATGCGCCCGCGCGCCGGACGGTTCAGCCCCAGCATCTGGCGCAGCAGCACCGTCTTGCCCGTGCCCGATCCACCCACCAGCGTCAGCACCTCGCCGCGGCGCACCGTCAGGTCGAGGTCCTTGTGCACCACCACCTCGCCGCCGCCGGGCGCCGGAAACACGCTCCACAGGCCGCGCACCTCGATCATCGGGGCGTCGTCGGCTGGGCGGGTCATGGCACAAGCCAGGGCGCTGCCTTCAACCATCACTTCCCCAACAGATGCGGCTTCACCCGCCGCGTATCCGCCACCATGGGGCCGTTGGCCGCGGAGCAGGCCATGCCAGCGACCGCCGCGGACGGGCTTGCACCGGCCGCAGGCGGTGCCCCCTTGAAGGGGGTGGGCGCAACAACGCGCAGCGTGTGGAGACTGGGGGTGGTCATATGCCCACGCTCTTGAAGACGACGGCAAACAGCGCGTCGATCAGGATCACCGCGGTGATCGAGGTGACCACCGACGCGGTCGTGCCCTGGCCCAGGCTTTCGGTGTTGGGCTTGACGCGCAGGCCGTAGTGGCAGGCGATCAGCGCGATGAAGACGCCGAAGACGACGGACTTGCCGACCGCCAGCGTCAGGTTGGCCAGGGGCACCACCTTGGGCAGCGCCTCCAGGAAATAGCTGGCGTTGATGCCCAGCGTGACGTCGGCGGCCAGCACGCCGCCCACCAGCGCGGCCACCGCAGTCCACACCGAGATCAGCGGCATGGCGATGGCCAGCGCCATGGCGCGCGGCAGCACCAGCCGAAAGCCCCTGGGAATGCCCAGCACGCGCATGGCGTCCAGCTCCTCGGTCACGCGCATCACGCCGATCTGCGCCGTGATGGCCGAGCCCGAGCGCCCGGCGATCAGCACCGCGGCCAAGAGCGGCCCCAGCTCGCGGATCAGCGCCAGACCGAGGATGTTGACGATGAAGGTCTCGGCGCCGAACTGGCGCAGCACCTGGCTCATCAGGTAGGCCAGCACCACGCCGATCAGAAAACCCACCAGCGCCGTGATCGGCAGCGCCTGCGCGCCGATGCGGTACAGGTGGCCGGAGAAGTCGCGCCACGGCCCGCGCTGCGGGGCGCCCAGCAGGCGCAAGGTGGACAGCAGGAGCTGGCCGGCCAGGGCAATGAAGTCGCGCAGCTGGGCCAGCGCCGCCAGGATGGCGATGCCGAAGGCATCCCAGCGCTGCGCCCAGCCCTCGTGCCGCGCCGGCGCGACCGGTGCATCCTGCGCCGCCACGCGCTCGAGCACGGCGCGCTGTCCGTCCAGCGCCAGCACCTGCGCAGGCCATTGCCGGCCCCAGTGCTGCCACAGCGTCAGCGCGCCCAGGTGGTCGAAGGCCTGCAGCGTGCGCAAGTCCCAGGCGACGCCGGGCGCCACGGCCGCCAGGGCCGCCTGGGCGGCGCGCCAGGCGCTCTTGTCGCCCAGGGCGCCCGCGGTCCAGCGGCCTTGCAAGACCGCGCACGGCCCGCCGTCGCCAGAAGCGGACTCGATCCAGGGGGAGGGGTTGGGCATGCGGGCTTGAAAATAGGGAAGGCGCCCACGCGGGCCGGCGCGGGTGCCCATGGTAACGTCTGCGCACGACACCGGCATGGATCGAACAGCCGTCATGATTTGGTTACGACTCTTGCGCCTTGTTGGGCCGAGTATCCCGGGCACCCTCGTAGGATCAACCGATTGTTATCAGGAGAAAGCATGGCACTTCAAGGACCGTTTTTCGGCAAGCGTGACAACGAACCCGCGACGCCCACCCGTCCCGCCGGCGGCACGCACGGCGGCGCCAGTTCGCTGGGCTCGGCCGGCGGCAGCGCTCAGCCGTTTGCGTCTCCGGCGTCGGCCGGCGCAGCCGCCAATCCCCTGGCTGCGGCAGCGCCGACACCCTCCGAAAGCGGCGCCAAGCTGACGGTGGGCCCCAACATCAAGCTCAAGGGCGTGGAAATCACCGACTGCGACACGCTGGTGGTCGAGGGCACGGTGGAGGCCACCATGAACTCGCGCGTGATCCAGATCGCCGAGCAGGGCGCCTTCAAGGGCTCGGCCGAGATCGACATCGCCGAAGTGCGCGGCAGCTTCGACGGCAACCTCACGGTGCGGCAAAAGTTGGTGATTTTCTCCACCGGCAAAGTCACCGGCAAGCTGCGCTATGGCAAGATCGTGATCGAAGAAGGAGGCCAGCTTTCCGGTGAGATCACGTTTGGCACGGACAAGGACGGCGGCAAGAGCGCCTGAAGCAACGCACGCGACGCGGCCCCTGCCGGGCTGCGCCACGCGCCACACACGCGGGGCCGTTGCGACGGCCCTTTTTTTCGTCTTGTCGCTTGCCGCCACCATGCTGGCCGGTTGCGCGGGCGGCGCGCCCACCGCGCACGGCGAGGTCCAGGGCAGCCGCTTCAATGCCGATGAGTTCCTGCAAAGCGAGGGCAACCGCCTGACGCAGGCCATCATGCAGGCCAACCTGGCCAGCCTGCAACTGCTGGCCGACAAGCTGTATCGCCGCAACCCGGCCGAGTGGCGCAAGAGCGCGGCCACGCGCGAGGAGGCCCTGCAAAAGCTGGGCGCCAGCGTGCTGGGCGGCCAGCCCTGGCTGCCGCTGGACGGCCAGCGCGACGTGGCGGCGCTCTCAACGGCCCTGTCGCCGGCCTTCACGGGCGATCGGGTGGCCGCCTTCATTGCCGCCTGTGCCGACACCATCGTCACCGCGCAAGGCGGCAAGCGCGAGTTCTACTACCTGGACGGCGTCGATCCCCAGCACGTGTACAACGCCGCGCGCAACATGGAGACGGCGCTGTGGATCCTGAACACGCGACATGGCCCGGCCGGGCGGCCCCTGCTGCTGGCCAACGAGATCGCGGGCGACACGCGCAACCTCAGCTTCGAGCGGGAGTTCGGCAAGATCATCGGCCGGCTCGACCTGCTGGCCGGCTACATGACCGAGCGCTATCGCCGCGCCGGCATCAACTACGTGCAAGGCCTGGTGGCGGCGCCTTTTCTGGCGTTCTTGCCAGTCAAGTGAAGACCGTGCCCCGGTGGGATCAACGAGGGGGTCAGCGCACCACGCCCGCCCTCACCCCGACCCTCTCCCGCACGCGGGAGAGGGCGCAATCAGCACAACGTACCGTGTGAATCGCTTCATCGCGCCGCCTTCACCTGCTCGGCGGTGATGGTCTTGCCCTGGTTGCCCCAGGCGGTGCGCTCGTGGTTGACGATGTCGGCCACCTCGCTGTCGCTCAGGGTGGCGGCAAAGGGCGGCATCGGGCTGGGGTAGGTCGTGCCGCCGATGTTCTCGCCCTGCGCGCCGTTCAGCACCGTCTTGATGTGCTTGGTGGCGTCGGCCGCCAGCACCACCGGATCGCCCTTGAGCGGCGGGAAGGCGCCCGGCAGGCCCAGGCCCGTGGCTTGGTGGCAGGCCGCGCAGTGGGTGGCGTACAGCGAATCGCCGCGCGCGGTGTCGAACTGGTAAGGGCCGGCCGGCTCGGAGGCGGCAGCGTGCGCCGGGGCTTGCGCGCCGGCCGTCTTGGTGAGCGTGGGTTTGGCCGGCGTGGCGGCGGCGCTGTCGCCCTTGGCCTCGAACACGCCCACCGCGCCAATCGCCATGTGGGCCATGCTGTGGTCGACGAAGGGGTACTTGCCGGCCTTGGGCACCATCAGGTCGAACACCGCGCCCTCGCCGGGGCCGACGCTGAAGGTGGATACGCCGGTGAGCGCGTGCGCCGCGTCGGCGTCGGGGTAGACCTTGTCGAACATCCCGCCGATGACGTGGAAGGCGCTCCACAGGCTGGGGCCGGCGTTGACGAAGTAGATGCGCGCACGCTTGCCGGCGGTGATGGGCAGCGGTCGGTCGTGGTATTGGTTGGCGATGCCGTTGAACACGACTTCGTCCGGGCGCATTTGCAGCATCTTCTCGAAGCTGGGGCCCATCAGGTTGCCGGCCATCTGCTGCGTGTACCACTCGCTTTGCACGATGACGTAGCTCTCGGCCGCCTCGGGCAGCGGCGTGGCCGGGCTGACGATGATGGCGCCGAACATGCCGTTGGCCATGTGCAGCAGCACCGGCGGCGTGCCGCAGTGGTAGACGAAGGCGCCGGGCGTGTCGGCCACGAAGGTGAACTCCAGCGTTTCGCCCGGGTTGATGTCCACGTAGTTCAAATCCGGCGGCGTGATGGCGGAGTGGAAGTCGATCGCGTGGTGCATGGTGCCGCGGTTGCTGAACTTGACGGTCACGACCTGGCCCTGGCGCAAGTGGATGACGGGCGCCGGCACCTCGCCGCCGAAGGTCCAGGCCTGGTATTCGACACCGTTGGCGATGGTGACCTTCTGATCCTCGGCGATGACCTCGATGGTGGCGGTCTTGCCGTCGCCGGCCACGGGCGGCAGGCGCGCGTCGCGGGCCTTGGCGATGGGGTCCTTGGATGCCAGCATCAGCGGCGATACGGCCTGCGCCGCCGTGGCGGGCGAGGCCGACTTGACGTTGAGCGTGCTGGGCAGGCCGGCGATCAGCAGCGCCAGCACCACCACGATGCCCAGCACGGCCACGATCTGCACGCCCGGCGGCAGCGCCTCGGGCGCGGGCGGCGGCGTGGTGGCGTTGCTCCATTCGGCGATCTTTTGCCAGCGCGGCCAGCGCCGCTCGATCAGGTAGTCCAGGCTGTAGGGCACCAGGCCCGCGCGGTAGTGCAGGCCGATCAGCGCCAGGAAAATCAGCACGTAGGTGATGGCCGTGCCGATGTTGGACACGCCCACCGCATACGGGCCACCAAAGCCCTCGGCGGTGCTCCACACCAGCAGGCTGAACAGGGCGCCCAGGGCGTACAGCGTGCGCCCGCCAAAACCGATCACCAGGCAGATGGCGATGGCTGAGACGGCCAGGCGCGTGAGCCAGGTGAACAGCGCGGCGTGCGGCGTCACCAGCGCGATCCACGTCGAGAACCACCAGGCGTTCCAGCCCGGCTGCCCCTGCGCGGCGTTGTGCAGATAGCCGACGTAGTGCGACGCGAAGTCGGGCAGCCAGGTGAGCGCGGCGGCCACCATCCAGATGATGCCGAAGGCCACGCGCAAGGCGGTGGTGGCGATGCCGGGCCAGGCGGATGAATGCTTGTCGGCGGATGAGGCAGAGGTCATGACACGGACTCCGGGGTGAGTGGCCTGCCGCGCGGTTGCACGAGCGCGCCTCCGGAACCGTTCCGTCAGCCGCCGCAGGGGTCGAGTCGAATCATATATCTCACGCCGTGAGGTAAGTCACATCCCGAGTGGGGTTGTCGGGTTTCAGCGGCTTGCCGCGCGCAGCGCGCGCCGGTACTGGATGGCCTCGGCCACGTGGGCCACGGTGGTGCCCTGGCTGCCGGCCAGGTCGGCAATGGTGCGCGCCACCTTCAGCGCGCGGTGCGTGGCCCGCGCACTCCAGCCCAGGCGCGCGGCGGCGGTGCTGGCGAAGGCGGCGGCGGCCCCATCCAGCTGCAAGTGCGTATCCAGCACCTGGCCATGCAGGGCCTGGTTGGGCAAACCCTGGCGCGCCGTGGCGCGAGCGCGCGCCGCGATGCAGCGCGCCCGCACACTGGCGGTGCTTTCGCCGGCCGGCGCCGCCAGCAATTCGTCGGGGGCCAGTTGCGGCACCTCGATGTGCAGGTCGATGCGGTCCAGCAACGGGCCCGACAGGCGGCCCTGGTAGCGCGCCACCTGGTCGGGCGTGCAGCGGCAGGCCGGCTGGCGCTGGCCCAGGTGGCCGCAAGGGCAGGGGTTCATCGCGGCGACGAGTTGAAAGCGCGCCGGAAAGTCGGCCCGGCGCGCCGCGCGGCTGATGGTGATGCGCCCGCTCTCCAGCGGCTCGCGCAGGGCCTCCAGCGCGGCGCGCGGGAACTCGGGCAGCTCGTCGAGGAACAGCACGCCGCCGTCGGCCAGCGAGATTTCGCCCGGGCGCGGTGGCGAGCCCCCGCCCACGAGTGCCACCGCGCTGGCCGTGTGGTGCGGTGCGCGCGTGGGGCGCTGGCCCCAGCGCGCCAGGTCAAACGCGCCGTCCAGGCTGGCGATGGCGGCGCTTTGCAGCGCCTCGTCGTCGTCCATGGGCGGCAGCAGGCCGGCAAAGCGCTGCGCCAGCATCGACTTGCCGCTGCCGGGTGGGCCCATCATCAACAGCGAATGGCCGCCCGCGGCGGCAATCTCCAGCGCCCGTTTGACCGCGGCCTGGCCTTTCACCTCGGCCAGATCGGGGTAGCTCGGCTCGGGCGCGCGCGTGGCGGGGGGCAGGGGTGTCCAGCCTTCGGCCGGCGCTGCGGCGTCGGCGGCGCCCACGGGCAGAAACTGCGCCACCACGTCCAGCAGGTGGCGCGCGCGGTGCACGGCGAGGCCGGGCACCAGGGCGGCCTCTTCGGCGCTGCCCGGCGGCAGGACCAGGCGCGGCGCCTCGTGGCCCTGGCGCAGCGCGGCGGCCACGGCCAGCGCGCCGCGCACGGGCCGCAGTTCGCCCGACAGTGACAGCTCGCCGGCAAAAGCCCAACCGGCGAGACGCGTGCCGTCGATTTGCCCGCTGGCGGCCAGGATGCCCAGCGCGATGGGCAAGTCGAACCGCCCCGAATCCTTGGGCAAATCGGCCGGCGCCAGGTTGACGGTGATGCGCTGGTTGTGCGGAAACGTGAGGCCGCTGTTGAGCAAGGCGCTGCGCACGCGCTCGCGCGCCTCCTTGACCTCGACCTCGGCCAGCCCGACCAGGGTGAAACTGGGCAGGCCGTTGGCCAGGTGCACCTCCACCGTGACCGCCGGCGCGGCCAGACCCAGCAGTGCGCGGCTTTGCACCTGACTCAGACCCATGGAGCGACTCCTCCCGTTGCGACGTTGTCACTGTAGCGCGTGCGTTAGGGGTGGCTTTAAGTGACCTCCGAAACAGCCGGACGCAGAGGACGCAAAAGTTGCGCAGAGGACGCAAAAAATTCAAAAAATGGACGCTTTCACCCGGATGCGCCTGCGTGCAAAGCGCCGATTACTCTCATTTTTAAAGCAATTTGTTTTGTCTCTTTTGCGTCCTCTGCGAGTCCTTCGCGTCCTCTGCGTCCGGCTGTTCTGTCTTTTTCTCAACCGCCCGCCGCCTTGCGCGCCCGCTCGGCCAGGTAGCGCTCCGTCGCGTCGCGCGCCATGGCGGCCGAGCCCAGGGCGTGGCCGGCTGCGTCGCGCACCACGCTGAAGGTCATGTCCACGTACAGGCGGCGCCCGTCCTGGTGTGTGGCGCGCGTGGTGCGCACCTCGGCGCCGTGGCGCGTGGCGCCGCGCGCCATGGCCTGCTCGAAGGCGTGCCAGTGTGCCGAGCGCAGGTGCTCGGGGATGATGAGGTCCACGCTTTGCCCCAGCGCCTCGCCCGCGCTGAAGCCGAACAGCGCCTCGCAGCGCGCGTTCCAGACGCGGATCACGCCCTGGGTGTCGATGAAGATCAGCGCGTCGGCCACGTCGGCGACGATGCGCTCCCAGGCAATGGGTTCAAGAGGAGAAGCGGTCATGGCGGCGAACCTCTGGGGGTGGTGGCGCTGGCCAGCGCACGGCCGGCGCGCAGCGCGCCCAGCTCGTCGCGGTGCAGGCGGGCCAGGCGCCGGCCCAGCGCGCGGCCGGCGGGCGTGAGGTGCACCTCGACCAGGCGCTGGTCGCCCCGGCTGGCGCGCCGCTCGACCCAGCCGGCCTGCTCGCAGCGCGTGACCAGGGCGACCACGCCGTGGTGCTGGGCTTGCAGGCGCTCGGCCAGTTCGGCCACGCTGGCCCAGCGCCGGCCCGGGTAGCCCAGCAGTTGCAGCAGCAGCTGGTATTGCTGCGCGGTGCAGCCGTGGGCATGGGCCAGCGTTTCGCTCACGCGCAGGAACTGGCGCAGCCGGTAGCGAAAGTCGGCCAGCTGCTCAAGCTCGTCCTGGGTCAGTGCAGCGCTCATGGCGTGGATGATACGCATCACGGCGTGATGAAAAAACGGCCTGCATCCAGGCGCGGCGCACCCACTCGCCGCCATCCGCCCGGCCGGCAGCGGCCGATCACCCCAGGCCGGCTTGCGTTTGACGCTGGATTCGGCCAGGCCCCGCGCGCGCCGCAGGTCGGGGGTGCGGGTTTCAATGCCCGCCTGCAATCGGGGTCACGGGCTGGGTCGCGGCTGTCATGCGCCCGGGCCCCGGCTCGCCAGCTGCGCCACCAGAAAGTCCACCATCGCCCGCACCTTGGCGGGCGGGTGGCGGTTGGCCGGCCACACGGCGTGGATGCCGCCCAGGTCGTGCGGCGGGTGGTCCAGCGTCAGCGCCTGCAGCGCGCCGCGCGCCAGGGCGTCGCCGACGATGAAGTCGGGCTCGTACACCAGGCCCAACCCGCCCAGCGCGATGGTCAGCAGGGCCTCGCCGCTGTTGGCGCGCAGGTTGCCGCGCACCGGCTGGCGCACGCTGCCGTCGGCGCCAAAGCGCCATTCGCTGGGGGTGTTGGTGGACGACAAGGTGTAGCTCAGGCAGTTGTGCTGCGCCAGATCGGCCACGGTGCGCGGCACGCCGTGCTCGTCCAGATAGGCCGGGGCGGCGCACAACACCACGCGGCAGCCGCCCAGGCGGCGCGCCTGCAGGCTGTCGTCGTGCAGCGCGCCGATGCGCACGGCCATGTCCCAGCGCTCGTCCACCAGGTTGACGGCGGCGTCGGTCATGCCCAGCTCCACGGTGACGGCCGGGTGCGCGCGGCTGAAGGCCGGCATCAGCGGCGCGAGGTGGCGCACGCCCCAGGCCAGCGGCGTGTTCAGCCGCAGCAGGCCCGTGGCCAGTGTGCGCTGCGCGGTGGCGGCGGCGTCGGCCTCGTCCAGCTCGGCCAGGATGCGCTGCACCGCCTCCAGGTAGGCCTGGCCCGCTTCGGTCAGCACCAGCTTGCGCGTGGTGCGGTGCAGCAGCTTGACGCCCAGGCGCGCTTCCAGCGCGCCCACGTGCTTGGTGGCCATGGCCGGCGACATGTCCAGGATGCGGGCGGCGCCCGACAGGGTGCCCGCCTGCGCGGTGAGCGCGAACACGCGCATGCTGGTCAACTGGTCCATGTCCGGCCTTGATTTCACACTCGGGGTTGAAACTGACTGGCGATTGTGGGGCTTTGAAATGGGGCCGCAAGCGCTCAAACTGGAGGTCACCATGACCACCACCGCCCACACCCCGTCACCCGGCGCCCGCGCGGCCGGCGGGCGCATGCCCGCCTTCTATATCCCGCACGGCGCCGGCCCCTGCTTCTTCATGGACTGGAACCCGCCCGACACCTGGGAGCGGACCGCCGCCTTCCTGCGCGGCATCCCGGCCAGCCTGCCGGCCGCGCCCAGCGCCATCGCGCTGGTCACGGCGCATTGGCTGGCGCCGCAGGTCACGCTCACGGGATCGGCGCAGCCGGGCCTGCTGTTCGACTATTACGGCTTTCCGCCGCACACCTACGCGCTGCGCTACCCCGCGCCTGGCGCGCCGGCGCTGGCCGAGCGCGCGCGCGGCCTGCTGGCGGACGCCGGCATCGCCGCCGCCGTGGACACCCAGCGCGGCTACGACCACGGCACCTTCATCCCGCTGAAGGTGGCGTTCCCCGATGCCGACGTGCCGGTCTTGCAGGTGTCGCTGCTGGCCAGCCTGGATGCGCCCGCGCACATCGACTGCGGCCGGGCGCTGGCGCCGCTGCGGGACGAGGGCGTGCTGATCATCGGCAGCGGCATGAGCTACCACAACATGCGCGGCTACGGCGATCCGCGCTCGACGCCGATCAGCGCCGCCTTCGACCGCTGGCTGACCGACACCCTGGCCCTGCCTGCGGCCGAGCGCAACGCGCGCCTGGCCGACTGGGCCCAGGCCAGCGGCCCGGCCGGGCGCCTGTCGCACCCGCCGCGCGCCGAGGAGCACCTGCTGCCGCTGCACGTGGTGGCCGGCGCCGCCGGCGACAGTGTCGGGCGCCAGGTGTTCTCCGACGAGGTGCTGCGCACCACCATTTCGGCCTTCCGCTTCGATTGATCGAGGCCGCCGTTCCTCACGCATCCGGACCCTGAACCATGACCGACACCCCTTCCATCGACCACCCGGTCTCCACCGCCACCATCGCCACCGTCGAGCCGGCGCGCATCATCGCGCGCCTGTGCAAGCACTGGGGCCACAAATTCGCCGTCACCCATGACGACGCGCAGGGCCGCATCGAGCTGCCGCTGGGCCTGTGCCGGCTGACCGCCGGCGACGGCCACCTGACCGCGCGCTTGCAGGGCGTGCCCGGCGCCGACATGGCCCGCTTCGAGCAGGTCGTGGCCGAGCACGCGCAGCGCATGGCGCGCGGCGAAACTTATGCTTGGGACTGGCAGCGCGAGCCCGCATGAGCGACGCGAGCGTTTGGCTGACGCTCCGATTTCAGGAGCTGGTTACGCAGGTGCAGTCTGCGCCAGAAGCCGATTTGACTGTTGATCTGTCGTTGCCCGTGAGTGCCGATGCGCTGGCGCGCGACTTGCTGCGCCACGCGCCGCCCAGCCCGCTGGAGATCGAGCGCGCCATCGAGCGGGTGGAAGACGCCGTGATGCCTGCGCGGGCGCGCCTGCCCGCCGCGCTGCGCCTGCAGACGGACGACGCGCGGCTGCGCGCCCTGGTGGGCGCCGCCAGCGCAGCGCGCGCGGACGCGCCCGTCTGGCTCGACATCGACACCGTCGAGCAGATCTTCAACCGCCTGGTGGCCCGCGCCCAGGGCCGCCCCGCGTCACAAGACCCGCTGCCCGTGGACGGCCCCAGCGCCGCGCGCCTGGTGATCGTGCGCGAGCTGCTGCATCACTGGCGCCTGGACGGACTGCGGCTGACGGCGTGATCGTCCGCGGGCCGCGCGACCAGGCGGCATGCGCCGTGGGGTGGGTCGTCGCCGCGGCCGGCCCCTGTATGCTGCGCACCGATCCGGGAGGAGATCATGAGCAAATCACTTCGTCTGTCTGAAAAATGGTTTCGCCGCGGCCTGTGGCTGGTGGCTTTCATCTTCGCCAGTTTCCTGATCGGGCTGGGCGGCACCATCGTGGGCGACCTGCCCCAGGTCGAAAGCCACGTCACGCTCGAGCGCTTCATGGACCAGGGCCGCGCCGATGCCGCGCGCGGCACCATCAAGGCCGCGCAGCAAAGCGAGCAGCAGGCGCAGGACGCGCTGGCGCAGGCGCGCCTGAAGCTGCAAGTGGCGCAGGCCGATGTGACCAACGCGCGCAAGAGCTTCGAGAACTGGATCGCCACGCGCAGCGCCACCGAGCGCGCCGAGCAGGACCCCGAGCTCGTCTCGCGCACCCAGGCGCTGGACACGCTGCAGGCGCGCGAGCGCGCGGCGCGCGCCGACGTCGAAAAGCAGCAGCAGGCGCAACTGGACGCCCAGCAGGCCAGCGAGCGCGCGCAGCGCGACTTGCAGCAGTTGCAGGACGCCGCCGGCGAGCAATACAGCCGCGCCATGCGCGCGCAGGAGCTGCGCGTGTTCGGCTACCGCCTGGCGCTGACCCTGCCGCTGCTGCTGATTGCCGGCTGGCTGTTCGTCAAGAAGCGCAAGAGCGCGGCCTGGCCCTTCGTGTGGGGCTTCATCTTCTTTGCGCTGTTTGCCTTCTTCGTCGAGCTGGTGCCCTACCTGCCCAGCTACGGCGGCTACGTGCGCTACATCGTGGGCATCGTCATCACGGCGCTGGTGGGGCGCTGGGCCATCGCGGCGCTCAATCGCTACATGGAGCGGCAAAAGCAGGCCGAGGCCCAACCCGAGCAGGAGCGCCGGCGCGAGCTGTCGTACGACACGGCGCTGGCGCGCCTGGCCAAGGGCGTGTGCCCGGGCTGCGAGCGCCCGGTGGACCTGAAGGACGGCAAGACCGACTTTTGCCCGCACTGCGGCATCGGCCTGTTCGACCACTGCGGCAGCTGCACCACGCGCAAGAACGCCTTTGCGCACTATTGCCACGCCTGCGGCACGGCGGCCGGGCAGGCTGCTACGTAGTCATCAATTGATAGCTGCTCGCGCTTGCTGGGCGGGCGCTGGCGGCTCGTTCGGCATTTGATTCACGCGGGGCTGCTGCGTACCCCTTCCGCCCCCCCTCAGGGAGCGCGGCTGATCGGCCGGCGGCGTTTTTCTCCCTCTCCCTCCGGGAGAGGGCTGGGGTGAGGGCCTTCAGCGCAACATGCCCGCCAGACGCTTTTCAATCAGCGCATCGGCCTCGGCCATGATGCGATCGACCAGCGCCTTCACGGTGGGCACGTCGCGGATCAGGCCGGCCACCATGCCGCAGCTCCAGGCGCCGGCGTCCATGTCGCCGTTTTGCATGATGCGTGGGTACACGCCGGCCACCTGCTCGATGATGTCCTCGAAGCGCAGCTTGTCGCCCAGCTCTTTTTCCTTGGCGATCAGGCGCTCGACCGCGGCGTTGTTCAGCACGCGCTCGGTGTTGCGCAGCGGGCGCATCACCAGGCGCGTGTCCAGCTCGCTGGCGGCCACGATGGCCTGCTTGACGTGCTCGTGAATCGGCGCCTCTTGCGTGGCCATGAAGCGCGTGCCCATGTTCATGCCCTCGGCGCCCAGGGCGAGGGCCGCCACCAGGCTGCGCCCGTCGGCCATGCCGCCCGAGGCGACGAACGGAATCTTCAACTCCTCGGCCGCGCGCGGCAGCAGGATGAAGTTGGGCACGTCGTCCTCGCCCGGGTGGCCGCCGCACTCGAAGCCGTCCACGCTCACCGCGTCGCAGCCGATCGCCTCGGCCTTGAGCGCGTGGCGCACCGACGTGCATTTGTGAATCACCTTGATGCCGTGCTCGTGCAGCAGCGGCATCCACTTTTGCGGGTTGTTGCCCGCGGTCTCGACCACCTTCACGCCGCCCTCGACGATGGCCTTGATGTAGCCCGGGTAGTCGGGCGAAGTGACAGTGGGCAAAAAGGTCAGGTTCACGCCGAAGGGCTTGTCCGTCATGGTGCGGCAGCGTGCGATCTCCTTGGCCAGCAGCTCGGGCGTCTTTTGCGTCAGGCCCGTGATGATGCCCAAAGCGCCCGCGTTGGAGACGGCCGCCGCCAGCTCGGCCAGGCCGACGAAGTGCATGCCACCCTGGATGATGGGGTGCTGGATGCCGAAGAGTTCGGTGATGCGGGTTTTCATGGGCTGGGCTCCGTCAAATGGGGATCACAAACCCAAAAGCATAGCTTCTGCGCTGCCCCATTCCAGTCGCCTGCGCGGCAGGTCGCGCTCACACCCCGCGCGCCCGGTCGGCCTTGAACTGCGCGCGAAAGGCGGTGAAGCCGCCCGCATCCAGCGCCGCGCGCACCTCCTGCATCAGGTGGAGGTAGTAGTGCAGGTTGTGGATGCTGGCCAGCATGGGCGCCAGCATTTCGCCACAGCGCTCCAGGTGGTGCAGGTAGGCGCGCGAGAAGCCGCCGCGCCCGC
Source organism: Pseudomonadota bacterium (assembly GCA_018241325.1). Taxonomy (GTDB): domain Bacteria; phylum Pseudomonadota; class Gammaproteobacteria; order Burkholderiales; family Burkholderiaceae_C; genus Ottowia. The sequence continues at coordinate 8,492 of JAFEEB010000027.1, read as the reverse complement.
CGGCGGCCCAGGGCACGCCGGATTCGCCCGCGCAGGCGTGGCAGGTGCAGCTTTCGTCGATCGGCTGCGGATCGCTCTTGTGGCGGGCGTTGCGGATTTTCAAGTCGCCAAAGCGGGTGAACAAGTGGCCGTTGCGCGCGTTGCGCGTGGGCATGACGCAGTCGAACATGTCCACGCCGCAGGCCACGCCTTCCACCAGGTCCTCGGGCGTGCCCACGCCCATCAGGTAGCGCGGCTTGTGCGCGGGCAGCCGGTGTGGCGTGTGCGCCATGATGCGCAGCATCTCGTCCTTGGGCTCGCCCACGCTGACGCCGCCGATGGCGTAGCCGGGAAAGTCCATCGCAACCAGCTGCTCCAGCGACTCTTGGCGAAGGTGCTCGAACATGCCGCCCTGCACGATGCCGAACAGGGCGTTGGGGTTTTCAAGGCGCGCAAATTCGGCCTGCGAACGCTTGGCCCACCGCAGGCTCATGGCCATGCTGGCGCGCGCCTCGGCCTCGGTCGTCACGTGGCCCTTGGTCTCGTACGGCGTGCATTCGTCCAGCTGCATCACGATGTCGCTGTTCAGCACGGTCTGGATCTGCATGCTGACCTCGGGCGACATGAAGAGCTTGTCGCCATTGACGGGGCTGGCGAAGTGCACGCCCTGCTCGGTGATCTTGCGCATCTCGCCCAGCGACCAGACCTGAAAGCCGCCCGAGTCGGTCAGGATGGGCGGGTGCCACTGCTCGAAGCCGTGCAGGCCGCCGAACTGGCGCAGCACGTCCAGCCCCGGGCGCATCCACAGGTGGAAGGTGTTGCCCAGGATGATTTGCGCGCCCATCTCGTGCAGGCTGCGCGGCAGCACGCCCTTGACGGTGCCGTAGGTGCCCACGGGCATGAAGATCGGCGTCTGGACCACGCCGTGGTTCAGCGTCAGGCGGCCGCGCCGGGCGTGGCTGTGCGCGTCCTGGCCCAGCAGCTCGAAGTGCAGCATCAAGGTCAGGCGGTCAGCGGCTTGCGCGCCACCGCCAGAAAGCCCGGCAGCGGCTGGTTGTTTTCCATGCGGAGCATGGGCAGGTGCTCGATCACGATGTCGTCAAAACCTGCCTCGCGCAGCTGGCGCTCCACGCTGGAGGCCTTGTGCGCATAGCGCTGGCTGGGGCGCAGCACCAGGTCGGCCTCGTCCTCGCCGGCGGTTTCGCACGAGAAGATGAAATGCCCGCCGGGCTTGAGCACGCGCAAGGCGTTGGGGATCACCGGGGCGAGGTCGCCCACGTACACCAGCACGTCGGCGCAGCTGATGGCCTCGTAGTGGTCGGCCGGCGTCTCGCGCAGGGCATCCAGCACGTTGACGCGGTGAAAGCGCGAATAGATGCCGTGGCGCGCGGCCTGCTCGATCATTTTCTCGGACAGATCGACGCCGATGATGTGGCCGTCGATGCGGCCCAGATACACGCCCACCAGGCCCGTGCCGCAGCCCAGGTCGAGCAGATTGAACTTGCGGTCCGGAAAGCGGGCCAGGAGGGCGTCGGCGATCAGCTTGGGTGTCTGGTATTTGAGCCCGCGCACCAGGTGAAGGTCGAAGTTGGTCGCGTAGTCGTCAAAGATGCTTGTGACCACCTCGGGGGGTTGCGTTGTTGGCATTTGTCCGTGCGTGAGCGCATGCCAATATTGAACAAGTGCGTCGTTGGGCTTGAGTGCCAGCAATTCGTCGGCCCAGTGCGCGGCCTTGTCGTTGTCCCCCGTCCTCACGGCGCAGCTGAGCAGCCCGCGCAGGGTTTCCTCGTGCCCCGGAACGCGGCTGTGGACGACTTCGTAGTGCGCCTGGGCGTCTTTCGGGCGATCAAGCGCCACCAGCAGACGCGCCAGGAACAGGCGGATGCCGGCCACCTCGGGAAAGCGGCGCACGCCGTCCTCGGCCCAGGCCACGGCCTGGTCCGACTGGCCGCTCAGGTGCGCCACGTTGATGGCGCCCACCATCACCTGCGAGTCCTTGGGCGCGCCGGCCAGCGCCTGCATGGCCAGTTGCACGGCCTCCTCGCCCTGCTTTTGCTGGGCCAGCAGCAGGCCCAGCTCGATCTGCGCCACGTGCCAGCCGGGCGCCAGGGCCAGCGCGCGGCGCGCGGCCTGGGTGGCGCCGGCCAGGTTGCCGGCGCGCTGGGCCAGGCGCATGCCGACCAAGGGCACACGCGCATCCAGCGGGGCCTGCTTTTGCGCGGCATTGAGCGCCTGCGCAGCGGGCTGCAGCTGGCCGGCTTCGATCAGGCCGCGGATTTGCTGCAGCGCGAGCGTGAGGGGATCGGGGGTCGGGGTGGGGCTGGACATGGGTTTGGGTCGGCGGGGCAGGGCGCGCCGCGGCGCGCCGGGTTCGAAAAGCGTCAGGGCCGGATTATCCCGGAGCGGGCGGCTGCCGCCGGCGCAGCAGCCACATCGCGTCGCCGTAGCTGAAGAAGCGGTAGCGCGCGGCCACGGCGTGGCGGTACAGCGCCATCACATGCTCGTATCCCGCAAAGGCGCTGATCATCATCATCAGCGTGCTGCGCGGCAGGTGAAAGTTGGTGATGAGCGCATCCACCACCTGAAAGCCGAAGCCTGGCGTGATGAAGATGCCGGTGTCGCCCTCGGCCTGGCCGCTTTGCGCCCAGCTCTCCAGCGTGCGCACGGTGGTGGTGCCCACGGCCACCACGCGGCCGCCCCGCGCGCGGCAGGCGGCGATGGCGTCTTGCGTCGTGGCGGGCACGTGGTAGCGCTCGCGGTGCATCACGTGCTCGGCGATGCTTTCGGTCTTGACCGGCTGGAAGGTGCCGGCGCCCACGTGCAGCGTCACGGCCGCGCGCTGCACGCCACGGGCGTCCAGCGCGGCCAGCACCGGTTCGTCAAAATGCAGCGCCGCCGTGGGCGCGGCCACGGCGCCGGGGTTTTTGGCAAACACGGTCTGGTAGCGCGCCACGTCCTCGTCGGTGTCGCCGTGCTCGATGTACGGCGGCAGCGGCGCGTGCCCGTGCGCGGCCATGATGGCGTAGGCGTCGCCCGACAGGCGCAGATGGAAGAGGGCGCCTGCGGCATCGGGCCAGCGGCCCAGCAGCGTGGCCGCAAAGCCGCCGTCCATGCGCAGCACCGTGCCGGCCGGCGGCTTCTTGCTGACCTTCATGTGCGCGGCCACACTGCCGCCTTGCAGCACGCGCTCGATCAGCAGCTCCAGCCGGCCCCCCGTCGGTTTGGTGCCGAACAGTCGCGCCTTGACGACCTGCGTGTCGTTGAACACCAGCAGGTCATCGGGCGACAGCAGCGTGGGCAGATCGCGAAAGATGCGATCGACGGGCTGGGCGCCGCCGCCGTCCAGCAGGCGCGCGCTGCTGCGCTCGGGTGCCGGGTGCTGGGCGATGAGTTCGGCAGGCAGAGCGAAGTCGAAGTCGCTCGTGGTGAAGATGCGTTCAGTCATGCTTGAGGGCCGGACGGGCCCGTGCCAAGGGGAAGGCGTCGCAAGGATGGGCGCAGCGTCGCCTGAAGGCAGAATTGTCCCATGCCCGACGCCCCGGCCCCTGCCGCGCCCCAGCCGCTGTCCGCCCCGCAAAAGGCGCTGCGCAAGCTGGGCCTGGTGCGCCCCATCGACCTGGCGCTGCACCTGCCGCTGCGCTACGAGGACGAGACGCGCCTGACCCCGCTGGCCGAGGCCGCGCGCACGATGGAAGGCGAACCGGTGCAGTTCGAGGCCACCGTGGTGCACCAGGAGGTGGCGTACCGCCCGCGCCGGCAATTGCTGGTGACGGTGGAAGACGGCGGCGAGCGCTGCCTGCTGCGCTTTTTCAATTTCTACCCCTCGCAGCTCAAGCAGATGGCGGTGGGCGCGCGTCTGCGCTTTCGGGGCGAGTTGCGCGGCGGCCTTGGACCGCCGGGCCGCCCCAAGGGCCAAGGCGCCCCCTTGGGGGGCAGCGGATCGCGCGCAGCGCAGGAGCGTGGGGGCCCGTTGTTCGGCCTGACGATGATGCACCCCACGGTGCACGCGGCCGGCGGCGCCTTGCCGGGGGCGCTCACGCCGGTTTATTCGACGGTGGCGCAGCTGCCCCAGCCCTATCTGCGCAAGGCCGTGCAGACCGGTCTGGCGCAGGCCGACCTGAGCGCCACCGTCCCCGAGGAGTTTTCAAGCCAAATCGATGCCTTGCGCGCGTGGGACTTGCGCCAGGCGCTCACATTTTTGCACCACCCAGCGGCCAACTCGACGCTGGGCGAACTGCAAGACCACAGCCACCCGGCCTGGCAGCGCCTGAAGGCCGAGGAGCTGCTGGCGCAACAGCTGTCGCAGCATCAGGCGCGTGCCGAGCGCGCCCGCCTGCGGGCGCCGGCCCTGCACGCGGCGCGCGGCGGCCTGCCCGAGCAGCTGCTGGCCGCGCTGCCCTTCGATTTGACCGGCGCGCAGCGCCGCGTGGGCGAGGAAATCGCCACCGACCTGGCGCGCACCCAGCCCATGCACCGCCTGCTGCAGGGCGACGTGGGCAGCGGCAAGACGGTGGTGGCGGCGCTGGCCGCCTGCGTGGCCATCGACGCCGGCTGGCAGTGCGCGCTGATGGCGCCCACCGAGATCCTGGCCGAGCAGCACTTCGCCAAGCTGGCCGACTGGCTCACCCCCTTGCTGGCGGCGCGTGGCCAGTGCGTGGCGTGGCTGACTGGCAGCCAGAAGAAGAAAGAGCGCACGCCCATGCTGGCCGCCATCGAGAGCGGCGCGGCGGCGCTGGTCATCGGCACGCATGCCGTCATCCAGGCGCAGGTGCAGTTCGCGCGCCTGGGCCTGGCCATCATCGACGAGCAGCACCGCTTTGGCGTGGCGCAGCGCCTGGCCTTGCGGCAAAAGGCCTGGGGATTGCCCCCTCCCCAGCTGGGGGAGGGCAGGGGTGGGGGCGCGGCGGTTCACGATGTGACGGCGGCAGGCCCCCATCCAAACCTCGGTGCTGGCGGCGAGACGCCGCCGCCCTTCAGGCCGTCCTCTTGCGCACTGGTGCAAGCGGAGCCGCGGCCTTCAGCCCCAGAGGGGGAGGGAGCCATAGAGCCCCATCTGCTGATGATGAGCGCCACCCCCATCCCGCGCACCCTGGCCATGAGCTACTACGCCGACCTGGACGTCTCCACGCTGGACGAACTGCCGCCCGGGCGCACGCCCATCGTCACCAAGCTGCTGGCCGAGCACCGCCGCGATGAATTGGTCGAGCGCCTGCGCGCGCAGATCGCCGAGGGCCGGCAGGCCTACTGGGTGTGCCCGCTGATCGAGGAAAGCGAGGCGCTGGACTTGCGCCACGCCAGCCAGACGCATGAAGAGCTCTGCGCGGCCTTGCCCGAGGCCACCATCGGCCTGCTGCACGCGCGTCTGCCGCCGGCCGAAAAGAAAGCCGTGATGGCCGATTTCGTCGCCGGTCGCATCGGCGTGCTGGTCAGCACCACCGTGATCGAGGTGGGCGTGGACGTGCCCAACGCCAGCGTGATGGTGATCGAGCACGCCGAGCGCTTTGGCCTCTCCCAATTGCATCAGCTGCGCGGGCGCGTGGGCCGCGGCGCGGCAGCGTCGGCCTGCGTGCTGCTGTACAGCGTGCCCGAAGGCGGCCGCCTGGGCGAGACGGCGCGCGCGCGCCTGAAGGCCATGCTGGAGACCAGTGACGGCTTCGAGATCGCCCGGCGCGACCTGGACATCCGCGGCCCCGGCGAGTTTCTGGGCGCGCGCCAGAGCGGCGACGCCCTGCTGCGCTTTGCCGACCTGGCCGAGGACAGCGCCCTGCTGCAATGGGCGCGCGCCGCGGCGCCGCAGATGCTGGCGCGCTACCCCGAACTGGCGGCGCGCCACGTCGAGCGCTGGCTGGGTGCGCGGGCGGATTATCTGAAGGCGTAGCCCACCCCACCCGGCAGCCGCGCGCCGGAACGCAGCGCAGGGTGCTCCCATCCTATGTCGTGACGAGTACGTGCATTCCCAATGACGCTATTCATTCGGAGCTACACCTGTTCATCATTCACCGAGAAGGAGACCCTCATGAAATTCAAGCTTGTTGCCATCGCCGCCGCGGCTGCCCTGGGCGCCGTGCTCACCGGGTGCGCGTCCACCCAACCGGCCGCCACCCCAGCCGCCATGGCCAGCACCTCGGCCACGGCCGCCACCGCGCCCAAGCTGCACGCCGCCATGCGCGACCTGTGGCAAGGCCACATCGCCGCCACGCGTGACTACGCGCTGGCCGTGCACGCCGGCAACACGGCGGCCGCGCAAAAAGCCGAAGCCGCGGTCATCGACAACGCCAAGCAGATCGCCACCGCGGTCGGCGGCTTCTACGGCGCGTCCGCCGGGGATACCACGCTGAAGGCCCTGGGCGGCCACTGGGCGGGTGTGAAGGCCTTGACGCTGGCAGCCAAGGCCAAGGACGCCGCCGCCGAGCAAAAGGCCATGGACGACCTGGCCGCCAACGCCACGGCCATCGCGCAGTTCTTTGCCGGCGCCAACCCGCAGAACTGGACCGTCGGCCAACTGCAAGGTGCGCTGCTGATGCACGTGGGTGACCACAAGCAGCAGGTGGACGCCATGATGGCCAACGCCCCGGCCGCGCAGCAGGCCCAGCTGTGGTCCGACATGCAACACCACATGAACATGATCGCCGACGTGCTCTCGGACGGCATCGCCAAGCAGTTTCCGGGCAAGGCCAACTGAAGAACTGAAACACCCCCAGTCTCCACTCGCTGCGCGATGTTTCGCCTGGTGCTCGCCGCCAACGGCGGCCCTTCGGTCTGTCCAGACCTGCGCAGGCAGGTCTGGAGCCGCAGACCTCAGCCCCCTTGCAGGGGGCCGAGCCTGCGCACAAAGGGTCCGGTGGACCTTTTGTTGGCTGGCGAGGGGCCGGGCCAGTGGCCCCGCGCGGCCTGCAAGGCTCGCCAGTGACCGGGGAGACCCCGGTCACGGCGATCGCTGGCTTGGCCTGCTCTGCGGCCTTTGGGCCCTTTCGGTGTCGTGGACTGCGGATGGCACGCGGTGCCGTGAATCCCTGAATCGAAAACGGCCTCGGTCAACACCGAGGCCGTTTTCACGTCCCGATGGTGCTGGCGTATCCTTCATGCCAGCATTCAAAGCCTGACACCGTGACCCTCACCGAGCTCAAATACATCGTCGCCGTGGCCCGCGAAAAGCACTTCGGCAAAGCCGCCGAGGCCTGCTTCGTCTCGCAGCCCACGCTGTCGGTGGCCGTCAAGAAGCTGGAGGACGAGCTCGAGCTCAAGCTGTTCGAGCGCGCCAGCGGCGAGATCAGCGTCACCCCGCTGGGCCAGGAGATCGTGCGCCAGGCGCAAAGCGTGCTGGAGCAGGCCGCCGAGATCAAGGAAATCGCCAAGCGCGGCAAGGATCCGCTGGGCGGCCCGCTCAAGCTGGGCGTGATCTACACCATCGGCCCTTACCTGCTGCCCGAGCTGGTGCGCCACAACATCGAGCGCACGCCGCAAATGCCGCTGATGCTGCAAGAGAACTTCACCGTGCGCCTGCTGGAGATGCTGCGCACCGGCGAGATCGACTGCGCCATCCTGGCCGAGCCCTTTCCCGACGCGGGCCTGGCCGTCGCCCCGCTGTACGACGAGCCTTTTGTCGCCGCTGTGCCGGTGAGCCATCCGCTGGCGGCGCAAGCGTCTGTCACCTCGCAGCAATTGCAAGGCCAGACCATGCTGCTCTTGGGCACCGGCCACTGCTTTCGCGACCACGTGCTGCACGTGTGCCCCGAGTTCGCGCGCTTTTCCAGCCAGGCCGAGGGCATCCGCAAGAGTTTCGAGGGCTCCTCGCTGGAGACCATCAAGCACATGGTGGCCGCCGGCATGGGCGTGACCCTGGTGCCCGCCCTGGCCGTGCCCGCGCCCGACCTGCACGGCACCGAGCCGCTGCTGCGCTACCTGCCCGTGGTGGACGAGCACGCCGGCGCCGCCCCGCCCACCCGCCGCGTGGTGCTGGCCTGGCGCCGCAGCTTCACCCGCTACGAGGCGATTGCCGCGCTGCGCAATGCCGTCTATGCCTGCGCGCTGCCGGGCGTCACGCGTCTGTCGTGACGGGTTCTTCTTCCTCCCCCGCTGGGGGAGGGCAGGGGTGGGGGCGAGCGGCGGTGCAGCAACCCCAAAATCCCACCGATGCCCCGCGCCCCCATCCCCACCTTCCCCCGGCGCGGGAAGGAGCAAGAGGGCGCCGCGTCATGCACCACAACTCAAGCAAAATCAGCTTCCAACGCCCGCCCATCCAGCGCAATCAGCTATCAATTCAATTGCATGACCGCCCCCGCTGAACCCCGCGGCAAGCTCGCCCAATACCTCGACCTGATCCGCTGGAGCCGCCCGGCCGGCTGGCTGGTGCTGCTGTGGCCCACGCTGTCCGCGCTGTGGCTGGCGGCGGGCGGCTTTCCGGGCTGGCACCTGCTGATCGTCTTCGTGGCCGGCACCATCCTCATGCGCTCGGCCGGCTGCTGCGTCAACGATGTGGCCGACCGCGAGTTCGACCGCCACGTCAAGCGCAC
>JAFEEB010000026.1:10143-60989 GCA_018241325.1 Pseudomonadota bacterium | reverse complement strand
TTTGAGGGGAAACCTCAGGGTCGGATAACCATTTCCATGGCGGGCGAGCTTTATGCATCTATTTGTAACACAAGAGGTGTCCTGCGCGAGAAAAGAATGCCCACGATGCGCTGCAAGAACTGACGTCCACTCATGCTCGCAGCGCGAGTGACCCGAAAACGCTGGCACCCTACCCCCGCACACCCCCCGGCTTGCACGCCGGGTGCAGGCTGCCCGCCGCCGACGGCCGCGCGGCGACGCGCTCGAACCAGGGGCCGATGCGTGGCAGGCCGCGGTCCCAGGGCTGGCTCACACTGGCGGCAAAGTCCAGCCACACGTACAGCCAGATGTCGGCGATGGAAAAGCGCGGGCCGGCCAGCCAGTGCTGCGCGCCCAGCATGCCGTCCAGCCAGGCCAGGCGGTCTTGCGCCACGCGCTTGAGGCCGGCGGCGGCCTCGGGCGCCAGGGGGATGCGGCCGGCAAAGCGCGCCTGGCCTTCGGCGTAGTGATAGGCGTTGTGGATGTTCTCGGTGATGTTCAGCTCCACGCGGCGCTGCCACTGGCGGGTGGCGGCGCGCTGCTCGGGTGTGGCGCCGATGAGCGCGGGGGTGGGGTGCCGCTCCTCCAAGTACTCCATGATGGCCACCGATTCGGCGATGCAACTGCCATCATCCAGCAGCAGCGCGGGCGTTTGGCCGGCGGGGTTGTGCGCCAGGTAAGGGGCCTGGCGGTTTTCACCGCTGAAGACGTCGACCTGGCGCAAGGGCAGTTGCAGGCGCTTTTCCAGCAGGAACATGCGCAGGCAGCGCGGCGCGGGGCTGAGGGCATCGAGGACGAGCATGGCCGTGGGGTGCGGATTGTCAGATATGATTTTGATAGCTGCTTGCGCCCGATGGGCGGGCGCTGCAGCCCATTTTGGCCTTGATGGCAAGCGCCGCCCGCCGGTGGGGCCGCGCGTCCATCAGGCCGCCGCGTCCAGCGCCACCCGGCACGCCTTGCCGCTGCGCCCGCGCGGCACCTCGCAGCCCAGCTCGGCCAGCACGCGGATCGGCTGGGCGCCCTGCGCGCTGGCAAAGCGCTGCAGGGCGTCGCGGCAGCGCTCCACGGTGGCCGCACCCTGCTCGCCGTGCAGGCCCAGGCGCAACACCAGGGTGTCGGGGCCTTGCTGGCGCAGCTGAAAGTCGAACACGCCGCACTCTTCTTCGAGCACCGTGCACAGGGCCAGCGGCAGCAGGGCCACGGTGCGCCCGCTCTGGCATGCGGGCACGTGCATCACGTCGTCGTGGCGCCCCAGCACCTCGATCACCGGCAGCGCCGAGCCGCAGGCGCAGCCCGATCCGTGCCAGGTGATGCGGTCGCCCAGGTCGTAGCGGATCAGCGGCTGCACGGTGTTGACCAGGTTGGTCAGCAGCACGGTGTCCGAGCGCTGGCCCGGCGGCACGGGGCGCTGCTGCTCGTCCACCGGCTCCAGCAGCACCCAGTCGGCGTTGACGTGCAGTTGGCCGTGCGCGCACTCCCACGCGATCGGCAGGAACTCGGAGGTGCCGTAGCTGGAGCGCACCACCGCCCGAAACGCCCGCGCCACGTGCTGGCGCACGGCCGGGCTGACGGACTCGCCGCCCATCATCACGCAGCGCGGCGCGATGCGCAGGCGCCCGGCCAGCGCTTCGTCGGCCAGCACGGCCGCGGCCGTCGGGTAGGTGGCCAGCACCGTGGGCCGGAAGTCGTTGAGCGCCGCCACCAGCGTGTCCGGCGCTTGCAGCACGCTGAAGCTGCGCGCGTTGAGCGCCAGCCAAGGGTTGATGGTGCGCAGCCGCTCGAAGCTGACCGTGCTGGCAAAGTGCCCGCCCGTGGCCGTGACCAGCGCGTGCCGGTCGCTGGCGCCCAGCCAGTCGAAGCCGCCCAGCGCGGCCAGGGGCCAGAACGGCAGCGCCGGCGCGCGGGCCGGCGGGCGCTGGCGCGTGGCCTCCAGCGCGTCATACACCGCCATGGCGCGCGCGTCCTGCACGAAGATGCCCGGCTGGCCGCTGGTGCCCGAGCTTTCCCACACCACGTAGCGGCCCAGCCACGCCTCGCCCGCGCGCGCCGGATCGCGCGTGAGCGCTTGCAGATCGTCCAGCCGCAGCGCGGGGTCGGTCACCCAGTCGTCAAAGCGCGCCATCAGTTCGGCGCGCGTGACCGGGGCGATGGACTGGAAGTCGAACGCCCCGCTCTGCCCCTGCAGCCGCTCCTGGTACAGGCGCGAGCCCTGCACCGCCGCCAGCAGGTGCGCCAGGCGCATCTGCTGGCGGCGGATGAGCGCGGCGGCCGGTGCGTGCGACGCGGCCTGCACGTCCAGCAGCGCCGATTGCAATTGCAGCGGGTCAAAAACGGGGCGCTTCATGGGCGTGAAGGCGCCGGCGCGCGGGACTTGTCTCGATACCTGGCCATGATTTCTCCGGTCGATCGGGCGCCCGCGCAAGCGGCGGTGCCAGCCCAGCCTGGCTCCCTCCTGCCGCGTGTTGTTGCATGCACCTTACACGCATTCGTGCGGTGAGACTTTGCGCAAGGACAAACGTTCACCGGTACCCGGCCTCCTGGCGACCTCCGCGTGGCGAGGGCGCGTTACCATGGACCCAAACCGCCGGAGCCCGCCATGAAGAGTCGCCCCCCCACCAAGACACGCCCGCTGCGCCGCACCGAACCCGCCACCTCGGCCATCGACGTGGTGACCCCCGCGCCCGTGGATGATGAAACACCCACCCAGCGGCTGGACCGCCTGGCGCAAACCCGCGCGGCGTCCACCATCGGCAACCTCTCGCCCATCGCGCTGGGCCTGGCCTGGGCCGACTGGGCCTGGCACCTGGCCGCATCGCCCGGGCGGCAAATCGAGCTGGCCACGCTGGCCGCCAAGCTGGCGCTGGAGAGCGCCCGCGCGCCGGCCGGTGACGGCCGCACCGGCCTGCAAGACGACGACCCGCGCTTTCGCGCCGAGGACTGGGCGCGCTGGCCCTTCAACCGCTGGCGCGAAGGGTTTCGCCAGGCCGAGGCGTTCTGGCGCGAAGCCGCGCAGGTGCCGGGCGTGACCGCGCACCACACGCAGATGGTGGATTTTTTTGCGCGGCAGTGGCTGGACATGCTGACCCCGGCCAATCGCCTGCTGACCAACCCCGTGGTGCTGCGGCACACGCTCGAATCGGGCGGCGCCAACCTGGCGCGCGGGCTGCAGAACTGGGCGGCTGACACGACGGGCGTGCCCACGGCCGAGGACCAGGCCAATGCGGCACGCTTCGTCGTCGGCGGCAACGTGGCCGTCACCCCCGGCAGCGTGGTGTATCGCAACCACCTGATCGAGCTGATCCGCTACGCGCCGCAGACCGCCACGGTGCATCCCGAGCCGGTGGTGATCGTGCCCTCGTGGATCATGAAGTTCTACATCCTCGACCTGTCGCCGCACAACTCGATGGTGCGCTACCTCGTCAGCCAGGGGCACACGGTGTACATGCTGTCCTGGCGCAACCCCGACGAATCCGACCGCGACCTGTCGATGGACGACTACCTCGAACTGGGCGTGCTGGAGGCCCTGCGCGCCGCCGCGCAGGACAGCGCCGGCGCCCGCCTGAACGCCATGGGCTACTGCCTGGGCGGCACGCTGCTGGCCGCGGCCTGCGCCGCGCTGGCACGCGAGGGCGGGATGCCGGGCTATCCCGACGTGCCCGCGCCCAGCACGCTGACGCTGCTGGCCGCGCAAGTCGATTTCTCGGAGCCAGGCGAGCTGGGCCTGTTGATCGACGAAGGCCAGGTCAACCTGCTCGATCACCTGATGCGCGGCCAGGGCTACCTGAGTGGGCAGCAAATGGCCGGCTCGTTCCAGTTTCTGCATTCGCGCGACCTGGTGTGGACGCGGCGCATTCGCGAATACCTGATGGGCGAGCGCGAGCAAGGCAACGACCTGATGGCCTGGAACGCCGACACCACCCGCCTGCCCGCGCGCATGCACCACCAGTACCTGCAGTGGCTGTACCTGAACAACAGCCTGGCCCACGGCCGCTACCGCGCCGGCGGGCGGCCCGTGTCGCTGCAAGACCTGCGCATGCCGATCTTCCTGGTGGGCACCGAGCGCGATCACGTCTCGCCCTGGCACTCGGTCTACAAGCTGCACCACCTGAGCGACGCCGAAATCACCTTTGCCTTGACCAGCGGCGGCCACAACGCAGGCATCGTCTCCGAGCCGGGCCATGCCAACCGCCACTACAGCCTGGCCGTGCGCCCCGCCGACGGTGAATGGATCAGCGCCGAGGACTGGCGCGCCCAGGCCGCGCCGCACGAGGGCTCGTGGTGGCCCGCCTGGCAAGCCTGGCTGGCCGCGCACTCGGGCAAGCCCGTGCGCGCCAAACCCATCCCCGCCAAGGCCAGCCTGGGCGACGCGCCGGGCACGTACGTGATGCAGCGCTACCCCGAGCCTTGACGGGCCCGCCGCAAGTCAACCATCTCAGTTGTCCATGGCGCCGAGCACCACCCGCACAGCATGAAACCCTAAGAGCCAAGCGGCCGCGGAGCAGGCCAGGCCAGCGATCGCCGTGGCCGGGGTCTCCCCGGCCAGGGGCGAGCCTTGCAGGCCGCGCCGGGCCAGTGGCCCGGCCCCTCGCCAGCCAACAAAAGGTCCACCGGACCTTTTGTGCGCAGGCTCGGCCCCCTTGGGGGTGGGCGGAACATCGCGCAGCGAGTGGAGACTGGGGGTGTTTCATCTCACACGAAGCGCAGCGACACGCTGCCCATGCCCTGCACGCGCAGGCGCACGTGATCGCCGGCCTGCACCGACACCGCCTCGGTGGCGCCGCCCGACAGGACCAGGCTGCCCGCCGGCAGGCTCTTGCCGCGCCGGCCCAGGTGGTTGACGAGCATGGCCACCGCCGCGGCCGGGTGGCCCAGCACGGCAGCGCCGGCGCCCAGGGCGACGGGCACGCCGTTTTTCTCCAGCACGATGCCGGTGGTGCGCAAATCGACGCTGCGCGCGTCCACCGCATGGCCGCCGACCACGAAGCGCACGGCCGAGGTGTTGTCGGCGATCACGCTGGTGACGTCGAACTTGAAGTCGCGGTAGCGGCTGTCGATGACCTCGATGCCGGGCAGCACGATGTCGCTGGCGGCCAGCACGCTGGCGATGTTGCAGCCGGGGCCCCTCAGCTCGGTGCGGGTGACGAAGGCGATCTCGGGCTCGACCTTGGGGTGGATCAGCTCGCTCACCTTGACCTCGCCGCCATCGGCCACGGTGAATTCATCGACCAGAAAGCCGAACACCGGATCGCTCACGCCCATCTGCTTCATCTTGGCGTGCGACGTCAGGCCCGCCTTGTAGCCGGCCACGCGCGCGCCGCCCTTGAGCTTGGCGGCGAGGATGCGGTCCTGGATGGCGTACGCATCGTCAAAGTCCATCTGCGGATGCTCGTCCGTGATCTTGGGCGTGTCGCGTGCCTCGCGCTGGCAGGCGTGCAGGTGCCTGGCCAGTTGGTCGAGCGTCTTGGAGCTGAGTGCCATGTTCTGTGCCTTTCAAGCGTTTCACGCCGTTTGCGCTTGACCGGTGCGCGCTGCCAGCTTCTGTTTTGATAGCGTCAAGGCGGTGTCCTCGATCATGTCCTCCTGCCCGCCCACGCAGCCGCGCCGGCCCATTTCCACCAAAATCTCGCGCGCCGGCACGCCGTACTTCTTCTCGGCGCGCTTGGCAAACAGCAGGAAGGAGCCGTACACGCCCGCGTAGCCCAGCGTCAGCGCGTCGCGGTCGATGCGGATCGGGAAATCCATGATCGGCACCACCAGGTCTTCGGCCACGTCCTGAATCTTGAAGGTGTCCACGCCGGTCTCGACGCCCATCAGGTCCAGCACCGCCACCAGCACCTCCATGGGCGTGTTGCCCGCGCCCGCGCCCAGACCGGCGGCCGCGGCATCGACGCGGCTGGCCCCGGCTTCGATCGCGGTGATCGAGTTGGCCACGCCCATGGCCAGGTTGTGGTGGGCGTGAAAACCCAGCTCGGTCTCGGGCTTGAGCGCGGCGCGCACGGCACCCAGCTTTTCCTTCACGTCCTGCGGCAGCATGTGGCCGGCCGAGTCGGTGACGTACACGCAGTTGGCGCCATAGCCTTCCATCAATTTCGCCTGCTTGACCAGGCCGGCCGCATCGTTCATGTGGCTCATCATCAGAAAGCCCACGGTGTCCAGGCCCAGCTTGCGTGCCAGCGTGATGTGCTGCTCGGCGACGTCGGCCTCGGTGCAGTGCGTGGCCACGCGGATGGTGTGCACGCCCACGTCGTGCGCCATCTTCAAATGATCCACGGTGCCGATGCCGGGCAGCAGCAGGGCCGAAATCTTGCTGCGCTTCATCAGCGGGATCACGGCCTTCAGGTACTCCTCGTCGCTGTGCGCCGCAAAGCCGTAGTTGACCGAGTTGCCGCCCAGGCCGTCACCGTGGGTGACTTCGATCAGCGGCATGCCGGCGTCGTCCAACGCAGTGGCGATGCTTTTCATCTGATCGATCGTGATCTGGTGCTGCTTGGGGTGCATGCCGTCGCGCAGCGCCATTTCATGCAGGGTGACTTTTTTGCCTTGGATGCTCATGTCATGTTCCTCTGGTGTCTTTTGGCTCCTTCCCCCTCTGGGGGAAGGTTGGGATGGGGGCTGGCCCAATCGAGATCTGTCGTCGAATCGAGCGCCGTCGGCCCCCACCCCTGCCCTCCCCCAGCGGGGGAGGGAGAAAATTCAGGCCACAGCGGTCGCAGCGGCCGGCTCCAGCTTGAGCTTGCCGGCCAGAATTTCCTCGGCAAACATCTCGGCGGTGCGCGCGGCGGCGGCGGTCATGATGTCCAGGTTGCCCGAATACTTGGGCAGGTAGTCGCCCAGGCCTTCCACCTCCAGAAAGACCGACACGCGCTTGCCGTCGAACACCGGGCCGTTGACCAGCTTGTAGCCGGGCACGTACTTTTGCACCTGCTCGATCATCTCGTGGATGCTTTTGGTGATGGCGGCCTGGTCGGGTGCGGCATCAAGCAGGCAGTGCACGGTGTCGCGCATGATCAGCGGCGGCTCGGCCGGGTTGATGATGATGATGGCCTTGCCCTTCTTGGCGCCGCCCACTTTTTCGATCGCGCCCGCGGTGGTGCGGGTGAACTCGTCGATGTTTTTGCGCGTGCCGGGGCCGGCGGATTTGCTGGACACCGTGGCCACGATCTCGGCATAGGCCACGGGCTGCACGCGGCTGACGGCGCTCACCATCGGGATCGTCGCCTGGCCGCCGCAGGTGACCATGTTGACGTTCATCTGGAACTGTTTGCCCCCACGGTCGGCGCTGCGCGCCTCCCTGCCCCCCGAGGGGGCGCTGCCGTCTTGGGAGCGGCCCGGCGACGGCAGGCCGACGAGCTCCTTCAGATTGACCGGCGGCACGCAGTAGGGGCCAATGGCCGCGGGCGTCAGGTCGATCATCATCGCGCCCTGCTCGATCACCTTGCGTGAGTTCTCGGCGTGCACGTAGGCGCTGGTGGCGTCAAAGACGATCTGCACACCGTCCGCCTTGATGTGCGGCACCAGGCCGTCCACACCTTGAGAGGTGGTCTTGATGCCCATCTCCTGGGCGCGCTTGAGGCCGTCGGACGTGGGGTCGATGCCCACCATCCACACCGGCTCCAGTACCGGGCTGCGCTGCAGCTTGGCCAGCAGGTCGGTGCCGATGTTGCCGGGGCCGATCAGGGCGCACTTGATTTTCTTGCTCATGCACAAACTCCTTGCCAATTGATCTTGCTCCCTCTCCCGCGTGCGGGAGAGGGTTGGGGGTGAGGGTGTTTCTCGCGCCCTCGGGGCGGTCCCCTCATCCCTGCCCTCTCCCCGAGGGGAGAGGGAGAAATTCAAACAAAGCGAACGCTGCAGCCGCCAATGCCGCCAATGGCCACGCGCAGGTTGTCCCCCGCCTTGACCGGCACCATGATGCCCAGCGAGCCCGACAGCACCACCTCGCCCGCCTCCAGCGCGATGCCGTGTGCGCCCAGCGTGTTGGCCAGCCAGGCCACGGCATTGGCCGGGTGGCCCATGGCGGCAGCGCCGGCGCCGGTGGCGACGATTTCGCCGTTTTTCTCCAGCACCATGCCGCAGGTGGTCAGGTCCACTTCGCGCGGGTCCACCAGGCGGTCGCCCAGCACGAACACGCCGCAGCTGGCGTTGTCGGCCACGGTGTCCTGGATCTTGATCTTCCAGTCCTGGATGCGCGAATCGACGATCTCGAAGCACGCCATCACGCCATCCGTGGCGGCCAGCACGTCGGCCACGCTGACGCCGGGGCCCTTGAGCGTCTTCTTCAACACAAACGCGATCTCGCCCTCGGCCTTGGGCTGGATCAGGCGGCTCATTGGAATGGCCTCGCCCTCGCCATAAACCATGGCGTCGGTCAGCCAGCCAAAGTCGGGCTGGTCCACGCCCAGCATGTCCATCACCGCCTGGCTGGTCACGCCGATCTTCTTGCCGATCACCTTCTCGCCCGCGGCCAGGCGCCGCGCCATCAGGCGCTGCTGGATGGCGTAGGCGTCATCGACAGTCATGCCCGCGTGCTGGCTGGTCAGCGGCGGCAGCGTGGTGCAGGCGGTGAGCGCATCGAACAGCGCGTCGCCCAGTTTCTTGATCTGGCTGGCTTGCATCATGAACTATTCAAAGTGGAGCGATCCGTGGTTGATGGTCACGGGCCGCGGTCTGGGCTACCCTTCGAAACCCGGCTGATTTGCTGCGCGCTGCCCGCGCAAGACGCGCACCAGTGTAGGCCCCTTCGCGCCCCATTTCTGTTGTCGGGGCCAATCACCCCAAGCTGCGAGCGTCTTGCGGTTCGCGCCCCTCACCGCAGCGCCCGCGGGTCATACAGCCAACGCCGCTGCTTGCTCGCCCGCACCTGCCGCGCCTGCGGATGGCGCGGGTTGATCAGCAGGTTGCTTTCTTCCGGAACGATGACCGAGGGCACTTCGGCCAGACAGCTTTGCGCGCCCTGCGCCCACGCCGCGCCCCAGGCCATGCTCACGCGGCCGGGCGGCAGTGCGTCCCAGCCCACCTGCTGCGCGGCGTCGAACACGGTGCGCGCTGCCCACAGGTCCTGCGGCACCTCGATGCGTACCAGATAGCGGTTGAGCGGCAGCGCCAGCCCGCCGCCCAGGTGCACCACCGTCTCCAGGCAGGCCAGCGCGCGCGAGCTGCTGGCATACACCAGCGGCGTGCCGCGCGGGTTCCAGCGGCCCCCGCTGCGCTCGGCGCCGGCACCGCTCAGGTCGTCGGCGGTGTACTCGGGCGTGTCGGTGGCGATGCGCCAGAAGATGCCCGGCGTCATGTCAGCGATTCATCGCGCTGCGCACCACCCGCGGTCGATGAAACCCAAAGAGCCGAGAGGCCGCGGAGCAGGCCAGGCCAGCGATCGCCGTGGCCGGGGTCTCCCCGGTCACTGGCGATGCCCCCTGCAAGGGGGTTGGCGAAACATCGCGCAGCGAGTGGAGACTGGGGGTGAGCCATTTCACGCATACACGCCCGACTGCGATTGCAGCAGCAGCGTGGCCAGCGCCTCGCGGCCGTCGGCGGTGTCCAGCAACTCTTGCGGGCACAGGCCGCCCAGGGCCGCCACGGGCTGCGCCATCCAGGCAGCGAACCAGCGCGCGGCGTCGAAGTCGTCCGGCGCCTGGCCCGACTCGCGCACCATGGCGTCCACCTGGCCGATCAGGCGCGACAGGCCCACCAGCTTTTCGCTCTCGCCCTCCGACAGACGCGCGCGCGCGGCGATCTTGCGCTCGACCGTAGAGCGCGCCAGGCCGACGGCGCGCATCAGCTGATCGCGCGGCAGGCCCATGGCGGCGCTCATCTCCTGCACCGAGCGTGCCGGCACGCCCTGCTTGACCAGGTGCACGCGCTCCAGCGCCGAGAGGCCAAAGGCCCGGCCCTGCACGGACGCGGGCGAGCCAAGAAAATACGCGGCGCTGCGCTCGCGCGCGACGTGGGCGGCAGGTGCGGTGGCGGTGCTGTGTCCGGGCATGTCGATCTCCAATTGGGACAAAATATATACCCAATCGAGATATTACGCAAGAGACCGTTCCCGCCCGCACCCGCGCCCGCGCAGCATGCCGCCCACGATCAGCGCCTGCGCCGCGTAGTAGCTGGCCAGCACCCACACCTGCGCCCAGGGCAGCGGCGTGACGAAGCGGTTGATGGCCAGCAGCGAATCGCTCAGCATGAAAAAGCACGCGCCCAGCGCCACCATCCACGCGGCGCGCCCCGGCTGCACGGCGTGGCGCGCCCAGGCCTGCGCCGCCATCAGCGCAATCACCAGCACGTAGGCCGCCACCGGCCCGCGCAGCGCCGCCGGCAGCCCGCCCCACCACAAGAAGGCATACATGCCCGCGCCCAGCCCCAGCGCCGCCGCCAGCGCGCGCCGATGGCCGAACCACGGCGCGCCCAGCCCAAACAGCACCACGTAGCCAACATGCGCCAGCAAGAAGCTGACGAGGCCCGCAATGAAGTGGCCGGGCACCATCAGAAACACGTCGCCCGTCAGCGAGCACAGCAGGGCCAGCAGCAACAGCGCCTGTGGCCGATTCAAGGCAAATCGGCCTCCAGCGCTTGCCAACCGTGCGCTGGCAGCTACTGCAACCATAGCAAACACCATCGCCGCCGGCTTGGCCACCCAGTGCCATTCGCGCAGCCCCAGCGCACTGGTGGCGGTGGCCAGCGCACCGGCCTGGATCATCAGCGCCTCCCACGCGCCGATGCGCCCCTGCAGGGCCGCGCCCAGCGCCCACTGGCAGGCCACCAGCACCGCAAACCAGATCGCGTTGACCGCCAGCGGCGCGCGATCGGCCTGCCACAAGAAGGCCGCCACACCGGCCAGCAGCAGCACGAACTGCACACCGGCAAACCAGCGCTGCGCGGGTGACAGAGCGGGGTTGAACAAGGGCATGTCGTCGATATGAAAGGCGGGTTTGGGAAAGCGCGCCGCCACGTCGGGCGGGCGCCAGCCGGGGGGCCTGATCCACACGCCCAGCTTGTCGCGCCAGCGCGCAGCATGCCAGCTGTCACGCGCCAGGCCCGCATACACCTGCGCGTTGGCCCACAGCGGGTCCCAGCTGTTCAAGAGGCCGCGCGTGCCGTACACCACGGGCTCGCGCGCGTCCTCGTCCTCGAACGTGCCGAACAGCCGGTCCCACACGATCAGGATGCCGCCGTAATTCTTGTCCACGTAGCGGTCGTTCACGGCATGGTGCACGCGGTGGTTGCTGGGGCTGCAAAACCAGCGGTCGAACCAGCCCAGCCGCCCCACCTGCTCGGTGTGCACCCAAAACTGGTACAGCAAATCGATCAGGCCGACCACGGCAAACACCAGCGGCGGCACGCCCGCCAGCGCCATCGGCAGGTAAAACAGCCAGCCGAGAATTGCGCCCGTGCTGGTCTGGCGCAGCGCGGTGGACAGGTTGTAGTCCTGGCTCTGGTGGTGCACCGCATGCGCCGCCCACAGCACCGCCACGCGGTGGCCCAGGCGGTGGTACCAGTAGTAGCAAAAGTCGTACAGCAGCAGCGCCAGCAGCCAGCCCGCCGCGCTGGTCCAGAAGGCATCGTCCCGCCACAGCGCCAGCGTTTGCCACGCCAGCGTGTACAGCCCCAGGCGCAGCAGCCGCGTGAACACCGCGCTGGTCTGGCTGAGCATGCCCAGGCTGATGCTGCTCACGGCGTCGGCCAGCCGGAACACCGGCCGCCCGCGCCAGCGCCCCGCCGCCCATTCCAGCGCCATCAGCGCCAAGAACACCGGCGTGACGAGGACGATGATCTGGCTGCCGGACATGGGCGCATTGTCCGCTGGCAAAGGCGTCGCGCCACCCCTGGTAACCCCCTCCCGGGCAAGGCCAGCGCCGCCGGTCAGCCCACCGCCGCCAGCGCCTCGCGCAGCCGGGCCATGCAGGCGCCGGCATGCGCCTGCATGGGGCCTGACGCCCGCCCGTCGCCCGCCAGGCGCTCCCAAAAATGCAGCGCCGCGCCGGCAGCCGCCTGCCAGGGCGCGCGCTCGCCCGGCAGGGGCAGCGGGGGCTGTTGCGCCAGCAGCGGCGGCACTTCACCGCCCGCCAGCGGCGCGTGCCGCATCGGCAGCATGTCGTAGGCCGGCGCCGGGGCCAGTTGGCCCGATCGCGGCTGAAGACTCAGGTTGCCCAGATGCATGTCGGTGTTGCCGATCAGGCGGCCAAACCACCACAGCGTGGCGATGCCGGCCTGCGCCCCACCGGCCAGCACGCCCGCGCTTTCAAGCGCCGCCGCCAGCTCGGGCCAGGGGCGGTGCGGCAGGCCCAGCAACGCCGCGTTGACCGCCTCCAGGCTCACCAGCGGGCTGCGGCCCCAACGCCCGTGGCGGTCAAAACGCTCCACCTCCAAAAACGCGCGCCCGCCAGCCGTCAGCCAGCGGCTGCGCGCGGCCGGCACGCCGTGCCCGGCCAGCGCTTGCAGGGCCAGGTGCTCGGCCAGCAGCAGGTCGGCCCAGCGCCGCTCGGCCGGCGTGCCGCCCGCGCCCGAAAACTTGACCAGCACATGCGGCGTGCGTGGCAGCCCGCCCGGCCCCGGCGCGCCGGGCTCAGGCGCCTCGCGCAGCGCCGCAAACTTGGGAAACTCCCCCGCCGCACTGGAGCCCGCCGCGCCCCCCGCCACCGCCTGCCCGGCCAGGATCGTGTAGGCCTGCGCCAACGCACCCTCGGCCAGCGGCGCGGGGGCATCCAGGCGCTGGGCCTGCCACCGGCGCATGGCCGCCTCGCCCACGATCAGATCACCCGGCAGGTCCCATCCCGCTTGGGCCAGTGCCACCAGCACGTCGTCATCGCTCCAGGCACGCGGGTCTGCCGGCAGTTGCAGCGCGTCGTGCACCGCGCGGGCAAACTGGCGGCCCATGTAGCCCTGCGGACGCATGTCTTGCAGCACGTACGGCAGGCCCGGCCACCAGCCGTCGCGCGACTCCTCGGGCAAGGGCCAGTCGCCCCCCTCCAGCGGCATGGCCGTGCCCTGCGGGGCCAGCAGCGCCAGCGCCGCAAAGGGTTGCGCCACGCCGCCGGCATCCACCCGGTACACCGGCCAGTCGGCGGCGAGCCCCCGCAAACCGCGCCGGGCGGCATGGCGCGTGCGCCGCGCCCGCCCCAGGCTGACGACCGCGGGCCCCGCCGCGCGCAGCAGGCGCTGAACCGTGGGAACGCTCACGCGCAACTCGGCCGCCAGATCGGCAGCGCTGGATTGCGGGCGGCGCCGCAAAGCGGTCAGCAGCAAGTCGGATTTCGTGGCCATGAATCCCTTGTTTTGATGCGATTCATGACGCTATTTTATTCAAAAATATTGTTTATATTCAATGCATTGAAAAAATATACAACATTTTTTTGACGTGATTCAAGATTCAATCGGCGCCGCCAACCCAAACCTCACGCGCGGCGCAAGCGCGGACGCGGTCGCAGCCGGGCGACGGCGGCGACAAGGCTCTCGAGCGCCGCTTCATCCAACTCGCCCGGCATCCAGTCCGGGCCCATCATCTCGTCCATCCACCCGCGCATTTCGGGGTATTCCGGGTCGTGCGGGCTGCTCAGCACATCGACCAGGTTGGCGAAGCCCTGCGGGCCGCCGCTGTCTTCGGGCGGGCAGATGAAGGCCGCGCTGGCCAGCCGCGGCAGCGGCTCGGGCGTGGCGACGATCTTCTTGAGCGTGATCAGGTGCTCCCAGTCGTCGCCGTAGTCGTAGATGTAAAGCAGCTTGTCCTTGGGCACGCGCAGCACGTCGAACAGCTTGACCCGCGCGTCGTCGTTGGCGTTGTCGCCAAAGCCCATGCCGTCCTGCGCGGCCGGCGGCTCGTAGCGCAGGTGTGGCTCAACGCCCCAGTACCGGCCCGCGCGTCCGGTGCCCGGCACGGCAAAGCCGTACAGATGGCAGTCCTCCCAACCCATGGCGGCCTGGATGATGGCGTGCAGCTTGCGCAGCGTGGTGTCGGGCGCCACCCACACCTCGCGCCAGATGGCGGGCTTCAGGTCACGCAGCTCGATGCGCAGCACGTAGGCGCTGGCCTGTGGCACATCGGGTGTCGCTGCGGTCGCGGTCTTTTTGGTGGGCATGGCAGGTGTCCAAAAATTGAGCGGGCGCACCGGGGATCGAGCTCCCGCGAGGGCCTGGCCATCGGGGTCACCTTTCAGGCGGCCATCGGCCCAGGCGCCAACCGCTTTCGCGCCCTGCGCGCCGCCATGATTTTATGGACTGCGCCGGTTGATCCGGCGCGCACACCCGACATCGGCCCCCGGCTTGGCGCATCATCCACACCCCATGCACGACGAGCTTGCCCGCCTCATCGCCTTCGCCCGCCGCCACCCGCGCCTGCTGGTGCTGACGGGCGCGGGGTGCAGCACCGACAGCGGCATCCCCGACTACCGCGACGCCCAGGGGCAGTGGAAGCGCGCGCCGCCCATGACGTACCAGGCCTTCACCGGCGACGCGCATTCGCGCCAGCGCTACTGGGCGCGCAGCCTGGTCGGCTGGGCCGTGATGCGCGCCGCCCGCCCCGGCCCCGCCCACCTTGCGCTGGCGCGGCTGGAATCGGCCGGCCACGTCGAGCTGCTGCTGACCCAAAACGTGGACGGCCTGCACCACGCCGGCGGCAGCCGGCGCGTGATCGACCTGCACGGGCGCATCGACACCGTGGTGTGCCTGGCCTGCCGCGCGCGCCTGCCCCGCGCCGATTTTCAAAGCCTGCTGCACGCGCGCAACCCCGGCTGGCAACACCACCACGCCGCTGCCGCGCCCGACGGCGATGCCGATCTGGACGGCCTGGACTTTGCGCACTTCGACGTGCCGCCCTGCCCCCACTGCGGCGCCGGCATGCTCAAGCCCGACGTGGTCTTCTTCGGCGAGAACGTGCCACGCGAGCGCGTGGACGCCGCCCTGGCCGCGCTGCACCGCGCCGACGCGCTGCTCGTCGCGGGCTCATCGCTGATGGTGTATTCGGGCTACCGCTTTGCGCAGGCCGCCGCTGCTGCCGGCAAGCCGATTGCCGCCATCAACCTGGGCCGCACGCGGGCCGACGAGCTGCTGGCGCTGAAGGTGCAGCAGCCGGTGGGCGCGGTTTTGCACGCGCTCGCGGAGGCGGTAGCGCCGGCGTTGAATCGATAGCCGCCAAGGCCTGCGTCACCCCGGAGGTCACTGTTGCGCTCAAGCGGACAGCGCAGCGAACGCACGCAGCAGCCGATCGAGCTCACCAAGCCGATGCCGTGCATGATCCAGGTACTGGCGTCCAAAATGCTCCGAGTAGATACGCGGCTCATGCGCGGGTGCGCCAAATCGCGTCTCGAACTGCTGCTTGATTTGCACAGATGTCAATCCGTCGCGCACCATCTCATCGCGCACCTGCAGCAACAACACCTCCAGACACGGTGCGCAAGCGATGACTTCGATACGAGCTCTTGCCGCCTTGCTGCGAACGGCGCTGTTCCAATCGGTATCGGCATCGAGCAGTGTCACCACGCGATCGTAGGCCGCGTTGCGTGTCTGCCGGATGGCATAGTTCACCACATATGCCGCACCCTTGCCGCGCGCGTTGCGAATGGAAATCGCCACACCACTGCCCCGAGAGGCATAAAGGCCTTTCAGGTGAGTCAGAAGCGCCACCTCCGCATGGCCCTCGCCAACCAGAAGAATCGTGAACCGTTGCCGGCGCGGCACTGGCCGCTTGGACAAATCCATGCTCACAGCTGCGGCACCGCGCCGTAAGCACCCGCCATGTACTTGGCGTAGAAGTTGTCATCGCTGCGGATGCCCTCCACGCTGTCCAGGCGCCAAGCCGTGCTCTCGTTGTTCTCGTCCTTTTCAACCAGCATCACCTGCGACTTGTGCAGGATGTTCAGCACTTCCATCGCGTGACAGGTGAACAGCAACTGGGCGCCGTGCGGATTGGTTTTGCTGTCGGCAAACAGGCTGAGGATGGGCTCCAGCATGTGCGGGTGCAGATCGTTCTCAAACTCGTCGATAACCGCCAGGCCGCCGCGCTCCAGTACGGGCAACAAGCGGTGCAGCAGAATGAACGCACTTTGCGTACCACTGGATTCCAGCGTGAACGGCAGCGTGGCCTTGAGCTCTTTTCCGGTTTGATGTATTCCAAAGGGAAACCACACCTTGCTCATGCTGCCGTCGGGTGACTTGGCATCCACCTCTCGTATCTCGATGCTGCTGAGACCAAAGTCCCAGCGCTTGAGCAACTGAACCGCACGCTCGCGTGACTGCGGGTGCTCAGCAAAATGAGAAGCCGCCTGGAACAGCTGGTCATCGCCGATGTGTCGTCCCCAGCGGTGCACGTTGGTGGACACGTTCGCTTGTACCAGCCGCTGCGCCAGCGGCACACCATACTGCGCTGCGGTCGACAGCAAGGACGCATTGGGGCGCACCTTTAGCGCCTCGCTGGCTTTGAAGCCGAAATCCTGCTGCTTCACCCGGTAGGACTGGCTGTCCTCGTCCCACTGCCGGACGAAGACGTAGCCCATTCGGGTGCGACGTACGTACAGCGACTCCTCCAGCACGCGCTTGGCCGTGCAGCGCAAGGTGTAGCGCCAGAGCTCTCCATCCACCGTCATATCCAGTTCGAACTCCGACGGTTGATCCTGCGCGGCGAAATGCGGCTCGAACGGGAGATCAGCTGCGGGATTGGCGGCGAAGGATTCGCGCGCGAACCAGTTGAGGAACAGCAGCGGCTTGAGCAACGCGGTCTTGCCGCTGGCATTGGCGCCGATCACCGCCATCACGGTGCTGGCGCGCTCACCCGCAGCCGACCGAGTTGACCAGACGGCCTCGGACACCTTTCCATCGAGCAGCCAGTTGACCTCCGTACGCTCGCGGAACGACTGAAAGTTGGAGAAAGCAAATCGGTGCAACATCTTAATAAAGTGTATTTTCAACGTTTTTTTGTTGAAAACTTAATTTAACACGGATATCCGATCTGTCAAAACGACCTTCTCAGCCACCCCCCTGCGCCGGGTCCGCGGGTGGGTCGGGCCGATAGCCGTCACCCGGCGACGACGGCCGCGCATCGGGCGCCAGCGCAAACACGCACTCGAGGTACGGCCGCGCATCGTCCCACGGCGTGCCTGCATGCCACAGGTCGGCCAGCGTGCGCACCACGTCGATCACGTTGGGATGGTGCCCGACCAAGTGCGTCGCCAGGGCATCCGGCTGATCGGCGCGACCATGCTTGCGCGCGTCCTGGTGCGGGTAGGAGTGAAATTCGACGACCGAGCCTGGCGCCGGCCAGTCGGCGCGCCCGGCGCAGGTGGCGCCGGGCATGGGCGCCACGCGCTGCACGTGACCGGCGGCAAACGAGTCCTGCACCACGTGGAGCAGGCTGCCCAGGGCGATGCGCTGCAGCCGATCATCGCGGCGCGCGGTCGGGTCGCCCAGGGCAAACAAGTCCTGGATGCGCCAACCCTGGTTGAACCTGAAGCGCTGCGCAAACCCCTCGATGGGCAGGCGCGAAACCACGCCCTCCAGGCCAAAGCCCGGCTCGCCGATCGCCGTGCGCCAAGTGAACTCGGCCCAGACCAGCACGTTGCGCCGCGTTTGCTCGGGCGCCTCGCCGTCGGCAACGGCCATGGCGTGCAGAAACTGCAAGTCGCCAAAGTGCGATCGCACCAGCAGATTGCCGTTGGCGCCCGTCAGCCGCACACCTCGGGCCGCCGCACTCTCGCCGTGGTGAAACACCCGCACCCAGCACAGCGGCTGCGTGACCATGCGCACCGTCTGGCCTGCCGTGCAACCCACGTAGTCACCCCGCCCCGGCAAAAACTTGAACGCCGGATCGTCGTTCCAGCGCACGCCCGCCACCTGGTAGCGGATGTCGTACTCGCAGCTGGGCACGTCCTGCCCATCGTCCGTGCATTGCAGCGCCCGCCGGGTGATGTCCTCGTGCACCGCGTGCCCCACCACCGCCACACCTTGAAACGCGCCTTTGTTGATCGCCCGCTGCAAGCGGCTGGCCGAATACGCCGCCAGCGCGCGCTCGGTCGCCGTCGCCTCCGGGGTCAGCTTCCAGGCCAGGGCGGGCGCTGCGCTCCCGGCCGCCAGGCAGGCGGCCAGCACCGCGACCCGCAAGACACGATGACCGCTCATGAGACGGCCTTCTTGGCGGCGCCGGCCTGCACCGCCCGCTCGCGGTTGAGCGCAAGCAGCCGGCGCAGGATTTCGTCGTCGGGCATGGCGGGGGTGTAGTCGGGCCAGCCGTAGGCGGCGGCGACGGCCGCGTCCAGCGCGGCGTGGGCTTGCGCCAGCCAGGCGGGACGCTGGTTGTAGAGGTTGGTGAGGGTGCGTTTTTGCAGCGCCTTGGCGTCGGGCTCGCTCAGGTTGGGGCGCGGCTCGATGCGGTCGGGGTATGGCGAATGCGCCATGCCCAGCGGCACGACCTCGGGCACGCGGCGCGTCCATTCGGGCGGGTTGAGCCAGCTCTGGCGCAGCGCGTCGAGCCGGTGCGCGGCCTGGGCGATGGCGCTGGCGGTCTGGCGTGTTGCTATTACTTGAGTAGCTGCTTGCGCTTGCTGGGCGGGCGCTGTCGGCTGATTTGGCTTTAAATCGTCGGGCAAACCGGCCGGAATCAGCGCGCCGCCTTCGATGGGCTCGGTGCGCTGGTGGGCGGTGTCCGCGGGGGTGAGGCCGGCGGGGAAGGGGAAGGTTTCGAAGCAGGTGGTGGGGGTGTAGCGCGGCCGGTCTTCCAGCGAGGTGCCCATGCGCAGCGACCAGAGTTCGTGAAAGCGGCTGTGCAGGATGCCGAAGGTGGTGTCGTCGGCGCGGGCGATGGTGATCACTGTCTGATGCGGCCAGACCGCCACCGGTTGCCAGACCCACACGCGGTGCTTGGCGACCTGAGATGTCGCGATGTAGCGTGCTGCGTTCTGGGTGCTTGCACGCCACCCTCCTCCGGTTTCACCATGCAACCACCAGTTCTCTCGGCGAGCCTTCCTCGCATTTCCTTCGCGCTGCGGCTTGACGTGCAATCTCACATGCTCGAACGGCGCTTCGTACAAACTCGCGTCAGCCTCCTTCATGGCGCCGAAGTCCACCACCCACATGCCGCGTGACCGTGACGTGATGTCCTTGCCGTTGGTGAGTGGCCGCACGACCTCGGCGTTCGAGCGTCCGTGGGGGTTGGGTACGCGCAGCCATTGCCTCGCCGTGTTGCCATCCACCTCGAAGTCGCCGACCAACACCGGCCCCTGAAAGCTGACACCGGCGTTGGAGGGCAAGCGCGTGGCCGTGCTGGAATCGAAGGCGTCGGCATGGCCGGCCTGAAGGTCGCTCTGAATGAGTTGAACTTCGTTGTCGTCGAGCTTGGCAGGACCACTCACGGAGCCAAACGCCACCAACGACACCCGCACCGCCGCGCCGTCGTTCACCCAGGGCTCGTCGCTCCAGGCCTCGTAGATGCGGCTGTCCTTGACGATGGCGTCCAGCACCTTGCGGTTGGCGCCGCCGCGGATGGAGTTGGTTGCTACCAAACCCGAAGCGGTCAGCGCTTGACTGGCAAGGGCTGCACGGCTTTTTTCAAACCAATAGCACACCAGGTCGGCGCCGCCGGGCACGCGCCCTTCGTAGGTGGCGCGCAACGCATCGACGTAGGCGTCGCCCAGTTCGCGGCGCATTTTTTTGTCGCCCAAAAACGGCGGGTTGCCCACCACCACGTCGGCGCGGGGCCAGGGGGCTTCTTTCACTCCCTCCCCCTTTGGGGGAGGGTTGGGGTGGGGGCCGGGGGCGCTGGCATCAGGCGCGGCTGATGTGGATGTGCCGTGGCCCCCATCCCTGCCTTCCCCCAGAGGGGGAAGGGGCACGGCAGGTGTGGATGCGCCGTGGCCCTCACCCCTGCCCTCCCCCAGCGGGGGAGGGAGAAAAGCCAGCAGCGCGTCACGGCACTCGATCTGCTCCAGCGGCTCGAGCACGGGGTTGGTCTTGGGGGCGTAGCCGTGGGCCATGCGCCACTGGATTTCGCCGATCCATACGCTGACGCGGGCCAGCTCGGCGGCGTATTCGTTCAGCTCGATGCCCAGCAGGTTGTGCGGGCCGGTGACGAGGTCCTGCTCGCGATCCAGCCCCAGCGCGGCGGCCTGGGTGATGCTGACGAGCTCGACGTCCTTGAGCGCCTTCAGGCCCATGAACAAAAAGTTGCCGCTGCCGCAGGCGGGGTCGAGGATGCGGAAGCCCTTGAGCTCGTCGAGCCAGCCGTAGAACAGCAGCTCGGCTTTCTGGTAGGCGGCGTCACCCGCGCTGGCTTTGTGATGGCGGCCGCCCGAGGAGTAGGCAGCGTGCTTTTTCTGCCTCGATTTGGCCAGCAGCGCTTGCATTTTCTGCGCCACCAGCTCCCATTTTTGTAGTAAGGGGCGGGTGATGACGGGGCCGGTGATGCGGGCAATCGTCGCCGGGTCGGTGTAGTGCGCGCCCAGCTGGCTGCGCTTGGCGGGGTCCAGCCCGCGCTCGAACAGGGTGCCGAAGATGCTGACGTCGATGGCGCTCCAGTTGAGCGCGGCGGCGTTGCGCAGCTCGGTGATGTCGATGATCTCCAGCTTGGGCACGCTGATGTGCGCAAACAGCCCGCCGTTGAACCAGGGGATGTCGTCGGGCCCGTACAGGCCGCCGGTTTGCATGGTGGTGAACAGGCTGGCCAGGCCGGCGGTCAGGCGCTCGCTGGTCAGGCCCCGGTTGCCCACCAGGCGCTCGAACATGCGCCCGGGCAGCAGGCCCACGTCTTCGGCAAAAAAGCAGAACAGGCACTGCGTCAAAAAATGCGCCACGGCCTCGCCGGCGTGGCCGCGGGCGCGCAGCTGGGCGGCCAGGGTGGCAAAGCTTTGGGCGGCGGCCTCGGTGATGTCGCGGCTGGTGGTGCGCGGGCGAAAGCTCTCGGGGGCCAGCCACAGGCGGCGCAGCAGAGCCTGCTGGTCGGGCGCATCGAGCTGGTCGATGCGCACGGTGTGTGTCTCGCTGGGGTGGCCGTTGAACTGGGTGTGGATGCGGATGGTGAGGCGGTCGCAGACGACGAGCAGCGGCGGGTTGGCCAAGGCCAGGCTGTATTGCTGCAACTGGCGCAGCGCGGCGTCCAGGTTT
Source organism: Pseudomonadota bacterium (assembly GCA_018241325.1). GTDB lineage: Bacteria > Pseudomonadota > Gammaproteobacteria > Burkholderiales > Burkholderiaceae_C > Ottowia. Next base: position 39,896 of record JAFEEB010000026.1, on the reverse strand, counting down.
TTGCCGGGGGCCTTGTTCTCCCACGCGAAGTGGTCGCGGTAAAACACGTCGGCGTAGCCGCGCGCTTCGCCCAGCACGAGCGAGCGGCGCTCGAACACGTATTCGCCGCCGACGTCGCTGCCGGGCTTGGGCACGCCCAGCAGATCGCACAGGTCGAGGAAATGGCTTTGCGCGCCCTGCTCCTCGTTCAGGTGCGCGGCGGGGCCGCCGGGGCCCCATTTGGCGATGAAGTCGGAGGGGGTCATCAAGACGCGAATTCTCTGCTTTTGATAGCTGCCTGCGCTTGATTGACAAGCGCTGGCGGCTGATTTTGCTTGTAAACCCGGCAGGCGGACCGCGCCGCCGGCTGGCGCCATTGTGGCCGAGCGCCGGCGCCGCGCACGCAGCGGCGGCGCGACAATGGCCGACATGACCGCCGCCCCCGCGCCCCGGCGCCTGTTCACCGCGCTGTTCCCCGATGCCGGCGCGCTGGCCGCCATCGACGCGGCGCGCCAGGGCTGGGGCAGCCTGCCCCGGCGCCCGCGCCCGGTGCCCGAGCGCATGCACGTGACGCTTCAGTTCTTCAACGCGGTGGACGCCGAGCGCGAGCGGGCCTGGCGCGCGGCGCTGGCGGGGCTGCGCTTCGATCCTTTCGACATCGCACTCACGCGCCCCGAGCTGTGGCACGCGCCGCGCGGCACCATCGCCGTGCTGCGCACCGCGCCCTGCCCCGCGCTGGATGCGCTGCACGCCGCCACCGGCGATCTGGCGCGCGCGGCGGGCCTGGCGCCCGAGGTGCGCCCTTACAAGGCGCACCTGACGGCGCTGCGGCAGGCCGAGCACGTGCGGCTGGCGCGGCTGGCGGCGCCGATCACGTGGCGCGTGGGCGCGGTGCGGCTGATCTGGTCGGACTTGCAGGCGCAGCCGCCGTGCTATCGGGTGCTGGGCACTTATCCGGCGCCGTGACGGCCGGGCGCGCGGGCCGCTTCGGTGTCGCGGAAGAACACGACGAACAGCAGCAGGTAGCCCAGCTGCAGCGCCGCACCCAGATAAAACGGCAGCGCCAGATACCCGGCATGAAACAGCGCGCCGCCCAGCAGCGGGCCGATGGCGCGCGGCAGTTGCATCGACAGGTTTTGCACGCTGCTGGCCAGGCCGCGGCGCTCGGCGCGGGTCAGGCCCGCGGCCAGCGCCTGCCGCACGCCGCTGGTGCCGCGGTTGCTGCCGCCGCGCGCCACGTACAGGGCCATGGCGCCCCAGAACCAGGGCACCAGCGGCATGGCGACGAGCATCACCAGGCCCGCCCCGCGCATCCAGATGACGGTGCGCATGATGCCGTGGCGGTCGGCCGCGCGGCCGGCCAGCCAGGCGCTGGCGGCGGCCACGGCAAAGCCCAGCGCCAGGCCTGGGCCGATGTCGCCCAGCCCCGACTGAAAGCGCAGGGCGAACCAGTAGGCGATCAGCGGCCCCGTCAGGCCGATGCCCAGGCCGTTGAGCGCGTTGGCCAGCACCAGGCGCGCCAGCAGGCGGTTTTCATCGCGGCGCAGGCGGTGCTCGGCGGCGGGGTGCGGCGCGGTGGGCGCGGCGGGCAGCACGGGCTCGCGCGTGCGCAGCAGCAGGCCGAAGCTGCACAGCGCGCCCGCCAGCGGCAGCGCGAACAGCCAGCGGTAGTCGGCTGCGTCCAGGGCCGGCCCCAGCCACCATGCCGGCAGCGCCGCCAGCAAGGCGCCAACGCCCATGCCGGCAAAGCCCACCGCGCTGTTGGCGCTGAACACGCGGGCGCGCTGGTGCATGGGCAGTTCGATGGCCAGCCAGGCCTGCTCTATGGGCGCGAACGCCCCGGCCGAGCCGTTGGCGCCGCGGCCGAAGGCGCCCGCCACGGCGGCGGCAACCAGCAGCCAGGGCGTGCTGGTCAGCAGCGCCACCAACGCGGCCAGCGCCTGCAGCAGGTCGTAGCCGATCAGAAAGGCGCGCCGCCCGCCGCGGTCGCTGAGCGGCCCGACCAGCAGCGTGAGGCTGGCGCTGAGCAACAGGGCCGCCGTCAGCACGGCGCCGATGGTGGTGGCGCCCCAGTCCAGCGCGTGCAGGTACAGCGCAAACGCCGCCACCATGGCGCCCTGCCCCACGCTGCGCGCGGCCCGCATGGCCATCAGCAGGCGCACGTTGCGGGGCCAGGCGGACCAGGGCATGGGCATGAGGGTGGGCACAAGACGGGCGCGGAGCACCGGCGTTGCAGCCATCTTCACACAAGCGGGGGGTCGGTGCTATCGTGGGCCGCTTCACCGATTCAAGGAGACGGCGCATGGCATCCACGGTTTTCATCACGGGCTGCTCGTCGGGCATTGGCGCGGCGGCGGTGCGGCACTTTGCCGCGCAGGGCTGGAACGTGGCGGCCACGCTGCGCCAGCCGGCAGCGGCATCTTTTGAGCAAGGCACCGGGCAGGTCGCGGCCTTTGCGCTGGACGTGACCGACCCAGCGTCGGTGGACGCTGCCGTGCAGCAGGCGCTGGCGCGCTTTGGCGCCATCGACGTGCTGATCAACAACGCGGGCTACGGGTTGTTCGGTCCCTTCGAGACGGCCACGCCCGAGGTGGTGGGCCGCCAGTTCGCGACCAACGTGGGTGGGGTGTTCGCGGTCACGCGCGCGGTGCTGCCGGGCATGCGCGAGCGCGGCAGCGGCGTGATCATCAACGTGGCCTCGCTGACCGGGCTGGTGGCGATGCCGCTGTATTCGCTGTATGCGGCGTCCAAGTTCGCGGTGGTGGGGTTTTCGCAGTCGCTCAGCCACGAGCTGGCGCCTTTCGGCATCCGCGTGAAGGTGTTCACGCCGGGGGCGGTGGCCACCGACTTTTCGGGCCGCTCGCTGGTGCGCACCTTCGAGGGCGACGGCGGGCCGTATGCCACGTCCATCAACAAGGCGCTGGCGGCCTTTGGGGCCAACCGCAGCGCGGGCAACGCGATGACGCCAGAGCAACTGGCGCAGGCGCTGTACGGCGCGGCCACCGACGGCAGCGCGCAGGTGTTGTACGTGACGGGCGATGACGCGCTCGCCATCCTCAAGATGCGCCAGGAGCTGGGCGACGAGGCGCTGCTGGCGGGGGTGCGGCAGCGCTTTGGGTTGGAAAGCTGAAAAGGCAGGACGCGGAGAAAGCGCAGAGGGCGCAAAAGAATCCCGCCATGACAGGTTCAGTTTGGTGACGTGCGCCTCGTCATGTCCCACACAGAAACTGCATTTCTGCGTCCTCTGCGAATCCTTTGCGTCCTCTGCGTTCGGCTGTCCAAGCGTTCACGCGCCGCGCGTGATCACCACCTCCAGATAGGCGCCTGGCACCACCAGCGATTCGGGGCCGGCCCGATTGAAGCGCGCCAGCAACGCGACGATCTCGCCCTCAAGCTGTTGCTGCCGATCGGGCGCCAGCGCGGCAAAGGCGCGATGCACCGGGCCGTAGAAGGCGCGGAACACGTCCACCCAGTGCTGGGCCGATTCGTAGCGGAACATGAACTCGCGCGGCGTGACCTGGATGCGCTGGCCGGCAAACAGCGCGCGCAGGCCGGCCTCGGTGCCCCAGCGCAGGGGCGAGTTCAGACCGGCGGGCGGCGCCGGCAGGTGGCGGCCGACGGTCTTGAGCACCTGGCCGATGAAGCCCTCGGGCGTCCAGCACGCCAGCCCGATGCGCCCGCCGGGGCGCACCACGCGCAGCAGCTCGGCGGCGGCCTGCGGCTGATTCGGCGTGAACATCACGCCGACGGTCGAAAGCGCCACGTCGAAGTGGGCGTCGGCAAAGGGCAGCGCTTCGGCGTCGGCCTCGCGAAACGTCACCTGCAGGCGCTCGGCGGCGGCACGCTCGCGCCCACGCTCGAGCAGCGCGCCCACGTAGTCGGTCGAGGTGACGTGGGCAAAGCGCCGCGCGGCGGCCAGCGTGGCGTTGCCGTTGCCGGCGGCCACGTCCAGCACCTGGCTGCCGGCGCGCACATCGACGGCCTCGCACAGGTTCTCGCCCATGATCTGCAAGGTGGTGCCCAGAATGGCGTAGTCGCCCGAGGACCAGACGGCGTGCTGGCGCTGCTTGAGCGCGGCGTAGTCGAGGGCGGGCGATTCGAGGGTGGCGGTGGACATGAGGCTCTCCTGAAAGAAACGGCGCGAACCGGGACGCCCATGCTGCGCGGCGGGTGCGGCCTGCTTCAAGTTCTCGATCTGAACCGCGGTGGTTCAGCATCTGAACTGGCGCGCGGGCGCCGGGCGGCGTAGATTGGCTGGCAGAGCGTGCGCGCCGGAGACCGTCCATGTCCAACATCAGCTACCGCCAGTTCTGCCCCGTGGCCATGGCCGCCGAGGTGCTGTGCAAGCGCTGGACACTGCTGCTGGTGCGCGAGCTGATGCTGGGCTCGTGCCACTTCAACGACCTGCGCCGCGGCGTGCCGCGCATGTCCTCGGCCCTGCTGGCCCAGCGGCTGAAGGAGCTGGAGGCGGCCGGCATCGTGGCGCGCACGGCGCCGGCGTGCGCCACCGACCCGCACGAATACCACCTGACGCCGGCCGGCCAGGAGCTGCGCCCCATCGTCGAGGCCGTCGGCGTGTGGGGCCAGCGCTGGGTGACGACCGAGGCCACGCTGCGCCACCTGGACGCCAACCTGCTGATGTGGGACATCCGCCGCAACGTGCGGCCCGAGCCGGCGCCGGCGGCGCGCACCACCATCGAATTCATCTTCGGCGACCGCGCGCCGCCCGAGCGCAACTACTGGCTGCTGGTCGAACGCGGCCACGAGGCGGACCTGTGCACCGTCGATCCGGGCTACGACGTGGACCTGTACGTCAGCACCGACCTGCGCACGCTGACCGAACTGTGGCTGGGCTACAGCGACTGGCCGCGCGCCCTGCACAGCGGCGCGCTGCGCCTGACCGGCCCGCCCGAGCGCGCGGCGCAGTTGCGCGCGTGGCTGCCGGGCAGCGCGTTTGCGGCGGTGGCCAAGCAGGCGGCGTGAGGCCTGGGCGCCGGCGCGGCCCGCCTTTCCCGTAAAATCTGGTTGATTCAACCAGTATGAGCCCAAGCCCCGCCATGACCGCCACCGCCGTCGGCCTGTTCGAGGCCAAGACCCACCTGTCCGAATACGTCGCCCGCGCCGAAAAAGGCGAGGAAGTCATCATCACGCGCCACAACAAGCCGGTGGCCAAGATCGTGCCGATTTCCAGCGCCCCGGCGCATGTGGCCGAGGACATTCCGCCCTTCATTCAGCGCACCTTCGACATGGGTGTGCCGCTGGTCGATCTGACCAAGGCCAACCAGTTGGTGGGGGAGTTGGAAGACCAGCACTTTCTGGAGCTGAACCGCCGGCTGGAAGCCGAGGCCGCCGTCACGAAGAAAGCCGGCAAGGCATGAGGCTGCCCGACACCAACGTGCTGCTGTACGCGGTCAATCGCCACAGCCCGCAAAACGCCGTGGCGCGCGATTGGCTGGATCGCTCGGCGCGCGAGCCGCAGGGCATGGCGATGGTGTGGGTCACGCTGGTCGGCTTCATCCGCCTGGCGACGCGCGCGGCCATCGTGCCTGAGCCGCTGGGCGTTGACCGCGCACTGGCGCAGGTGCAGCAGTGGCTGGACCACCCCTCGGTGCAGGTGCTGCAGCCCGGGGGGCGGCACATGGACATCCTCGCCCGCCTGTTGCTCGAAGCCGGCACCGCCGGCAACCTGACCAGCAACGCCCATATCGCCGCCGTCGCCATCGAGCACGGTGCCGAGGTGCTGAGCTTCGACAAAGACTTCGCCAAATTCACCGGACTTCGCTATAAAATACTGAGCTAACTGCGCTTGATGGACAAGCGCTGCAGGCCAAAATCGTTTATGAAAACCAGCCAACCCCCCATGTCGGTCGCCGACATCCGCCAGAGCTTTCTGGACTTCTTCGTCAGCAAGGGCCACACCGTGGTGCCCTCCAGCCCCCTGGTGCCGGGCAACGACCCGACGCTGATGTTCACCAACAGCGGCATGGTGCAGTTCAAGGATGTCTTTTTGGGCACCGACCAGCGCCCCTACAAGCGCGCAGCCAGCGTGCAGGCCTGTCTGCGCGCCGGCGGCAAGCACAACGACCTGGAGAACGTGGGCTACACCGCGCGCCACCACACCTTCTTCGAGATGCTGGGCAACTGGTCGTTTGGCGACTACTTCAAGCGCGAGTCGATCGAATGGGGCTGGGAGCTGCTCACGCAAATCTACAAGCTGCCGGCCGACAAGCTGCTGGCCACCGTCTATCACGAGGACGACGAGGCCTACGACATCTGGACGAAGGTGATCGGCCTGCCGCCGGAGCGCGTGATCCGCATCGGCGACAACAAGGGCGGCAAGTACAAGAGCGACAACTTCTGGATGATGGCCGACACGGGGCCGTGCGGGCCGTGCAGCGAGATTTTTTACGACCACGGCGCGCACATCCCCGGCGGGCCACCCGGCAGCCCGGATGAGGACGGCGACCGCTTCATCGAGATCTGGAACCACGTGTTCATGCAGTTCGACATGGCAGGCGACGGCAGCGTGACCCCCCTGCCCGCCCCCTGCGTGGACACCGGCATGGGCCTGGAGCGGCTGGCCGCCATCTTGCAGCACGTGCACAGCAACTACGAGATCGATTTGTTCCAGGCGCTCATCGCAGCCGCCGCGCGCGAGACGGGCTGCGCCGACTTGGCCAACCCCTCGCTCAAGGTCATCGCCGACCACATCCGCGCCACGTCGTTTTTGGTCAGCGACGGCGTGATCCCCGGCAACGAAGGGCGCGGCTACGTGCAGCGGCGCATCATCCGCCGCGCCATCCGCCACGGCTACAAGCTGGGGCAAAAGACGCCCTTCTTCCACAAGCTGGTGGCGCCGCTGGTGGCGCAGATGGGCGAGGCCTATCCGCGCCTGGCCGAGCAAGAGGCACACATCACCAGCGTGCTGAAGGCCGAGGAGGAGCGCTTTTTCGAGACGCTGGCCAACGGCATGGAAATTCTGGACAGCGCGCTCGCAGGCGGCCAGAAAACGCTGCCGGGCGAGGTGGCCTTCAAACTGCACGACACCTACGGCTTTCCGCTCGACTTGACCAACGACGTGTGCCGCGAGCGCGGCGTGGCGGTCGATGAGGCGGGCTTCGACGCCGCCATGCAGCACCAGAAGGACACGGCGCGCGCAGCGGGCAAGTTCAAGATGGACAAGGCCCTGGCCTACGACGGCGCGGCCAACCGGTTCACCGGCTACGAGCATCTGGCCGATAGTGCAAAAATCATAGCACTCTACGCAGACGGCACGCCGGTGCAGGAGCTGAAAACCGGCCAAAACGGCGTGGTGGTGCTGGACGTGACCCCGTTCTATGCCGAGTCGGGCGGCCAGGTGGGCGATGCGGGCGTCATCACCGCCTCCAATGCCACCACCGCGCGCTTTGCCGTGGCCGACACGCTCAAGATCAAGGCCGACGTGTTCGGCCACCACGGCACGCTCGAATCCGGCACGCTCAAGGTGGGCGACAGCGTGCAGGCGCAGGTCGATACCCAGCGCCGCGCCGCCACCATGCGCAACCACAGTGTCACGCACCTGATGCACAAGGCGCTGCGCGAGGTGCTGGGCGCGCACGTGCAGCAAAAGGGCTCGCTGGTGGATGCGGACAAGACCCGCTTCGACTTTGCGCACAACGCGCCTGTCACGCCCGCGCAAATCGCCGAGATCGAACAGCGCGTGAACGCCGAGGTGCTGCTGAATACCGCCACGCAGGCGCGCGTGATGGACATCGAGAGCGCGCAGAAAACCGGCGCCATGATGCTGTTTGGCGAGAAGTACGGCGAGAGCGTGCGCGTGCTCGACATCGGCACCAGCCGCGAGCTGTGCGGCGGCACGCACGTGGCGCGCACCGGCGACATCGGCCTGTTCAAGATCGTCGGCGAAAGCGGCGTGGCCGCCGGCGTGCGGCGCGTGGAGGGTGTGACGGGCACCAACGCCCTGGCCTACCTGCAAGGGCTGGAAGCCACGGTGCACGAGGCGGCCGGCGCGCTCAAGACGCCCAGCACCGAGCTGACGCAGCGCATCGGCCACACACTGGAGCACGTGCGCGCGCTGGAGAAGGAAATCGCGCAACTCAAGGGCAAGCTGGCCTCGTCGCAAGGCGATGAACTGGTCAGCGAGGCCGTCGAGGTCAAAGGACTCAAGGTGCTGGCCGCGCGCCTCGAAGGCGCCGATGCCAAGACACTGCGCGAAACCATGGACAAGCTGAAAGACAAGCTCAAGTCCGCCGCCATCGTGCTGGCCGCCGTCGATGGCGACAAGGTGCAACTGGCCGCGGGCGTGACCAAGGCGGAGACGGCGAAGATCAAGGCCGGCGAGCTGGTCAACTTCGTCGCGCAGCAAGTCGGCGGCAAGGGCGGCGGCAAGCCGGACATGGCGATGGCCGGGGGCACCGACGCATCGGGCCTGGCCAAGGCGCTGGCCAGCGTGCCGGCCTGGGTGGCCGAGCGTACGTGAGGGAAGCGCTTGCGGGCAGTGCGCTGGATTGCTTCGCTTCGCTCGCAATGACGGAACGTGGATGTCCTCCAGCCGCCCGGGCATTTCCCCGCGTCATCGCGAGGAGCGCAGCGACGTGGCCGTCATCGCGAGGAGCGCAGCGACGTGGCCGTCATCGCGAGGAGCGCAGCGACGTGGCGAGCCAGCGGCGGCTCAACATGACAACGCGGCGCCAGGCCCTGGCCAGCCTGCTGCTGGCCGCTGCGCTGCCGACTGCCCGCGCTCAAAACGTCAGCAAGCCCTGGCCGGCCAACCGCGCCCTGCCCCCGCTGGCCGCCACCGACCTGAGCGGCAAGGCGTGGGACCTGGCCCCGCTGCGCGGGCGTGCCGTGCTGATCAACTTCTGGGCCACCTGGTGCGCGCCCTGCAAGGAGGAAATGCCCACCTTGCAAACCCTGGCCGAGCTGGAAGGCGAGCGCCTGGCCGTGCTGGCCGTCAACGTGCGCGAGCCGCTGCCGCGCGTGCGCCGCTACGTGCAAGCCAGCGGCCTCAGCCTGCCCGTGCTACCCGACCCCAAGGGCGAAATCACCCGCGCCTGGGGCATGACGGTGTTTCCGTCCACGGTGCTGATCGACACCGCGGGGCGCCCGCGCCAGACCATCACCGGCGCCGCCGACTGGACCGGCGCCGCCGCGCTGGACTGGATCAAGGCCCTGGGGCCACGCTGACCAAGTCCCGGCTGCGCCTCGCCCGAGGCGGATAATTGCCCCGCCGCGCGCTGCCCGCCAGCGCCGGCCACCGGCCTTCGGGGCATTGGCGTTGGCGATTCGATCGCCCGCCTCGTGTGCGCCGACCGGTGTTTCATCATCCATCGGAGTTCTCTACATGAACTTGCATCGCCGCTCCCTCATCGGGCGCGCAGCAGGCCTGGGCCTTGCCGCCACCCTGCCCCCCGCCTTCGCCGCCACCGCGCCGGCGCCTGCCACCGCCCACCGCTTTGCGCCGCAGTCGGGCGACTGGCGCAGCTTCGACGTCACCACCCGCATCGAGCTGCCCGCCACCACCGGCGCCACCCGCGCCTGGGTGCCCCTGCCCTCGGTGCAAACCGGCTGGCAGGTGCCGCTGGGCGACAGCTTTGCCAGCAACGGCCAGGCCCGCATCGCCAGCGATGGCGCGCAAGGCGTGCGCCTGGTGGCCGTGGACTTTGCCGGCGGCGTGGCCCAACCGTACGTTGAGGTGACCAGCCGCGTGCGCACGCAAAGCCGCACGCTGGGCGCGCCGCGCGTGCGCGATGACGCCAGCACCCTGCGCGACGCCCTGCAGCCCACGCGCCTGCTGCCCCTTGATGGCATCGTGCGCGAGACGGCCCTGAAAGCCACGCGCGGCGCCCGCGGCGACGAGGCCAAGGTGCGCGCGCTGTACGACTGGGTGGTGGCCAGCGCGTGGCGCGAGCCCACCGTCAAGGGCTGCGGCGAGGGCGACATCCGGGCCATGCTGGAGACCGGCAACCTGGGCGGCAAGTGCGCCGACATCAACGCCCTGTTCGTGGGCCTGTGCCGTGCCGTGGGCGTGCCGGCGCGCGACGTGTACGGCATTCGCCTGGCGCCCTCGGCCTTTGGCTACCAGCAGCTGGGCAGCAACTCGGGCAACCTGACCGGCGCCCAGCACTGCCGCGCCGAGGTGTACCTGCAGGCGCGCGGCTGGACGGCGATGGACCCGGCCGACGTGGCCAAGGTGATGCGCCAGGAGCGGCCCGAGTGGATCAAGCGCACCGACGACCCGCTGATCGCCCCCGTGTTTGCCGGCCTGTACGGCGCGTGGGAAGGCAACTGGATGGCCTACAACACCGCGCACGACGTCAAGTTGCCGGGTAGCGCGGGCGACGCGCTGGGCTTCGTGATGTACCCGATGGCCGAGAACCCCGACGGCTGGCTCGACCAATACGACCCGGCCACCTTCAAGTACGCCATTTCGGCGCGCGAAGTGAAGGCCTGAGCGGCTTACGGCGCGATCTGCAACAGCCGCGCCGCTTGCGACGCGGCCACCCACTCTTCGTTGGTTTGCTCGACGCCCACCCGCACGCGGCTGTCGGCGCCCGAGATGACGGCCGCATGCCGTGCGTTGGCTTCGGCGTCCAGCTGCACGCCGAGCCAGCCCAGTTGCTGGCACACGCGCGCGCGCACCACGTCGTTGTGCTCGCCGATGCCGGCGGTGAACACCAGCAGCTCGAGCCCGCCCAGCACGGCCGTGAGCGCGCCGATCTCGCGCACGATGCGCCGCACGTACAGTTGCAGCGCCTGGCGCACGCGCTCGTTTTCCGACTCCACGGGCAGCAACTCGCGCGGATCGGCCGAAACGCCGGAGACGCCCAGCAGGCCCGAGTCGTGGTAGAGCATGTGCGCCACCTCGTCCAGCGAGAGCTTTTCGATCTGCATCAGGTAAATCACCGCGCCCGGGTCCAGCGTGCCGCAGCGCGTGCCCATCATCAGGCCGTCGAGCGCCGAAAACCCCATGGTCGTGGCCACGCTGCGCAGATCGCGCATGGCGCACAGGCTGGCGCCGCTGCCCAGATGGCAGACGATGGTGCGCCCGCGCGCCATGTCGCCGTGGCGCTCGGGCAAGGCCTGGCTCATGTAGTCGTAGGACAGGCCGTGAAAACCATAGCGGCGCACGCCGCGCTCCCACGCCGTGCGGGGCAATGCGAACATCTGCTCGACCGGCTCGATCGTGCGGTGAAAGGCGGTGTCGAAGCAGGCCACCTGCGGCACGTCCGGGTGCTGCGCCAGCAGCAGGCTCATGGCCTTGAGCGGAAACGGCTGGTGCAGCGGCGCCAGCGGGATGTAGCTGCGCAGCTCGTCGATGACTTGCTGCGTCACCCGGGTGGCGGCAAAGTAGTGCTGGCCACCGTGCACCACGCGGTGCACCACGCCCGCCAGGCGCCGGCCCTGCAGCCACTGCAGGACGCGCTCGCGGATCAGCGCCAGCGCGGCGGTGTTGGGGTGCTCGGCATCGAGCCCGATGGGTTGCGGCGCGCGGCCGGTCTCGTCGAAGGTGGGCGCTGCCCCACCGATGCCCTGCACCTTGCCGCCCCACAGCGGCGCGCGCGGCAGCGGCTGGGTGCTGGCGTCGAACACCGCGAACTTGATGCTGGACGAGCCGCAGTTGAGGGCGAGGATGACACTGTCGCTCATGGTCGGGACTCCGGAAAACGCTGAATTGCGGGTTGGACGGATGGGGGCATCGGGCTGGGTTGTCGCAGGGCTTGGATGTCGGGTCTCGCGGTGGCGGCAACAGCGCCTTCAGTCCACGGCGTGGACGCCGCCATCGACGTAGATGGTCTGGCCGCTCATGCCGCTGGCGGCATCCATGCACAGAAAGGCGCTGAGCTGCGCGATCTCGTCGAGCGTCACCAGGCGCCGCAGCGGGGCCTTGGCGCGCGCGCTGGCCATCAGCGCGTCGAAGTCGGCGATGCCCGAACCGGCGCGCGTCAGGATGGGACCGGGCGAGACGGCATGCACGCGGATGTTGCCGGGCCCCAGCTCCATGGCTAGGTAGCGCACCATGGACTCGAGTGCGGCCTTGACCGGCCCCATCAGGCCATAGTTGAGCACGGCCTCGTTGGAGCCCAGGTAGCTCATGGCCAGCAGGCTGCCGCCGGCGGGCATGTGTGGCGCGCACAGACGAGCGAGGCGCGCGAAGCTGTGGCACGAAATGTCCATGGCCTGGGCAAAGCCCTCGCGCGAACTGTCCATCACCTCGCCATGCAGGTCGGCCAGCGGCGCCCAGGCGATGGAGTGGATGACGAAGTCCAGCGTCCCAAGCCTGCGCGCCGCGTGCGATACCGCGGATTCAAGAGCACCGGGCGTCTGCACGTCGCAGTCGATCAGCTCGATGCCCAGCGGCCGAGTGTGTGGCTCGACGAAGCCGCGTGCCTTGTCGCCCTGGCACGACGCCACGACTTCGGCGCCCATGCGGCGTGCCAGGCGCGCGCAGCCAAAGGCGATGCTGCTGTCATTGGCGATGCCGAGAATCAGGCCTTTCCTGCCGGCCAGGCTGAAGGGGTTGGGGTTCATGGATCGCCCGTGACCGGCTCAGGCGCGCGCCGGTTGCGCCAGCATCACGGCAATGGCGCACGAGGCCAGCCGAGACTGGCGCGAGTCGGCGCGGCTGGTGAGCACCACGGGCACGCGCGCGCCCAGGACGATGCCGGCGCTGCTGGCGCCGCCCAGGTATTCGAGCTGCTTGGCCAGCATGTTGCCGCTTTCCAGGTCGGGCACCACCAGAATGTCGGCGCGGCCGGCGACCGGTGACTTGATGCCCTTGACGCGTGCGGCCTCGGGCGAGACGGCGTTGTCGAAGGCCAGCGGGCCGTCGAGCAGGCCGCCCGTGATCTGGCCGCGGTCGGCCATCTTGCACAGCGCGGCCGCATCCAGCGTCGCCTGCATGTGCGGGTTCACCGTCTCGACGGCGGCCAGAATGGCCACGCGGGGTTCGGCCACACCGATGACATGCGCCAGCTCGATGGCGTTGCGCACGATGTCGGCCTTCTCGGACAGCGTCGGGGCGATGTTGATCGCCGCATCGGTGATGATGAAGGGCCGCGGGTAGCTGGCCGTCTCCATGATGAAGCAGTGGGTCAGGCGGCGCTCGGTGCGCAGGCCGGCGTCCGGTGCCAAGATGGCGCCGAGCAGTTCGTCGCTGTGCAGGCTGCCTTTCATGATGGCCTGGACTTCCCCCTTGCCGGCCAGGCGCGCGGCGGTGGCCGCGGCGGCGTGGCTGTGCGGCGCGTCGATGATCTCGCAGCCGGTGATGTCGATGCCGGCGTCGGCGGCCACGCTGCGCAGCTTGGCTTCGGGTGCGACCAGCACGGGGACGATGACGCCGGCATCGCGTGCGTCCATGGCGCCGCCCAGGCTGAGCGCGTCGCAGGGGTGGACGACCGCCATGCGCACCGCGGGCAGGCCGCGCACATGGGCGATGAGCCGATCGACGCCGCGCAAGGTGGCGCCCTGGCTGGCGCCGGGTTGGGTGGAGTCGTTCGAAGTCACGATGGTCGCCTGATGGTCGTCTTGCGAAATGCCGCAAGCCACCTGCGCGATGGTCTTGCGAAAGCGCGCCAGCGAGAACGCGAACAGCGCCGCGCCGATGACGGCGAGCGCGAGGAGCTGCGGCCAGACCACGTCGAGAAGCCGATGCCGCGAAACAGGACAGCGCTGCCCAGCCTGACGAAGTGGGTGATCGGTGCGAGCTGCACGCTGCCCTGCACCGCCAGCGGCATGCTCTCGAAAGACCAACGACCGGGCGGCCGATGCCGCTCAGTCCTGGCGCGGCGCCTGCTGCGGCTCGCGCACCTCGCGCCAGCCCACGTCCTGCACGCCGGTGTCCATCGACGCACCGGTGGCCTGCGCCGCGTCGGCGCGGGGGGTGCTGGAGGCCGGCTGACCGGCAGGGCGCCGCGGCCAGTGCTGGCGTGCCATGGCGCGGTAGCGCTGACACAGCACGGTGACGGTGGCCGGACGCCCGGTGATCCAGCCCGACACCAGGCTGTACACGACCATCACCACCAGCCAGAACAACAGGCTGACGACAAAGACCAGCCCCAGCGCCATCAGCACGGCCCAACCCAGCCAGCCGACGACGCGCGCCAGCAAGCGCTCCAGCGGGTTGCCGGGCGAAGATGCAGACGGCGGCAAAAATCCGTAAGGCGTTTGAGTCATGTCGATCAGAGTCGGGGCAATGCCCAAAGTTTCAAGGCAGACGTTCCAAGGCGTGAATATAGGCCGGCGCGCGCATCAGCGTGCCCCAGTCGGGCGCTGCACCCGCAGGCAACAGGGCCATGCGGCGCTGGCCGCTGGCGGCGCCGGGCTGCCAGCGGCCTTGCAACTGGGCGCGCGCCAGCGCCTCGATGGCGTCGTCGATCACGGCGCCCTGCCCCAGCGACTGGTTGCACAGCAGGGCCAGATCGCAGCCCGCATCCAGCGCGGCCAGCACGGCATCGGCCGGACCGACGGTGACGCCCTCGATCTGGCGCGCGCCGGCCATGCTGAGATCGTCGCTGATGATGGCGCCATCGAAGCCCAGCTGCTCGCGCAAGATGGCCTGCAGCCAGCGCTTTGAGAAGCCCGCGGGGCGCCGGTCCACGCGGGTGTAGATGACGTGCGCGGGCATCACGGCGGTGAGCACCGACGCCAGCCAGCCGTAGGGCGCGGCATCCTGCTGCAAGATGGCCTTGAGCGGGCGTGCATCGCGCGGCACGGCCACGTGCGAGTCCGCCGCCACGAAGCCATGGCCCGGAAAGTGCTTGGCGCAATGCGCCATGCCCGCTTGCAGCAGGCCGTGCATCACGCCCTTGGCCAGCAGGGTCACCACGCGCGCATCGGCGTGAAAGGCGCGGTCGCCGATCACCCCGCTGGGCCCCCAGTCGAGGTCCAGCACGGGAATGAAGGACAAGTCCACCCCGCAGGCCCGCAATTCCGCACCCAGCACGCGGCCGCAAGCCGTGGCCGCGTCCTGCGCGCGCAGGGGGTCCTGCATCCACAGCTCGCCCAGGCGCCGCATGGGCGGCAGGTGGGTGAAACCATCGCTGCGAAAGCGCTGCACGCGCCCGCCTTCGTGGTCCACCGCAATCAGCAAATCGGGCCGCAAACGCTTGACGGCGGCGCACAGGGCGGTGAGCTGCGCGCGGCCCTCCCAGTTGCGCGCAAACAAAATCAGCCCGCCCACCAGCGGGTGCGCCAAACGCTGGCGATCCACGTCGGTGAGCTGCGTGCCGGCAACGTCGATGATGAGGGGGGCGTGCCGGGGCATGTCAGAAGAACAGCCAGGTGACGATCAGGAACAGCGGAATGAGAATGCCGCCGCTCCAGGCCATGTAGCCGAAGAAGCTGGGCATCGTCACGCCGCGGTCCTCGGCGATGGCCTTGACCATCAGGTTGGGGGCGTTGCCGATGTAAGTGTTGGCGCCCATGAACACGGCGCCGGCGCTGATGGCGGCCAGGGTTTCGGCCATCGGCCCCATCAGGTGCGCGGCGTCGCCGCCGGCGGTGTTGAAGAACACCAGGTAGGTGGGCGCGTTGTCCAGCACCGAGCTCAGGAGGCCGGTGGCCCAGAAGTAGGCCGCCGAGTTGGGCGTGCCGTCGGCATCGGTGACGGCGCGCACGATCGCGCCGAAGGGCCCGTCCACCCCCGCTTGCAGCATGGCAATGACGGGGATGATGGTCAGGAAGATGCCGGCAAACAGCTTGGCCACCTCCTGCATGGGGCCCCAGCCGAACTGGTTGTCTTCGTGCACTTGGCGCGGCGTGACGGCCAGCGACACCAACGTGACCACGATGAGGCCGATGTCACGCACCAGTCCCGGCAGGCCGACGGCGGTGCCCATGACGTCGAACTCGACGGGGCTCTTCCACAGGCCGCTCATCAGCACCAGCGCCACCACCACGGCCAGCAGCGCGAAGTTGACGGCGCCGTCAAAGCCGAAGCGGTGCGTGTCGGGCGTGGGGTCGCGCCGTGTCACGCCCTGCTGGCGGTACAGCCAGCTGTCCAGCGCGTAGAACAGCGCCAACAGCACAACCGTGAGGAACAAGGTCTCCTTGTAGACGTGATCGACGGTCCAAAAGAACGTGACGCCCTTCAAAAAGCCCAGGAACAAGGGTGGGTCGCCCAGCGGCGTGAGCGAGCCGCCGATGTTGCTGACGATGAAGATGAAGAAGATCACCACGTGCGCGCAGCTCTTGCGGTTGTCGTTGGCGCGGATCAGCGGGCGGATCAGCAGCATCGACGCACCCGTGGTGCCCATGAAGCTGGCCAGCACGCCGCCGATCAGCAGAATGCCGGTGTTGAGCAGCGGCGTGCCGTGCAAGTTGCCGCGCACGTAGATGCCGCCCGAGACGGCGAACAGCGCCGCCAGCAGCAGGATGAAGGGGATGTATTCGGCCACCAGGGCATGCACCAGGCCGGCCAGCGCCGTGTGCGCGCCAAACACGATGGCGAACGGCAGCAGAAAGGCCAGCGACCAGGCTGCTGCAATCTTGCCAAAGTGGTGGTGCCAGAAATGCGGCCCCACCAGCGGCCACACGGCGATCGACAGCAGGATGCCGACGAAGGGCACGCCCCACAAGGCCGACAGCTGGCTGCCGTCCAGGCCGGCGGCTTGGACCGGCGCCGCCAGCGCCAGCAGCGCCAGCGCCAGCGCCAGCACCTTGCGCAAGGGGTGGCACGGCAGTTGGGTGCGGGTGCGGGTGCGGGTGCGGGCGGGAGGTTGAGTCATGGATTTTTATTGAATCGGCATGCAGCGCCCGCCAGGCAAGCGCAAGAAGCTATTATATTGATAGTGTTACATCATCACCGGCGCCGCCCGGATCACCGGGCCATTGCCTGGCGCGGGCAGCGCGGGCAGGTCAAACACCTGGCGCAGATAGGCCAGATAGCCTTCGTCCTCGACCATGGTCTTGCCGGGCGTGTCCGAGATCTTGGCCACCGGCTGGCCGTTGCATTGCACCATCTTCAGCACCAGTTGCAGCGCCTCGGGGCCCAGGTCGTTGGTCAGGTTGGTGCCCACGCCAAAGGCCACCTGCACGCGGCCGTGAAAGCGCTCGAACAACTCGATGCAGCGCGGAATCGTCAGGCCGTCGCTGAAGATCAGCGTCTTGGTGCGCGGATCGCACCGGTTGGCCTTGTAGTGCTCAATCATGCGCTCGCCCCACACAAAGGGGTCGCCCGAGTCGTGGCGCGCGCCGTCGAACAGCTTGCAAAAGTACATGTCGAAGTCGCGCAAAAAGGCGTTCATGCCGTACACGTCCGACAGCGCGATGCCCAGATCGCCCCGGTACTCCTGCGCCCATTTCTCGAAGCCGAACACCTGCGTGTCGCGCAGGCGCGGTCCCAGCGCTTGGCAGGCTTGCAAATACTCGTGCGCCATGGTGCCCATGGGGCGCAGGCCCATCTGCTGGGCAAACAGCACGTTGCTGGTGCCGGTGAACTGGCCCGCGTCCCCCGTGCCCAGGCGCCGCAGCAGCGTTTGCAAGACCTCGCGCTGCCAGGTGCGCGAAAAACGCCGGCGCGTGCCGTAGTCGGCGATCTTCAGCTCGGCCAGGCCAGGGGCCTTCAGCAGATCGATCTTGGCGGCCAGGCGCCGGCGGCCCTCGGCCAGGTCCAGCTGCGGCGCCGTGTTGCGAAAGTAGACCTCGCTGATGATGGACAGCACCGGAATCTCGAACAAGATGGTGTGCAGCCAGGGGCCGCGCACGCGGATGTCGATGGCGCCGTCGTCCTGCGGGGAAAGCGCGATGTGCTGCTCGTTCAGGCGAAACAGGCCCAGGAAGTCGATGAAGTCGCTCTTGATGAAGCGCATGCCGCGCATGTAGGCCAGCTCGTCATCGGAAAAGCGCAGGCTGCACAGGTGGCGCAACTCGTCGTGGATCTCGTGGACGTAGGGCGCCAATTGCACGCCCGGCGTGCGGCAGCGAAACTTGTACTCCACCTGCGCGCCCGGAAACTGATGCAGCACGGCCTGCATCATGGTGAACTTGTACAGGTCGGTGTCGAGCAGGCTTTCGATGATCATGGGACCCTTTTGTCTTCCTCGTCGTGGGGCGCCGCGGCTGCGCTTGCCCCAGTGTAGCCGCGCGGTTTATTCGAGCCAGCGCGTGAAGCCCTCCACCGGTTCGCGCGGCGTCTGGAAGGTATTGACCCGCGCCGCCTCGTCGGCCCAGCCCAGCGCCATGCCGCAGACGATCTTTTCCTCGGCACTGGCGCCGATGTGCGGCAAGATGATCGAGCCGTAGTGGTTCCACGCCGCCTGCGGGCAGGTGTGCAGGCCGCGCGCGCGGGCGGCCACCATGATGTTTTGCAGGAACATGCCGCAGTCCAGCAGCGAGCCCGCACCCATCACGCGGTCGATGGTGAAGATCAGGCCCACCGGCGCGTCGAAGAAACGGAAGTTGCGCCGATGCTGCGCGTGCATTTTTTCCTTGTCGCCCTTGGCGATGCCCAGCAGGCCGTACAGGCTCCAGCCGTTTTCGCGCCGGCGCGCCAGATAGGGGTCGATCCACTGGCGCGGGTAGTAGTCGTACTCCTCCTGAAACCGCGCCGCGGCCGCCGGATTGCGGTAGCCCTCGTCGTAGGCGGCGCACACCTTTTCGACCAGCGCGTCGCGGCTGGCCCCCTGCAGCACATAAACCTGCCAGGGCTGGGCATTGGTGCCCGAGGGGCTGCGCGAGGCCACACGCAAGATGGCCTCGATGCTCTGGCGCGGCACGGGTGCAGGCGAGAACGCGCGCACGCAAAAGCGGTTTTCGATGGCCGCATCCACGCTGGCCGCATCGGCGATCGGGGCTTTCAGTTGAGACATTCAACCCATTTTGCCAGCGGCCTTGCCCGGGTTCGCGCCGGGCCGTCCGCCAAGCGTGCCCACCGGTTAGACCGCTGCATCTAAAAATGCAGCAAGACGTCAAAACGCCTTGATTTCCTTCGGGTTTCCCCTAAAATTCGTCCCATGCTGCACTGCAACATAAGAAGTGGTTGAGGGGCGGCATCCAACCATATCCCATCCACTGTAGGAGATTTCCATCATGTTGACCCCTGACCAATTCCTGGCCTCGCAAAAAGCCAACCTCGAAACCCTCAACGGCCTGACCAACAAGGCCTTCGAAGGCGTGGAAAAGCTGATCGAGCTGAACCTGCAAGCCACCAAGGCCGCCCTGACCGAGTCGCAGTCCCACGCGCAAGCCCTGCTGTCGGTGCGCGACGTGCAAGAGCTGCTGACGCTGCAAGCCGGCATGCTGCAACCCCTGGCCGAAAAAACCGCCGCCTACAGCCGTCATCTGTATGACATCGCTTCGGGCACCAGCAGCGAATTCAGCAAGGCCGTCGAAGCCAAAGTGGCCGAGAGCCAAGCGCAATTCGCCTCGCTGGTGGACAGCGCCACCAAGAACGCCCCGGCCGGCTCGGACACCGCCGTTGCCATGATGAAGAGCGCCGTGGCCGCCGCCAACAACGCCTTCGAATCGGTGCAAAAAGCCGTCAAGCAAGCCACCGACATGGCCGAAGCCAACTTCAACGCCGTCGCCACCAACGCCACCAACGTGGCCAAGAGCGCCACGGCTGCCGGCAAGAAGCGCTGATTGACTCCACTGGCGCTCTCGCGGGCGCCAGACGCTCGGCCCGCCCGCGGGTCGAGCACCCAGAAGAAAGGGCGCACCGGCCGGCGCACCGCGCCCTTTCTTCTGGGTGGCATCGAGGCCAACCCCACCGCTTGTCTCCTCGGATCCTTTCGACACCTTCAACGGTTCAGGGATCCCTTCAAGGGCCGATCGCAAGATCGGCCTTTTTTTTGCTGCTCGATCGGCTTTGGTCAACGAGAACAATTCTCGTTTGCGTTATGATCGCCGACACCCCTTTTCTTCGTCTTGCGGCCTCTCCAGGGTCTTGCTCTCTCATGAAAAAACGCGTCTTCATGCTCGCTGCTGCCGCCGCCGTGGCCGGTGCTTGTGCCCCGGCTCTGGCGCAGGATTCGCAAACCATCAACCTCTATTCGGCGCGCCACTACGCCACCGACGAGCAGCTCTACGACGGTTTCACCAAGGCCACGGGCATCAAGATCAACCGCGTGGACGGCGACGACGCCGGCATCATCGCGCGCCTGAAGGCCGAGGGCAGCGCCTCGCCGGCCGACGTGATCCTGCTGGTGGACGCCGCCCGCCTGTGGCGCGGCGAGCACGATGGGCTGTTTTTGCCGATCAAGTCCGCGCTGCTCGATGACGCCATCCCGCCCAGCCTGCGCGCCGCCCCCGCGGCCGACGGCGGCATTGCGTGGTTCGGCTTTTCGACCCGCGCGCGCGTCATCGTGTACGACAAGAGCCGCGTCAAGCCGGCCGACGTGGCCACCTACGCCGACCTGGGCGACCCCAAGAACAAGGGCAAGCTGTGCATCCGCAGCGGCTCGCACCCCTACAACCTGAGCCTGATCGGCTCGCAGCTGGAGCACATGGGCCCCGAGAAGACCGAGGCCTGGCTGAAGGGCATGGTGGCCAACATGGCGCGCTCGCCCAAGGGCGGCGACACCGACCAGATCAAGGCCGTGGCCGCGGGCGAATGCCAGATCGCCGTCACCAACAGCTACTACCTGGCGCGCCTGATGCGCTCGGGCAACCCGGACGACCGGGCGGTGGCCGAAAAGGTGGGCGTGGTGTTTCCCAACCAGGCCAGCTGGGGCACGCACGTCAACATCGCCGGCGCCGCCGTGGCGCGCCACTCCAAGAACGTGGCCGGCGCCACCAAGTTTCTCGAATACCTGGCCAGCCCCGCCGCGCAAAACTACTTTGCCAACGGCAACAACGAATGGCCCGTGGCCAAGGGCGTGGTCACCGACAACCCGGCGCTCAAGGCCATGACGGGCGGCAGCGGCAGCTTCAAGGCCGAGACCATTCCGGTCAGCAAGGTGGGCGAGCACCTGGTGCAGGTGCAGCAGATGCTGGACCGCGTCGGGTTCAAGTAAGCCGCGCGTTCGCCGACAGCCTCTCCCAAGCGCCCTTTGTGGCGCTTTTTCTGACCAACGGGCCGCTGGCGCCCACGCAGAGCGCGCAAGGCGCTATCGATCCGGTAGCAGACGGACCAGGCGCCCATCGGACTCGTCGGTCAGCACATACAGCAGGCCGTCCGGCCCCTGGCGCACGTCGCGGATGCGCTGGTCCAGCTCCTGCAGCAGCTTGTGCTCGGCCACCACGCGGCCGTCCTTCAGCTCGATGCGGTCCAGGTACTTGAACTTCAGCGACCCCACGAACAGATTGCCGCGCCAGGCCGGGCCATAGCGGTCGCTGGTCAAAAAGGCCATGCCCGAGGGCGCGATCGAGGGCGTCCAGTGATGCAGCGGTGGTTCGGTTCCGGCCATGGCGCTCTGGCCCGTGCCCACCGGCGTGCCCTCGTAGTTGAGGCCGAAGCTCACCAGCGGCCAGCCGTAGTTCTTGCCGGCTTGCGGCCGGTTGATCTCGTCGCCGCCCATGGGGCCGTGCTCGTCGGTCCAGAGCGTGCCGTCCGGCGCCAGCGTGGCCCCCTGCACGTTGCGGTGGCCGTAGCTCCAGATCTCGGGGCGCGCGCCCGCCTTGCCCACGAAGGGGTTGTCGGGCGGAATGCTGCCGTCCTTGCCCACGCGCACGATCTTGCCCAGGTCGTTGTCCAGCTTCTGCGCCGCGTCGCGCTGCGTGAAGCGCTCGCCCAGGGTCAGAAACAGGGTCCCGTCGGGCTTGCCGTCCACCCGGCGCTCGACGATGCGGCAACCAAAGTGCAGGCGGCTGGCCACCTTGGGCTGTTGGCTGAAGATCACCTTCACGTCGTCCAGGCGCGCGAGGTCATCCGCCAGGCGCGCACGCGCCAGCGCGGTGCTGTTGGTGCCGTTGGGGCCGGGCTCGCTGAAGCAGAAATAGATCGTGCGATTGGCGGCAAACCCCGAGTCGGTGATGACGTCCAGCAAGCCACCCTGCCCGCCCGCAGCCACCGCGGGCAAGCCAGCCACCGGCGCGCGCAGCGTGCCATCGGGCTCGACCACGCGCAGCCGGCCCGGCCGCTCCGTCACCAGAAAGCGCCCGCCCGGCAAGAACGCCACGGCCCAGGGATGATCCAGCGGGCTGACCACGGTTTGCACCCGTGGTGGCGCCGGCTGCGGCCAGGCCGGCGGCGCCGCGGCCAAGGCGCACGCCATCACGCACCAGCGCGCAAAGCGCGCGGCGCCGACGGTGGTGTCTCGGGTTTGAATGAGCATGGCTTGCCTGCGAATCGATCCATTTCCATCATGCAATGCCCGTCGATGTTGCCGCAAATCAATGCCACGCACCCAGGCGCGGGAAAACCCTTGCTTTCGGCGCCATGGTTTTTGCTCACCCCGACCGCCTTTGCCCTACACTACGGGGCGTCCACCGCAATCGATAAGACTTTTAGTTACTTTTTTCAAGATCCGTAACGCTGCCGCGCAACGGTTCGACTCACCCGGTACCGGCTTGCCACCGTACCTCACTCTGTCGGGATCCATGTTCAAAGCCTTGATCGTCGCTGCCGCCGTGCTTGCCACACCCCTTGCCCATGCAAGCCCGCCGCAGGACGATCTGGACCCGCTGCCCCCATCCAGGAGCCTGGCGGGACGGCTGGGCGACAGCATTCACCAGGCCACCGACCGCGCCAGCGCCCTGGTGAGCAGCGCCATGAGCGCCATTGGCGTGCCCTACCGCCGCGGCGGCAACTCCGCCGAGACCGGCTTCGACTGCAGCGGCTTCGTGCGTGCCACCTTCGAGCAGGCCATGGGACTGGTGCTGCCGCGCCGCGCCGAGGAACAGGCGGCGGCCGCCAGCAAGATCAACCGGGCCGACCTGCAGCCGGGCGACCTGGTGTTTTTCAACACGCTGCGCCGCGCCTACAGCCATGTGGGCATCTACCTGGGCGACGGCCAGTTCATCCACGCGCCGCGCACCGGCACCCGCGTGCGCGTCGAGAGCATGGAGCTGAGCTACTGGAAAAAGCGCTTCAACGGCGCGCGCCGCGTGTCCGGTGTCGAGGCCGATCCCTCTGCCCTGCGCGCCGCCAGCGTGCTGAACCGCGATTCCCCTGCGCCCAGCGCTGTCCGCCTGGGGGGCAAGGCCGGCGCCAAAGGGGCCGAAGACGTGTGGCAGCTGCCCAGTGAGCGGGCCGCCGGCAGCACCGGCAACGGCGGCGGCAACGCCAACATCTGACTGCGCGCCACCCCGCCAGCGTTCTGATTGCAAGCTTTTACCTCCTCCAAAGGTACGGGGCCCGCAAGGGCCCTCTTTTTTGGCTGGAGGCCCGTTCAGTCGTCCGGCGCGCCCCGCCCCGGAAACAGCACGTCGGCAAAGCCGAAGCGCGAGAAGTCGCGCACCCGCATGGGGTAGAGCACGCCTTGCAGATGGTCGCACTCGTGCTGCACCACGCGCGCATGAAAGTCCCGCGCCTCGCGCTCGATCGGCTCGCCATGCACGTCCACGCCCGTGTATCGAACGTGACGCCAGCGCGGCACCACGGCGCGCAGCCCGGGCACGGACAGGCACCCTTCCCAGTCGTCGGCCAGCTCGGCGGACAGCGGGGTGATCACCGGGTTGCACAGCACGGTGCGCGGTACGGACGGCGCATCCGGATAGCGGGGATTGACGGTGCCCGAGCCGAAGATCACCACCTGCCAATCCACGCCGATCTGGGGGGCCGCCAAACCGGCGCCGTCGGCCGCGCGCATGGTATCGACCAAGTCGCGCACCAGTTGGTGCAAGTCGTCGGTGTCGAAGGCGGTGACCGCTTGCGCCACGCGCAGCAAGCGCGGGTCGCCCATTTTCAAGATTTCACGAATCGCCATGCGCCCGATCATCGCGCAAACGCGACCCACCGCGCGTCCAGCGCATCAACCGCCGCCGTCGACGTTATGGCCACGGCCACCCAGGCTCGGCCGGGGCCAGCCCGGAGGCATGGGACGCGGGGGCGCCGGTGGACGCACACCGGGACCCGGATTGCCGCCCCAGCCCGGACGGGGGGGCGGATTGCCGCCCCAACCGGGCCGCGGAGGTGGATTGCCACCCCAGCCCGGTCGCGGAGGCGGCCCTCCACCCCAGCCCGGACGCGACGGACGGTCGTGCCAATGGTGGCGGTCATTGGACCAGCCGCCATACACGCCGAGCGACACCGGCGGCGCCACGTAATAGGGCGCCGAGTAAACCGGGTAGGCCGGCGCCGCAACATAAGGCGCGCCGTACACGGGCCCGGCCGGATACGCGACCGGCGCGCCCACGTCATAGGCACCCACCGGGGCGACCGCACACCCGCCCAGCGCCAACAGCGCCACGGCGCCAAGCGCCAGAACCACACGAGATGAAGCTTGCCGGGTCATGTCTGAACCTCTTGAAGAGTCGCCAGCGCCCTTTGGCTGACCGGCTTGAAACTGTACGCGCGCCGTGTAAATCCCGCGTGAAGCGGTCGAAGCGGCGCCCTCCTCCTTAACGCGTGCGCCGGGTCGTGCGCCGACCGGGCTTCGGTTCGAAGTTGTCAGACTCCGTATCCCCACCAAGCGGCCGCCAAGCGGCCACTCACCCCCGATCGGCCAACCAGGCGGCGCCCCGCACGCCCGACGAATCGCCGTGCCGAGCTGGCGCAAGCGCCGTGCGCACGCTGTCGCTGAACACGTGCCGGCCCCAACGCTGCGGCACTTCGACAAACAGCTCGGGCACTTGGCTGAGGCCGCCGCCGAGCACGATGACCTGCGGATCGAGCACGTTGATGACCGCGGCCAGGGCGCGCGCCAGGCGCTCGGCGTAGCGCTCCAAGCTGTCGCGGGCCGCCGCGTCCCCGGCGCGCATCGCCGCCACGACCTGCGCGGCATCCCGCGCGCCGCCGCCCGCAGCGGCATGGTCGGCCGCCAGCGCCGGGCCCGACAGCCAGGCCTCCACGCAATCGCGCCGCCCGCACCAGCACAGGCGCACAGGGCGCGCCTCGCCCGGGATCGGCGGCAGCGGGTTGTGGCCCCATTCGCCCGCAATGCCGTTGCAGCCACGCAGCACCTGCCCCTGCACGGCAATGCCCGCGCCCACGCCGGTGCCCAAAATCGCGGCAAACACCACGTCGGCGCCCGCGCCCGCGCCGTCGGTGGCCTCGGACAACGCCAGGCAGTTGGCGTCGTTTTCCAGCCGGACCGGGCGGTGCAGCAGCGCCTGCAAATCCTCGCGCAGGGGCTGGCCGTTGAGCGCCGTCGAATTGGCGTTGCGCACGCGGCCCGTCAGGGGTGACAAACTGCCTGGAATGCCCATGCCCAAGGGCAGCCCCGTCACGCCCAATTGCCGCTCGGCCGCCTGCACCAGCGCCGCCACGGCGCGCAGGGTGCCCGCGTAGTCGCCCTGCGGCGTGGCCACGCGCTGGCGCAGCACGAAGGCGCCCGCCGCATCCAGCGCGGCAATCTCGATCTTGGTGCCGCCCAGGTCGATGCCCAGGCGCAGGCGCGGCGGCGCTACTTGGCCCACGGGCTGGTGCACCACTGTTGCTCGCACGGCACGCCATCGCGATTGCCGTCCATCTTCGTGCCCGGGCAGTTCTGCAGGAAATACGTGGCTTCGGCACACGAGGTCATTTGCGAGCACATCGTGCGGCCGTCGCAACGAAACGCCACCGCCGACGGCTGCGGGGCCGGCATACGGCCATCCGCTGCGCTCGGGGACGCGAGGGGGCCATCCTGGCGGGTGCCGTAGGCGGCCCACCACGAGCTGCCCTTCCAGCCCAGCGCAACCACCACGGCCAGCAAGAGGGCTGCTCCCGCCCAGCGGCCAAGGCCACCACCGGGGTCCTCTCTCCGATGTTCGGCGCGGCGCCGGGACACTCGGGATGCCGCCGCAAGCCCGGCGTGGACGGGCGCATCGGGCCGGCTCACATGGCGGGCCTGCTTGCGGCCCTTGGCGTCCAGGGCCAGCTCGAAGCTGACGCGGTCGCCCACGCGGGGGCGGTTGTCGGCGCTGCGGTCGCCCGGCGCGAACGCGCTCGCGTGCACGAACACGCGCTCGCCCCCCTGGGTCGGCTCGATGAAGCCGAATCCGCGCTGATCGTCCCACTGGGCCAGGCGACCGTCGAAGCGCATGCTTCAGCCTTCGCCGTCCAGCAAGGCCCGCAGCCCCGCCTCGTCGATCACCGGCACGCCCAGCTCATGCGCCTTGTCCAGCTTGCTGCCGGCCTCGGCGCCGGCGACGACGCAGTGGGTCTTCTTGCTGACGCTGCCCGCCACCTTGGCGCCGGCGGCTTCCAGCAAGGCTTTGGCCTCGTCGCGGCTGAGGCTGGGCAGGGTACCGGTCAGCACGAAGGTCTTGCCGGCCAGGGGTTGGCGCGCGGCCGCGCTGGGCTCGCCCTCGGGCCAGCTGATGCCGGCAGCGCGCAGCTGCTCCACCACCTCGCGGTTGTGCGGCTGGGCAAAGAAGGTGCGGATGCTTTCGGCCACCACCGGGCCGACGTCGGGCACCTGGGCCAGTTGGTCGACGTCGGCCGCCATCACGGCGTCCAGCGTGCCGAAGTGGCGCGCCAAATCCTTGGCCGTGGCCTCGCCGACGTGGCGGATGCCGAGCGCGAACAAAAAGCGCGTCAGCGTGGTGTGCTTCGATTTTTGCAGCGCATCGATGAGGTTTTGCGCCGACTTGTCGGCCATGCGGTCGAGCGCGGCCAGGCTGACGAAGCCCATGCGGTACAGATCGGGCAACGTGTTGACCACCTTGCCGTCCACCAGCTGATCGACCAGCTTCTCGCCCAGGCCTTCGATGTCCATGGCGCGGCGGCTGGCAAAGTGCAGCAGGGCCTGCTTGCGCTGGGCGCTGCAAAAGAGGCCCCCGGTGCAGCGGTGATCGGCCTCGCCCTCCTCGCGCACGGCGGCGCTGCCGCACACCGGGCAGTGCGCGGGCATGCTGAATTCGGGCGCACCCGGCACTCGCTTGTCGAGCAGCACGCCCACCACCTCGGGAATCACGTCGCCGGCGCGGCGCACGATGACGGTGTCGCCCACGCGCACGTCCTTGCGGCGCGCTTCCAGCTCGTTGTGCAGCGTGGCGTTGGTGACCGTGACGCCGCCCACGAACACGGGCGCCAGCTTGGCCACCGGCGTGAGCTTGCCGGTGCGCCCGACCTGCACGTCGATCGCCTCGACGGTGGTGAGCTGCTCTTGCGGCGGGTACTTGTGCGCGACGGCCCAGCGCGGCTCGCGCGTGACAAAGCCCAGGTCGCGTTGCAGCGCCAGGCTGTCCACCTTGTAGACCACGCCGTCGATGTCGAATGGCAAACGGTCGCGTTCGGCCGCCAGGTCTTCGTGGAACGCTATCAGTCCAGGAGCACCTTGCGCTTGCCTGGAGAGCGCGGAGACCGGAAAACCCCACTCGCGCAAGCTGTGCAGCACTTGCCAGTGCGACACCCAGCCGGGGCCGCCTTCGGCCGCTGGCGTGACCTCGCCCAGCGCATAGGCAAAGAAGCTGAGCGGGCGCTCGGCGGCGATTGCCGGGTCGAGTTGGCGCACCGCGCCGGCGGCGGCGTTGCGCGGGTTGACGAAGGTCTTGGCGACCTTGTCGCCCGCGGCCATGCGCTGGCGCATGTGCTCGTTGAGCGCCTCGAAATCGTCGCGGCGCATGTAGACCTCGCCGCGCACTTCGAGCACCGGAGGGATCGATGCGCCGCGGCCCTCACCTCCGCCCGCTCCCGCAGGCGGGAGAGGGCGCTCGTCCTTTTCCTGCTCTTGGGGCTCGGCGCCCTGCAGGCGCAGTGGAATCTGGCGGATGGTGCGGATGTTTTGCGTGACGTCCTCGCCGGTCTCGCCGTCGCCGCGGGTGGCAGCCTGCACCAGCACGCCGTGCTCGTAGCGCAGGCTCATGGCCAGGCCGTCGAACTTGGGCTCGGCCACGTAGGCCAGGGGCGGCGCATCGGCCGGCAGCTTCAGCTCGCGGCGCACGCGCGCATCGAAGGCCTGGGCGCCGGCGGGCGTGGTGTCGGTCTCGGTGCGGATGCTGAGCATGGGGACTTGGTGGCGCACCGGGGCAAAGCCCTCCAGCACGCGCCCGCCCACGCGGCGGGTGGGCGAATCGGGCGTGGCCAGATGCGGGTGCACCGCCTCCAGCGCTTGCAGCTCGCGAAACAGGCGGTCGTATTCGGCGTCCGGGATTTCGGGGGCGTCCAGCGTGTAGTACTGGTGCGCGGCGCGGTTGAGCGCGGCGCGCAGCGCGGCCGCCCGGCTGCTGGCGTCTGCTTCACTATTCATAGCTGCTCGCGCTGATCAAGTCTGGGCCAGCGCCACTACGGGCTCGCATCTCAGTTATCCATGGCGCCGAGCACCACCCGCAGCGCTTGAAACCCAAAGAGCCAAGCGGCCGCGGAGCGGGCCAGGCCAGCGATCGTCGTGGCCGGGGTCTCCCCAACCACTGGCGATGCCCCCTTGAAGGGGGAAGGCGAAACATCGCGCAGCGAGTGGAGACTGGGGGGGTGTCATTTCAACTGAACAGCCGCCGCGCCTGGGGCGAGCCCGCCGCCAGGTCGTGCTGCTCCAGCGTGTCGTACAGCTGATCGAGGTCGGCGCTGATGGCATCCATCATTTCGGGGCGCAGCAGTTGCCCCGCCTCGTCGGTGATCACGCCATCCATCGCCTCGGCCAGCGCGAACGCGGCGTCGCGCAGGCGCGCAAACGGCTGCTCGGCGCGATCGACCTGCGGCACGTCCAGCTGCACGGCCACTTCGTGGATGGCCGTCTGGTCGGGGTGCTCGGACAGGGCCGCCTGCGCGTCATACGTGAGGCCCAGCACGGGCGGCAAGCCCATCTGCGCGCCCGGCAAGACCATGCGCCCCGGCACGACACCGGCGACAAAGCCCTGGCGCGCCGCCTGCTGCGCCACATAACCGGGGCTCCAGGCCGTGCTGCGGGCGCGCAGGGTCAGGCTCAGCTGCGCGTCGTGCTGGCTGGCGAACTGGTCCAGCTCGCGCGCGCGCATGACCTCGGGCATCATGTCCGGGCAGTCCGCCACGCCACCCACCGCGTCGGCGTAGTGCTGCGCCTTGGCGACGAATTCGGAGAACTCGATCTCGTTGAGCGCGCCGGTCCGGTTGGCCAGCTGGACCCCTGCCTGCACGGCGCTGTAGCGCCGGCCGGCGACCGGCGCCTCCCACGCCTCCTGGCCTTCGGGCTGGCCCTCGACCGCAAAGGGCTTGCTGCCCACGCGCCGCGTGGCCGGCAAGGCCGCCAGCAGCGCGTCGCCCGACACCACCCGCCCGTCCAGCGCGATGGGCGCGATCACGTCGATCAGCGCGTCCAGGCCGGGGCGCTTTTCAGGCGCGGGCAGCGGCCCCAGCGCGGGCATGGCGGCGTCGCCGTCAAACGAGGGCTCGACGCGATCGGGCTGGGCCATGGGCGCGCTGGCGATCGCGGGCTCGATGCGATCACCGTCGCCCGCCGCGCCGATCGCCTCGGGCTGCGCCTGGCGCGGCTCGTTGCGGCGCGTGTTCCAGGTGTTGTAGGCGATCACGCCGCCAAGGATCAGGCCGCCGGCAACCGCCAGGCCCACTTGCAGAGAATTCATGTTCGCGTTGCTCCTTGCGTGCCACCGAGGTCTGCCGGCGCCACGCATGCATCGAATGGTCGCAGAGCAGGCCGCGCCAGCGAACGCCATGCCCGGACCTGCGCCGGGCATTGGCGTTGTCCCCCCTCGCACGGCAGCGGGGAGAAGGCGCGCAGCGACGCAGGGGGGTGCCTCATGCTTGTGCCATGCCCACGGCGCTTTCCATGTCCACCGCCACGATGCGAGAGACGCCCTGCTCCTGCATGGTCACG
>JAFEEB010000026.1:0-10135 GCA_018241325.1 Pseudomonadota bacterium | reverse complement strand
GCGATCTTGTTGTGGCTGATGAACAGGAACTGCGTGCCCTGCCCGCTCATCTTGGTCACCAGCTTGGCATAGCGCTCGGTGTTGGCGTCGTCCAGCGGCGCGTCCACCTCGTCCAGCAGGCAAAACGGCGCCGGGTTGAGCTGGAAGATGGCAAACACCAGCGCGATGGCCGTCAGCGCCTTCTCGCCGCCCGAGAGCAGGTGGATGGTCTGGTTTTTCTTGCCCGGCGGCTGCGCCATGACCTGCACGCCCGAATCCAGGATTTCCTCGCCGGTCATCACCAGCTTGGCCTGGCCACCGCCGAACAGCTCGGGGAACATCCGGCCGAAGTGCTCGTTGACGGTGTTGAAGGTGCCGCCCAGCAGCTCGCGGGTTTCGCCGTCGATGGTGCGGATGGCGTCTTCCAGCGTGGTCATGGCCTCCTGCAGGTCGGCCGACTGGGCGTCCAGAAACTGCTTGCGCTCGCGCGCGGTGGTCAGCTCGTCCAGCGCCGCCAGGTTGACCGCGCCCAAGGCCTGAATCTCGCGGTGCATGCGGTCGATCTCGCCTTGCAGGCCACCCAGGCGCACGTTGCCCGCCTCGATCGACTGGGCCACGGCCTCCAGGTCGGCCTGCGCTTCGGCCAACTGCTGCGTGTATTGCTCCACGCCCAGGCGCGCGGCCTGCTCCTTGAGCTGCAAGTCGGTGATGCGCGTGCGCAGCGGCTCCAGCTCGCGCTCGAGCTGCAAGCGCCGCTCGTCGCTGGCGCGCAGTTTGGTGGTCAGGTCATCGTAGCTGCTGCGCTGCGCGCCCAGCGCCTGTTCGCGCTCCAATTTCAGGGCCAGCGCGTCCTGCAGGCCGGCCTGGGCAGCCGCGTCGGTCAGGCGCGTGAGTTCATCCTGCGCGCGCTGCTGCTCGTCCTGCAGGCTGGCGGCTTGCTGGGCCGCCGTATCGATGGTGCGGCGCAGCTCGGCCTGGCGCGCCTGCAGGCTGCGTTGGGCGAACTGCGCCTCTTGCGCGCGCCGCTCCAGCGTGCGCTGCTGCTCGCGCGCCTCGCCCAGCTTGCGCTCGGCGGCGATCACGCGCTCATCCAGCTGGGCGTGGCGCTCTTGCGTGTCGGCCAGCTGCATGTCCAGCTCTTCAAAGCGCGCCTCGGCGGTGGCGCGGCGCTCTTGCTGTTCATCCAGACCCGCATCGACCTCGGCCAGGTCGCCGGCGATCTGCTGGCTGCGCGCACGCGCCTGCTCGGCCAGCTGGGAAAGGCGCAGGGTCTCGACCTGCAACTCGTGCGCGCGCTGGCGTGCCTCAGCGGCTTCGCGCCGGGTGGAGACCAAACGCTGCGAGGCGTCGCCGTAGGTGGCCTCGGCCTTGACCAAGTCGCCGCGCGCCTGCTCGTGGATGAGGGCCTGGGCGCGTTGCTGCTTTTCCAGGTTCTCGATTTCCTGCTGGCGCGCCAGCAGGCCAGCCTGCTCGGAGTCGGGGGCATAAAAGCTCACGCCGTGCGCCGTCACGGCATGGCCGCTGGGCACGTAAATGGCCTCGCCCGGCTTGAGCTGCGGGCGCTGCGCCAGCGCGTCTTCCAGCGTGGGCGCCGTGTGGCAGCCGGCCAGCCAATCGGTCAGCGTGGCCTTCAGGCCCGCGTCGTTCAGGCGCAGCAAGTCGGCCAGCCGGGGCAAGGCGCTGGCCGGCTCGGGCAGGCCGGCGGCGGGCGGGCTGTAGAACACCAGCTTGGCCGGTGGTGCATCAGCGGCAAAGGCGCGCACCATCTCCAGGCGGCTGACTTCCAGCGCGGACAGGCGCTCGCGCAGCGCCGCTTCCAGAGCGTTCTCCCAGCCGGGCTCGACGTGAATGCGGCTCCACAGTCCCTGCAGGCTGTCCAGGCCATGCTTGGCCAGCCACGGACCCAGCTTGCCGTCGGTCTTGACTTTTTCCTGCAGCGCCTTGAGCGCCTCCAGCCGCGCCGACAAGTCGGCCTGCCGCGCGGATTCGGTGTTCACGGCGTGCTGCGCGGCGCGGCGCGCGTCATCGAGCTGCGGCACGCTGTCTTGCAGCTCGTGCAGGCGCGCGTCGGTGACTTCGGCGCCTTCTTGCGCGGTGGCCAGCTGCGCTTGCAGGTTGATCAGGCGCTGCTCGTCGGGCGCGGCCAGGGCGTTGCGGTCGGCGCCCAGCTTGTCGCGCCGGGCGTTCAGCTGGCGCGCCTGCTCCTCGATGCCGCGCTGCTCGGCCGCCAGCACCTGGATTTGCTGCTGCACCTGAGTCACGGCGCCGCGCTGCTCGTTGGCGCCCGACTGCGCCTGGCGCAAGGCGTCTTCCAGCTCGGGCTGCACGGTTTGCTGCTCTTCGAGCTGCGCGGCCAGGGTGATGGCCTGCTCCTCGGCTTCGGCGTCCTGCGCGGCCAGGTGCTCGATTTCGGCTTCGGCCTCGTGCCCGCGCGCGGCCCACTGCGCGGTTTGCTCGGCCAGCTGCGCCAGGCGGCTTTCGGCGCGCTGGCGGCCTTCGACGACGAAGCGAATCTCGGCCTCCAGCCTTCCGACCTCGGCACTGGCCTCGTACAGCCGGCCCTGCGCCTGGTTGACCAGATCGCCCGCGGCGTAGTGCGCCTGGCGAATGGTCTCCAGGTCGGCCTCGACGTGGCGCAGATCGGCGATGCGCGACTCCAGATCGGTGGCGGCCTTGTCGGCGTCGAGCTTCAAGCGTGCCTGCCCCTCTTCGGCCTCGGCGCGCTTCAAAAACCAGAGCTGGTTTTGCCTGAGCTGCGCCGACGATTGCAGGTTTTGGTATTGCTGGGCCACCTCGGCCTGCTTTTCCAGCTTGTCGAGGTTGGTGTTGAGTTCGCGCAGGATGTCCTCCACCCGCGTGAGGTTCTCGCGCGTGTCCGACAGGCGGTTTTCGGTCTCGCGGCGGCGCTCCTTGTACTTGCTGACGCCGGCGGCTTCTTCGAGGAACAGGCGCAACTCCTCGGGGCGGCTTTCGATGATGCGGCTGATGGTGCCCTGGCCGATGATGGCGTAGGCGCGCGGGCCCAGGCCCGTGCCCAGGAACACATCCTGCACGTCGCGCCGGCGCACCGGCTGGTTGTTGATGTAGTAGCTGCTGGTGCCGTCGCGCGTGAGCACGCGCTTGACCGAGATTTCGGCAAACTGGTTCCACTGCCCCCCGGCGCGATGGTCCTGGTTGTCGAACACCAGCTCCACCGACGAGCGCGAGGCCGGCTTGCGGCTGGTGGTGCCGTTGAAGATCACGTCCTGCATCGACTCGCCGCGCAGCTCGCTGGCCTTGGACTCGCCCAGCACCCAGCGCACCGCGTCCATGATGTTGGACTTGCCGCAACCATTGGGCCCCACCACCCCGACCAATTGGCCGGGCAGCAGGAAGTTGGTGGGTTCGGCGAAGGACTTGAAGCCCGAGAGCTTGATGGAATCGAGGCGCACGCGAGAAGAACAGCCAAATCAGGGAGGGGATGCCTGCGCCTGAAGACGGCAGCGCAGACCCGAGCAACGCGGAGCCCGCGCGCAAGCCCTTGAATGTTACCCGAGCGAGGACAGCGCCCGGCCGCTGTCAGCGCGTGCCGAGCGGCCCGAAAAACACGCGACCGGCCCGCGCAAGAGCGCAGAGCCGGCCGGCGTGGCCCGCGCCGAACGCGCGCGGGTCGGGCTTGCGTCAGCGTGTGGGGCGCACCTCAGGAGCAAGCCTTGCCATTGGCGGCATGAAAGCCTTTGGCCTTGGCATCGGCTTCGCTCAGGTACTCGCCCTTCTTGGTCTTGCCGTAGTAGCGGTCACCGCTGCAATGGTAGACCTTGGTCGAATCGTTGGCCCACACCTGGCCGGGGCCACCGCCCGCAGCGGGCGCAGCGGTCTTGGCCGCAGCCGCCGGCTTGGCGCCTGTCGTCGGCGCGGCGGGCGCCGCCGGTGCAGCAGCCGCGGCGGGCGCAGCGGCCACGGCCGGCGCAGCAGCGGCAGCCGGCGCTGCCCCGGCCGTCTTGGCCGCGTTCTTGGTGGCCTTCTTGTCAATGCCGCCGTGCCCGCTGCACGCGCCTTGCTTGGTGGCGCCGTCGTAGCTGGTGCCGTCCTTGCAGATCGCGTGCACGGTGGCCGCCGCCGCCGCGGCCGGCGCCGCTGGTGCCTGGGCAAACGCGCTCGAGGCCAACAGGACACCCAGGGAAAGCAAAGCAGGGGCAAATTTCATAATCAATCTCCGTTTTCGGCACGCACGAACACCGCACGTGGCTGAGCAACGCACCATCGGACCGTCTGGATGACAGCGCCCGCGTCCGAATCGTGAAATATTCCCGTGCGCCCCTGCTGCGCCGAGGGGCCGCGCGCTCGTGCCCGAGCGCACGAAAACGCGGCGTCAATGCCCGCGCAGCAGCGCGTCCTCCAGCGGGCGCAAGCGGTCATCGCCGACGGCGGTGCGCAAGCGCGGCAGCAGTGCCACCAGGCCGTCGAAGCCTTGCGCGGACTCGACTGCCAAGTTCAGCTTGAAGCCCCGCAGGCCCAGGTCGGCCGTGAGTTGCGTGGCCAGCGGGTAGGCCCGGCTGTAGCGATGGGCGCGCTCATCGTCCGTCAGGGCCAAGGGCGCGGCCGAGCCAGCGGTGCTCGAGGACGACGCCGGCGCCGACGGGCCGCCTTGCGCTGCGGAAGCATCGGCCTCGTCGGGCGCGCCCACGCGCTGCAGCAGCCCCTTGGACACCAGTGCGTCCACGTCAGCCGCGCTCACGCCCAGCGCGGCGGTGGCGTCCAGCACGGCGCGCACCGATCGCTGACCGTCAAACAGGATCAGGGCCGAGCGCTGACCGCGCGTGATGTCCTCGGCGTGCCGGTCCTTCATCGCCCGCATGCCGGCTTCGGACTTCGTGTAGAGCATGGTCAAAAATGATAAATAAAAAGTTATCTCATTACAAAAGCAAACATGACGCAGCGCAAGCGGTTGTCCGTAGGGGATATCCAGCAAACGAGGGCCGATCGGCTCGGCGGCACGGCTTTTCTGCCCAGTTTCGCATGGCCCCGCCTGCAGTCGGCCATAACCGCGGCGCATGGGCGACGGTGCAAACGGCATTCGCCCAATCCGGGGACGGCATCTACAGTGGCCGGATCGTCAACCATCCTCGGTGAGTTTTCCATGCGGATTTGCGTGCTCGGCGCCGGCATCGTCGGCTTGGCCACGGCCTGGCAACTGCGCCAGCAAGGCCACGACGTCACGGTCATCGACCGGACGCAGCCGGGCTGCGGCGCCAGCGGCGGCAACGGCGCGCAGCTGAGCTACTCCT
The DNA here is from genome assembly GCA_018241325.1 of Pseudomonadota bacterium. Taxonomy (GTDB): domain Bacteria; phylum Pseudomonadota; class Gammaproteobacteria; order Burkholderiales; family Burkholderiaceae_C; genus Ottowia. The sequence continues at coordinate 4,889 of JAFEEB010000026.1, read as the reverse complement.
ACGTCGCGCCCCTGGCCGATCCCGGCATTTGGGGTCAGTTGCCCAAGCTGCTGCTGGCCGCCGATTCACCGCTCAAGCTGCGCCCCCGGCTGGACCCCCTGCAGTGGCAGTGGGGCCTGCGCTTTCTGGCCGCCTGCAACGCCGGCACGGCCCGCGCCACCACGGCGCAACTGCTGATCCTGGCCGCCGAAAGCCGCGCCGCCTTTGACGCGATGCGAGCCAAGCTCCGGCCCGACTGCGATTTTTCCACCACCGGCAAGCTGGTGCTCTACGACAGCGCCGACGGCCTGGCCGGCGCACGCCGCCAACTGGAATTGCAACGCCAACTGGGCAGCCAGCAGCACCTGCTGACGGCGCAGGAATGCGTGGCGATCGAACCCGCTCTGGACGGCTATCGCCGCCACATCGCCGGCGCCGTGCACACGCCCAGCGAATGCGCGGCCGATTGCCTCAAGCTGTGCCAGGCGCTGGCGCGGGCGCTGGCGGCCGATGGGGCGCGCTTGCTGCTCGAGCACGAAGTCCAGGGCTGGGTGCAACGGGGCGGCATCGCGGTGGCGGTCCGCACGACGGCCGGCGAGGTCGAGGCCGACGCCTTCGTGGTGGCGCTGGGCACGGCCTCGCACGCCATCGGGCGGCAGCTGGGCGTGCATCTGCCGGTGTATCCGCTCAAGGGCTACAGCATCACCGTCACACCCGATCCGGCGCCCGGCGCGGCGCCGCGCGTGAGCGTCACCGACAGCGCCCGCAAGGTGGTGTTCGCGCGCCTGGGCGAGCGCTTGCGCGTGGCCGGCATGGCCGAGATCGTGGGCGCGGACACGCGCATCCCGCCCGAGCGCATCCGCACACTCGTGGCCGCCACGCAAGCGGTGTTTCCGCAGTGTGGCCCCGTGTTCGACGCGCCCGAGCCGTGGACCGGCATGCGCCCGGCCACGCCCACGGGCCTGCCCATCGTCGGGCGGGTCGCTCGCGCACCGGCCAACGTGCTGTTCAACACCGGGCACGGCGCCCTGGGTTTGACGCTGGCCTTCGGCACGGCGGGGCGCATCGCTGCGCAATTGCCGAAGGCATGACCGGAGGCCACCTCACCCTGCCAGCGCCTGGCGCATGCAGCGCAGCAGCGTGCGCGCCGCCCCCGATTCGGGGTGCTGGGCCAGACGCAATGCACTGACCGGCACCGTGATGGCCGGCTCCAGCGCCAGCACGTCCACGCGCTCGCGCTGGGCGGACAGCGCGGTGTAGCCGTCGAGCAGGGCCACGCCCAGGCCGTGCTGCGCCATCGACAGCGCGGCGTGATAGGTCTGCACCGTGACGAGGTTTTGCAAGCTCACGTCCGACTCGCGGCACGCTCGGCTGACCAACTGGCCCACCGGGTCGTCCGCGTCCAGCGCCAGCATGGGCAAGCCCGCCAAGTCGGCCAGGCCCACGCGAGCGGACTCGACCAGCGCGCCGGGCAACACGCCGCGCGGGGCCACGCAGACGACGGGCGTGTCGGCCAGGCGCTCTTCGCGCAAGCCGGGATGCACGGCGGGGCTGAAGGCAAAGCCGATGTCCGCCTCGCGCAGCAGCAACTGCGCCATGACCTGGGGCGAGTGCTGCGCCTCGACGCGCAGCTTGACCCGCGGGTGGCGCGCCCGAAACGCCTGCAAGGCGCGCGGCAGCACGTCTTGCGTCAGGGCCATCACCGTGACGATCCGCAGCGAGCCGCCGTCGCCTTGATCGCGCAGGCTCGCCGCCAGCCGGTCCACCTCGTCGAGTTGCGCAAACAGCCGCTGCACGTGCGGATGCAGCGTCAAGGCCTCGGCGGTCGGCGTCAGCCGCCCCTTGTCGCGCCGAAACAGCGGAAAGCCCAGTTGCAGCTCCGCGTGTTGCAGCGTGCGGCTCACCGCCGGCTGCGTCACGTTGATCAGGCGCGCCGCGGCGCTGACACTGCCGGTGAGCATGATGGCGTTGAAGACTTCGATGTGGCGCAGGCGCATGGGCAAACCCCGGCGGAGCATGGACAGGCCGCGAGTTTGCACGGTCTTGGGCATTTTTCGGCCCGCCATGGCAGCCCGCCGCCGCGCCAAACTCCATAATCGGGGCCATGAACCCGCTGCTCTCCCGGCTGCAACCCTACCCTTTCGAGCGCCTGCGCCAATTGTTCGAGGGCGTTGCGCCCAACCCGGCCCTGCGCCCCATCAGCCTGGGCATCGGCGAGCCCAAGCACGCCACGCCCCGCTTCATCCAGGATGCTTTGGCCGGCGACCTGGCCACCGGCCTGGCCAGCTACCCGCCCACCGCTGGCTCGCCAGCCTTGCGCACGACCTGCGCGGACTGGCTGCAACGGCGCTACGGCGTGGCCGTGGACCCCAGCACGCAGGTGCTGCCGGTGCTGGGCTCGCGCGAGGCGCTGTTTGCGCTGGCGCAAACCGTGGTGGACCGCGCGCGGCCCGGCGCCACCGTGGTGTGCCCCAACCCGTTTTATCAAATCTATGAAGGCGCCACGGTGCTGGCCGGTGCCGCGCCGCACTTCGTGCCGGTCGATCCGGCGCGCAACTTTGCGCCGCGCTGGGCCGAGGTGCCCGAGGCCGTCTGGGCGCGCACGCAGCTGGTGTACGTGTGCTCGCCCGGCAACCCCACCGGCGCGGTGATGCCGCTGGATGAATGGCGGCTGCTGTTCGAGCTGTCGGACCGCCACGGCTTCGTGATCGCTTCGGACGAGTGCTACAGCGAAATCTATTTCCGTGACGAGCCACCGCTGGGCGGGCTGGAGGCGGCCGCGCGCCTGGGCCGCAGCGACTTCAGGCGCCTCGTCATGCTCACCAGCCTGTCCAAGCGCAGCAACGTGCCGGGCATGCGCTCGGGCTTCGTGGCGGGCGACGCCGAGCTGATCAAGGCGTTTTTGCTCTACCGTACCTACCACGGCAGCGCCATGAGCCCGCCGGTGGCGGCGGCCAGCATGGCCGCCTGGAGCGACGAGGCGCACGTGCAGGACAACCGGCGCCTGTACCGCGAAAAATTTGCCGCCGTCACGCCCCTGCTGGCGCAGGTGATGGACGTGCACCTGCCCGACGCCGCGTTCTACCTGTGGGCGCGGGTGCCCGACGCGTGGGCCGGCAGCGACACCGACTTCGCGCGCGAGCTGCTGGCTCAATACAATGTCACGGTTTTACCCGGCAGCTATCTGGCACGCGCCGACGGCGCCGACAATCCGGGCCAGGGCCGCGTGCGCATGGCCCTGGTGGCCGAAACCGCCGAATGCCTGGAAGCCGCCGAGCGCATCGCCGCATTCATCCGCGCCCGAACCTGAAGAAAGAAGCATTTCCGTGACCGATCCCCTGCAGCACCTCATCGACAGCGCCTGGGAACAGCGCGCCGACATCAACCCCGAATCCGCGCCGCGCGAGCTGACCGAGGCGGTCGAGCACGTGATCGACGCGCTGGACAGCGGCCGCCTGCGCGTGGCCACGCGCGAAGCCGTCGGCCGCTGGACGGTGCACCAGTGGATCAAGAAGGCGGTGCTGCTGTCGTTTCGGCTGCGCGACAACGCCTGCATTCGCGCCGGCGATCTGGGCTTTTTCGACAAGGTGGCGCCCAAGTTCAATGCCCAGGACGACGAGCGCCTGCGCAGCAGCGGCGTGCGCGTGGTGCCCCCGGCCATGGCGCGGCGCGGCAGCTTCATCGCGCCGGGCGTGGTGCTGATGCCCAGCTACGTCAACATCGGCGCCTATGTCGATGCCGGCACCATGGTCGACACCTGGGCCACCGTGGGTTCGTGCGCGCAGGTGGGGCGCAACGTGCACCTGTCCGGCGGCGTGGGGCTGGGCGGCGTGCTCGAGCCGATCCAGGCCGGCCCCACCATCATCGAGGACAACTGCTTCATCGGCGCGCGCTCGGAGGTGGTCGAAGGCGTCGTCGTCGAGGAAAACTCCGTGCTCGGCATGGGCGTGTACATCGGCCAGAGCACGCCCATCTTCCACCGCGAAAGCGGCGAGATCAGCTACGGGCGCGTGCCCAGCGGCAGCGTGGTGGTCAGCGGCACCCTGCCCAAGACCACCGCCGGCGGCCAGGCCTATGGCCTGTACTGCGCCGTCATCGTCAAGACCGTGGATGCGCGCACGCGCTCCAAGACCAGCATCAACGAGCTGCTGCGCTCCTGAACACCCGCCCGTCGGCACCCACCCCCAGAAGGAACACCCGCGATGCCCGCTGCCAACACCATGATGGAACGCATCTTGCACCTGATGGCCGAGAAGAAGGCCTCGGACGTGTACCTGACGGCGCATGCCCCGGCCACCATCCGCATCAACGGCACGTGCGTGCCCATCAACAACCAGCCGCTGCCGCCCGAGGCAACGATGAACCTGCTGATGGACATCCTGCCGCCCAACCGCATCGAGGAGCTCAAGGAGACGGGCGAGCTGAACATGGCCGTGCCCTTGCCCGGCGTGGGCAACTACCGCATCTCGGCCATGCGCCAGCGCGGCCAGTACGCGGCCGTGATCCGCTTCATCAGCCCCGACATCCCCAAGCTGGAGTCGCTCAACCTGCCGCCCGTGCTGGAGCGCCTGGTGATGGAAAAGCGCGGCCTGATCCTGATGGTGGGTGCCACCGGCGCGGGCAAGTCCACCACGCTGGCAGCCATGCTCGACCATCGCAACGAACGCGTATCGGGTCACATCCTGACCGTCGAGAACCCGATCGAATACATGTTCGACAACAAGAAGTCCCTGGTCAACCAGCGCGAGGTCGGCTCCGACGCCGCCACGCTGCAGGTGGCGCTGAAAAACGCCCTGCGCCAGGCGCCCGACGTCATCATGATCGGCGAGATCCGCGACCGCGAGACCATGACCGCGGCCATCTCCTACGCCCAATCGGGCCACCTGTGCCTGGCCACGCTGCACGCCAAC
>JAFEEB010000025.1 GCA_018241325.1 Pseudomonadota bacterium | reverse complement strand
CAAAGTATAAAATTTTGTCCGTTTCATAAACCGCCTGAATCTGTGTTAGGCATTTCAATAAAAAGCTCTCGTCCGATGCAGCGCGAATGACGGGGAACTAAGATTAGATGACGAAAGGCTTGGAACGTCGAAGTCAGATAGATCGACCACTACCACCTGACGCCCCTCAAACATTGAATTTTCCGGGTTTAGGCAAACCTAAAATTTCGCGGATGGATCGAGTGTTCAGTCTAGCCTCGGCGACTTGCTTCACCGACATTTGACCAAGTCTAAAACGTTCCAGACAAACCCCGGCGAACAACATCCATTCCAGCCGACCACCACCAGCAATCGCCGCCACGACCATACCGACTCATCCAGCGGCAAAGGGCGCGCGTGGCGAATGCTTCCAGTTGTATCAGAACCAGTGCGCATGCCAAGACTTTGGCTGGCCGATGTTGTGGTTTTTGCCCTGCTTGGCGGCTTCACACCAACGTTTCGACGACCGACCCATTAACACAACTTGCCCGGCCGCCCCAGCCGGCGGGCATTGGCGCGGACGCGGCGCTGAAAGGGCTTCAGCGCGTCGTTGGCGGTCTTGGCGACGGGGTTGGCGGTCGGCAACCCGGCGCCGATCGCACGCGGAGTTTGACCATTTGCGCATGCAGCCCGTCAAAAAAATGCTCCGGCTGCGCCAAGACGGCTGCGCGCGCACCTCATCACCACACCCCGCGCGCCAGCACAGGCACAACCGCTTCGACGCGGCCGTCTTGCAGGCCGCCGCGCACGGCGATGAGCTGGTTGTGCAGGTTGACGGTGGGGTCGCAGTGGCCGGGGATCAGCCACACGGTGTCGCCCAGGGCCGGCAGGGCGGGCAGTTCGCCGCCGGATTCGAGCGGGGTGAGGATGGTGGCTTCGTCGCCGCCGTTTCGGGTGGCCAGCGGCGGCTGGCCGGGCAGCGGGTGGACGGTGGGGCCACCGCTGTCGATGGCGTGGCTTTTGTGGCCGGCGTCGCACACGGCGTGCCCGGCGGCGACGCTGATGACCTGCGACTTGACGAACAGCGCGTGCTCGAACGGGGGCTGGGCCGGGTCGCGCTGGTTGCGGGCGTAGTCGGCGTCCATGAACAGAAAGCTGCCGGGCTGGATCTCGCCCCACAGGCCGCTGGCGGCCTCGTGGGCAAAGGTGCCGGTGCCGGCGCCGGTGATGAGCGGCGGGGCCAGCTCGGCCGCGTCCAGCAGCGCGCGGGTGGCGCGCAGTTGCTCGGCGCCGCGGTCGATGGCGGCGCGGCGCTCGGCCACGCTGCGCAGGTGCTGGGCGCCACCCTGGTAGGCGTGCAGGCCGGCGTAGCGCAGGCTGGGCGCGCGCGCCGCCAGGGTGCGCACGAGATCGACCACGGCGGCGCCGGGCGCCACGCCGCAGCGGCCCTGGCCGATGTCCACCTCGACGAACACGTCGATGGCGGCGTTGGTCAGGCGCATGGCCTGGGCCAGGCGCTCGATGCCGCCCTCGCAGTCCACGGCGATGGCCAGGCGCCCGCCGCGCCCTTTCAGCAGGTGGGCCAGGGCGGCCACGCGGTGCAGCTTGGCGGGGGCAACGACCTGGTTGCTGATGAACAGGTCGTTGGCACCGCCGGCGGCCAGCGCCTCGGCCTCGGCCACGGTCTGGGTGCACAGGCCCACGGCGCCGGCCTGCAGCTGCATGTGGGCAAAGGCGGCGCTCTTGTGCATCTTGGCGTGCGGGCGCAGGCGCACGTTGTGGCGCTCGGCAAACTCGGCCATGCGCTGCAGGTTGCGGTTGGCGGCGTCCAGGTCCACCACCAGGGCGGGCGTGTCGATGGCGTCCACGCCTTGGCCGACGAGGGCGCGCACGCGCTCGGGCAGGGATTCAAGTGAAGCGTTCATCGCGGGCTTCGTCCTCGAGGTGAAAACTGTCGGCCCAGCCGACCAGGGTCAGGCCAGCGTCCGGGGTCCACAGCAGGCGGTTGATGGCGGCATTGTCCAGCCGCCAGGTGCGCGCATCCTGCAGGCCCAGGCCGGTGGCGGCGCGGTACAGCACGTCCAGCACGCCGCCGTGCGTGAACATGGCCACGTGCTTGCCGATGTTTTGGGCCGCCAGCGCGCACACGGCGTGCGTGATGCGCTCTTTAAATTGTAGCAACGACTCGCCGGCGCCGGGCGGCGCCCAGTCGGGGTCGCGCCGGCGCCAGCGCTCGGCCTCGCGGGGCAGTTCGGCTTCGATGGCGGCAAAGCTGCGGCCCTGAAAGGCGCCGAAGTCGCGCTCGCGCAGCGCGGACGTGGCGATCAGAGGCGCGCCGGTGGCATCGGCCACGGCCTGCGCGGTTTGCAGCGCCCGCGCCAGGTCGCTGCTGTAGATGATGTCGATCGGCTCGCGCTCGTCGGCCAGCGCTGCCGCCAGCCGCCGCGCCTGCGCGCGGCCGACGTCGTTGAGCGCGATGTCGAGGTGGCCTTGCAGGCGCCCGTCGGCGTTCCAGGCGGTCTCGCCGTGGCGCACCAGCAAGAGGCGGGTCGATTCCATGCCGGGATGATGCCACCGTCCCGCAGGCGACCAGGTCGGGCCTGGGCCAGCGGTTACGCTCGCGCGCCGGCCGCTTGTTGCACACTGCGGACCGACGACACCACACCCGCCTGCCTCATGACTGCTGCCCCACACCCCGCCCGAACCGTGCCCACCGGCGGCAGCTGGGCCGCGTTGCTGCTGCTGACCACCGGCTTTGCGATGAGCCAGGCGTTTCGCACCGTGGCCGCCATCATGGCCGACCCGCTGCAGGCCGAGCTGCACCTGTCGCCGCAGCAACTGGGCGTGTTCGCGGCGGCCTACCACTTCGCCTTTGGCGCGCTGCAGCTTTTCATGGGCATCGGCATCGACATGCACGGCGTGCGGCGCACCATCCTGGCGGCCTCGCCGCTGATGGTGCTGGGCGCGGTGATGTCGGCGCTAGCGGGCAACTTTGCCTGGCTGGTGACCGGGCAGGTCCTGATCGGCATCGGCTGCGCGCCGGCCTTTCTGGTGTGCACGGTGTACATCGCGCGGCACTTTCCGCCGGCGCGCTACACCATGGTGTCCAGCATCATCCTGGCGGTGGGCGGCGTGGGCATGCTGGCCACCGGCACGCCGCTGGCCTGGCTGATCGAGCTCAGCTCCTGGCGCATGGGCTTTTGGGTGCTGGCGGCCTGCGCGGCGCTGTCCTGGGGCGCCATCGCGCTGTGGATGCACGAGCCGCCCCCGGCGGCGGGCGCGCCGCGCGAGTCGCTGCGCCAGGCCGTCGCCACCATCGGCGCGCTGCTGCGGGTGCCGCACACCGCCGGCATCATGGCGCTGGCGCTGGTGACCTACGCCTCCTTCGTGGCGCTGCGCGGGCTGTGGCTGGGGCCGGCCATGATGCAGCGCTACGACTGGAGCCTGGTGCAAGCGGGCAACCTGGCGGTGGCGGTGTCGGTGGTGGCGCTGGCGAGCCTGCCGCTGTTCGGCCGGCTGGACCCCGGGCCGCGCCGGCGCCGCGCGTGGATGCTGGGCTGCACGCTGACCTCGGCGGCCTTGTTCGCGGCCATGGCCCTGCACCTCGGGGCGTGGGCCGAGGTGGCGCTGATGGGCCTGGTCTGCGCCGTCTCGGGCTATGGCACGCTGCAATACCCGGACGTGAAGGATGCGTACGAGCCGGCCGTCATCGGCCGAGCGATGGCCCTGTTCACCATGGCCCTGTTCATGGGCGTGGCGCTGATGCAGTGGGCCACCGGCGCCCTCGCCTCGATCGCGCAGGCGCAGGGCATCGACCCGTTCGGGCCGGTGTTTGGCAGCATTGCCGCGCTGCTGGTGCTGGGCGCTTTCGGCTTTTGGTGGCTGCCGCAGCCGGCGGGCGCCCAGCGCGGCCGGCTTGATTCCTGACCCGGAACTCGTGGAAAACCCCTGTTCGCGATCGACGGGCAGACCATAAACTCGGTTGACCCCCCTGAAATCGCCGCTCGGGACACACGAAACCGCGCACGACCCCCACTGAAAAAGGTCCACCCATGCTTTCGAAACACATGGCCCGCGCGGCACTGGCCGTTGGCCTGACGACCCTGACCCTGGCCGCGCAGGCGGCCGTCGACCTGACGATCAACGTCACCCCGGTGACGCAACCGCTGTACTTGAACGACACCACGAGCATCACGGTCAACCTCGAAAACCAGGGGACCACCGGCATGGGTGCCGCCGGCGAATTCGAGGTGACCCTGCCGGCCGAAATGCACTTCACGGCCGTCCCGGCCAACTGCACGGCCGGCCCGGCACCGGTGCAGGCCATGACCTGCAGTTTCGCGGCGCTGGCCGCCGGGGCGCAGTCCTCGCAATCGTTCCAAGCCCAGGCCGACGTGCTCTATCCCAGCAGCAACAACGTGCCGGGCAACCCTTATTTGTACATCCTCGCGGCCATCACGAACGACGGCGCGGGCGCACCGGGTCGAAGCTATCAAACCGGCGCGTTTTACATCGACCCCCGGCCGGCGGCGGTCGCCCCCGTCCCGACGCTCGAAACCTGGGGCCTGGGCGTGCTGTCCCTGCTCATCGGCGCGGCGGCGATGCGGCGCCGGCGCCGGCCCGCCTGAGCGCAGGCGGCACGCGCCGCACCCCGCGCCTCACGCCTCACGCCCCACGCCTTTTCGGGGTCTGGAGCCCTGCGACATCCAGCCCGCCACAACGATCGTTGACGAGGACATTCAGCGCACGGCCGGCGCGGGCGGCGCCTCCGGCACCGGCACCAAGGGCACATCCACACGGTGCGGGCCGATGGGCGGTGCGGGATAGCCTTGCAGCGCCGCGACAAACAGGGCGCTGAGCACGGCGGGCGTGTTGGACCAAGTGCCATCGTGGCGGGCGCGCGTGTCATACACGATCTGGCCGCTGTGCACGTCGCGCATCACCAGGCTCACTTCGCTGATGTAGACCGGCACCGAATCGTCCCACCACAGCGGACCACCAAAACCGAACCCCACCCCGCCGCCGCGCCAGCCGCCGCCAAAGCCCAGGGCAATGCTCGCATTGCTGGGCTCGGCCCAGCTGCGGGCCCAGGCGGTCGCCACGCTGGCGTTGGCCTGCACGCTCACGCGCGCATCCGCATCGTCGCGCACGGCGCCCACGCGGGCCAGTGCCGCCTGCGCCAGCGCTTCGACCTGCGCCGGCGCGGGTTGGCCGGCCATCGGCGGCTGCGGATCGAACCGATAGTGCACCGCCTGCAACAGCGCCGCGCCCGACCCTTGCGCGGCGTTGGCACGCACTTCGGCCGCCACGATGCGCGGCCCGCTGGCGCAGCCGGCCAGACCCAGGGCGGCGAACAAAACAGCGGCCAGACGTGCGATCCACATGAGCGACTCCCGATTCAGTTTGGAACCGACGGGGGCGCGATCGGTTCCTCGTCGAACGCCTTGTCACCCATCTCGTCGAACACGCCGCTGGCCTGCAGGTGCCTGAAGTCGTGCAGGCGCGCGTCCATCAGATGCGAAGGCACCACGTTTTGCAGCGCGGTGAACATGCTTTCGATGCGCCCCGGGTGCTGGCGCTGCCACTGGCGCAGCATCTCGCCCACCTGCTGGCGTTGCAGGTTGTCCTGGCTGCCGCACAGGTTGCAGGGGATGATGGGAAAGCGCCGGTGCTCGGCCCAGGCCACCAGGTCGCGCTCGTCCACGTAAGCCAGCGGGCGAATGACGATGAACTCGCCGTTGTCGCTGGCCAGCTTGGGCGGCATGCCCTTGAGCTTGCCGCCGAAGAACATGTTGAGAAAAAACGTTTGCAGCATGTCGTCGCGGTGATGGCCCAGCGCGATCTTGTTGCAGCGCAGTTCACGCGCCACGCGGTACAGGATGCCCCGGCGCAGGCGCGAGCACAGGCTGCACGTCGTCTTGCCCTCGGGGACCTTGGCGCGGACGATGCTGTAGGTGTCCTGCGTCTCGATGTGGTGCTCGATGCCCAGCGTCTGCAAATAATGGGGCAGCACCTCGGCCGGAAAGCCGGGCTGCTTCTGGTCCAGGTTGACGGCCACCAACTCGAAGCGGATCGGTGCGCGCGCTTGCAGCTTCATCAACACGTCGAGCAGGCCATAGCTGTCCTTGCCGCCAGACAGGCACACCATCACGCGGTCGCCGGCCTCGATCATGTTGAAGTCAACGATGGCCTGGCCGACCTGGCGACACAGGCGCTTTTCGAGCTTGAGGGCTTCGCGCTCGTCGCGCGTGCGGGCCGCGGGGCCGGCGGTCGCGCCGCCCTCGGCGGCGTCGTGCGAAGCGGCACGCTCTGGCAATTCGATGTCCGGGAAAGTCATGGCGCGGATTGTCCCGCAATCGCAGCCCGCCGGCTTTGCGGCATGATCGCGCGATGCCGCTGCCAACCCTCAGCCTTTCGCTGCAAATTGCCCGCTTCGACGAAGCCAGCACGCACCGCGCGGCGCTGCCGCGCCACCGTGTGGCACGCTGGCTGCGTCATGCGCTGGGTGACGACGTGCAGACGGCCGAAATCGCCGTGCGCGTGGTGGACGCCGACGAAGGCCGCGCGCTCAACCGCGACTACCGCCACAGGGACTACGCCACCAACGTGCTGACCTTCGACTACGCACCGGCGCCCGTGGTGATGGCCGACCTGGTGTTGTGCGCCCCGGTGGTGGCGCGCGAGGCGGCCGAGCTGGGCAAGCCGCTGGCCGAGCACTACGCGCACCTGCTGGTGCACGGCGCGCTGCACGCGCAGGGCTGGGACCACGAGACCAGCGAGCAGGACGCCGAGGCGATGGAAGCGCGCGAGAGCGCGATCCTGGCCGCGCTGGGGTTTGCCGATCCTTACGCCAGGCCGCCTGGCAGCCGGCGCAAGCGCTGAAAGCCTGGCGCGCCGGCATCTTGCCGGCAGGCATGTTCATGCGCCGCTGGCCCCCACCCCTGCCCTCCCGCAGAGAGGGTGGCAGAAAACCGGATGGAGCGCTCGTCCAGCATGCGCAAGGCGCTATCAAAATTGATTTTCTGCGCCCTTGGCGATTCCTTCGCGGCCTCAGCGTTCGGCTGTTCAGTCTTTGAGCGCACCCGGCACAACGCGCAGCGGGATCGTCACCGGCCCGTCATTAACCAGCGCCACCTGCATGTCCGCGCCGAATTCGCCCGTGGCTACCTGCGGATGCGCTGCCCGCGCCGCCGCGACGAAGTGGTCGTACAAGCGGCGCCCCTCCTCCGGCGACGCGGCCTGGGTAAAGCTGGGCCGGTTGCCGCCCGCGGTGTCGGCCGCCAGCGTGAACTGGCTGACGACGAGCAAGCCGCCGGCCACGTCCTGCACGCTGCGGTTCATCTTGCCCGCCGTGTCGCTGAAGATGCGCAGCCGGAGCAGCTTGGCCAGCAGCTTGTCGGCTTCGCGCTCGGTGTCGCCGCGCTCGGCACACAGCAACACCAGCAGGCCGGCGGCGATGGCGCCGGTTTCGCGTCCGGCCACGGTGACGCGGGCCTGCGCCACGCGCTGGATCAGGGCGAGCACGGCGGCCTGCTGGTCATGGGTGGATCGGCTCGGCCGGCGCGTTCATGCCGGCCGGCTCGGCATCCAGCGGCAGCAGCTGAATGCTGATGCTCAATGTCGGCAGTGCGCGCAACAGCGTCTGCTCCAGCGCACCGCGCAGCGCGGCGGCGCGGCCCAGGCTCCAGTCGGCCGGCAGGTGCAGGTGCACGCTGACGAACAGGCGCCGGCCGGCGCGGCGGCTCATCACATGGTCGATGCGCAAAGCCGGGCCCACGCCCTGGGCGGACGCAAACTGCGCCAGCACGCCGGCCACGCGCTGCTGCAACTCGGGCTCGACGGCCGCGTCCATCAGGCCCTGCGAAGAGCGCCAGATCAGCCGCCCGCCCTCGTACAGGATGTTCAGCGCCATCAGCACGGCCACCGCCGGGTCCAGCCAGTGCCAGCCGGTGGCGGCCACGCCGATGACGCCGGCCACCACGCCGGCCGAGGTCCACACGTCGGTGAGCAGGTGGCGCGCATCGCCCTCCAGCGCCATCGAGTGGTGCTGGCGCGAGGCGCGCAGCATGATCCAGCCCAGCGCGCCGTTCAGCAGCGAGCTGGCCACCGAAAGCCCCACGCCCCAGCCCAGCTGCTCCAGCGGCTGCGGATGCCAGAAGCGCGGCAGCGCCGCCCAGACGATGGCCAGCGCCGCGGCGATGATCAGGATGCCCTCGAAGCCGGCCGAAAAGTACTCGGCTTTTTCATGGCCGAACGGGTGGTCGGCATCGGCCGGGCGCGCCGCCACCGTCACCATCCACAGGCCAAAGGTGGCGCCGGCCAGGTTGACCAGCGACTCCAGCGCGTCCGACAGCAGGCCGACCGAGCCCGTGAGCCACCAGGCCGCCGTCTTGGCGCCCAGCGTGAGCAGGGCCACCGCGATCGAGGCGGCCATCAGCCGATGCGGCGTCAGCCAGGCTCGGGCGGCGTTCATGGGGGGCGGGGTCAGGCCAAGGTCACGCGCGCGAACTTGCGCTTGCCCACCTGCACCACGTAGGTGCCCGCTGCCAGCTTCAGGCCCTTGTCGCTCACCCCGCTCGAATCCACGCGCACACCGCCGCCCTCGATCAGGCGGTTGGCCTCGCTGGTCGAAGGCGCCAGGCCCGCCTGCTTGAGCAACAGGCCGATGCCCAGCGGCGCGCCAGACAATTGAACCTCGGGGATCTCGTCGGGCACGCCGCCCTTGCTGCGGTTGGCAAAGTCCTGCTCGGCTGCATCCGCCGCCCCCGCGCCGTGAAAGCGCGTGGTGATCTCGCGCGCCAGCAGCACCTTGGCGTCCTTGGGGTTGCGCCCGCCCGCCACCTCGGCCTTCAGCGCCTCGATGTCGGCCAGCGACTTGAAGGACAGCAAGGTGTACCAGCGCCACATCAGCTCGTCGCTGATCGACAGCACCTTGGCGAACATGCTGTTGGCCGGCTCGGAGATGCCAATGGTGTTGCCCTTGCTCTTGGACATCTTCTCCACCCCGTCCAGGCCCTCCAAGAGCGGCATGGTCAGGATGCACTGCGGCTCCTGGCCGTATTCCTGCTGCAGGTGGCGGCCCACCAGCAGGTTGAACTTCTGGTCGGTGCCGCCCAGCTCCAGGTCGCTCTTGAGCGCCACCGAGTCATAGCCCTGCATCAGGGGGTAGAGAAACTCGTGCACGCTGATCGACTGCCCGGCCTTGAAGCGCTTGTGAAAATCGTCGCGCTCCATCATGCGCGCCACGGTGTACTTGGCCGCCAGCTCGATCATGCCGCGCGCGCCCAGCGGGTCGCTCCACTCGCTGTTGTAGCGCACCTCGGTCTTGCTCTCGTCGAGCACCAGCTTGGCTTGGGCGAAGTAGGTCTCGGCGTTGGCGCGGATCTGCTCGGCCGTCAATGGCGGGCGCGTGGCGTTGCGCCCGGAGGGGTCGCCGATCAGGCTGGTGAAGTCGCCGATCAAAAAAATCACCTGGTGCCCCAGGTCCTGCAGCTGGCGCATCTTGTTCAGCACCACCGTGTGGCCGATATGGATGTCGGGCGCCGTCGGGTCCAGCCCCAGCTTGATGCGCAGCGGCTGACCGCTTTGCTCGGCGCGTTGCAGCTTGGCCAGCCAGTCGGCCTGTGGCAGCAGTTCATGAGCCCCGCGAAGGCTGATGGCCAAGGCATCTTGCACCATGGCCGAAATGGGCGTTTTCGTTACTTTTGTATTAAAATTCATCACAATTGGCTTGTAGGCCAGGGCCTACATCGATATACTCGCAAATCAGGCCCGATTCTAGAGGCCGGCTCCCGTTTTGAGCGTCCCTATTGCCAGCGCGCAGTTTGCTGGCGGTCTCCTTTTCCCGGAATTTCCTGCGCGTGAAGCAAGAACTGATTTCATCCGGCTTGGCGTTGGCCGACTTCGTCCATCGCCACCCCAAACGCATCGCGGCGGTCATCGCGGCCCTTCTGATGGGCAGCGGCGGCGGGGCGTTCGCCGTTGCCCAATTCGGCACGACGGCACCCACCGACCCGCTGCGCCTGGTGACCGAATCGATCACGCCCGCCGACGGCGTGGCCGCCCAGCTCGATCAGCTCCAGCACTTTTCCTTCACCCTGTACCGCAGCGAGCCCACGCGCGCCGCCGACACGCCCGAGAGCCTGCTCAAGCGCCTGGGCATTGCCGACCCGGCCGCCGCCTCGTTCCTGCGCCGCAACGACACCGCCTGGCGTGCCGTGTTCGGCCGCGGCACGACCGGACGCCTGGTCACGGCCGAAGCCGACGAGCGCCAGGGCCTGCAGCAGTTGCGCACCCACTGGATCGAATCCGACAACGACAGCCAGTTCAAGCGCCTGGTGGTCGAGCGCGGCAGCAGCGGCGACTTCGCCGCGCGCATCGAGACCGCACCGCTGGTGGCCACGCAGCGCCTGGCCGGCGGCGTGATCCGCAACACCTTGTTTGCCGCGACCGACGAGGCCGGCATCCCCGACAGCGTGGCGCGCCAGCTCACCGAGGTGTTCGAGTCCAGCGTGGACTTTCGCCGTGGCCTGCGCAAGGGCGACCGCTTTTCCATCGTCTACGAGGCCCTCGAGGCCGACGGCGAGCCCGTGCGCGCCGGGCGCATCCTGAGTGCCGAGATGGTCAACCGCGGCAAGACGCAGCAAGCGCTGTGGTTCAAGGAAGACGGCGCTGCCAAGGGCAGCTACTACGGCTTCGACGGCCAGAGCCTGCGCAAGGCCTACCTGATCGAGCCACTGCCGTTCACCCGCATCACCAGCGGCTTCGGCATGCGTGAACACCCGGTGTTCGGCGGGCACCGGGGCCACGACGGCGTGGATTTCGGCGCGCCCACCGGCACCCCGGTGCGCACCGTGGGCGATGGCGTGGTCGAGTTTGCCGGCGTGCAGCGCGGCTACGGCAACGTCATCTACGTCAAGCATCCCAACGGCAAGGACACCACCATCTACGGGCACCTCTCGCGCATCAACGTGCAGGTGGGCGAGCGCGTGGCCCAGGGCGAGAAAATCGGCGAAGTGGGTGCCACCGGCATTGCCACGGGCCCGCACCTGCATTTCGAGTTCCGCGTCAACAACGAGCCGGTCGATCCGCGCGAGATGCTGGCCGAGCAGCGCGAGAACCAGCCCGTGTCGCCCGCGGCCCGCGCCGCGTTTGCCCGGCTGTCCAGCGACATGCGGCTGCAATTGCGGGCCGCTGCACAGACGCAGACGGCCAGCGCCGAATAAGCGCCCGAGCGCAAACGCAAAAAAGCGCCCGTGGGCGCTTTTTTGCGTTTGCGACGGCCGCTGCGCGCTATTCGGGTGCAGAAAACGAGGAGCCGCACCCGCAGGTGCTGGCCGCGTTGGGATTGCGGATCACGAACTGGGCGCCCTGCAGGTCTTCCTTGTAGTCGATCTCGGCGCCGATCAGGTATTGGTAGCTCATGGCGTCGATCAGCAGGGACACACCGTTCTTGCTCATCGTCGTGTCGTCCTCGTTGACGGCCTCGTCGAACGTGAAGCCGTACTGAAAACCCGAGCAGCCGCCGCCCTGCACGAACACGCGCAGCTTCAGGTCGGGGTTGCCCTCTTCCGTGATCAGCGCGGCCACCTTGGCGGCGGCGGCGTCCGTGAAGACCAGCGGATCGGGCATGGACACGTCGGGGGAATGGGCAGCGGTCTGGGGTATGGCGCTCATGGCGGCCTCCAAAATTCACGGACAAGTTTACAAAATTACTCGGGCTTGGGTGGACGAGCGTCCAAAGTCGGCTCGATCGGCAGGGGCTCCGCGGCTTGCGGCGCCGGCTCGACCGCAAGGGTCGGGGGCGCCGGCGGCGGCGTGAGTTGCGGCTGCAACTGGCCGGCCACCACGGCGCCGGGCTGCATCTCCAGCGTCTTGTAGCGCACATCGCCTTCGATGCGTCCACTGGCCAGCAGTTCCAGCCGCTCGCGCGCCAGCACCGGCCCCACCACCAGGCCGCCCACGACGATGTGGTCGGCGCTGATGGCGCCTTCCACGCGCCCGCCCTCGTGAATCACCAGCAGGCTGGGCGTGCCTTCGTCGCTCGCCACGTCGCCCAGCACCACGCCGTCGACCTGCAGGCCCTCGGCAAACGTGCAATGACCCGTCACGCGCATGCCCGCGCCAATGACGCTGCGAACGTTGGGGGTCGGCTTCTTGATGCCCAGCATGGCTCGCTCCTCGTGAAACGGTCCTTTTTAACATGAGTGGCACACCCGCAGTCTCCACTCGCTGCGCGATGTTGCGCCTTCCCCCTTGCCGAGGGCATCGCCAGTGGCCGGGGAGACCCCGGCCACGGCGATCGCTGGCACGGCCTGCTCCGCGGCCTTTCGGTTCTTTGGCGGTGAGGCGCTGCTGGCAACGGCATTGGGTGTGGCCGCCGCCTCAAAAAAAACCGCGCCAACCCATCGGCTGGCGCGGTTGGTCGCGAACGCGAAGCGATCAGCGCTTGCTGAACTGCTTGCGCCGGCGAGCCGAGTGCAGACCGACCTTCTTGCGCTCGACCTCGCGCGCATCGCGCGTGACGAAACCGGCGGCCGACAATTGCGGCTTGAGGTTGGCGTCGTAGTCGATCAGCGCGCGGGTGATGCCGTGGCGCACCGCGCCGGCCTGGCCCGATTCGCCGCCGCCGGCCACGTTGACCTGGATGTCGAAGGCCTCGACGTTTTCGGTCAGCACCAGCGGCTGCTTGCAGATCATGATCGAGGTCTGGCGACCGAAGAATTCTTCGATGGCCTTGCCGTTCACGGTGATCTTGCCCGAGCCCTTTTTCAGAAACACGCGGGCGACGCTGGACTTGCGACGGCCGGTGCCATTGTTCCATTCACCAATCATCTCGGCTCCTTAGACTTCCAGCGCCTTGGGCTGCTGGGCGCTGTGCGGGTGCTCGGCGCCGCCGTACACCTTCAGCTTCTTGATCATGGCGTAGCCCAGCGGGCCCTTGGGCAGCATGCCCTTGACGGCCTTCTCGAGCGCGCGGCCCGGGTGCTTGGCCTGCATGTCGCGGAAGTTGATCTCGCGGATGCCGCCCGGATAGCCGGTGTGGCGATAGTATTTCTTGTCGAGCTCCTTGGCGCCGGTCACACGGAGCTTGGAAGCGTTGACGATGACGATGAAGTCACCGGTATCGACGTGAGGCGTGTAAATGGCCTTGTGCTTGCCGCGCAGACGGAGGGCAACTTCGCTGGCTACCCGTCCGAGGACCTTGTCGGTCGCGTCAATCACAAACCACTCGTGCGTCACGTCAGCGGGTTTGGCGCTGAACGTTTTCATGAGTTTTCCTGTCTGGAAACTGGTTTGGCCAGCCCTTTTCCACGGTCGGTGCTCCTCTTGAACCGGGAGCCTCTTAGGTGGTGAGTTCGTGCGATCGCACGGCATGATCGCACTGCATTTGCCGCGGGGCTGAAAGCGCTGCAAAGCCCAGTATTCTAACCGGTTTCCCGATCGCGGCAAACAAGACGCGGGCCGCAGGCCCAGGCAGCTACCATCGCGCCATGTTCAGTTATCGCCACGCCTTTCACGCCGGCAACCACGCCGACGTGCTCAAGCACATCACCCTCATCGCCACGGTGCGGCATCTCATGCGCAAGAGCGGCGCGCTGACGCTGGTGGATACGCACGCCGGCGCCGGCATTTACCGGCTGGATGACGAGGCTGCGCAGACGTCGGGCGAGGCGCAGCAAGGCATCGCGCGCCTGCAGGGCCTGTGCGCCCCCCAATCCAAGCCAAATCGCCCTCTGGCGCCCGATGGGCAAGCGCCGGACGCTCCCGATATTGAAGCAGATGCGCTGCAGGAATACCTGGCGCTGGTGGCCTCGTTCAACCGCTCGGGGCCCGCCAAGGCGGCGTGGCGGGTGTACCCGGGCTCGCCCTTCGTGCTGCACGCCCTGATGACCGAGCCCGAACGGGCCGCCGTGCACGACCGGCTGCGCCTGTTCGAGCTGCACCCCAGCGACTGGCTGGCGCTGCAAGCGCACGTGGCCCAGCTCGAGGCGGGGCGGCAGGTGAGCATGGCGCGCGAGGACGGGTTTGCCGGCCTGAAGGCGCTGCTGCCCCCGCCGGTGGCCGCGGGCGGCTCGCGCCGCGCCCTGGTGCTGATCGACCCGAGCTACGAAATCAAGAGCGACTACGCCAAGGTGGCCGCGGCCGTGCAGGACAGCCTGAAGCGCTTCGTGACCGGGGTCTACCTGGTGTGGTACCCGATCATCGCGCGTCCGGAGGCGCACGCGCTGCCGCGCCGGCTGAAGACGCTGGCCCAGCAGGCCGGGCGCGACTGGTTGCAGGCCACGCTGCACATCGGCGTGCCGCCGGGTGGTGCGCCCGGCCTGAGCGCCAGCGGCATGTTCGTCATCAACCCGCCGCACACGCTGGCGGCTGCGCTGCGCGCCGCCTTGCCCCCCGTGGTGCAGGCGCTGGGCCGCGGACGCGGGCAGGCTTACACGGTGGACGCCGGCTGAGCGCTGGCGCCACCGGCGGCGCTGCGCGGGCCGCCGAAGCGCTGCCGGCTGGCGGCGTCGGGCGGGGGCAGCGCCTGCCCGTCAGCGCGTTGCAGCAGCGCGTCCAGGTGCCGCTCGGAAGGCGCCAGCAAGCGCTGGTACAGCTCGCGCGTGAGCTGACGCGCGGCGCGGCCGGGCCAGCCCGCGGGCAGCAGCACGTCGGGCAATTCCGGGTCACGCAGCAGCAGGCGCCGCCAGTCGTGGATCAACAGGGTGCGCAGCAAGAAGGCGTCTTCGGGCGCCAGATCGCCCCCGCCGACGGCGGCCAGCGCCTGCCACAGGGGCCGATAGCCGGTGTCGAAATCGGCGTAGGCCTGCGCCCGTTCGTCCAGGTTCCACGCCCGGCGCACCAGATCGGCGTCGCTCTGGCCCAGGCCGTGGCGGGCATCGACCGCCAGCAGGGGCAGCAGTTGCGCCGGCGCGTCGGTCAGGCCCTCGGTCGCCAGTGCCTGCAGCGTCTCGTCCAGGTCGGCGCCGGGGTGGACAAAGCAGTCCGCGCCCAACTGGCCAAAGCCTTGCCAGGCCAGCGCCCGGCGCAGGGGCTCGCGCGCCTTGGCGTCCAGCTCACGCACCAGCAGCAGCAGGCGCCAGCGGCCGTCCCAGGCGCGCGGCCGGGCGGCGTAGATGGTGCGCGATGCTTCCTCGAAGCGGCGCTGGCCGGCCTCCGTCAGCAGGTAGTCGGCGCGCCGCCCGTGCGGCTCAATGCGCAACCAGGCCTGCTTGGCCAGGCGCGATACCGCCGTGCGCACCAGGCGCTCGTCGATGCCCAGCGGCTGCAACAGCCGGATCAGGCTGCCCACCCACAGCCGGCCGCCGCGCGGCGCCACCGCGTCGCCAAACACCGAGACGATGAGCGCGCCGGCGCGCACGCGGCTTTGCTGGCGGTGCGCGTCGATGCGCGCGCGCGCCAGGGTGCTGGCCGAGGCGCTGCGTTTCATGGTTTTTGGCTTGGCATTGGGGGGAACGTGAAAACAGCCGGACGCAGAGGACGCAAAAAAATCGCAAAGGACGCAAAAAAGACAAATTCAAATTGCTTTCAAAACAATAGCATACTGCGCTTTTCTGTATGGGCCAGCAGCGCAGTTCGTTCGGATTTTGATTTCTTTTGCGTCCTTTGCGTGATCTTTGCGTCCTCTGCGTCCGGCTGTTTCACGCATCCACTCAAAGCAGCAGGTGCTCGCGATCGGCCACCGTGGGCTGCTGCTGCGCAAAGAATCCCTCGGTGTAGATCATGTCGGCGCCGGCGCCCAGGGCCTTGGCCGTCTGCACGCAGGCGGCGGTGAACTCGGGGCTGCCGGCGGCGAATACCGTGTGCTTGCCCAGGTTGGGGAGCAAGGTGGGCAGCACGGCATCCACGCGGCCGTGCAAGAAGCCGTCAGCCTGCTCGCGCGTGAGGGTGATCTTGTAATCGAAGTTGCGGTGCTTGGTGCGCCACCAGGCCAGCAGGCCCTGGGCGTAGGCGTCCTCGCGCGTGCGCGCCGACAAAAGCAGCATGACGGGCTTGCGAAAGCCGCGGCGCAGGGCCGCCTCGGTCAGCGCCAGGATGGGCGCCAGGCCCGTGCCGGCGGCCAGGCACAGCACGGGCGTGTCCACCGCCGGGTCGCCGATGAAGGTGCCGTAGGGGCCGCTGATCTTGATGCTCTCGCCCACTTGCAGCTGGTCGTGAACCCACGCGCTGGTCACGCCGCCGTCGGCACGCGCCACCTGCAGCACCAGCTCGCCGTCGGGGCGCGGCGCGTTGCTGATGGAATACGCCCGCGCCGGCACGCCGCCGCGCGGGTCGCCCACCGTCATGTACTGGCCCGGCCAGTAGCGGATCGGCTGACCGACGGGGCGCAGGTGCAGCTCGATGGCGCGCGCGGCCACCGGGCGCTTGTCGGTGACGACGAACAGCGCGTTCTCGCGCGGCGCAAACAGCTTGGGCCGCGCGTCGGCCGTGCCCCACTCGATCACCAGCTCGTCGGTGGTGGGCTTGGCCATGCACATCAGGCCGAAGCCGTCGCAGCGCTCCTCGGACGACAGCGCCATGTCCAGCACCATGCCCTGGTCGTATTCGCCTGAAAGCACCTTGACCTTGCACTCGCCGCAGGCGCCGGCACGGCAGTTGTTGGGCAGTGCGTAGCCGGCTTTTTCCAGCGCCATCAGCACGGTGTCGCCCGAAGCGACCTCGACGGTTTTGCCCGAGGGTTGGATGGTGACACGAGACATTCAAACTCCTGAGATGACGGGTCGTCACGGTCAATGACTCGGACGGATGGGTGGCCAATGGCCGCGGAGCAGGCCACGCCAGCGCACGCGCGGACGGGGTCTCCCCGTCCGCTGCGTGGCCCCCTCGCAGGGGGGAGGCGAAGCGGAACGCAGTCCGCGAAGCCTGGGGGTGGGCCTAAAACACCGGGATGATGTCGTCCATGTCGGCGTCCGACACTTCCTGGCCCGTGATGCCCACCTCGGGAATCGCGGGGAACGGGATGTTGTAGCGGTCGAGCACGCCCTTCAGGTTGATGATGGCGTTGCGCCAGTTTTCCTTCTTCATCTCATACGTGGGGATGCCGAAGCCCGCGCCGCGCGCCACCTCCTCGGCCTCGCGCTGGTTGTCGATGAAGTCCTGCGGCAGGTCCCAGAACTCCATCGGCGGCTCGAACAGCACGGCCGACAGAAACAGGTAGCCGGCGCGGATCTGCTTGGTGACGACGGCCTTGTGCTCGTCCTTCAGGCCGGGGTAGTCGCGCTCCATCACGGCCATGCAGATCGCCATGTGGCGGCCTTCATCGCGGCCGATGTTCTTGAACGCTTCCTTGAACACCGGCTCGCGCGCGCTCTCGTACATCTGCTTGAAGATGGTGGCGGCGGCGATCTCGCCCATCAAAAACGAGCTGAACAGCACCGCCAGGTCGTACTTGGGCACGGCCTGCTTGTAGCCCGTCCAGTAGCGCCCGCCGTTGAAGTACAGCCACTGGGCGTTCTTTTGCAGGCGCCGGCCCAGCTCGGTCTTCGGCTCATAGGTCAGCGGGTCGGGGTGGCCCAGCATGCGCGTGATGGCCTGGCCGCACATGATTTCGTGGTTCTGCTCGTCGCGCGTGACCGAGAAGAAGCACTTGCGCACCGGGTCTTCCTCGTGCACCTCGTAGGTCTTGATCAACGCCTCGGCAAACACCGGCGGCGCCGAGGCGTCGAACACCGACAGCAGCGTCCACCAGTAGGCGATGGACTCGCGCTCCTCCCACGAATAGCTGTCCACATCCAGCGTGTCCCAGGGGAGTTTCTCGGGCTCCCAGGCTTCGCGCAGCGAGGCCTCCCAGACTTCTTGCAGTTTCTTGGTCTTGCTGTTCCACGACAGCGGGTAGATGTTGGGCTGCTGCGTCGCCGGCGGCAGCTCCATCTTGTCGGCAAAGCGTTCCTTGTGGCTGGACATGGGGTCTCCTGGGTATGGTTCGGGGGTTCAGGCAAATGCATGACATTGCAATGCTGAAACTTGACTATATTCGTCATATTACAAACATTCAACATAAAACATAATTTTTGTGATGTAATTGCCGGACCCGATCCGACGCGGCCGGCTGGGGCCTGCGCAGTCGGCCGAGTTCATCGACCGACGGGTCGGTTAATTCATCTACACTTGATGTTCATCACGCCCCACCGCAGGCTTCGGAGACCGTGCCATGTACACCCAGTCTTTTTCCGTCCCCGACGACAGCGACGCCAAAGGCGCCGCCAAGACCCCGGCCCGTGCACTGAGCGAAGGCGATGCCGCGCACCAGGCGCGCTTTGACGCCCGCGTCGATGCCGACGGTCGCATCGAGCCGCGCGACTGGATGCCGCAGGCCTATCGCAAGACCCTCGTGCGCCAGATCAGCCAGCACGCGCACAGCGAGATCGTGGGCATGCTGCCCGAGGGCAACTGGATCAGCCGCGCCCCCAGTCTCAAGCGCAAAGCCATCCTGCTGGCCAAGGTGCAAGACGAGGGCGGGCACGGCCTGTACCTGTACAGCGCTGCCGAGACCCTGGGCACCTCGCGCGCCGAGATGCTGGACGGCCTGCACACGGGCAAGGCCAAGTACAGCAGCATCTTCAACTACCCCACCCTGAGCTGGGCCGATGTGGGCGTGATCGGCTGGCTGGTGGACGGCGCGGCCATCATGAACCAGATCCCCCTGTGCCGCTGCAGCTACGGGCCGTACGCGCGGGCCATGGTGCGCGTGTGCAAGGAAGAGTCCTTTCACCAGCGCCAGGGCTATGAGTCGCTGCTGGTGCAGATGCAAGGCACCCAGGCCCAGCGCGAGATGGTGCAGGACGCCGTCAACCGCTACTGGTGGAAGTGCCTGGCCATGTTCGGCCCGCCCGACGCCGACAGTCCGCACAGCGGCCAGGCCATGCGCTGGGGCATCAAGCGCTTTACCAACGACGACCTGCGCCAGAAGTTCGTCGATGCCACCGTGCCGCAGGCCCGGGTGCTGGGCGTCACCCTGCCCGACCCCGAGCTGAAATGGAACGAGGCGCGTGGCCACCACGATTTCGGCGCCATCGACTGGGACGAGTTCTGGCAGGTGGTGAACGGCCACGGCCCGATGAACAAGGAGCGCCTGGCCACGCGCGTGAAGGCGCACGAGGACGGCGCCTGGGTGCGCGATGCCGCCGCCGCGCACGCCGCCAAGCAAGCACAACGCCAACTGAAGGAAGCCGCATGAACGCCAACTCCACCACACCGTCAGCCGTGAAGCCCTCCCCTGGAGAGGGGAGGGTTGGGGCGGGGTCGAGCGTCAAGCCCGGCCAACGGCCAGTCGCGAAGGCACTTCGCGACTGGCCGCTTTGGGAAGTGTTTGTGAGAAGCAAGCAAGGCCTGGAGCACAAGCACTGCGGCAGCCTGCACGCCAGCGACAGCGAACACGCGCTGCAGATGGCGCGCGACGTCTACACCCGCCGCCAGGAAGGCGTGAGCATCTGGGTCGTGCCCTCGCACCTGATCGCCGCCAGCGACCCCGAAGACAAGGAGCTGATGTTCGACCCGGCCAGCGACAAGATCTACCGCCACCCGACCTTCTACGACATCCCCGACGAAGTGGGGCACATGTGATGGACGCGCGCGTCAAACCCGTGGCGGCCTCCGTCGAGTACCTGCTGCACCTGGCCGACAACGCCCTGGTGCTGGGCCAGCGCAACGCCGAATGGTGCGGCCACGCGCCCGTCCTGGAAGAAGACCTGGCCATGGCCAACCAGGCGCTCGATCTGATCGGCCAGGCGCGCCTGCTCTATCAATTGGCCGCCACGCGCCTGAACGCCGAAGGACGCACCCAGCGCCCCAGCGCGTGGCCCGCCGGCGCCGTGACCGAAGACACCCTGGCCTACTTCCGCGACGACCGCGACTTTCGCAACTACACCCTGCAGGAGTTGCCGCACAACCCCGGCCTGGTGCCCGCTGCCGGCGGCACGCGCGACTGGGGCGTGTCCATCGTGCGCAACTTTTTGTATGCCACGCTGATGGAAATGGTGTGGCAACGGCTGGCCGATTCGCCCGATGCCGACCTGGCCGCCATCGCCGCCAAGAGCCGGAAGGAAGTGCGCTACCACGTGCGCCACGCGCGCGACTGGCTGCTGCGCCTGGGCGACGGCACCGATGAATCGCACCGACGCGTGCAGGCGGCGGTGGACTATTTGCTGCCTTTCACCGCCGAGTTCTGGGCTGCGAGCGCGGTCGATGCGCAGGCCGTGCTGGCCGGCGTGAACATGCCTGCCCTGCACGCCGACTGGGATCGCGCCGTCGATGCCGCGCTGCAGGAGGCCACGCTCGCGCGACCCCCCGCGGTCGACGGCTACGTGCCGCAGGGCAAGCAGGGCGTGCATTCCGAGCACCTGAGTTATCTGCTGGGCGAGATGCAAAGCCTGGCGCGCGCGCACCCGGGGGCCACGTGGTGAGCCTTCTCTCGCGCCCCCGGTTTTGCTCCCTCGCCCCTCTGGGGAGAGGGCGCGGGGCCCCCGCGAAGCTTTGCTTCGTGGGGTGCAGGTGGGGGTGAGGGGCGCAGCGCCACCATGCAAACCGCCCTGCCCTCACCCCAACCCTCTCCCGCCCTGCGGGAGAGGGAGCAACAGTGCGCACCCGACGTTCAAGCGCGCCTTTGGCAAGCGCTGGACACGCTCACCGACCCCGAAATCCCCGTCGTCACCCTGCGCGAGATGGGCATCCTGCGCGCGCTGCGCCGGGGCGCCGATGGCGAGGTGGAAGTGGTCATCACCCCCACCTACAGCGGCTGCCCGGCCATGGAGCAAATCCACGCCGACATCGGCGCCGTGCTGGCGCGCGAGGGCGTGACCGGCCGCGTGGTGACGCAGCTGGCCCCCGCCTGGACGACGGATTGGATGAGCGAGGCGGCACGCGAGAAGCTGCGCGCATACGGCATCGCGCCGCCGCACGCGCCGCGCGCCGATGGCTTGGCGGTCATTCATTTTGCTCCCAAAACAAGAGCTGTCGGCGCTTGTGTACCGGGCGCTAGCGGCCAAATTGATGCCAAACCTGCCGTGCCCTGCCCGCAATGCGGCTCGACCCACACCACCGAAATCTCCCACTTCGGCTCCACCGCGTGCAAGGCGCTGTACCGCTGCCTGGACTGCCTGGAGCCGTTCGACCATTTCAAGAACATCTGACCATGGCCGCACCGCGCTTTCACGATCTCACCGTTGCCCGCGTCACGCCCGAAGCGGCCGGCGCCGTCGCGCTCACCCTGGCCGTGCCGCCCGAGCTGGAGGGCACCTTTGCCTTCGAGCCCGGCCAGTTCCTGACCCTGCGCACCGAGCTGAATGGCGAGGACGTGCGGCGCAACTACTCGATCTGCTCCACGCGTCGCCACTACCAAGGCGCGCGCGAGCTGCAGGTCGGCATCCGCCCGATGGAAGGCGGCCTGTTCTCCAACTGGGCCGCCACGCGCCTGAAGGCCGGCGACCGCCTGGCCGTGATGCCGCCCGACGGCCGCTTCACCATCAAGAAGCCGCGCGCGCTGCATCGCGTGGGCTTTGCCGCCGGCTCGGGCATCACGCCCATCTTGAGCCTGGTGGCCGGCACGCTCGAAGACAGCGCGCACGCCAAGTTCACCCTAGTCTACGGCAACCGGCGCATGGGCAGCGTGATGTTCAACGAGGCGCTGCAGGACCTGAAGGACAAGTACAAGGACCGCCTGACCCTCATCCACGTGCTCTCGCGCCAGGCGCAGGAGGTGCCGCTGCTGGAGGGCCGCATCGACGCCGCCAAGGTGCGCCAGCTGGTCGCCACGCTGCTGCCGGCGGCCAGCATGGACGAGGTCTTCATCTGCGGGCCCGAGGCGATGATCGAGGCCACCGAGGGCGCGCTGATCGAGGCCGGCGTGCCGGCGGATCGCATCCGCACCGAGCGCTTCACCTCACCGCGCCTGGAAGGCCTCGCCCCGGCCGCGCGCCAGGCCGCCATCCAGCACGCCGACCCCGAGGCGCCCGTGGGCGAGGTGCAACTGACCTTGCTGATCGACGGCAAGAGCCACCAGCTGGCCATGCGCCGCGACCAGAAAGTGCTGGACGTGGCGCTGGCTGTGGGGCTGGACGCGCCCTTCTCGTGTCGCGACGGCGTGTGCTGCACCTGCCGCGCCAAGGTGCTGGACGGCGCGGTGACGATGGACAAGAACTTCAGCCTGGAGAGCGACGAGATGGCCCAGGGCTTCGTGCTGAGCTGCCAGGCGCGGCCCACCACGGACCGGCTGACGGTGAGCTACGACGAGCGCTGAAGCGACAAGGCGGCGCGTGCCGCTCAGGTGCCGGAGTCGGCGGTCAGCTCGCCGCGCCCGGCCGGCGGGGCGCTTGTGCCGGGCGCGGCGGTCTGCACGCGCTCGGTGTCACCCGGGCCGAGGGTGCGCAACACCACGGCATCGGTGCCATGCATGCCCACGGCCTGCGCAGCCGCCTTGCTCAGGTCGATCACGCGCCCATGCGCGTAGGGCCCGCGGTCGTTGATGCGCACCACCACTTGGCGTCCATTGCGCGGGTTGTGCACCAGCACCCGGGTGCCGAAGGGCAGGCTCTTGTGGGCGGCGGTGAGTTCGTGCATGTCGTAGCGCTCGCCGCTGGCGGTGCGCCGGCCATGAAAGCCCGGCCCATACCAGGACGCGATGCCGCGCTGCTCGCGCCCGGGCTTGAGGCCCAGGCCGCTGCCTTCGAGGCTCAAGGAGTCGTCCGACGCGGCGCGGCCCAGCGGGTCGACCGCCGGGGCGCGCCCGCCCAGCCGCGTCTTGAAGCCGGTGTAGTTGGGGCAGCGCATGTCGTGCACGGCCTTGGCCGAGCTGCACGGCTGCGCAAGCGATGGGGTGGAAGCGTTTGGCGACACCGTCTGGGCCGCGAGCGGCCCGCACGCCAACAACAGGGCGCCGACCCACGACACGCGGCGCAACAAACTGGCTGGCTGACGGCTTGCACTTCCCGAAACCGGCACGCCGCTGGGGCGGGCGCCGGGAGAGGTGTCCCGTAACATGCGACGGATTTTATCGGCCCAGGCCCGCCCGAGCCTGTCATCAATGTGTCAAAACCCGTTTTTTAGATTCAAACGCCCATTTTTTTCACACGAAACAGATAAACAAGTATTAAAGGATGGGCGCCCCGGGGTCAGCTCGTCAGGTTCAGGCGCTGGCACAAGACCAGCGCGGGTGCCGCCTGGTTGAGGGTGTAGAAGTGCAGCGCCGGCACGCCGCCGGCCATGAGGCGCTCGCACAGCCGGGTCATCACTTCGGCCCCGAAGTCCTTGATGGCCGCCGCATCGTCGCCCAGGCTTTGCAGGCGCAGGCGCATCCAGCGGGGCACCTCGGCGCCGCAGTTGTCGGCAAAACGCAGCAGGCCGGCGCTGTTGGTGATGGGCATGATGCCGGGCACGATGGGCACCTGAAGACCCAGGGCGCGCACCTCGTCCACGAAGTGAAAGTAGGCGTCGGCGTTGAAGAACATCTGCGTGATGGCCCCATCGGCGCCGGCGCGCACCTTGGCCGCCAGGGCCTGCAGGTCGGCCTGGGGCGACTTGGCTTGGGGGTGCATCTCGGGGTAGCAGGCGACGTGGATGCGAAAGTGATCGCCCGTCTCGGCGCGGATGAATTCGATCAGGTCGCTGGCGTACTGGAACTGGCCGCCCGCGCCATAGCCGCCGCTGGGCAGGTCGCCGCGCAGGGCCACCAGGCGCGTCACGCCCATGTCCCGCAGCTCGGCCAGCTGCGCGCGCACCCCGTCGCGCGTGGCGCCGATGCACGAGAAATGGCAGGCCGCCTCCATGCCCTCGGCCAGCATCTCGCCCACCACCGCGAAGGTGCCGGCCTGCGTGGAGCCGCCCGCGCCGTAGGTGACCGAGCAAAACTCGGGCTGCGCCGCCGCCAGTTGTTGGCGCACGGCGCGCAGCTTGGTCGCGCCCTCGGGCGTCTTGGGCGGAAAGAACTCGAAACTGATGGGCAGAGTCATGGCTTAGGGAAAAGAAAAGCTCGGGTATGGAAAACAGCCGAACAGCCGAACGCAGAGGACGCAAAGGATTCGCAGAGGACGCAAAAAATACTTTTGAAAATGCTCTCGAAAAAATAGCTGGTCGCGCATACCAAACAATCGGTTCAAGCGATTTTCATTGAAATTGTTCTTGAATTTTCTGCGTTCTTTGCGAATCCTTTGCGCCCTCTGCGTTCGGCTGTCAAGGTTTTTGGGTTTGTTGGGGCTGATCGCTCGGACAACAGGCATGGATGAAGAATTCGCGGTTGCCGTCGCCGCCGGCGATGGGGCTGTCCAGCCAGTGCAGCACGGTCAAGCCGGCGTCGGCGCAGGCGGCGCGCAGGCGCTGCTCGACCTGGGCATACAAGGCCGCATCGCGCACGATGCCGCCCTTGCCGATGTCGGCCGGCTGCAACTCGAACTGCGGCTTGACCAGCAGCAGCAGCCGGCCACGCGGTGCGAGCAGCGGAGTCAAGGCCGGCAGCACCAGGGTGAGCGAAATGAAGGACAGATCGCCGACGATCAGCTCGAAATTTGAATCAAATGGGCCTGTAACGCCCATTGGGTGGGCGCCGGCAGCTATCAATTGAGAAGCGTCGAGATACCGCGCGTTGACGCCCTCCAACACCCGCACGCGCACATCCGCCCGCAGGCGCGCGTGCAACTGGCCGTGGCCGACATCGACGCCGATAACCTGCGCCGCGCCATGCTGCAACAGGCAATCGGTAAATCCGCCCGTCGATTGGCCCACGTCCAGGCAGTGCCAGCCGCTGACGTGCAGACCGGTCGCTGCCAGCACGCCTTCGAGCTTGAGGCCCCCGCGCGAGACGTAGCGCGCCTCGGCGGCATCGAGCAGTTCCACCTGCGCTTGGGGCGGCAGCGCATCGCTCTTGCCGAGAGCGCGCCACGCGCCGCCGGGCACGCGCCAGCGCGCGCCAGCCGCGAGCAGGCGCTGCGCCTGGCTGCGGCTTGCAGCCAAGCCACGATCGAGCAGCCATTGGTCGGCGCGCATGGGCTCAGAGGCTGAGAGTTTTTTGAGCGTGCCCGAGGAGCGCGTCCAAACGCGCCCAATCAAGGCGCAAAGCGCAGTCGTAGCTCGGGCTACGGCGAGCATTTGCAACGCCGAGTGGGTGCGTTTGGGCGTGATCAGCGGGCATGAACAAAAGACTCTCAGCCTCTCAGAGGGTGTAAACGAAATCAATGTCTGCTGCGTTAACTTCTGAACGAAGTTCAACGTGGAGACATGGGTGACAAACAAGAGCGCGATCAAGCAAGCAAGCCGAGCTGGGCGCAAACCCTCGCTGAACGCGCAGCACATCGAGGTGCTGCGCGCCATCACACAGGAGCAACCGCGCTCCTCGCTGGAGGAGGTCACGCGGGAGCTTGATCGGCGCACGGGCGTGCAGGTCAACCCGGTGACTGTGCGCAAGGCCCTGCGCGAGGCGGGCATCGAGCGCCTGAAGCCGCTGCGCCGTGCCAGCGAGCGCGCGGCGGTACAAGGCAGTACGCCGGCGCGCTACGGCTACACCGACGCGCACCGGCGCCGCGATGGCGCCAGTGGCATGAACACCGACCTGACGGATGCCGAGTGGGCGCTGGTGCGCGATCTGTTCGAGCGCGATGGCCAGCGCGGGGCGCCGCCGCGCTTTGAGCGGCGCCTGATGCTCAATGCCTGCTGCTATGCGCTGCGCACGGGCTGCGCCTGGCGTTTGCTGCCCAAGAGCTTTCCGCCCTGGCAGGCCGTGTACATGGCGTTCAAGCGCTGGGCAGCGGCCGGCCTCTTTGAAGCCATGCACGATCGCCTGCGCCAGCAGTGGCGCCAGCGCATGGGGCGCAGCCCCGAGCCCAGCGCCGCCATCATCGACGCGCAGAGCACGCGCAGCAGCGCCCAGGGCGGTGACACCGGCTTTGATGCGGGCAAGAAGGTCAAAGGCCGCAAGCGCCACCTGGTGGTCGATACGCTGGGACTGCTGTTGGCTGTCACGGTCACGGCCGCCAGTGTGCAAGACCGCGACGCGGCGGCCCAAGTCGTCGCGCAGGCATGCACCAAAGTGGCCGGATTGAAAAAACTCTACGCCGACGGCGCCTACGGCGGACGGTGCGCACAGGCCATCGAGCAGGCCCATGCCATCAGCGTGGAGGTGGTGCGCCACCCCGGTAACCGCAGCACGGGCACTTGGCAAGACGCGCAGCAGCCGCTGTGGCCCGAGGTGGTTGCCAAGGGCTTCGTGGTGCAGGCCAAGCGCTGGGTCGTGGAGCGCACGCACGCCTGGAACGAGCGCGCGCGCCGGCTCATTGCCCATCACGATCGCTCCCGATGGGCCCCGGTGGCCTGGGTGTGGCTGGCTGAAGCGCGTATCCTTGCAAGCAGATTGGCCAGGTAAAACATTTCGTTTACACCCTCTCAGACTCGCACGGCTTCAGTCATCGGCGTCATTGCGCAGCCCCAGCCAGCGCTCGCTCAGCGCGATGCTGGCCGTGGTCAGCCCATGCAGCAGTACGGCCGTCATCATGGCCGCCGCGGAGCCTGGCCCGCGCTTGTCCCAGTGCGCGAGGAAGTTCAGCAGCGCCAAGATCAAACCGCTCAT
Source organism: Pseudomonadota bacterium (assembly GCA_018241325.1). Classification (GTDB taxonomy): domain Bacteria; phylum Pseudomonadota; class Gammaproteobacteria; order Burkholderiales; family Burkholderiaceae_C; genus Ottowia. The sequence goes on along the minus strand of JAFEEB010000025.1, from coordinate 1,134 downwards.
GCAGGTGCATGCGACAAAAGCGCCCACCGCGCCCCCGTCCCAGCGCACGCTCCAGGCACCCATCCCATCGTCCTCCTGCTCACGCCACGCCAGCAGCGGCAGATAAATCAGGGGCGTGAGCACCACGCCCAGCGCGGCGGCCAGCAGCACATCGATGCGATATTCGAGGACGGAGCGCTCCAGGATGATCAGCCAGAGCACCGTCCACGCCCATGCATGCACGATGCGCACCAAGCCGATGGCCAGCAAGCGCCCCATGTTCAGCCCCTTGAAGGACGGCGCTCAATAACGGTAGCTGTCTGGCTTGTACGGCCCGGCCACCGGCACGCCGATGTAGGCCGCCTGCGCCTTGGTCAGCTGCGTGAGCTGCACGCCCAGCTTGGACAGTTGCAGGCGTGCCACCTTCTCGTCCAGGTGCTTGGGCAGCACGTAGACCTTGCCGGCCTGGTACTGATTGGGCTTGGTGAACAGCTCGATCTGCGCCAGCGTCTGGTTGGCAAAACTGCTGCTCATCACGTAGCTGGGGTGGCCGGTGGCGCAGCCCAGGTTGACCAGGCGGCCCTTGGCCAGCAGGATGATGCGCTTGGCCGGCTTGCGGCCCTCGCGCGGAAAGATCACGTGGTCCACCTGCGGCTTGATTTCTTCCCAGGTGCAGTTCTTCTCCAGGCTTGCCACGTCGATCTCGTTGTCGAAGTGGCCGATGTTGCAGACGATGGCCTGATCCTTCATGGCCGCCATGTGCTCGTAGCGGATCACGTCGCGGTTGCCGGTGGTGGTGACGAAGATGTCGGCCTTGTCGGCGGCGTATTCCATGGTGACGACCTTGAAGCCCTCCATGGCGGCTTGCAAGGCGTTGATGGGGTCGATCTCAGTCACCCATACTTGGGCCGACAGCGCGCGCAGCGCCTGCGCACTGCCCTTGCCCACGTCGCCATAGCCGGCCACGCAAGCCACCTTGCCGGCAATCATCACGTCGGTGGCGCGCTTGATGCCGTCCACCAGCGATTCGCGGCAGCCGTAGAGGTTGTCGAACTTGCTCTTGGTGACCGAGTCGTTGACGTTGCTCGCGGGGAACAGCAGCTCGCCGGCCGCGGCCAGCCGGTGGAGCCGGTTGAGCCCGGTGGTGGTCTCCTC
>JAFEEB010000024.1:63026-82223 GCA_018241325.1 Pseudomonadota bacterium | reverse complement strand
CATTGCTCAACTTGATTCGTTAGCTTCATCCAAGTTCTCATCATCCAGCGCGCCGTTTACATAACAGGAACACGACAAAAATGCATCGAATTATTAAGTCTCATCTGGAGAATTTTTCTAAAAGCTTTGGCCTCGCGGATCTGGATGAGTCGGAGCAGTTCGAGATGTTCGTCAACTACGCTGTACTCACGCCAAAGGTAAGCACAACATTTGAGCTTGGGGACGTGACAACTGGTGAAGGTGACGATGGGATTGATGGAGTGGCAATCATCGTCGATGAAGAACTTCTTGTATCAGAAGAAGATGCTAAATCAATCTTCAAATCGGATCGAAAGAATCACGATGTGGAGATCGTCTTTATTCAGGCCAAGCGTAGCGATTCCTTTGACTTGGGAGATTTCTTGAAATTCAAGGAGTCAGTTAAGAAATTCATTGATGCAGATGACTACGAAGTCGGTGATGACGTGCAAAATAACGCACATGCCATCTACAACGTGTGTCTGAAGAATGTGCCAAAACTCAGGGGCGGCAAGCCTTCGTTAACGGCCCGATTCGTCACGACCGGCGTGTATAGTGAACCGGAAGCTCTGGAGACAGCCCGCAAAAAGTTAGAGCACGACCTGAAATCGGTTGGCTACTTCTCCGCCATTGATGTTCGATTTGTTGATCGCGATGAATTAACTGCGCTGTGGGTCTCGACCTATTCCGGAATTCAGGCGCAGTTACCAATATTCAGCAACGCACCGCTCCCAAAAATTGTCGGAATTGAAGAAGCCTACCTCGTTGTCGCAAGCGCCAAAGATGTAGTTGAGAACCTTTTGATGAATGAGGACGGGAATCTTCGAACCCAAGTGTTTGAAGAGAATGTTCGATCTTTCTTAGGCAATGAGAACCCAGTGAATCGCTCCATCGCGGAGACGCTCAACGATACCAAGGCTTCAACGCGATTTCCTGTGATGAATAATGGAATAACAATAGTCAGCCCTGATGTTCGCGTGCAGGGAAACGTGTTACACCTCGAGAACTATCAGATCGTTAATGGATGCCAAACGTCAAACGTTCTATATGAGAACCGGAAAATCCTGACCGATAAGATCATGGTCAACCTCAAGATAGTTGAAACTTCAAATGAAGATGTCTTCGCCGAACTAGTCCGGGCAACAAACAGTCAATCTAAGATCGAGGAAAATCAGTTCTTCTCCCTTCGACCAATTATCAAACGAGTAGAGCAATACTTCGATTCATTCGAAGATCAAGATGGGCGCCTCTATTTCGAACGTCGTGACCGCCAGTTCATCGGAAGAGACGTTCCCGCTGTGCGAATTTTTTCGGTTCACACGGCTGCAAAGTGTGTCGCGGCCATGTTCTATCACCGTCCGGAGCTTGCGTATCGGTATCCGAAACAGATGTACGAACTGATTGGCGAGAAGATGTTTGCCGAGAGCAATAAGGAGTGCGTCTTCTATTGCGCCTCCCTCGCTCTCTATCGGCTTCACCTACTTGTTTCCAATGGCACGATTCCGCAAAACATGCGCAAATTCAAGTGGCACATCCTTGCACTTGTACGAGTGATCATTGCAGGGGAGAAGATGCCCGAACTAAATTCGAAGAGGATGGAAGCCTACTGTCAGAAGATAATTGATGCACTTTCCACGCACGGCGCAAAGGCGGTAGAGCCATTCAAGAAAGCTGCCACAATCGTCCAATCAATGGGCGAGATATCCAGTGATCGGCTAAAGCGGCAGGCTATTCTCGATGAAATGCTTAAGAATATCACGTAAATACGATTATTTGCGCCACCAGAGCTAACCGATCAGTCAACGCGGACGGCTTCGCCGCCGGTTACTTTGTTCGTTAGTCCCGGTTAATCTCAAGCCTTCAAAGCTCATGGTTTATTCACCGGCCGTCACTCCTGCAAGCGGTTTGCCGTTCGGTGCTTTGCTGCGCGCCGGGCTTCGCCTTCAAGTGCTCCGCAGGTTCAAAGCGTTTTTGGCCTCCAGCGCATGCCAGTCAAACGCAAGCAGCTATGGTATTGGTAGCGCTGCGCGTTCGTGCCGCATTCCATCGCCGGGGCTAACTCGGCGGTCAAGCCGACCGCCTACGGCGGCGGCTTACCTTGGGCGTTAGCCAGCAGAGGAACTTATGGATTCAGCCGATGCATTCGTAAAAGGCACCCTGACTGTCATCTTCTTGTACGTTGTTTTTGCAGTCTGCCGTTGGATATGGAGAGTTGTTATCCGTGGAGCAAAAGCTGTACAGCGCCATGCACCAGACGCACTTGAAGGTACGGCCAGAGGCGCAGGAAAAGTTACAAAACAAGCATCGGCACTCGGTAGCAAGCTAAAAAAAGCGTTTGATGAGGGTCGAAAACAGTGAATGAATTGGAGAATAAATAGGGTCAGGTCAATATTGTTGAATCAACGCGACTTGACATTCCCATCATGTCAAGCTTCATGATGCAGCTTTCCCCGCAACGGAGCTTTCATCATGAACCAAACCTTCACCGTCACCGGCATGACCTGCGGCCACTGCGAGGCCGCGATCAGGCGCGCGCTGGCGCAGCTCGACCCGGCGGCCCAGGTGCAGATCGACCGCAGCCAGAACCGGGTGGACGTGGCCGGCAGCCAGCAGCCGCGCGAGGCGCTGGCCGCGGCGATCCGCGACGAAGGCTACGAGGTCAACCCATGAGCGCGCCGGGCCGCTCCCAAGCGCGAATCCAGCAACGCACAGCGCGGAGGGTAGTCCCGTGAGCGCCGCACGGCCGCCCGAAGGCGCGAAGGCCCCCTCGGGGGGCAGCGCAACAGGCGCAGCCGTGGAGCGTGGGGGCCTCAATGCCGGCCCCATCAACATCGGCCAGGCCGCGCGCGCCTCGGGCGTGTCGGCCAAGATGGTGCGGCATTACGAATCCCTGGGCCTGCTGGGCGCGGTGGCGCGCACCGACAGCGGCTACCGCCAGTACCGCGCGGCCGACGTGCACACGCTGCGCTTCATCAAGCGCGCGCGCGACCTGGGCTTTTCGATGGCCGAGATCGCCGAGCTGGTGAGCCTGTGGCACGACCAGGGCCGCGCGTCGGCCAGTGTCAAGCAGATTGCCCAGGCGCACGTGGCCGACCTTGAAAACCGCATCCAGGCCATGCAGGCCATGCGGCGCACGCTACAAAATCTGTTGCAGCACTGCCATGGCGATGCGCGCCCGGACTGCCCCATCCTGGACGACTTGTCGGGCAGCCGCTGACTTTTGCGATTGCCGCCGCGGCCGGCTTTTTTACGCAACTTTACAGAGCGACATGCGCCAGCGATGGGGCCGAAACACCCGCGCGCCACACTGCGCAGCAAGGCGGCATACACACCCGTTTTCGGTGCCGGCCCCACGCATCAAACCCTTCGCTTTCACTGAAAGGACCCCGACCATGACGATCCGCAAACACCTGCTGCTGGCCACCGTGCTGGCCGCCACCAGCACCCTGGCCCTGGCGCAAACCCCGCCGGCACCGCCCGCGCCCGGCGTCACCCAAACCACCCAAGCCGCGCCGGCCGACAGCGGCGCGCGCCAGCAACGCTGGGCCGAGCGCCACGCCCAGCGCCAGGCGCAGCTCAAGGCCGCGCTGCAGCTGACGGCGGCCCAGGAGGGCGCGTGGGCCACTTACACCGCCGCCATGCAGCCGCCGGCGCAGCGCCCGCCGCGCATGGACCGCGCCCAGATGGCGCAGCTGACCACGCCGCAGCGCATCGACCGCATGCAGGCCATGCAGGCCGAGCGCCAGCAGTTCATGACCCAGCGCATGGACGCGATCAAGGCCTTCTACGCCCAGCTCACGCCCGAGCAGCAGAAGGTGTATGACCAGCAGGCCATGCGCCACGGCAAGGGCGGCCGCCACGGCGGTGGCCCCGGCATGCATCGCGGCTGACCGCCACCCGGCCAGCCCGCCACAACCCAAGCCAGCCGCGGCGCAAGCCCGGCTGGCTTGGCCATTTCTGGACTGCGCCGGCTGCATCACAATGGCTGCATGGCGCCCAACAAGATCCAGCCCCTTCCGCCCCTGCCACCGCGCCCGGCGCGCGGCACGGTGCGCCTGCCCACCATCCGCCCCGTGCCGCTGGGCGCGCCGCTCACCTGGCTGGCGCTGGGCTGGCGCGACCTGTGGCGCTGTGGCCCCTGGGGCTTGCTGCACGGCCTGGTGCTGGCCTTTTTTGGTGCGCTGCTGGTGCTGGGCGCGGGTGATCGGTTCTGGCTGCTGATGGGTGCCTTCTCGGGCTTTCTGGTGGTGGCGCCCGTGCTGGCCACCAGCCTGTACGCGCTGTCGCGCGCGCTGGAACGCGGCGAGCCGGTGGGCCTGGCCACCATCGTCCGCACCTGGACGCGCTGGCAGCATTCGCGCTTTGCCGCGCACGGCGGCTACTGGAGCCTGGTGCGCTTCGGCCTGCTGCTGTCGCTGGCCGGCACCGGCTGGGTGCTGACCTCGGCGGCGCTGATCACCGCGCTGGCGCCGCAGCCGGTGGCCACGCCCATGGACTTCGTGCGCCACGTGGTGCTGGCGCCCGGCGGCCACGTGTTCGAGCTGTGGCTGATGCTGGGGGGGCTGCTGGCCGCGCCCCTGTTCGCCTCCAGCGTGGTGGCCATGCCGCTGCTGCTGGACCGCCGCGCCGACGTGCTGCAGGCCGTGCTGACCAGCTGGCAGGCGGTGCTGGCCAACCCCGCGCCGCTGGCGCTGTGGGCGGCGCTCATCATGGGCCTGACCCTGCTGGGCATGGCCACGCTGCTGGCCGGGCTGGTCATCACCGTGCCCTGGCTGGGCCACGCCAGCTGGCACGCCTATCGGGCCCTGGTGGACGCCAGCAGCCTGCCCGAGCGCCAGCCGCCGGAAGGAGAGCGCTGATGTTCGGCTTCAACGAGGAGCAGATCGCCTGGTTCGGCCTGACCTTCGGCGTCGGCGCCTTCATGCTCTACATGCTGTTCATCGTGGCGCAGCTGGCGTGGGAGTCCAAGGCCGGCAAGTTCGGCACCTTCGTCTTGTTTCTGGCGCTGGCCTTCGGCATGCTGGGCTTCGTGGCCAAGGGCGTGATCCAGTGGGTGATCGACAAGTAGCGCGCGCCCAAAGACCTGTGCACAAGACCCGGACAAGTCGGCACTTGTCCACAGACCGGCGCCGCCACGCCGACTTGTCCCTGCTGCGGCCTGCGGCCCAAGGCCGGTTCTGCACAGCGCCGACGACGGTCCAAGCCCTTGCCCCGCAAGGATTTTTCGGCGTTCTTCACAAAAGCGCAGGGCTCCTACTACGACTACTACTGATATAGACAAACATCAGAATGAAAACCAAACCCGCCTCGATCCATCTGCGGCAAACAGCGCAGCCGGCTTTTGCCCGAAGCAACCCCCGCATCGCCGCTCCCATCTGGTTACATTGCAGCCCGGCGACGCGGCGTGGCGCGGGGCCCCGCTGGTAAGATCGGCACGCTTTTTTCATCGGCCCAGGATCTGCCCGCACCCCCTCGAGCATTCGGGCCCGCATTCGCTTTTTCCCGCACCCATGTCCGTTGCCCTTGCCGGCCGCAGTCCCGCCAGCTTTGAGATCAAGAGCGCCAGCCTGTCGCTGCTGGCGCTGCGCCTGAAATCAAACGACCTGGACCTGCTGGCCACCGAGCTGCACACGCACTACGGCGACATGCCGGAGTTCTTTTCCAACGACTTGCTGGTGATCGACCTGGCCACGCTGCCGGCCGAATCGACCGCAACGCCGCTGGATTTCGAGCGCCTCGTGCAACTGTTGCGCGCCCACCGCCTGAATCCCGTCGGCGTGCGCGCGGGCAGCGCCGAGCACATGGCCGCGGCCGCCAGCGCCGGCCTGCCCGAAGCGCCGGATTTGCGCATGCCGCAGCCCGCGCCGCAAAAGCCGGGCACCGCCGCGCCGGTCGAAGCCGACCTGCCCACGCCCGGCGCCCTGGTGGTGGACAAGCCCCTGCGCTCGGGCCAGCAGGTGTACGCGCGCGGGCGCGACCTGGTGCTGCTGGCCATGGTCAACCCCGGCGCCGAGGTGATTGCCGACGGCCACATCCATGTCTATGCCCCGCTGCGCGGGCGGGCCATCGCCGGCGCACGCGGCTGGCCCGAGGCGCGCATCTTCGCGCGCGCCATGCAGCCGGAGCTGGTGTCGGTGGCGGGCGTGTGGCGCACCAGCGAGGAGCCGCTGCCCGAGTCGGTATGGGGCCGGCCCGCCAGCGTGTCCCTGTCCAGCGGCGAGGCGGGCGACAAGCTGATTTTCGAGCCCATCGCGGATTGATGGGGCTCGTGGACAGGCTTGAAACAGCCGGACGCAGAGGACGCAAAGATTTCGCAAAAGACGCAGAAGGATTCAATTTTTCAATGAACTTGCCTTCAAGCGCTCGTTGGGCTGGCGCAATGTGCTATAGTTTTTAAAGCAATTGAATTGGTTTGTTTTGCGTTCTTTGCGCTTTCATTGCGTCCTCTGCGTCCGGCTGTTTAGGACTTGTTAACACTGTTTCTGCACGAACCTAGGGTGCTTTCGACATGGCAAGAATCGTCGTCGTGACTTCCGGCAAGGGTGGGGTGGGCAAGACCACCACCAGCGCTGCCTTTGCCTCGGGCCTGGCGCTGGCCGGCCACAAGACCGCGGTGATCGACTTCGACGTCGGCCTGCGCAACCTGGACCTCATCATGGGCTGCGAGCGGCGCGTGGTGTATGACCTGATCAACGTCATCCAGGGCGAGGCCAACCTCAAGCAGGCCCTCATCAAGGACAAGAACAGCGAGAACCTGTTCGTGCTGGCCGCCAGCCAGACGCGCGACAAGGACGCGCTCACGCAAGAGGGCGTCAAGAAGGTGCTGGACGATCTGGCGGCGATGGATTTCGACTACATCGTCTGCGACTCGCCCGCCGGCATCGAGACCGGCGCGCTGATGGCCATGCACTACGCCGACGAGGCGATCGTGGTCACCAACCCCGAGGTCTCCAGCGTGCGCGACTCCGACCGCATCCTGGGCATGCTGGGCAGCAAGACGCAGCGCGCCATCGACGGCAAGGACCCCGTCAAGGAGCACCTGCTGATCACGCGCTACAACCCCAACCGCGTGGCCGACGGGCAAATGCTGAGCCTGGAGGACATCCAGGACATCCTGCGCATCAAGCTGATCGGCGTGATTCCGGAGAGCGAGGCGGTGCTGCAAGCCTCCAACCAGGGCCTGCCCGCCGTGCACCTGAAGGGCACCGACGTGGCCGGCGCCTATTCCGACGTGATCGATCGTTTTCTGGGCGTCGACAAGCCGATGCGTTACATCGATGCCGAAAAACCCGGCTTCTTCAAGCGCCTGTTCGGGGGGCGTTGAGACATGTCTTTCCTGACCTTTTTTCTCGGCGAGAAAAAAAAGACCGCCAGCGTCGCCAAGGAGCGCCTGCAGATCATCCTGGCGCACGAGCGCACCGGTCGCAGTGCCGGCGAGCCCGACTACCTGCCCGACCTGCAGCGCGACCTGATCGCCGTCATCAGCAAATACGTCAAGATCGACCCGAAGGACATCAAGGTCAACCTGGAGCGCCAGGACGATCTGGAGGTGCTGGAGGTCAAGATCGAGCTGCCGGAAAAGCCCGAAAAACCGGGCAAGCTGGCCGTGCAGGCGGGCTGACGGCCTGAAGCACCCACGGCGCGTGCAGGTTTGCGCGCCGGTTCGGCGCTGCCGCCCGAGGTGCCGGTGTCGCGCCCCGGCATCGGCGACGTGCACGATGCCGATGAATCGTCGACATATGGACACCCCATGATCTGAGTGATACAGCGCAGCCGGTGCGGGCCCCAGAATCGGGGGATGCCCGACAACCCGCCTGCGCCCACCGTCTCGCGACTGCGGCGTCTGCGCGTGGACGTGGGCACCATCATCACCGTCGGGGTGCTGGGCCAGGCGGCGCTGCTCATCGGCCTGGGCTACTGGGGCGCGCAGCGCATCGTCGGCACCTTGGCCGCCTCGGTGCACCGCGCCGACCACCAGCGGGTGGAAGACCGCATTCGCGCCTTCCTGGACAAAGGCGTGGCGGTCGCGCGCACCATGGCCGCCGCGCCCCAGCTGGAGCCCGCCGGGCCCGCCAGCGCTCCCTCGGCCGCACTGATGTGGGCCTTGCTGGCCGAGACGCCCGAGCTTGACAGCGTCTATGTGGCGGACGAGCGCGCGCGCATGCTGATGGTGTTGCGCTACCCGCAGCCGGCCGTGCGCCACATCGTGCGCGAGGCCGGCGCGACGCGCGAGCGCTGGGACTTCAAGCTGCCCGACTCCGAAGGGGGCGATGCCCGCTCGCGCTACGTCACCCAGCGCACCGACGAGCGCCACACCCAGTACAACCCGCTGGCGCGCCGCTGGTACCAGCAGGCCGTGGGCAGCGGGCAGCCGGTGTGGACCGCGCCCTACGTGTTCGACGCCGCGCACGAGTTGGGTGTGACCTATGCCATCCCGCTCAAGCGCAGCACGGCGCAGGGCGAGCACACGCTGGTGGTGGCCACCGACGTCACGCTCGGGCGCCTGTCCGACTTCGTGCGCCAGTTCAGCCATTCCGGCTATGGCGACAGCGCCCTGCTCAGCAGCGACGGTCGTGTGCTGGCGCGCAGCGATGCGCCCGGCGTGCCGCAATCCCTGGCCCCGCCCCAAGGCGGCGTGCTGGAGGCGCTGGCCGCGCAGGTGGCGGGCCCCGGTGCCCAGCGGTCCAAGCAGACGCTGACCCTGGACGGCCACGCCTATCTGGTGCAGTCCTCGGTGCTGCCGGCCACCGGCTGGACCCTGCTCAGCTGGGTGCCCGAAAACAAGGTGCTGGGCGGCGTGCGCGGTGCCGTGGTGTGGGGCTTCGCCACGGCCCTGGGCTTCCTGACGCTGATGCTGCTGCTGTCGCTGCGCATGGCACGCGGCATCACGCGGCCGGTGGAGCGGCTGGCGCGCAACGCGCGGCGCATCGGCCGGCTCGAATTGCAGGCGCTGCCGCGCGTGGACAGCCGCCTGCTGGAGATCCAGCACCTCGACCAGGCGCTGGCCGAGTCCGCGCGCGGCCTGCAAGCCTTCATGAAATTCGTGCCCGTGGACGTGGTGCGCCAGCTGATGGCGCAAGGCCACGCGCTCACGGCCAGCGGCGAGCCGCGCGAACTGACCGTCATGTTCACCGACGTGCGCGGCTTCACCCACATCGCCGAATCGGTGCCCGCCCCGCAACTGGTGGCGCAAATGACGCGCTACTTCAACGCCGCCTCGCAGGTCATCATGCAGCACGGCGGCACGCTGGACAAGTTCGTCGGCGATGCGCTGATGGTGCTGTGGGGCGCGCCGGTCGAGCTGGCCGACGCCCCCCTGCAGGCCTGCCGCGCCGCGCAGGACTTGCAGCGCGCGTTCGACGCCCTGAACGCCGAATGGGCGCTGGCCGGCCTGCCGGCGTTCGAGACCTGCATCGGCATCCACACCGGCCCCGTCGTCGCCGGCGTGCTGGGGGCCGACGACCGCCTGACCTACACCGCGCTGGGCGATACCGTCAACGTCGCCAGCCGCATCGAGGACTTGAACCGCGAGCTGGGCACGCGCATCCTGATCTCGGAGATCACGCGCCGCGCCCTGGGCGAGCGCCTGCCCACCCGCGCCATCGGCGCCGTGCCGCTGCGCGGGCGCCAGACCGCGCTGGAGGTATGGGAGCTGCTGGAAGAACGCGCGCCCCCGCCGCCCGTCCCCGCTGCCTGAGCGCCGTATCATGCGCGCTGGACACCCCGCGCGCCATGAGCCCCGATCAAGCCGACCCCGCCGAAGCCTCCTTGCGCCCGCCCGAGCCGACGGGCGGGACGGGCCCCTTGCGCTGGGTGTGGCTGCTGGTCGCGCTGCTGGCCCTGGCGCTGGCCGCGTGGCACGGCTGGGGCTGGTTGCACGACTACGTGGCGCAGCGCCACGCGGTGGCCGAGGGCCGGGCGCCGGCGCCACCCAGCGCCGAAAGCGCCGCGCCAACGCCGCCCGCCAGCGCCGTGGCAACGGCCGCGCCCGGCAACACGGGGGAGCCCGCGGCCCCGGCCGTGACGGGCGAGGCGATTCGCCGCTGCATTCAGCCCGACGGACAGCTGACGTTTACCAACCAGGCCTGCCCTGCCGGCTCCAGCGCCGAGCCGCCGGCCGCCACCGCCGCGCCCGAATCGCGCGGGGCCGTCCGCTTCGACGCGGGGGAAGACCCCAGCCTGCACGAGGCCAGCTGCCGCTATCTGTCCGCCGAGATCGCGCGGCTGGACTACGAGTTTCGCCAGCCCTTGCCGCCGCCGGTGATCGACTTGATCTCGACCCGCCTGAGCACCTTGCGCGGCCAAAGCGAGCAGGGCCACTGCGCCCCGCTGCCCAAGCCAGCGCCAGCGGCCGCGCCCGGCGAGCGCGGCACGCGCAAGGTGTTGACGGAAAGCGCGGGCGCTGCGCCCAAGCCGCGCCACTGACGCGGCTCGGGGCGGCTTGGGCCGCTCAGGGCCGGGGCTTGGACTCGGGGCCCGCGCTCGGCCCGAAGTTGCTTTGCGCCGGTGGCGGCGCCGACGCTGCGCCGCTGGCAGGGGCGGCCGGCGCGGTGGCGTTGGTGGCCGTTGCGGGGCGGGCGGTCCGGGCCGCACCCGACGTGCTGGCCGCCGGTGTCCGGCTTGGCATGGGCATCTGGGCGAAGGCCGGCACGTTCCATGCCATGGCGGTGGTCATCACCACGGCGGCCGCGGCGCTGCGTACAAGTGGCTTGGTCATCTCCGAGCTTCCTTTCGGTCGGTTGAACACAAGACCCAGTTTGCCTCGATTCGCTGTTACAACCACGGCGATCCCGTTGGTCTTGTAACGGTGTGAATGCACACTCACTTGACAATTTTCAACACCGCCGTGCCCGTGCGTCGGCCGTCGTGCGGGTGGAGCGCCGCCGGTCGGCCTCCGTGGTTGTCTTGCCAGATCACGCGCCAAAAGGCTCCAAAAAGGCCCGCGCGCGTTAAAATGCGCGGTTCAACCGACTGGGGGTCAGTCGTTGGCGCCATGCCTTCGCCGTCATCTGGAGTTGCCGCGCAACCCGCAAACCCCAACGCACGGACGCACAAGGAGCATTCACATGGCCAAGGAAGAACTGATCGAGATGCAAGGCATCGTCAACGAGGTGTTGCCCGACACCCGTTTTCGCGTCACGCTGGACAACGGCCACGAGCTGGTGGCCTATTCGGCCGGCAAGATGCGCAAGAACCACATCCGCATCCTGGCGGGCGACCGCGTGACGCTGGAGCTCTCGCCTTACGACCTCTCCAAGGGCCGCATCAGCTTCCGTCACCTGGAGCGCCGCGGCCCGCCGCCCACCGGCGGCAATCCGCAGCGCCGCCGCCGGTGACAGAGCAAACCCCCGTCTTCACTCGCTGCGCGATGTGGCGCCTGGTTGGGTAGTTGATTCAAGCCTTTTGTCTTCTGGCGCGCGCGGGACAAGCGCAGTCAGCTATAAAAACAAGAGTATTCAGCGGGTTTGCGCCCGCCGCGCCCGCACCGCGTCGGCCCGCGTGCGCAGCATTGGACGCGTATGCTCGAGTCCACTGCAGGCGCCGTGCAGCGCCTATGCCTGTATTGGCGTCATAGCTATCGCGCTCGTGCCATAGTGGGTCGGTCGCGCCACCGGTTGCCCCCGGCACCCAGCGGCGTGAACGGACAAGAAGCGCCGGGGAGGGACATGGAGCACCAGCGATGTCCAAGGATGCGGCCGTCCAGGCCCAAGAGCGCGGTGACGTCGACCGCGAGCTGACGGCGATTTTCTCCGCCTACACCATCACCGCCACGCTGTGGCTGCTGTTTGCCACCGCCATCGGGCTGCTGCTGGCGTTCAAGTTCGGCGCCCCGGATTTCTGGGCCGCCAAATACCTGACGTTCGGACGGCTGCGCCCGATCCACACCAACGGCACGTTCTACGGCTGGGCCAGCATCGCCCTGGTCGGGCTGGCGTACTACGTCGCGGCGCGCAGTTGCGGCACGCGGCTGTACAGCAAGCGGCTGGCCTGGATCGGTCTGTGGCTGTTCAACATCGCGGCGGTGACGGGAACGATCGCGCTCGAGCTGGGCTACAACGAGGGCGATCTGGAGTACCGGGAGTGGCCGTGGCCGATCCGCCTGATCTTCCTGGCGGCGCTGGTCGTGACCGCCTGGAACCTGATCGGCACCGTGGCCCGGCGCACTTCGGAGGACATCTACCTGTCCAACTGGTACACCATGAGCGCGGTGCTGTGGACCTGCGTGATCGCCATCGTGGCGATCCTGCCCTGGTATCAGCACGGACTGGGGCAGGTCGCGATCTCCGGCTACTACATGCACAACGCCGTGGGCATGTGGTTCACGCCGCTGGCGCTGGGCGTGTTTTATTACGCCATTCCCAAGATCATGAGCCGGCCGATCTATTCCTACGCGCTCGGCGTGTTCGCGTTCTGGACCAATCTGTGCTTTTACCCGCTGCTGGGCGGGCACCACTTTCTGTTCAGCCCGCTGCCGTGGTGGCTGCAGACGACGGCCATCGTGTTTTCGGTCGCCATGATCGTGCCGGTGTGGGGCGGCAGCGCCAACTACCTGCTGACGATGCGCGGGCGCTTTGGCGATCTGACGCACGCGTACCCGTTGGCCTTCATCTTCGTCGGCGTGATCGGCTACCTGGTGGGCTCGACCCAAGGCACGGTGGAAGCGTTCCGCTCCATGCAGGCGCTGTGGCATTTCAACAATTTCACCATCGGCCATTCGCATCTGACGATGTACGGCTTCGTCAACTTCGCCATCTGGGGCGGGCTGTACGCCCTGCTGCCCCTGGCGACCGGCAAGACGCCCGGGCGCCTCGGGCTGGCGCTGCATTTCTGGATGGCGCTGGTGGGCAGCTTCATCTACGTCATCTCGCTGTCGATCGGCGGCACCGTCCAGGGCCTGGACTGGATGCAGGGCAAGCCGTTCATCCAGTCGGTCACCGACATGGCGCCGTACTACGTCTGGCGCGGGGTCGGCGGCATCCTGATGTTCCTGTCGCACGGCGTCTTCGCATGGAACGTCTGGCGCATGACCACGGGCGTCGCGGGCAACGCCGATTCGCCCATCCTGGCTCCGGCCGAGGCAGGAGCCGCAGCATGAGAAAGCTCGTCCTGATCGCCGGCGGCGCGCTGCTCATCTACGTGGTCATCGTGCTGGCCATCGCCGTGATTCCGGCCATCGAGTTGTCGCGCGTTCCGCCCGGGCCTGGCGTGGTTGATCTGACCCCGCTGCAAGCCGAGGGTCGGCGCGTGTTCGCGGCCAACGGCTGCGCGTACTGCCACACGCAGCAGGTGCGGCCGCTGGACGAGGACAGGGCGTTCGGCCGTCCCTCGGCCCCGGGCGACTTCGCTTTCCAGACGCCGGAGCTGTTGGGCTCCGAGCGCACGGGCCCCGACCTGAGCAACGTGGGTGTGCGCAAGGGCAGCGACGTCTGGCAGTACATCCACCTGTACCAGCCGCGCGCGCTGGTGCCTGAATCGATCATGCCCGACTTCAAGTTCCTGTTCCGGGTCATGGCCAAGGCTCCCGCGGGCGAGACCGCGATCCCGGTGCCCGCACCGTTCGCCCCTGCCAATGGCGTGGTCGTGCCGACGCCCGAGGCCAAGGCGCTGGTGGCCTACCTGCTGTCACTCAAGCAGTCGAGCATTCCCGGCTACGAGGCGACAGGCCCCGTGGCGGCCGCCGCACCCGCCGCTGCGCCGCCGGCCGCCGGCGCGTCCGCGGCCGCGGTCGCTGCGTATGTGTTCGATCCGGCCCAAGGGCAGGCCCTGTTCACTTCCAACTGCGCGGCCTGTCACCAGGCGTCGGGCGAAGGCGTGCCGGGGGCCTTCCCGCCGCTCAAGGGCAATGCGGCCGTGCTCGATGCGGACCCCACGCTGCATCTCGGCACGATCTTGCAGGGAGCGCACGGCAAGACCATCGGCGGCGCGACCTATGGCAGCGCCATGCCGCCGTTCGCCAGTCAGTTGAGCGATCGGGAGATTGCCGACATCGCCAACCACGAGCGCACGGCCTGGGGCAACAGCGCCAGGCCGGTCACGCCAGCCGAGGTGGCGACGCTGCGCGCCAAGGCACCGGGGGCCGGCAAATGACGATGGCCAGCGGACCCTTCTGGGGCATGGTGGCGATCATCGCCATCACGGGCGTGATCACGCTGGGGTGTTTCGTGGCCGCGTTCTGGATGTTGCTGCGTCCGGGCGAGCACGACCCGCGCCACGTCAAGTACGAGATCCTGCGCCCGGATCGCTGATGGAGCACGCACGATGGCCGACATCAGGAAACCGCATGTTCGCGTGTACGTGGACAACAGTTCGCAACCGCTGGTGGATCACGAGTTGCCGACCACGCTGACGCTGGACACGCGCCAGCTTGCCGACGGCCCGCACCGGCTCGTCATTCGAGCCGAGGGTCAGAACGGAGTCGAGGGTTACGAGGAGATCCAGTTTCACGTCCAGAACGGCCCGGGCATCCTGGTGTCGGGGCTGCGCCGGGGCGCGACACGCAGTGGCACGCTGCGCCTGAACATCGATGCGTTCAGCGCCGACGACCCGTTCGATCCGCGACGCGCCGAAGCGCGCTCGTCCATTCCGGTCTGGGTCTGGGTGTTGTGCCTGTTCGTGCTGGCCTGGACGGTGTGGTATGCGGCGCGCATGTGGGACGTTCCGCCGCCCTACGCCCAGACGCCCACCTACGCGCCGCCGGCCGCCGCCACCGCACCGGCCAAGTAGCGTGGGCGCGGCATCCGCGGCACATGGGCCGCGGCCGCGCCGACTTGGCGGGGCCGTATCAGCGCTGCCGCCGCGCCCGCACCGCGTCGGCCAGGGTGCGCAGCACCGGCACCGTCTGCTCGAAGCTGATGCAGGCGTCCGTCACCGACACGCCGGGTTTCAGGGGCTGGCCCGGCACGATGTCCTGGCGGCCCTCGTTGAGGTGGCTCTCGATCATCACGCCCATGATGCGCGCGTCGCCCGCCGCCACCTGCGCGGCCACGTCGCCGGCCACCTCGATCTGTTTTTGATGCTGCTTGCTGGAGTTGGCGTGCGAGCAGTCGATCATCACCCGCTCACGCAGGCCCGCCGCGTGCAGCAGCGCGCCGGTGGCGTCCACGTCGGCCTTCGAATAGTTGGGCTGCTTGCCGCCGCGCAGGATCACGTGGCAATCCGGGTTGCCGCGCGTCTCGAACACGGAGGCCTGGCCCATCTTGGTCAGGCCCAGAAAGGCGTGCGGCGCCTGGGCCGCCACGATGGCGTCCACCGCCATCTTCACGCTGCCGCCGGTGCCGTTCTTGAAGCCCACCGGGCAGGAGAGGCCGCTGGCCAGCTGGCGGTGGCTGGGGCTCTCGGTGGTGCGCGCGCCGATCGCGCCCCAGCTCACCAGGTCGCTGATGAACTGGGGTGAGAGCAAATCCAGAAACTCGGTGCCCACCGGCAGGCCCAGCGCCAGCACGTCGAGCAGCAGGTGGCGCGCCAGCCGCAGGCCTTCGTTGATGGCGTAGCTACCGTCGTGGTGCGGGTCGTTGATGTAGCCCTTCCAGCCCACGGTGGTGCGGGGCTTCTCGAAATACACGCGCATGACGACGATCAGCTCGCCGGCCAGCGCGTCGGCCTCGGCCTTGAGCTGCCGGGCGTACTGCAGCGCCTCGTCGTGGTCGTGGATGGAGCAGGGGCCGACCACGACGATCAGCCGATCGTCCTGGCCGTGCAGCACGCGCGCCAGGGCGGCGCGGCTGTCCTCCACCAGGTCAATCGCCGCTTGGGGCGCCGGCAGCCATTCCTGCAGCAGCGCGGGCGTGATCAGCGGGCGCACGGCGCCGATGCGCAGGTCGTCGATGCGGGTGCTGTCCTGGGTGCTGGGGGCTTCGAATTCGGGCATGGCGAGGTTCTGCGTCAAATGGGTATCTTGCGCCCGCGCATCAAGCGCGGTCAGCTATCAAAATCATACTTCATCGGCTGACTGGGCGAGCGCCTGGCGCCGCAGCATCGTGATGGCGTCGAACGGGCAGCGCACGGCGCACAGGGCGCAGCCGGTGCAGCCGTCGGCGTCATCCAGCGCCGAGATCTTGACCCGCCCCTGCGGGTGCAGCGACAGCACGTGCGGCGGGCACACCGCCACGCACCAGCCGCAGCCGGTGCAGCGCGCGGGGTCGATCCGGGGCAGAGCCAGGCCACGGGCTTTCATGATGCGCGCATTGTCGCGCCGCGCGCCGTGCGGCGCCGTGCTGGGCCGTGCATGCCTATCATGGCGTGTCATGCAAGCCGAGCCGATCACCCGCCACCTGCGCATCGAGGGCCGCGTGCAGGGCGTGTTCTACCGCGCCAGCCTGATCGACGAGGCGCGCCGCCTGGGCCTGACGGGCTGGGTGCGCAACCGGCGCGACGGCAGCGTCGAGGCCGTGGTGCAAGGCCCGCCGGCCGCCGTGCAGGCGCTGATCGACTGGGCCCACCAGGGCCCGCCGCGCGCGCAGGTGAACGCGGTGCAGGTCGGCGCCGTGCCTGCGCAGGCGATCACCGGATTCGAACGGCGCGATACCGCCTGACGCGGGCTCAACCCCGAGGGAACGGCGCCACGCCGATCCAGGCCGCGTGCAGCCAGAAGGCAAACGCCGCCCAGGCCGCCGCGCCCACCACCACCGCCAGCACCGTGGGGCCGGTGGCGCCGGGTGCGTACACCGTGCCCAGCGCCCGGTCGCGCTGGCGCGCGGCGCGAAAGTCCAGCACGGCCCACAGCAGGAAGGCGCCAAACAAGACCAGATCGGCCAGCGTGGCGGTGGCCAGCAGGTGGCCAAAGGCCCACAGCTTGACGCCCAGGATCATGGGGTGATGCAGCCGCGCGCGGATGCTGTTGCGCGGCACGTAGGCGGCCGCCAGCAAGACGAACGCCAGCAGCGTGAACAGCGAGTTGAGGTGCTTGAGCATGGCCGGCGGGCTCCACAGCACCACCGGCTGCTGCCGCGCCTGCGCAAAGCCCCAGATGATCAGCCCGAAGCCGATCAGCGACACCACCGAATAAAGCCCTTTCCAGCCCATCTCGCCCAGCCGCGCGATGGCGCGCGTGCGCGCGTTGTCGGCAAAGATGCGCACCGAATGCGCGCCCAGAAACAGCACCAGCCCCAACACCAGCATTCCCATCTTGCGCCTTTGCTTTGCGCCGCCACAGCGCGTGCCGCACATTATGGGGTGTCGCCCAGGCGCTGACGCGCGTCTTCGGCCAGTGGCACGATGCGGGCGTGCGCAACACGCCAAGAACGCAAGCCATGTCCGCCCTCCATCGTCATCGCGAGCCCGCAGGGCGTGGCGATCCAGCGCGTCGCTTGGGAGCAGATGCGTTGGTGGTCATGGACGCGCCCTTGCTGGATTGCCGCGTCGGCCTGCGGCCTCCTCGCAATGACAGGCGCCGTCATCGCCAGGAGCGCAGCGACGTGGCGATCCATGGGCCTTCGATCTCACCCGGCCGCTCCTTGCCACGCTGAGCACCCGCTCATTACCCCACTTCCATGGAGCTTCATGCCATGACCAACCCCGACCAACCCCTGCACGAACACCTGCGCCAGCACGCCCGCAGCCGGCCCGATCGTCCTGCCCTTATCTGGTACGGCGCCACCCTCACCTGGGCCGATCTGGACCGCGCCAGCGACGCCTTTGCCGCGCGCCTGCAGGCGCTGGGCGTGCAAAAGGGCGAGCCCGTGGTGCTGTTTCTCAACAACTGCCCGCAGTACCTGGTGGCGCACTACGGTATCCAGAAGATCGGCGCCATCGTCTGCCCCAGCGGGCCGCTGAACAAGGCGCACGAGCTGGGCTACCAGGTGGGTGACCTGAAGGCGCGCGTGATCGTCGCCGCCTCCGACCTGCTGCCCGTGGTCGATCAGGTGCGCGCCGGCAGCACGCTGGCGCACGTGTTTGCGGTGCACTACGCCGACGGGCTGCCCGATGCGCCCACGATCGACCTGCCCGCCGAGTTGACCGCCGCGCGCCAGGCCCCGCGCGCCGTGCCCGCGGGCTGCGAGGACTTCGAGGCCGTGACGCGCCAGGAC
This sequence comes from Pseudomonadota bacterium, assembly GCA_018241325.1. Classification (GTDB taxonomy): domain Bacteria; phylum Pseudomonadota; class Gammaproteobacteria; order Burkholderiales; family Burkholderiaceae_C; genus Ottowia. The sequence goes on along the minus strand of JAFEEB010000024.1, from coordinate 64,179 downwards.
GCACGGCCGGCGCCGGTCGATCTGTCGCTGGACGACGTGGCCCTGATGACCTACACCAGCGGCACCACCGGCCTGCCCAAGGGGGCCATGCTGAGCTTCGGCAATGCGCTGTTCAAGACCACCGTCACCGCGCAAAGCGCCGAGATCGGTGCCGACGACGTGCCCTTGTCGGTGGCGCCGCTCTACCACATCGCCGGCATGCTGATGGGCGTGAACGTGCCCGTCCTGGCCGGTGCCACGCAGGTGCTGCTGTTCCGCTTCGACGCGGCGGCGGTCTTGCAAGCCATCGACCGTTACAAGGTCACGCACTGGTACTCCATTGCGCCCATGAACCTCGCCTGCATGCAGGTGCCCGGTGCCGAGCGCTATGATTTGAAGAGCTTGCGGCGCAACCCCGTCACCAGTTTCGGCATCACCTTCACCGAAGCGCTGGCGCAAAAGTGGCAGGCCTTTGCCGGCGGCGCGTGCATCAGCTGCGAGGCGGCCTATGGGTTGAGCGAAACGCACACCATGGACACCGGCATGCCGTTCGACGCCATCCGCTGGGGCACGCACGGCAAGCCCATGCCGGGTGTCACCATCCGCATCATCGACCCTGATACCGGCGCCGAGCAGCCCGCGGGAGAGCTGGGCGAGATCACCCTCATGTCGCCCGGAAACTTCAAGGGCTACTGGAACAAGCCCGAGGCGACAAAGGCCACGCTCCAGAACGGCTGGGTGCACACCGGCGACATGGGCAAGCTCGACGCCGAGGGGTATCTGACCTTCATCGGCCGCAACAAGGAAATGATCAAGGTCTCCGGCTACAGCGTGTTCCCCGAGGAGGTCGAGACCATCCTGATCAAGCACCCGGCGGTGGCGCAGGCGGCGGTGATCGGCGTGCCTGATGCGCAGAAGGGCGAGGTGGTCAAGGCCTTCATCGTGACCAAGCCCGGCGCCGCACTCGAAGCCGACGCGCTGATCGCCTGGTGCCGCGAAAACATGGCGCCGTACAAGGCGCCCCGACTCGTGAGTTTCATCGCCGCGCTGCCGACCACGGGGGCAGGCAAGGTGCTGCGGCGGCTGTTGAAGGATCTGGATTGAGGCGCAGCGCTGGATGGCTTCGCGTCGCTCGCCATGACGGCGGCTTGCGACGTTGCCGCGACGCCTGCGC
>JAFEEB010000024.1:59345-62920 GCA_018241325.1 Pseudomonadota bacterium | reverse complement strand
AGCGACGTGGCGATCCAGCGGCGGCGTTCGTCCCGGGCACGTGTCTGGATTGCTTCACTTCACTCGCAATGGCATGTGATCCGATATGTTTGAAAAAGTCCTGATCGCCAATCGCGGCGTTCTGGCCGCAGGCCAGGCGAAGCAAACCGCCCTGGCGCGCGTCAGCGCGTGGGCGATGAGCCGCGAGATCCCATATGTTTGAAAAAGTCCTCATCGCCAATCGCGGCGAAATCGCCCTGCGCATCGTGCGCGCCCTGCAAGAGCTGGGCGTCGCCAGCGTGGCGGTGTACGCCGACGACGATGCGCAAGCGCCCCACGTGCAGGCGGCCGACAGCGCGGTCGCCTTGGGCGCCACCGGCCCGGCGGCGTACCTCGACGCCGCGCACCTGATCGCCATCGCGCACGAGCAGGGTGCCGATGCCATTCACCCCGGCTACGGTTTTTTGAGCGAGCGCGCCGACTTTGCGCGCGATTGCGCTGCAGCCGGCCTGGTCTTCATCGGCCCCACGCCCGAGCAGCTGGCGCTGCTGGGCGACAAGGCGCAGGCGCGCGCGCTGGCGCAGCGGTGCGGCGTGCCGCTGCTGCCGGGCAGCCCTGGCGCTGTCACGCTGGATGAGACGCAGACGTTTTTGGCCGCGCAAGGCGGCGCGGGCGTGATGATCAAGGCCGTCAGCGGCGGTGGCGGGCGTGGCATGCGTGCGGTGCGCAACGCCGATGAACTGGCTGCGGCGTATGAGCGCTGCCGGGGTGAGGCGCGCGCGGCCTTTGGTGTGGACGGCGTGTATGTCGAGCGCCTGATGGAGGGCGCGCGCCACATCGAGGTGCAGGTGCTGGGCGATGGCCACGACGTGATCGCCTTGGGCGAGCGCGACTGCACGCTGCAGCGGCGCTTTCAAAAACTGGTCGAGATCGCGCCCAGCCCGGTGTTGACCGAAGCGCTGCGCCAGCGCCTGATCGCCGCGGCGCTGGGGATGGCGCGCGCCGTGCGCTATCAAAACCTGGGCACCTTCGAATTTCTGGTCGATCCGGCGTCCAGCGAGCTGCCCTACGTCTTCATGGAGGCCAACCCGCGCCTGCAGGTCGAGCACACCATCACCGAGGCCGTGTTCGGCGTCGATCTGGTGCAGGCGCAGATTCAATTGGCGGCCGGGCGCAGGCTGCGTGACATCGGCCTCGATCCCGCCGCGCCGCCGCGCCCGCAAGGCTTTGCCATCCAGTGGCGCATCAACGCCGAGACGCTGGATGCGCAGGGCAAGGCCACGCCCGGCAGCGGCACGCTGAATCGCTTCGACGTGCCCACCGGCCCCGGCATCCGCGTGGATACGCATGGCTTTGCCGGGGCCACGCCCTCGCCGCACTACGACACGCTGCTGGCCAAGCTGATCGTGCACGCGCGCGGGGGCTTCGATGCCGCGCTGCGCCGCTCGCAGCGGGCGCTGGCCGACTTTCACATCGACGGCATCGCCACCAACCTGCCGCTCGCGCGCGCCCTGGCCGATCGCAGCGAGATGGCCAGCCAACAGGTGCACACGCGCTGGCTCGAAAGTGTGTTGCCGGAGTTGCTCGATGCTACAAACAATATAGCTGTCAGCGCACATCCAGCAGCCGCTGCAAGCCAAAATGCTTCAAAGCCGGCCGCCGATGCCCCGGCCCACGCCATCCTCGCAGCCATGCCCGCGCGCCTGGTGCAGCTGAGCGTGGCCATGGGCGACGAGGTGCCGGCCGGCGCCGAGATCGCCGTGCTCGAAGCGATGAAGATGGAGCACGTCATCACCGCGCCGCACGCCGGCCGCGTGGCGCGCCTGCTGGCCGTGCCCGGCGGCTATCTGGCGCAGGGCCAACCGCTGCTGGTGCTCGAACCCATCGAAGGCGAGGCGCACGCGCGGGCCGAAGACGCCGCCGCACACGACCTTGACCACATCCGCGCCGACCTGCAGCGCGTGACCCAGCGCCACGCCCACACGCTGGACGCGGCCCGACCTGAGGCCATGGCCAAGCGCCACGCGCAAGGCAGCCGCAGCGCACGCGAGAACATCCAGGATTTGTGCGACGAGGGCAGCTTCATCGAATACGGCGCGCTGGCCGTTGCTGCGCAAACGCGCCGGCGCACGCTGGAAGACCTGATCGCCAACACGCCCGCCGACGGCATGGTGACGGGCATTGGCGGCGTCAACGGCGCCATCTTCGGGCCTGAGGCCGCGCGCACCGTGGTGATGGCCTACGACGCCACCGTGCTGGCCGGCACGCAAGGCATGCGCAACCACGCCAAGACCGACCGCATGCTGGGCATCGCGCTCGATCAGCAACGGCCAGTCGTGTTGTTTGCCGAAGGCGGCGGCGGCCGGCCGGGCGACACCGACACCGCCGTCGTCGCCGGCCTGCACGTGCACACCTTCGCGGCCTATGCGCAGCTCTCGGGCCAGGTGCCGGTGGTGGGCATCGTGCACGGGCGCTGCTTTGCCGGCAACGCCGCGCTGGTGGGTTGCAGCGACGTCATCATCGCCACGCGCGCCAGCAACCTCGGCATGGGCGGGCCGGCCATGATCGAGGGCGGTGGCCTGGGCGTGTTTCGGCCCGAGGACATCGGCCCGAGCAGCGTGCAGCACGCCAATGGCGTGATCGACCTGCTGGTCGATGACGAGGCGCAGGCCGTGGCGGCCGCGCGCCACTACCTGTCGTTCTTCCAGGGCCGCCTCGCTGACTGGATCACGCCCGACCAGCGCGCCCTGCGCCAGGTGGTGCCCGAAAACCGCCTGCGCGTGTACGACACCCGCGCGGCGATGGCTGGGCTGGCGGACCAGGGCAGCCTGCTCCTGCTGCGCACGGGCTTCGGCATCGGCGTCCACACCGCGCTGGCGCGCATCGAAGGGCGCTCTGTGGGCCTGATCGCCAACAACCCGCTGCACCTGGGCGGCGCCATCGACGCGCCCGCCGCCGACAAGGCCGCGCGCTTCATGCAGCTGTGCGACGCGCACGGCCTGCCCCTCGTCAGCCTGGTGGACACGCCCGGTTTCATGGTCGGCCCCGAGATCGAGAAGACCGCGCAAGTGCGCCACGTCAGCCGCCTGTTCGTCACCGCCGCCGCGCTGCGCGTGCCCAGCTTCAGCGTGGTGCTGCGCAAGGGCTACGGCCTGGGCGCGATGGGCATGACCGCCGGCAGCTTTCATGCGCCGGTGTTCACCGTCGCCTGGCCGACCGGCGAATTCGGCGGCATGGGCCTGGAAGGCTACGTGCGCCTGGGCTTTCGCAAAGAGCTGGAGGCCGTGCCGGAAGGCCCCGAGCGCGACGCCCTGTTCGCGAAGCTGCTGGCGCGCCAATATGCGCACGGCGAGGCCATCAACATGGCGAGCACGCTGGAGATCGACGCGGTGATCGACCCGGCCGAGACCCGCGCCTGGCTGGCGCGTGGCTTGGCCGGAGCGCGTGTGGCGCTGGCGGGGCGGCGCTTTGTCGACACTTGGTAGCCACGAAGCCCTGGATCGCCACGCCCTGCGGGCTCGCGATGACGGCTCCCATGTTCCCCCGTCATTGCGAGGCGGCGCAGCCGGCGCGGCAATCCAGCAGCGGCGCGTCCA
>JAFEEB010000024.1:0-59203 GCA_018241325.1 Pseudomonadota bacterium | reverse complement strand
CCGTCCCATCCTTGACCACCCCCCCTTGGATCGCCACGCCCTGCGGGCTCGCGATGACGGCTTCCATGTTCCCTCGTCATTGCAAGGCGGCGCAGCCGGCGCGGCAATCCAGCAGCGGCGTATTCGCCATGGCACCATGGGTCCATGAAGCACCCTTGCGTCTACATCCTCGCCAGCGCTCGCAATGGCACGCTTTATGTCGGCGTGACCAGCAACTTGCCGGGCCGGGTGTGGCAGCACAAGAACGATGTGCTCGAAGGATTCACCCGCAAGTACCAGGTTCACGATTTGGTCTGGTATGAAGCCCACGACACCATGGAAAGCGCCATCGGGCGCGAAAAGCAGCTCAAGGCCGGCTCGCGTGCGCGCAAGATCGCGCTGATCGAGGCCATGAACCCAGCGTGGCGGGATCTGTTCGACGACATCGGGTGACGCCCTGGCTCGCCACGCCCTTCGGGCTCGCGATGACGGCTTCCATGTTCCCCGTCATTGCGAGGCGGCGCAGCCGACGCGGCAATCCAGCAGCGGCGTGGCCGTCACCAAGCGGCCCATCCATGGCCGCGCCACTGGATCGCCACGCCCTTCGGGCTCGCGATGACGGCTTCTATGCCCCTGTCATTGCGAGGCGGCGCAGCCGGCGCGGCAATCCAGCAGCGGCGTGTCCATCACCAAGCGGCCCATCCTTGGCCGCTTCCGCTGGATCGCCACGTGCTTCACGCTCGCGATGACGAGGTGGACACGGCGGGGACTGGCGGGGCCGCATCGTGATCGCGCACCGTGACCGTGGCGGTCACGTCGCGGCCCAGTCCCCTCAGCCCGATGCCGCGGCGCCTGGCCGATTCGCGTCAGCGGCCTGCCGCTCGATGAAGCGCTCCACTTCGTCCAGCGGCGCCGGCCGCGCCAGCAAAAAGCCCTGAAACAGCTCGCAGCCGCGATCGGCCAGAAAGCGGTACTGGGCTTCGGTCTCCACGCCTTCGGCAATCACCGACAGCTTCAGGCTGTGCGCCAGATCGATGATGGCGCTGGAGATGGCCGCGTCGCTGGGATCGGTCAGTACGTCATCGACAAAACCCTTGTCGATCTTGAGCTGGTCCAGCGGCAGTCGCTTGAGGTAGGCCAGCGACGAATAGCCGGTGCCGAAGTCGTCCAGCGCCAGCGTCACGCCGGCGCGCTTGAGCGTGTCCATCTTGGCCAGGGTGATCTCGGCGCGGTCGGCCAGCAGGCTTTCGGTCAGCTCCAGCTTGAGCAGCCGGGGCGACACGCCCTGCGCGACGATGGCGGCCATGACCTGATCGACGAACTCCGGGTGGCGAAACCACCGGGCGCTGACGTTGACGGCGATGCCGAGTTCGCGCGTATCGGGCCGCCCTGCCCACGCAGCCAGCCGCTGGCACGCCTGCTGCATGACCCAGTGGTCCAGCGGCAGGATCAGCCCGGTGTCTTCGGCGATCGGGATGAATTCATTGGGCCCGATCAGACCCCGCACGGGGTGCTTCCAGCGCAGCAGCGCTTCCACCCCCACCACGCGGCGGGCGCGATCGAACTGCGGCTGGTAGTACAGCAGAAACTGGTCGCCCGCCTGGAGTGCCGCGCGCAGATCGGCGCCCAGCGCCGCGCTGGCGCTCAGCGCGGCCTGCAGCGCGGGGTCGAAGAAGGCCACCGTGTTGCGCCCCAGGTTCTTGGCCTGGTACATGGCCATGTCGGCCTGCTTGAGCAACTCGCTCACACCCTCGTGCGCGGCGCTGAACTGGGCTACGCCGATGCTGACGGTGCTGTAGTGCTGGTAGCCGTCCAGGTCGAACGGCTCGCGCATGCGCGCCAGCACCTTGCTGGCCACCGTCAGCGCCTTGTCGACGGCGCCCCTGCGCTCGCGTCCCAGGTCCTGCAGCAGCACCACGAACTCGTCGCCGCCGATGCGCGCCACCGTGTCGGTGCGGCGCACGCAGCCGGTCAGCCGTTCGGCGATGCGGCGCAGCAGCAGGTCGCCGCGCGAATGCCCCAGGGTGTCGTTGAGCACCTTGAAGTTGTCCAGGTCGATGAACATCAGCGCGCCCTCCTGGCGGCTTTGCTCGCTGACGGTCAGGGCGGACTGCAGACGTTCGATCAGCAACTGGCGGTTGGGCAAGTCGGTCAGCGCGTCATAGAAGGCCAGGTGGTGGATCTTGGCGTCGGCCTGCTTGCGCTGGGTCACGTCGCGCCCCACCGCCACCCAGTGCGTGATGCGCTCGTGCTTGCCGCGCACGGGCACCACGTCCAGGTCGATCCAGTGGCTGGCGCCATCGCGGTGACGCAGCAGCATTTCGCGCCGGCGCAGCGGCGCGCCGATCGGATGGACCAGGCCGCGCGCGAGCTCATCGAGCAGGGCCGTGCCCACGCCGTGCTCCAGCAGCGCCAGGTCGCGCCCGATGACCTCGCCGCGCGTGAAGCCCGTCAGGCGCTCGAAGGCGTCGTTGACGAAGGCGATGAGCGCGCCGGCCGGCTGCTGGTCCAGCACCTCGACGATCAGCACCACGTCGTTCAGGCGCGCGATGCCGGTCTGCAGCAGCATCAGCTGCTCCTGCGTGTGGCGCCGCGCGGTGACGTCGTGCAGGTACACCGCCAGGCCCTCGGCATAGGGGTGGGCGCGCAGCTCCAGCCATTTGCCCAGCGCGGGGTAGAAGTCCTCGAACACGGCGCGCCGGTTCTGTGCCAGCGCGCCTTCGAGCTCCTGGCGCAGCAGGCCCTCGCTCTGGCCCGCCAGCCAGCGGTGAATCGGCTGGCCCAGCAAGGTGCCCGTGTCCGAACCCAGCAGCTGCTCGCTGGCGCGGTTGACATACATGAACTGGCCCGCACGGTCCAGCGCGACAAAGGCCTCGGTGATGCTGGCCAGCGTCGTGGTCAGCCGCATCGCCAGACGAACGGTTTCCTCCTGCGCCTGCTTGCGCGTGGTCACGTCCTGCACCGCGCCGTGGATCTCGCGCGTCGCGCCGCCGCAGGCATCGATGGCCGCCTCGCCGATGAAGCGCAGCCATCGGCGCGTGGCCTCGGCGCCATCGAGCGGCACCTCGACGTCGATCGGCCGGCCATCGCGCAGGCAGGCCACGAAGGCGTGGCGCAGGGACCGGGCTGCGTCGGGCGCAAAGCGCTGCAGCAGTGCATCCAGCTGCGCGGGCGGCTCGTCGATGCCCAGGATCTGGGCGGCATCGCTGCTGAGGTCCAGGTGCCGCGGCTCCGCGGCGTAAACCCAGCTGCCCATTTGCAGCGCCCGCAAGGTGCCGTGCAGGCGCGCCTGCAAGGGGCCGGCCGCGTGCGGCGCGTCGGCCGGTGACGCCGTGGTGGTGGCCTGTTGCGCCGGCAGGGCGCCGGCACCCAGCGCCCGCGCCAGGCGCTCCAACCGCTGCGGCGCATCGGCGCGTGCCGCGTCCGCTTCGAAACCCAGGGCGATCAACTGGCCGACGGCCGCACCACTCGCGTCGCGCAGCGGCGCGGCCACCGATTGCCGCACCGGGCGTTGGTCCAGCAGCGGCGCGGCCGCCGCGGCGCCCGGCTGTGCCAATGGGGCCAGCGCGGGCAGTTGCGACGCTTGAATGGGCACGCCAAAGGCGCCCCAGCGCGGCGGCGCGTCCGCGTCCGCGCCAGACGCCAGCCACAGCGCCGCCGCTTCCAGGCCCGTCAGCTCGGCCGCCAGTTGGGCGATGTCATCGAGCGCTGCATCGCGGATGGGGGGCGGCGACGCATCGGCCGGCATCGCGTCTCGCGGCGGCGCCGCCGAGGATGAACCCGGCATGAGTTCGAGTGATTTGTTCACGATCGGATGAGGCGTGTGGCCCGCGGCTGGACGAAGCGATGCGCGCATCTCGCCATTTTGGTTTATTGTGACGCCTTCACACGTTCGCGATCACGTGTGTCACGCGGCGCATTGGGACGGTCGATGCATGGACCCCACCAACACGCTGGCGGTTTGAAAGCCAAGCGCGTCACCCCAAGAATCCGGTGGCGTGGGGAGATCAGGGATGACAACAACACTCCAGGCGCTGAGCCAGTGCGCCGACGTGGCCGATTTGCGTTCCGCCGTGCGCCAGATTTGCGCGCAGTTCGGCCCGATTCAACGACTCGACATCCTCACCTCGGTGCACGAAGGGGTGCAACAAGCCATCTGCTTTCTGCGCCTGACGGATCGGGCGCACGAACAAGCGCTGATGAGCTCGCTGGGTGTGGGCCGCTTTGGGGGCGAGATCGTCTTCGTCGTGGACTTGCCCGAGCAGTCCGCGGGCGAGGACAGCGGGCCGGCCGGACCGTCTTCGCAGTGGGCCGATTTCGACGATCTGTAGCGGAAGGGCGCGCAACCGGCGCGCGCGCCGTCGTCGCGGCATGTAGGCCGACATGGCCGACATGGCCGCCATCCGACGCACGCTGACCGCGCAATCCGCTGCGCTGTCAAGCCTGCATCGAAGCCGTGCCGTGGTTCCATTCGAAATATCTATGGAACTAACACAAATGCGATTCGCCCGCCAGCTCATCTATCACGGATTTGTGATTTTTTACCCGCAAGTGTTGCAAACAATTCCTTGAAGGACTACATTGACCCTTCGTTTCCTTTGGGACATCGCGGATGCCGCCGGGAAATGGGGTGAGGTAACAAAAATGTCAGGGACTTTCCAGGGTTGGTATCAGCGAGCGAGCGTCACCGCGACCCGCGGGCTCTTGCGCAAGCGGTGCGCATCGTTCGGAGTCCTGTGATGGACCGCCCCGTCACCGCGCCACGGGCTGGCCTGCCGCTGTTGCTGGTTTGCGGCACGCGCCCGGAAATCATCAAGCTGGCCCCCGTCTACCACGCGCTGCGCGATTGCGGCTGGGCTGCGCCCGAGTGGCTGCACACGGGCCAGCACGGGGACATGGCCCGCCAGATGCTCGACTGCTTCGGCATCCAGCCCGAGCACGAGTTGCAGCGGCGCGGCAGCTCGCTGATCGACTTCAGCACGGGCTGCCGCGAGCAGCTTCACGCCGTGCTGCAACAGCGCGCCTGGGCGGCCGTGATCGTGCAGGGCGACACGGAAAGCGCGTTTCTGGGGGCGCTTGCCGGGTTTTACGAACGGGTGCCGGTGGCGCACGTCGAAGCCGGCCTGCGCACCCACAACCTGGGACGCCCCTTCCCCGAAGAAGGCTTGCGCCAGATGATCGGGCGCATTGCGCGCTTTCACTTCGCGCCCACGGCTCGCGCGGCCCGGGTGTTGCGCAGCGAAGGCCTGGCGCACCCGAACATCCGGGTCACCGGCAACACGGTGATCGACGCCCAGCAGTGGGTGGCGGCGCGCTACCGCATCGCGCGCCGCACGGCTGGCCGCGGGCACTTGCTGGTCACGATCCATCGGCGCGAGAACTGGGGTGCCGACATCGAGCACGCCTGCGCGGCCATCGCCGACATCGCGCGCGCCTACCCGTCCTTGCCGGTGTTGTTCCCGGTGCACCTCAATCCCGTCGTGCAGGAGCCGGTGCATCGCCTGCTGGGCAAGCTGGCCAACGTCCAGCTGGTGGCGCCGCTCGACTACCTGGGCATGCAGCAAGCGCTGGCCGATGCTTGGCTGGTTCTCACCGATTCGGGGGGCTTGCAGGAAGAGGCGCCCACGTACAAGGTGCCTGTCCTGGTGCTGCGCGATGAGACCGAGCGTCCCGAGGTGCTGGACGCGGGTTGCGCCGCGCTCGTCGGTACCGATCGCGCGGCCATCGTGCGCCACGTGCACGAGCTCATGCACGACGAGCGCGCCTACGCACGCATGCAGGTCGACAAGAACCCATTCGGCGACGGTTCGGCGTCCCGGCAAATCGCCGCGCATCTGCGCGCTGGCCTGTGCCAGCCCGCGCCTGGCGCCGACCTCCAGCCTGTCGAACTCAGGAGGGTCGCAGCATGAAGGCATTCTCAGACACCCGGGACACGGGACTGCGCCAGCCAGCGGGCGGCAGCGGCCACGCGCCAGCGCATCCCGCGGCTTTGATGCCGTTCGTGTCCTTGCGCCTGCGCAGATGGGGTGCGTGGACCTTGCTGCTGTTGGCCGGTTCCCTGACCGCGGGCGTCGCGCAAGCCGCGGAGCCGCTGGTCTCGGACGCCGCGTCGCATGCCGTATTGGCGGTCTTCAGGCTGATCCTGCTGGTCATCGCGTGCCTGTTGCTCATTTATTCGGCGCGTCACTACTGGTTCACGCTGACCCGGATGTTCGGCCGGCAGGCGCCCCTGCACGCCAATATCGAAGCGGCGAACTGGCCGCGCGTGGTGGTGCTGATTGCCGCGCACAACGAAGAGGCCGTGATCGAAGGCTGCATCCAGTCGCTGCTGGACTGCGATTACCCGACCGACCGACTGTTGCTCATGCCCGTCAACGATCGCTCCACCGACGGCACGCGCACCATCATCGACCGTTTTGCGGCCATGTACCCCGACCGGCTGCATCCTTTTCATCGGGTCGAAGGCAAGCCGGGCAAGGCCGCCGCGCTCAAGGACGCGACCGACATCGCGCGCGAGCACCACTTCGCCGGGCGGCATCACGCCGATGCGCATGCCGAAGCCGGCGCGGAGCAGACGGCCGATGAACAGGCGGCGCTGGACAAGGTGCGCGTGTTGCAGGAGGCCACCGCCATCGTGACCAGCGAAAACCTGGCCGAGCTGATTCTTGTTTTCGACGCCGACTACCTTCCCAACCGCCAGCTCATCAAGCAACTGGTCGCGCCCTTTTTCGATCCCGAGGTCGGGGCCGTCATGGGCCGGGTGGTGCCGCAGAACGCGGCCGTCAACTTCCTGACGCGGCTGCTCGATCTGGAGCGTTCGGCCGGGTACCAGGTCGACCAGCAAGCGCGCTACAGCCTGGGCGCCGTGCCGCAATACGGGGGCACCGTGGGCGGCGTGCGGCTCAGCGCCCTGGCCTCGGTGGGTGGCTGGAACGTGGACATGCTCGCCGAGGACACCGACCTGACTTACCGCCTGCTGCTGCGCGGCTGGCATACCGCCTACCTCAATCATGCCGAGTGCTACGAGGAAGTGCCGCAGGTCTGGGAAGTGCGGTTTCGGCAGATCAGCCGTTGGGCCAAGGGGCACAACCAGGTCATGGTTCGATACGCATCGCGCGTCTTTTTCGGTCGCCACCTGAGCTGGACGCAGCGCCTGGACGGCTTGGCCTTGCTGGGGGTTTTCTTCATGTCGCCCGTCCTGCTGCTGGGCTGGATTCTCTCGGCGATCGTCGCGCTGGTCGGCACCAGTTTCACCGCCGGCATGATCCCCTGGGAGTTCTGGTTTCTGCTGCTCATGACGTGCTTGACCACGGCCGGCAACTTCGCGGCTTTCGTGCAGGTCGCGGCGGCCGTGCACCTGGACGGGCACCAGCAGCGGATCCGCTTGCTCCCGCTCATGTTTTCCGGGTTTCTCGTCAGCTTGATGGCCATCACCAAGGCCAGCATTGACGGCCTGCTGGTGGACCCCGTCTTTCGGCGTGAATTCAAGTGGGACAAGACCGCGCGCTACCGCGCGCCTTCCCCGCAAGGCGCGCCAGCCAAGGGAGACGCTCCATGACCGGATCGGACGACCTTTTGTGGGGCGTGGCGTGGGTCATCCTCACGGCCATGGTATTCACGTTGCCGCTGCTGCCGGGCCTGATGGAGCTCAAGCTGGGCCGCGATGCCCAGCCCATCGCCATCGACCACCATGACAACGGCGACACCGATTACCGCATCAAGCTGCTGGCCCCCAAGCTGCCGGCCTTGGCGTCCCTGCCCGATGCATCGTCGTGGTGGATGACCGATCATTTCCAAGTGCCCGGCGGAACGCATCTGCCGGCCGTGCGAACCGACGGCTCGGTCACGCTGGAGCGCGACGCCGTGGCCGACATGGTGATCGCCGAGCGGGTGCTGCAGCTGGAAGAAGGCAGCCAGGTGACGCACCTGGCCCATGCGGACTCTGTCATCACGCGCGGCGCCGTCACCCTCAGTGGGCGCACCAGCGCGCAATCGCTGGTCGTGCTGGCTGCGGGGTCGCACGCCTTCCGGGTCGCGGCGCCCTGCATCGTCACGGCGCCCTTGCTCGCGGCACCGCCGGCACCCCAGGGCGGCGAGACCATCCCGCTGGCGCGCCTGCCCCAGCGCCACGACGGAAACCTCGAGCTGGCGGCAGGGCAGGTGCTGGAAGGCAGCCTGGTGGTGGACGGCAATCTGGTCCTGCACGACGGCGCGCGCGTGGTCGGTCACATCAAGGCGCACGGCGACGTGGACCTGGCCGCGGGGGCCTCGGTGATGGGCGCCATCTTTGCGGACGGCAGCATCCGGTGCGCGGGCCGCAATCACGTTCTGGGGCCGATTTCGGCCAGTCACACCGTCACCCTGGGTCCCGGCACGATCGCCGGCTCGTCCGACGCGCAGTGCAGCGTGTCGGGTTGGCAGCTGGTGCTTGGCCCCGGCGTGGCCGTGTTTGGCGCGCTGGCGTCCGTGGCGGGCTGCGAGATTGAAGGTGCGTGATGAAACCGTGGGCCTTCACCCTGGCGGCGCTGTGCGTGGGCATGGCCGGCCACGGCGCTGCGGCGGCGCTGGCCGAACTAAAGGCGTTTCAGACCGCCGACGGCGCTTTGGTGACGCAGGTCGGCCAGGACCTGGTTGACCCGTACTTTGCCAACAAGGCCCTCATAATCGCCGTGGATGCCGGCGTGGATGTTCGCCCGCAGACCTTGGCCTGGCTCGATTGGCTCCTGCCGAGGCAACGGGCGGACGGCGGGTTTGACCGTTTCTGTGGGGCGCGCACCGGCGCGTGGCGCGCTTGCATGGCCGCTGACGCGGACGACGCGACGGCGGCAACCACCCTCCATCTGCTGAGCCTGGTGCAGAGCCGCAGTTGGCTCGATGCGCGCCAGAACGCGCAGGCGCGGGTGGCCGAGCGCGCGGCCTCCGGCATGCTGGACTCGTTGTACGACCCGGGCAATGGCTTGTACCGGGTGTTCGCGGCGACGCCGGTGTACTACCTCATGGACAACCTCGAGGTGTACGACGCGCTGCGGGCGCAAAAGCGCGGGCCGCAGGCCACGGCACTGGCCAGCGCGATCCGCAAGCGCTTTCGCGGGCTCATCGCGTGGCAGCCCGCCATACCCGCCATCGAGCCCGAGGCGTTTTACCCCCACGCGCTGGCACGAACCTATTTGTGGAGCAGCGGCATCCTCTCGGATTCGGAGCGTGGCGCGGACATCGCCAACTGGCTCGCGCAATACAGCGATCTGTGGATCGGGCGTCATCGCGACCCGTTTGCCTGGGGCATCGTGGCTTGGAACATCCACTCGGTGGCGCCCGCCGAGGCGGCGTGCTGGCGCCAGTCGGTGCGGCAGGCGGGTGACAAACTGGGCTGGACGGTGCTGGACGCATCGGCCGACGCCGCGCTGGCGCGCCAGGGCATCGCCATCAGTTGCTCGAGGCGTCTGAGCCTCAACCCGCCATCCGAGCGCCTTCGGGCGAACGCTTAAGAAGGAGTGAAACATGACCAACCGCACGCACGCGTCGTGCTGGGCTTGCGTGGCCGTCGTGGTGACAGTGACGCTGGGCGTGGCCGCGGGCGCACAGGCGCAGACCGGCAACCGCGACAACGCGCCCCAACCGCTGCAGCCCGCCGCACCGGCCACCATGCCGGCGCAGAGCCCGGCCGCCGGCGCGGCGCCGAGCCCGCCCGCGCAGGGCCAGATCGAAGCAGGTCTGGGGTATTCAGACCTGAGCGACGGCTACAACAACTGGGTGGACCAATACGTGCGCGGCCACGTGACGATGCGCCCGGGGTCCACGCTGTACGGCAGCGTGGCCCGTGAGCGGCACTTCGGCGAGAGCGGCGCCGTCGGCGGCCTGACGCTGGTGCAGGATTTGTCGCCCGACTGGTACGCCTCCATCGGGGCGTCATCGGGTGCGGCGACGTTCCAGAACCGTTTCCGCGTCGATGCCGCGCTCTACCGCAAATGGGGTGCGGAGCGTCGCTGGATCACGGGCATCGCCCTCATGCACGCATCCAGCGGCGATGGCATCCACCACGACAACATGATCCGGGCGTCGGCCATTTACTACGCGCCGCAAGGGTTCATTGCGGAAGGCGGCGTGAGCGGCAATCGCTCCAATCCGGGTTCCGTCTGGAGCACGCGGGTGTATGGCGCGGTCACCATGGGTGCGGACAAGAAGCACTGGCTCTCGCTGAAGCTGGACCATGGCCAGGAAGGCTATCTGCCCGTCGTCGCGGGCCAGTCGTTTCCGACGAACACGCAGTTCCGATCGACCGAGGCCACCGTTCAGTGGCGCCAATGGGTTGGGCGCGACTGGGGTTACGTGCTGGGCGTCCAGCTTTATCACAACCCCTACTACCACCGCGCCGGGGTGAGCGGTGGCCTTTTCATGGATTTTTGACATCATGAGCGCCCTCATTCACTCGGCGGCAACCACCCGCCAGCACCGTGGTCTGCGTTCCTACCACTGGAGTCTGGGGCAGACCCTGACGGTGGGGGCCCTGCTGCTGCTCAACTGGGTCGTGCTGGCGTTGCTGTACGACCCCATCCAGGACGCCTGGCAGGCGGTGCTCACCTGGGCCTGGCCCAGGCTCGGCATTGGCTCGACGGCCGCGGTCGCGCAAGACCACGTGAGCCTGTGGGGCCACGGCTGGCGCGTCGTGGGCCTGCAGCTCAACGCCGCCGCGCCAACGGCGTGGCAGGCGCTGGCGTCGCTGGTCATGCTGGCGCTGGTGTTTCTGGTTTCGTTTCTGGTGCCGCGCCGTCATTTGCCCTGGATCTACTTCGTTCGCGCAGTCGCCGTGCTGTGCGCGATGAGCGCCGTGGCCTATCTGTGGTTTCCGTCCTTGATGCACACCGACGTGTCCGGGTACTTCAATGACCTGATGCGGATCGGTGCCATCTACCTGTTTCTGGTGCCGCTGCTGCACGCGCTGGTGCTGTACATCTTTCCGCTGGGCGTGCTTGAAAAACTGGTGGCGACGTGGGTTGCGCTGCTGTTCGTCATCGTCAGCGTACCGCTGCATGTGGGCACGTTGGCCTGGCTGGTGGCCCACACCAGCACCTTGGTGATGCTGCCGATCTACATGCTGGCGACGTTCTTGCCGCCAGTCATTGCACAACTCGGGATCTACGCGTACTTCGCCAGCCGTGCGCGCATTTCCGAGCGACGAGGGGCGCCAAGGCGTCGTGACGCGCTGGCCACCGGGTAATTCCTCGGGGTGTTTTTCGTACATGGGCTGGTCGGGAAGGCCATTTTTGGTCATCAAAGGCGATTGGAGACAGCGATGAGAACGTCAACAAATCACATCGAGCGCCGAGGGATGCGGCGCGACATCGGGACGGCCGCCGGCGCGTGCAAGCTGGCGGTGCTGCTGGTGGCCGCGGCGCTGAGCGCCTGCGGCGGGGGCGACTCGGCGCCCCTGGCCGTGGCGCCGACCCAGAGCGAGGTCCTGCCGCAGGTGTCCGCGGTGACCCCGGTCCCGACATCCGCGCCGGTCGCTGGCAGCAGCGGCACGGTGCCAATGAGCAAGGACCTATTGACGCAAATCCAGGGGCTCCTGACCCCGCCTGCCCCTGCCCTGGCGACGCCGATCGTGGGCGCCGCCGACAGCGGCATGCTGCTGCTGCTGGTCCCGGACAACGCCTCGCTCACCGATGCGGGCATTACGGCCTGGGTCGATGCCGCGTCCGAAGTCGGCACGCGCATCATGCCCATCACCGATTCGCAGTTTCTGGCGCTCGGCACCACCGGCGCACTGGCCTACGCCGGCCTGGTGCTGCCCGACATGGTCCACTCGATCGCCACCGACGACATCGTGGCCGCGGTGCGGGCCTACACCAACGCGGGCGGCAAGACGTTCCTGACGTTTGACTTCGCGGCGCTCACGCTCAATGCCAACAACCAGCCCGTCTATCCCATTCCCAAGTCGCGTCTGAGCGACCTGGCGGGGGTCGATTACGTCCTCTACGACAAGTACCGCGACCAGACCACCGGCCTCGGTCCCGTGGTCGCCATGACCAGCACGCTGCGCGAGCTGCTGGTTCCACCGGGCAAATCGGAGCCCTATCCGCCCCCTGCCGTGGCGACGCCGACGCCGCCGCCCTCCATTCTCGATACGCTTTTTAAGGCGAAGGCAGCAGGCACCAATGTGCCCATTTTGGACGCAGCCGGCGTTGCGCCGGGACAGGCGCTGTACCTGGCGCCCAGCATTGCCGACCCGGGCGGCGTGCATGGGTTCGACCCGCAGCAGTTCCAGATGCTCCCCAGTTATTCCGTCATCCGCGCGCCCGGACTCCCTCCGTCAACGCCGCGGACGGTATCGATCAACTTCGGCAGCGCATTCAAGGCTCCGGTCCATCCAACCACGACGACCCTCCTGCCTCGCCCGACCGCCACCCAGCCGCTCGTGGTTTCGTCGGATGATTCGGCCAGCACCACCGCCGATGCATCCAGCGACGTGCAGACCCAGTCCGGGGTCGCGGCGAAGGCAGCTGTGGTTGACCAGTTGGAGGCCTACAGCGGCTATCTCCTGGGCTACCTCATCTACCCGACCTACCAGACGGAGGGAACGTACGCCGGCACCACGCTGGCCACATCGCCCAACTTCGGTCTGGTGGCCGGCGTCAGCAGCTATGGCGCGGGCAAGGTCATGTTCGTGAACCTGCCGCTGGGCTATCTCAAGGGCCGCACCGATGCGCTGCCCATGCATGGCTTCCTGAATTACTTCGTCAAGAACGTGCTCAACGGCATGCGGCTGTCGGGCATGCCCAATGCGGTGCCGGGGATCACGCTGAACTGGCATCTGGACGCCATGGAAGCGCAGGCGCCGATGCTGGCGCTCGAGAAGGCGGGCATCTTCAAGACGAAAAACTTCTCCATGCACATCACGGCAGGCCCGGACACGGTCACCATCGGCGACGGCCTGGGCTTCAATCTGGACCACAACCCGACCGCACAGGCCTTCCTGCGCCGCATGGACAAGTTGGGGCATGCCGTCGGCTCGCACGGCGGCTGGGATCACGACTACTACGGCTTGAACGCGAGCGAGACCAACGAGGCCACGTTCCTGCCGTACTTGATCTGGAATCGAACCTCCGTGGACACGGTGCTGGGCCATCCGAGCCGCGACTACTCCGCGCCCGAGGGCAACAACCCAACCTGGGCTATGAGCTGGCTTGAAAGCCAGGGCGTGGTGGGGGCGTACTTCGCCGGGCACACCGGGCTGGGCGTCACCCGCCAGTACCGCGACAACATGCTCGAAACCCCCAAGCTGTGGGTCAGCCCGGTGACACCTTTCGGCAACTACGCCACGTATGAGGAGTGGCAGGACTTCAACGTGCCCAAGGCCGATGTCAGCGCCTGGTACCAGCAGCTGATCGACTTCGACATTGCGCAGAACACCGCCCGCATGGTGTACGCCCATCCCCCGGGGGCCTACGACTGGCTGGACGTGCTCAAGCAGTTCATCGCCTATGGCAACAGCAAGGGCGCCAGCAAGTTCAAGTGGTACACCATCCAGCGGCTGGCGGACTTTCTGGCCACCCGCAACCAGGTCAGCTGGAGCCAGACGCCGCTGACCAACGGAGCGACCCGCGTTGCGGCAAGCCATCCGGTGAGCCTGGCCGAAATGGTGTGGCTGCTGCCAAAGAACCGTTACCTGAAGCCCACCGGCGTCACCGGCGCCAGCGTGGCCGATGGAGGGTCGTACTGGTTGGTGAAGGCCAAGGCGGTGACGTCCTTGCAGTTCGACGCCAAGCCCAATCCGACTTACGTCCCCAGCTGAGGTCGATCGTCCGGTGATGGGGCAGGCGTTTCAGCGGCCGAGCAAAGGGCCGATCAGAGCGCTCACCCCATCCCACACAATCTGCACCCCAATGCTGAGCAAGATGAAGGCCATCAGGCGCATGAAAACGATCTGCCCCATCTCGCCCAGCGGGCGCAGCATGCGCGTGGCGTAGCGGTAGGTCAGTGCCACCAGCACGCCGATCAGCACCATGCCCAGCATGCCGCCGGCAAAGGTGACCAGCGACTCGGCCACCTTGGGCGTGTGCAGGCTGGCGCCCACGGTGATGGCCACCGCGATGGAACCGGGGCCGCAGGTGAGCGGAAAGGTGAGCGGGTAAAAGGCGCGGATGCGCACGTTGCTGGCGGTCACCGACTGCGCCATCTGGTCGGGGTCGCCTTCGGCCGCCTGCTGGGCGTTCAGCATGCGCCACGCCATCGAAGCCACTACCAGGCCGCCGGCCACGCGCACGATGGGCAGCGAGATGCCGAAAAAATCCAGCACGTAGGAGCCCACCAGCGTGGCGCCGATCAGCAGCATGGCCACGTGCCGGCCGATGCGGCGCGACAGATCGGCGCGGGTGGGTTCGTCCACCCCATGCGTCAGCGTGGTGAACATCGGCGCCGTGGCCAGCGGGTTGACGATGGGCAGCACCGTGGCCACGGCAAACAGCAGGCTCTTGCCAAAGGCGCCGAGCAGGAGCGGGATTTCCATGGGCGCTAATGTAACGGGGCGATGGTCTGCGTGATAAGCTGGACCGCTTGTCCCGCGCGCGCACAGCGCGCCGGGGCTTACCCAGGAGAGATTTCATGCCCGGCTTGCTGCCCCACATCGACCCCGACGGTCTGCTCGAATTCTCGGTGGTGTACACCGACCGCGCGCTCAACCACATGTCCCGGCGCTTCCAAGGCGTCATCAAGGACATCAGCGCCATGCTGAAAGAGGTGTACGGCGCCGACGCCACCGCGCTGGTGCCCGGCAGCGGCACCTTCGGCATGGAGGCGGTGGCGCGCCAGTTCGCCGGCGGGCAAAAAGTGCTGATCGTGCGCAACGGCTACTTCAGCTACCGCTGGAGCCAGATCCTGGAAGCGGGTGGCATCACCACGGGCGATCGCATCACGGTGCTGAAAGCGCGCCGCACGGGCGATGGCCCGCAGGCCCCTTGGGCGCCGGCGCCGATCGACGAGATCGTGGCCGCCATCGCGCAGGGCAAGCCCGGCGTCGTGTTCGTGCCCCACGTGGAAACGGCCAGTGGCATCCTGATGCCCGACGAGCAGCTCCAGCGCATCGGCGAGGCCGTGCATGCGGTGGGTGGGCTGTTCGTGCTGGACTGCGTGGCCTCGGGCGCGGTGTGGGTGGACATGCGCGCTTTGGGCGTGGACGCGCTCATCAGCGCGCCGCAAAAGGGCTGGAGCAGCGCGCCCGCCTGCGCCATGATCGGTCTGTCGGCGCGGGCGGTGAAGGCGCTGGAGGGCACGACGAGCAGCAGCTTCTCGATGGACCTGAAAAAGTGGCACCAGATCATGCAGTCGTATGAGACCGGCAGCCACGCCTACCACGCCACCATGCCCACCATGGCACTCGTTGACCTGCGCGACACCATGCGCGAGACGAAGGAGCGCGGCTTTGCCACCGTGCGCGCGCAACAGTTTGAGCTGGGCCGCCAGGTGCGCGCGCTGCTCGCCGATCGCGGCTTTCCCAGCGTGGCCGCAGCGGGCTTCGAGGCCCCGGGCGTGGTGGTCAGCTACACCACCGACCCCGAGGTGCAAAACGGCAAGGCGTTCATCGCCCAGGGCGTTCAAAGCGCTGCCGGCGTGCCCCTGATGTGCGACGAGCCGGCGGGCTTTTCCACCTTTCGCCTGGGCCTGTTCGGGCTCGACAAATGGGCCCACGTCGAGCGCAGCGTCGGCCAGCTGGCCGCGGCGCTGGACCGCATGGGCTACCCGGCGCGCGCCACCGCCGCCGCCTGAGCCGCACCATGAGCGCCGCACGGCCGCCCGAAGGCGCGAAGGCCCCCTTGGGGGGCAGCGCAACGGGCGAAGCCGTGGAGCGTGGGGGCGCTTGATGCCTGCGCCGCTACCCTGGCTGGTGGTCACCACCGTCGGCACGCGTGAAGAGGCGCAGGCCTTGGCGCGCGCCATCGTGCACCTGCAACTGGCCGCCTGCGCGCAGATCGAACCCATCGAGAGCATCTACCGCTGGCGCGGTGAGATGTTCGAGGACGGCGAGTTTCGCGTGCTGTTCAAGACCCTGTCCAGCCAGTACGCGCAGGTGGAGGCTGCCATCCGCGCGCGCCATCCGTATGAGCTGCCGGCCATTCACGCCATCGCCACCGTGGCGGCCGACCCGGTGTATGCCGCGTGGGTCGCGGAGAATTCGGGCGGCGCCGGCGATCGGGTGCCCATCGGCGGTTTGCTCTGAACGACCTTGCCCCCTCTCCGCCTGGGAGAGCGTCGGGGTGAGGGCCAGCGCGGCCCTAAATGGGCAGCCAGCGAAACACCAGCGGCATCAGCACCGATGCCAGCAACACCTGCAAGCCCAGCGCCAGGCCCGCATAGGCGCCGGCGCTGGGGTGGACCTGCAGCGCGTGCGCCGCGCCGATGCCGTGCGATGCCGTGCCCAGGCCGAAGCCGCGCACGCGCCAATCGTCCTCGTTGGTGCCAAAGCCCATGCGGGTGTAGAGCACACGGGCGCTGAGCGCGCCGATGACGCCGGTGGGCACGGCAAAAAACGCGGCCAACGCCGGAATGCCGCCGATTTTTTCGGCAATGCCCATGGCCACCGGCGCCGTCACCGACTTGGGCGCCAGTGACAGCAGGACCTCGCGCGGCAGCCCGAACAGTGCGCCCAGCCCGACCGCGGTGACCGCCGCGATGGTGCCGCCCACCAGCGCGGCCAGCAGGATGCGATGCCAGTGCTGGCGCAACTCGCCCAGGCGCTCATACAGCGGCCAGCCCAGGGCCACCACCGCCGGCCCGAGCAGAAAGTGAATGAACTGGGCGCCCGCAAAATAGGTTCCGTAGTCGACGCCGGTCAGCACCAGCGCCGTGGCCAGCACCAGCATGCTCCACAGCACCGGATTGGCCCAGGGGGCCTGGCCGACGCGGCGATACGCGCTCATCGCCAGCACATAGACCGACAGCGTGGCGGTCAAGCCGAACAGCGGCTTGGAGGCCAGGTAAACCCACAGCGCGACAAAGTCCGGCATCACGGCCCCTTGTTGTCGCCAGGCGCGGATCGCTCGCGCACGGCCCGCAAGGTCCAGGCCGTCGCGGCCAGGCCGGCCCAGGTCGAGAGGGTGATCACCACCAGAATGCGCACGCCGTAGGTGGCCAGCAGGCCCAGATGGGCCATGACGCCCACGGCCACCGGCACGAACAGCAGCGACAGATGGCGCAACAGAAACCCGGCGCAGGCGGCCACCTGGCGGTGGATGCCTGGCACGCGCAGCAGCGGCAGCAGCAGCACCATGCCGATCACGGGCCCCGGAAACGGCAGCACGAGCGCGTGGGCCAGCAGCTCGCCCAGCGATTGCAGCACCAGCAGCCAGGCCATGCCCTTGAGGCCTTCCAGACCGTGGTCGGTCATCAAAAGCGTTCCAGCTCGGGAAACGGCAGGCGTCCGCCCTTGAACACCTGCTTGCCGTACTCGGCGCAGCGCGCCAGCGTCGGGATCAGCTTGCCGGGGTTGAGCAGCTCGCCCGGGTCGAAGGCGTGCTTGAGCGCCATCATCTGCGCGTTCTCGGCGGCGGTGAACTGCACGCACATGCTGCTCAGCTTTTCCACCCCCACGCCGTGCTCGCCCGTGATGGTGCCGCCCATGGCCACGCTGGTCTCCAGGATGTCGGCGCCGAACAGCTCGCAGCGGTGCAGCTGGTCGGGGTCGTTGGCGTCGAACAGGATCAGCGGGTGCAGGTTGCCGTCGCCGGCGTGGAACACGTTGCAGCAGCGCAGGTCGTACTTTTTTTCCATCTCGGCGATGGCCAGCAGGATGTCGGCCAGGCGCTTGCGCGGAATGGTCGAGTCCATGCACATGTAGTCGGGGCTGATGCGCCCGCTGGCCGGAAAGGCGTTCTTGCGCCCGCTCCAGAACTTCAGGCGCTCGGCCTCGGTCTGGCTCACGGCGATCTGGGTGGCGCCCGCTTGCGTCAGCACCTCGGACATGCGCGCGATCTCCTCGGCCACCTCCTCGGGGGTGCCGTCGCTCTCGCACAGCAAAATCGCCGCCGCGTTCAAGTCGTAGCCGGCGTGCACGAAGTCCTCGACGGCGGCGGTCATGGGCTTGTCCATCATCTCCAGTCCCGCCGGGATGATGCCGGCGGCGATGACGGCGGCCACCGCCTCGCCCGCCGCGCGCACGTCGGCAAAGCTGGCCATGATGCAGCGCGCCAGTTGCGGCTTGGGCAACAGGCGCACCGTCACTTCGGTGGTCACCGCCAGCATGCCCTCGCTGCCGGTGACCACGGCCAGCAGGTCGTAGCCCGGCGCGTCCAGCGCCTCGCCGCCAAACTCGACGGGCTCGCCTTCGACGGTAAAGCCCTTGACCGCCAGCACGTTGTGCAGCGTCAGGCCGTACTTCAGGCAATGCACGCCGCCGGAGTTCTCGGCCACGTTGCCGCCGATGGTGCAGGCGATCTGGCTGCTCGGGTCGGGCGCGTAGTACAGGCCGTGCGCGGCGGCGGCTTCGCTGATGGCCAGGTTGCGCACGCCGCACTGCACGCGCGCGGTGCGCGCCAGCGGGTCGATCTTGACGATCTGGTTGAAGCGCGCCAGCGACAGCGTCACCCCGCGCTCGTGCGGCAGCGCCCCGCCCGACAGTCCCGTGCCCGCGCCGCGCGCCACCACCGGCACGCCAAGCCGGTGGCAGGTTTGCAGCACGGCCTGCACCTGGGCCGGCGTGGCCGGCAGGGCAACGGCCAGCGGGCGCTGGCGATAGGCCGTCAGCCCGTCGCACTCATACGGGGTGGTCTGCTCGCCGGTCCACAGCAGGCCCTCGGGCGGCAACACGGCTTGCAGCGCCTGCACCACCAGGGCTTGCCATTGCGCGTGCGTGGGCCCGTCGGCGGTGGTGCGGGGCGTGGGGGCGGAGGGCTCTTGCATGGGACGGCCAAGGCAAAACGATGATGACGACACTATATCGGCCCACGGGGCGCCGATGGGCCCAAGGGCGATGGGCGCAAAAAAGCCCGCCGGCGAGGACGGGCTTTTGGTGGCGGACGGGTGCTGCGGGCGCGCGCTTCAGGCGGCGCTCAGCCAGTACCCGGCGTTGAAGGGGCTGCTCATGCGCAGCGCCAACGGGGAGATGTCCACGAGCTTGTCGGTGGGCATTTTTTCGCCCGCCTCGATGCCCGTGTCGTCGGCCGCATCGGTGTTTGCCTCATTCGCCCGTTCTGCTTGGCTGGTGGGTGCAGAACGGGCTACCGAAAAGAATAGAAGCACCGGAACGGGATCTTGCGATCGCTCCAGTAGTCGGCCGCGTCGCGGAAGATGTCGAGCAACTGCTCGCGCGCTTCCTTGTCGAACTTGGCCGTGGCCGGGATGTGCTCGAGCACGACGACGAACCCTGGCTGCGAGCCCGCCTTGTGCAGCGGGTCCGTCATGCAGTCGTACAGCGCGTCGAAATTCTTGCCGAAGTGCGCCGGCAGGCTGAACTGCGCGGCCAGCTGGTCGAGCACGTCCTGCTTGGTCTGCGCCTGCGCCAGGTTGGCGTACAGGAAGTGCTGGCCCAGCTCGGTGGCGGCCTCCTGCAGGTCGTTCGCGTGGTAGGCGCGAATCGATTGCACGATGTTGGCGCGCACGTTTTTCAGGGGAACATCCCCTGGTTGACGAAGTGGCTTATCCATCTCCGCTGCTCTTTCTGAAGTCATTGACCGATCCGGCACAGCCAGCTGTACCGGTTGAAACTGCTCATGCGCTTTCATTGTTCGACGATCCTTTTGAAGCTCGAATAATGGTCGCTTGTGTAATAACAGGCGTCGGGTTGCGTGCGCTCGGCGCCGCCGCAGACGATGCGACGGGCGCCCCGATTGCGCGCACCAGGGGTTTCGACGGTGTATTCACGGTAGTAGCCGCGCCGCATGGCGGGCAACTGGCGTTCGCGATTGCCGAAAACCACGCCATCCTTGTCATGCGGGAACGGCCCGCCTTGATGAATCAGGCGCCAGGTTTGCTGGCCCTGGCGAGGCAATTCGACCACCGCGATGGTGGTGGACTGCGCCCCCCAGAACCCGCTGCGCGCCTGGGCCACGCCCGTGCCGACCCAAGGGGTTGCACACAGCGACAAAACCAGGAGCGATCGGGCAACATGCGATGCCGCTGTTCGCAACATGAAAAAACACCTCTCAAGAACCCCGGGTAAACCCCAAAATTCCAAGGGCGTAGTGTGACGCAATGGGCGAGAAAAATCAAGCACTTGCCCATGCTCCTGCAAGGGCTCGTGCGGGGCAAAATGCGAAATTAGTGTGCGCTCACTAATTTCGCAAGGCCCGGTTTTCAATCATTCGCGTCGGCGACGGCGAGCGCCGTCATATTCACGATGCGGCGCACGGTGGCGCTGGCCGTGAGAATGTGCACAGGTTTGGCCGCTCCCAGCAACACCGGGCCGATGGCAATGTTGCCGCCGGCGGCGGTTTTCAGCAGGTTGTAGGCGATGTTGGCCGCGTCGATGCCGGGGAAGACCAGCAAGTTGGCGTTGCCGGCCAAGAGCGCGCCCGGCATTTGCGCGCGGCGTGCGGCGCCGTCCAGTGCCACGTCGCCGTGCATTTCGCCGTCCACCTCCAGCCAGGGGGCGTTTTCGCGCAGCAGCGCCAGGGTGCGGCGCATCTTCAGGGCGCTGGGCTCGTCGCTGGTGCCGAAGTTGGAGTGCGACAGCAGGGCGGCCTTGGGGTGGATGCCGAAGCGCAGCATTTCCTTGGCCGCCATGGTGGTGATGTCGGCCAGCGCCTCGGCGCCCGGATCGTAGTTGACGTGGGTGTCCACCAGAAACAGCTGCCGCTCGGGCAACAGCAGGCCGTTCATGCAGGCATACACCGGCGCGCCGGCGCGCTTGCCGATGACCTGGTCGATGTAATGCAAGTGGTTGGCCGTGGTGCCCCAGGTGCCGCAGATCAGGCCATCGACCTCGCCGTGGTGCAGCATCATGCAGCCGATCAGCGTCAGGCGCCGGCGCATCTCGATCTTGGCCACCTGCACGGTGATGCCCTTGCGCTCGGTCATGCGGTGGTAGGTTTGCCAGAACGCGCGGTAGCGGTGGTCGAAGTCGGTGTTGACCACGTCGTAGTGCGTGCCTTCCTTCAGGCGCAGGCCGAATTTCTCGACGCGCTGGGCGATGATGGCGGGCCGCCCGATCAGCGTGGGGCGGGCAATGCCCTCGTCCACCACGATCTGGGCGGCGCGCAGCACGCGCTCTTCCTCGCCCTCGGCAAAGGCAATGCGCTTTTTGGCGGCGGCGCGGGCGGCGTCGAAGATCGGCCGCATCGTCGTGCCCGAGGCGTAGACGAAGGCTTGCAGCTTTTCGCGGTAGGCGCCCATGTCGGCAATCGGGCGCCGGGCCACGCCGCTGGCGGCCGCGGCCTCGGCCACCGCCGGGGCGATCTTCATCATCAGGCGCGGGTCGAACGGCTTGGGGATGAGGTATTCGGGGCCGAAGGCCAGCTTCTCGCCCGCATACGCGCGCGCCACCACCTCGCTTTGCTCGGCCTGCGCCAGCTCGGCGATGGCGTTGACGGCCGCGATCTCCATCTCGCTGGTGATGGTGGTGGCCCCGCAGTCCAGCGCGCCGCGAAAGATGTAGGGAAAACACAGGACGTTGTTGACCTGGTTGGGGTAGTCCGTGCGGCCGGTGGCGATCAGGGCGTCGCCCCGCACCGCCTGCACGTCCTCCGGCATGATCTCGGGGTGGGGGTTGGCCAGCGCCAGGATCAGCGGGCGCGGCGCCATGCGCGCGGCCATCTCGGCCTTGAGCACGCCGCCGGCCGACAGGCCCAGAAAGACGTCGGCGTCGTCGATCACCTCGCCCAGGCTGCGCTTGTCGGTCTTTTGCGCGTACACCGCCTTGTCCGGGTCCATCAGCTCGGTGCGCCCCTCGAAGACCAGGCCCTTGATGTCGGTCACCCACACGTTCTCGCGCCGCACGCCCAGCTTGACCAGCAGGCCCGTGCAGGCCAGTGCCGCAGCGCCGGCGCCGGAGACCACCAGCTTGACGTCCTCGATCTTCTTGCCCACCACCTTCAGGCCGTTGACCACCGCCGCGCCCACCACGATGGCCGTGCCGTGCTGGTCGTCGTGAAACACGGGGATGCTCAGCCGCTCGCGCAGCTTGCGCTCGACGATGAAGCACTCGGGCGCCTTGATGTCCTCCAGGTTGATGCCGCCGAAGGTCGGCTCCAGCGCGGCGATGATCTCCACCAGCTTGTCCGGGTCCTTCTCGGCGATCTCGATGTCGAACACGTCGATGCCCGAGAACTTCTTGAACAGCACCGCCTTGCCCTCCATCACCGGCTTGCCCGCCAGCGGGCCGATGTCGCCCAGGCCCAGCACGGCCGTGCCGTTGGTGATGACGCCCACCAGGTTGCCGCGCGCGGTGTACTTGAAGGCGGCGGCCGGGTCGCGCACGATCTCCTCGCAGGGCGCGGCCACGCCCGGGCTGTAGGCCAGCGACAGCTCGTAGCGGTTGCTGACGGTCTTGGTCGGCTGCACGGCGATCTTGCCGGGCACGCCGTGCTCGTGATAGTCCAGTGCGGCCTGGCGCAGCTGGGCTTGTTTGTCGTCGTCGCTGGGGATCGGGGTGGTCATGGGCATTTCCTCGGGCACCGCTCGGGTCGATGGTGGATGGGCGCCGCGATTGTAGGAAACCAGCCTGTACGGGTGCGCGCGCTGCCCGTATCATGCGCCCACATTTCACCCAACGGAGGGGCCGCCATGGCACTGATGGATTTCATCAAGAAGCAGTTCATCGACATCCTGCAATGGACCGAGACCGGCGACGGCACGCTGGCCTGGCGCTTTCCGATGCAGGACATGGAGATCCAGACCGGCGGCCAGCTGGTGGTGCGCGAGTCGCAGATGGCCCTGTTCGTCAACGAGGGCCAGGTGGCCGACGTGTTCGGCCCCGGCACGCACCGCTTGAGCACGCAGACGCTGCCGGTGCTGACCTACCTCAAGAACTGGGACAAGCTGTTCGAGTCGCCCTTCAAGAGCGACGTGTATTTCTTCAGCACGCGCCAGCAGATCGACCAGAAGTGGGGCACGCCCCAGCCCATCACCATCCGCGACAAGGAGTTCGGCGCGGTGCGGCTGCGCGCCTTCGGCAACTACGCCTGGCGCATCGCCGACCCCAAGAAGTTCTACACCGAGATCTCCGGCACGCAAGCCAGCTACAACGTGGCCGACCTGGAAGGCCAGCTGCGCGGCCTGATCATGCAGAACATCGCCACCGGCATCGCGCAAAGCGGTGTGCCCTTTCTGGACCTGGCGGCCAACCAGCAGGCCTTCGCGCAGGCGCTGGCCGGCGCCCTGGGCCCGGCCATGGAGGCCTATGGCCTGAAGCTGGAAGCCACCACGGTGCAAAGCATCTCGCTGCCCGACGAGCTGCAAAAGGTGCTGGACCAGAAGATCGGCATGGGCATGGTCGGCGGCGACATGGGCAAGTTCATGCAGTACCAGACCGCGCAGGCCATCCCGAAGATGGCCGAGGGCGTGGGTGCGGGCGGCGATGGCGGCGGCCTGGCCGGCGCGGGCCTGGGCATGGGCGCGGGCGTGGCCATGGGGCAAATCCTGGCGCAGAACATGCAGTCGGCGCTGCAGGGCGGCGCACCGGCGGCCGGGCCTGCCGCGGCCGCGCCGGTGGGCGTCAAGCCCGAGGACGTGATGGCCACGCTGGAGAAGCTGGGCGAGCTCAAGACCAAGGGCATCCTGACCGACGACGAGTTCAACGCCAAGAAGGCCGAGTTGCTCAAAAAGCTCGTTTGAAACTATAAAAACAATAGCTGCTTGCGCTTGATTGATGGGTGATACAGACGAGAACGCTGATCATGTGTCTGACGCCGAAGCCCCTCACCCCTCCCTCTCCCCAAAGGGGCGAGGGCGATCGACCTGCCGGGTTTTGCCCCCTCTCCCTCTGGGAGGGGGTTGGGGTGAGGGCGCATTGCGCCATCGGACCGGCATGCCGCTGACCATGAAGCGGCGCTGAAATGGCCACCGACGCCCCGCAGCGTCACTACCGCGCGCCCTGCCCGTCCTGCGGCGCGCCGGTGGAGTTTTTGAGCGCCAGCGCGCCCTACGCCGTCTGCGCGTATTGCCGCAGCACGGTGGTGCGCAGTGGCGATCAACTCAAACGCCTCGGCCGCATGGCCGAGCTGTTCGACGACCACAGCCCGCTGCAATTGATGGCCAGCGGGCGCATCACGCTGGACGGGCGCGAGCAGCCCTTCACCCTGGTCGGGCGCCTGCAGTACAAGAGCGACGCGGGGGTGTGGAGCGAATGGGTCGCCGCGCTGGATGACGGGCGCACCGCCACGCTGGGCGAGGACAACGGCAGCTACGTCTTCACGCAAGCCGACGGCGGCACGCTGGCACCGCCCCAGTGGGCCAAGCCGGAGGTGGGCAGCACCATCAACGTGGCAGGCCAGTCCTGGGTGGTGGCCTTCAGCGGCGCGGCGCAACTGATCGCCGCCGAGGGCGAGCTGCCCAAGCTGCCGCCCCTGGGCCAAGCCTTCAACCTGATCGAGCTGCGCAGCGAAAGCGGGGAGGTTTGGTCCATCGACTACGGCCACGCGCCGCCGCAAGTCGAGCGCGGCCGCGCCGTCCAGTTGGCGGACTTGCAACTGAAGGGCCTGAAGGACGAGTCGGCGCGCGAGGATTCGGGCGCTCGCCAGTTCGACTGCCCCCACTGCGGCGCGCCCGTCAGCGTGCAGCTCGACAGCTCCAAGAGCTGCACCTGCCCCAGTTGCCACAGCCTGATCGACCTCTCCAGCGGTGTGGGCGGCGAGCTCAAGGCGGTCGAGCAGTCCGTCCATTCCACGCCGCTGATCCCGCTGGGCAAAGTGGCCACGCTGCAGGGCGCCAGCTGGCAGGTGGTGGGCTATCAACGGCGCCAGGGCCGCGAGCCGGGCGACGACGAGAGCTTTGCCTGGAGCGAATACCTGCTCTACAACCGCGAGCGCGGCTTTGCCTTTCTGGTGGACGCCGAGGACGGCTGGAGCCTGGTGCACACCGCCACCGGCGCGCCGCGCTTCGACGCCGACCGCAAACGCGCCACCTACCTGGGCAGCACCTACCAGCTGCAATCGAGCTACGAGGCCACCACCACCGAAGTGCTGGGCGAGTTCTACTGGCCCGTGCAGCGCGGCCAGAAAACCACCAACCGCGACTACGCCAACGGCAACAACCTGCTGTCCACCGAGCGCAGCCAGGACGAGGTCACCACCTCCGTGGGCAGCAAGCTGTCCGCACAGATGGTGGCCGAGGCCTTTGGCCTGGCCGCCCGGGCCGACGCCTTCGAGCGCGCCAGCGTCGGCCCCTTCGTCGCCGCCAAGGGCATGGGCTGCGCCACCGTCATCCTGATCCTGGTGGTGCTGATCATCGTCGTGGCGCTCATGAGCAACTGCTCGGGCCCCTCGGGCGGCAGCGGCGGCTACGCGCGCAGCTCGGGCGGCTCCTTCGGTGGCTATTCCAGCGGCGGCAGCCACAAGTGACAATTCCCGGACCGGAGGCTTTCATCATGGACCATTGGCTCAACCCCGCCGCCTTCGTCGGCTCCATCGTCTACGCGCTGCTTGGCGTGGTCATCTTCTGGCTGTGCTTCATCATCATCGACAAAATCACGCCCTACGACCTGTGGCTGGAAATCGTCGAAAAGCACAACCGCGCGCTCGCCCTGGTGGTGGCCGCCATGTGCCTGGGCGTCAGCATCATCGTGGCGGCGGCGATTCACTGAGCCACCACCCGTCGCGACAACGCACACGGGCCACTCCGGCACGCCGGGGCAGCCTGTTTTTCTTTTGCCATGAACGCAGATATCCGAAAAACCCTCTGGGCCACCGCCGACAAGCTGCGCGCCAACATGGACGCCGCCGAGTACAAGCACCTCGTGCTCGGCCTCATCTTCGTCAAATACATCTCTGACACCTTTGCCGCCCGCCGCGCCGAGCTGACGGCCCGCCTCACCAACCCCGACGACGATTACTACTACGGCGACGCCGACCCCGCCGACATCGCCGCCGAGCTGGAAGACCGCGACTATTACAAAGAGGTCAACGTCTTCTGGGTGCCCGAAGGCGCCCGGTGGGAGGCCCTGCGCAACGCCGCCAAGCAGCCCGACATTGGCAAGCGCATCGACGACGCCTTGACGCACATCGAGGCCGAGAACCCCAAGCTCAAAGGCATCCTGGACAAACGCTACGCCCGCGCCCAGCTGCCCGACGGCAAGCTGGGCGAGCTGGTCGATCTGGTCTCCACCATCGGCTTTGGCGACGACCCCGCCGTGGCCCGCGACGTGCTGGGCCAGGTGTACGAATACTTCCTGGGCCAGTTCGCCAGCGCCGAGGGCAAGCGCGGCGGGCAGTTCTACACCCCCGCCAGCATCGTCAAAACCCTGGTCGCCATCCTGGCTCCGCACGAAGGCAAGGTGTACGACCCCTGCTGCGGCTCGGGCGGCATGTTCGTGCAGAGCGAAAAATTCATAGCAGCCCACGGCGGCAAGTTGGGCGACGTAAGCATCTACGGCCAGGAGAGCAACCCCACCACCTGGCGCCTGGCCGCCATGAACCTGGCCATTCGCGGCATCGACTACAACCTGGGCCGCGAGCCCGCCGACACCTTCATTCGCAACCAGCACCCCGACCTGCGGGCCGACTACATCCTGGCCAACCCGCCCTTCAACGTCAGCGACTGGTGGCACGGCAGCCTGGAGGGCGACCCGCGCTGGGAGTTTGGCGACCCACCCCAGGGCAACGCCAACACCGCCTGGCTGCAGCACATGCTGTACCACCTCAAGCCCACGGGCCGCGCCGGCATCGTGCTGGCCAACGGCAGCATGAGCAGCAGCCAGAACAACGAGGGCACCATCCGCGCGGCCATGGTCGATGCCGACGTGGTGGAGGTCATGGTCGCCCTGCCCGGCCAGCTGTTCTTCAACACGCAGATTCCCGCCTGCCTGTGGTTCCTGGCCAAACAGAAGGCGCGCCAGGGCGAAGTGCTCTTCATCGACGCCCGCAAGCTCGCCACCATGATCAGCCGCGTGCAGGGCGAGCTGACCGACGCGGTGATCGAGCGCATCGCCGCCACCGTGGCCGCCTGGCGCGGCGATTCACTCCCTCTCCCCCTGGGAGAGGGCAGGGGTGAGGGCCGCGCCGAAGGCGCTCCCGCCGTCTACCAAGACACCCCCGGCTTCTGCCGCAGCGTCACCCTCGAAGAAATCGCCCAGCACGGCCATGTGCTCACTCCCGGCCGCTATGTGGGCGCCGAAGAGGTGGAGGACGACGACGAAGCCTTTGCCGACAAGATGCAAAAGCTCACCGAGAAGCTGGGCGAGCAGATGGCCCAGGGCGCGGAGCTGGATGCGGTGATTCGGGCGAAGCTGGGGGGGCTGGGGTATGGGTTCTGAGGCAGGGTGGAAGCAACTGACCCTCAAGGCTGCCGGTGTTGCTCTGATTGATTGTGACCATCGGACCCCGGCAGCTGCCGACGAAGGGATTCCCTATATCGCCATTCCGCAGTTGCGAGATGGGCATATCGTCTTGGACGGCGTTCGCAGAATTTCCGAGGGTGATTACATCGAATGGACCAAGAAGCTCTCGCCACAAGCTGACGACGTGATTGTTGTCAGGCGCTGCAATTCCGGTGAAAGTGCTCACGTACCGGCCAATTTGAAATGCGCCATCGGCCAAAACCTTGTTGTCCTTCGTTCAGATGGATCAAAAATTCTGCCGCAGTATTTGCGATGGCTGGTGAGAGGCGCGGAATGGTGGAGTGAAGTCGGAAAGTACATCAACGTTGGAGCTGTCTTTGACAGCCTGCGATGTCGCGATATTCCAAATTTTGAATTGCCATTCCCGCCTCTCGATCAGCAGCGAGAGATTGCCGCAATCCTGGCATCTATCGACGACCGCATTACCCTCCTGCGCGAAACCAACGCCATCCTCGAAGCCATCGCCCAGGCCCTGTTCAAGTCCTGGTTCGTCGATTTCGACCCCGTGCGCGCCAAGATGGAAGGCCGCACGCCCGAAGGCATGGCCGAGGCCACCGCAGCGCTGTTTCCCGATGGGTTTGAAACGTCGGAGTTGGGGGAGGTACCGAGGGGATGGCGGGTGATGCCAGTGGGCGACGCCATTGAAGCGGTTGGCGGTGCCACGCCAGATACCAAAAACGAAGCATTCTGGGAACCCCCTGTGCACTGCTGGACTTCGCCCAAGGATCTCTCTGGCATTGCGGCACCTGTGCTGCTCGACACAGAGCGAAAGGTCAGCAATCAAGGGCTGGCAAAGATTGGCTCTGGCCTTCTGCCGCCTGGCACGCTTTTGATGTCATCGCGTGCGCCCATCGGCTACCTTGCACTTGCCCAAGTGCCGTTAGCAATCAATCAGGGCTACATCGCCATGTTGCCGGGCGGTTTGCTGCCACCGCTCTACATGTATTTTTGGTGCCGCCAAAACATGGACGGCATCAAGGGCCGGGCCAATGGATCGACCTTTATGGAAATCAGCAAGAAGGCATTCCGGCCCATCCCAGTCTTGGTGCCCAGCCCCGAGCTGATGAATGCATTCACGGCGACTGCAGATGCGCTGTTTGCACGCTTGACCGCGAACGAACAGCAAGCCCAAACCCTCTCCACCCTCCGCAACACCCTGCTCCCCCGCCTGATCTCCGGCCAGCTGCGCCTGCCCGAAGCGGCTTCCTTTGAAGTGGCCACGCCATGACCTCTCCGACCCCGCCCGTTGCGCCCGCCCAGCTACGCAACCCCCTGCATGGCCTGACCCTGGAGGCCATCGTCACGGCGCTGGTGGCGCACTACGGCTGGCAGGAGCTGGGCCGGCGCATTCCGGTGCGTTGCTTCACCAGCGAGCCCAGCGTGTCGTCCAGCCTGAAGTTCCTGCGCAAAACGCCCTGGGCGCGCGAGAAGGTGGAGGGGCTGTACCTGTTCATGCTGCGCGATCAGCGGCGCGGGCAAGCGCATCAAAATTCGTAGCCGCTACCGCTGAGTTCCAGAGGGCGTGAACTTGAAAACGCAGCACCGCACCATGGCACCCGCCACCGAGGCCGCCTTGGGCGGCATGCCGGGCGCATGAATGCTTCTGTTTCAATAGCTGTTCGCGCTTGCTGCGTAAGGGTTCTATCCCGATTTTCACCATGAAAACATTCTTTCATAGTGGTTCTTTTAATTAAAGAATGTTTTAATAACTGGGTTTCTTGTTCAAGAATTCTTTCAACCGATGCGCAGCACCGGCACCACCATCACCTCCACCACGCTGGGCGAGTCGGTCAAGGCGTTTGTGCCGCACCCGTTGCCGCCCGCCGCCCCGCCGCTGGTGCCCGAGTCCTTTGCCGCAGCGCATCACGCGGCAGAGACGGCGCTGGCCCGCCTGGCCGGGGTCGCGGGGCTGGTGCCGTCGGTGGACTGGCTGCTGTACAGCGCCATCCGCAAAGAGGCGCTGCTCACCTCGCAGATCGAGGGCACTCAGGCCACGCTGACCGACCTGTTTGACGACGAAGCCGGCCTGGCGGTGAGCAACACCGACGATGTGGAGGAGGTCACCAACTACCTGCGCGCCTTCCGGCTGGTGCAAGACAAGCTGCGCGACCCGGCGGGCCTGCCCATCAGCGTGCGCCTGCTGTGCGATGCGCACCGCCTGCTGCTCGACGGGGTGCGCGGCGCGGGCAAGCAGCCCGGTGAGTTGCGCCGTTCGCAAAACTGGATCGGCGGCACCCGGCCCGGCAACGCGGTGTTTGTGCCGCCGCCACCCGAGCATGTGGCGGCGTTGCTGAGCGATATGGAGCGGTTCATTCACGCGCCGGAGCCCAGCCTGCCACCGCTGGTCCGGATTGCGCTGGTGCACGCGCAGTTCGAGACGATTCATCCGTTTCTGGACGGCAATGGCCGCATGGGGCGCCTGCTGATTGCAGCGCTGCTGGAGCACTGGGGCCTGCTGCCCGAGCCGCTGATGTACCTGAGCGGCTATTTGAAGCAGCGCCAGATGGACTACTACCGCCACCTCTCCACCATTCGCACGCACGGCGACTGGGAGGGGTGGGTGGCCTTCTTTCTGGCAGGCGTTGAAGCGGCGGCCACCGAGGCCGAGCGCGGCATTGTGGGCATCGCCAGCCGGGTGGCTGCTGACCGCAAACAGCTTCTGAATGCGCCCAAGGCCACCCCGGCCAGTTACCGCCTGTTCGAGATGCTGCCGATGATGCCGCGCTTTACCGTGGAGCGTGTGCGGCAAAAGCTGGGGACGAGCTTCCCGACCGCGAATGCGGCGGTGCAGCTGCTGGCCGAGCTGGGCATCGTGACCGAGCTGACGGGCCAAAAGAAAAACCGCAGCTACAGCTACCAGCGCTACATCGAGCTGATGCAGCGGTAACCGCCGTCGAGAGCCCGCCCATGACCGAAGACCAACTCGAACAGGAAACGCTGGGCTGGCTCGCCGAGCTGGGCTACGCGGTCCTTGCCGGCCCGGACATCGCCCACGACGGCCCTAACCCCCAGCGGGTCAGCTACCGCCAGGTGCTGCTGCCGTTTTGCCTGCGCGAAGCCATCGGGCGGCTGAACCCTGACGTGCCAGCCGCAGCCCGCGAAGACGCGCTGCACCGGGTGATGGATTTGGGCACCCCGTCCCTGCTGTCGGCCAACCGCACGTTCCACAAAATGCTGGTCGGCGGCGTGCCGGTGCAGTACCAGAAGGACGGCGAAACCCGCGGTGACTTTGTCCGTTTGGTCGATTGGCAGGACGCCTCACGCAATGAGTTCTGGGCGGTCAACCAGTTCACCATCAAAGGGCCGCACCACACGCGCCGCCCGGACATCATCCTGTTCGTCAACGGCTTGCCGCTGGCGCTGCTGGAACTGAAGAACCCTGCGGACGAGGCCGCCGACATCTGGAAGGCCTACGACCAGATTCAGACCTACAAGGCGCAGATACCGGATGTGTTCCAGTACAACGAGTTGCTGCTCATCTCGGATGGCACCGAGGCCCGGATGGGGTCGCTCTCGGCCAATGCCGAGCGCTTCATGCAGTGGCGCACCATCGACGGGGTGCAGCTCGACCCGCTGGGTCAGTTCAACGAACTGGAAACCCTGGTGCGCGGGGTCTTGGCGCCGCCGACCCTGCTCGATTACGTGCGCTCCTTCGTGTTGTTCGAGGATGACGGCACGCTGGTCAAGAAGATTGCAGGCTACCACCAGTTCCATGCGGTGCGTTCGGCCATCGCGCAGGTGGTGGCCGCGTCCCGCGAGGGCAGCGCCGCCAGCGTGCGCGGCAAGGGCGGCGTGGTCTGGCACACCCAGGGCAGCGGCAAGAGCATCACCATGACCTGCTTCGCCGCCCGCGTGATGCAGGAGCCGGCGATGGAGAACCCCACCATCGTCGTCATCACCGACCGCAACGACCTCGATGGCCAGCTGTTCGGCGTGTTCAGCTTGGGCACCGACCTGCTGCGTGAGCAGCCGGTGCAGGCCAGCACGCGGCAAGAACTGCGCCAGCTGCTGAGCAATCGGCCCTCGGGCGGCATCGTCTTCGCCACCATCCAGAAGTTCATGCCGGGCGAGGACGAGGACATGTTCCCGGTGCTTTCCGAGCGCCGCAACATCGTGGTCATTGCCGACGAAGCCCACCGCACGCAGTACGGCTTTGAGGCCAGGCTCAAGACGCGCAAGGCGGGTGGTTTGACGCCAAATCAGACTCCAGCGCTTATGGGTCAAGCGCTGACAGCTACTAAAAGCATAGTGACCAGCGACGCGGGCAGCAGCGCCGTGCATGCCGAGTTTGAGCCGCCGCTCTATCAGACCCGCTACCAGGTTGGTTACGCCCAGCACCTGCGCGACGCGCTGCCCCGCGCCACGTTCGTCGCCTTCACCGGAACGCCGGTCAGCAGCCAGGATCGCGACACCCGCGCCGTGTTTGGCGAC
This sequence comes from Pseudomonadota bacterium, assembly GCA_018241325.1. GTDB lineage: Bacteria > Pseudomonadota > Gammaproteobacteria > Burkholderiales > Burkholderiaceae_C > Ottowia. The sequence continues at coordinate 27,318 of JAFEEB010000024.1, read as the reverse complement.
TACATCTCGGTCTACGACATGCAGCAAGCCAAGGAAGACGGGGCCACGGTCGCCATTTATTACGAAAGCCGCCTGGCCAAGCTGCGGCTCAAGGAAGAAGACCTGTCCCTGCTGGACGAGGAGGTGGACGAGCTGGCCGAGGACGAGGAGGAGAGCGTCCAGGCCCAGCTCAAGAGCCGCTGGGCGGCGCTGGAGAAGGTGGTGGGCGCCGCGCCGCGCGTGGCCAGCGTGGCCGCCGACCTGGTGCAGCACTTCGAGGAGCGCAACCAGGCGCAGGAGGGCAAAGCCATGGTGGTCGCCATGGGCCGGGACATTTGCGTGCACCTGTACAACGCCATCGTGCAGCTGCGCCCCGACTGGCACGACAGCGACCCGGAAAAAGGCGCCGTCAAGATTGTGATGACCGGCAGCGCCAGCGACAAAGCCTTGCTGCGCCCCCACCTCTACAGCGCCCAGGTCAAGAAGCGCCTGGAAAAGCGCTTCAAAGACCCGGCCGACCCCTTGCGCCTGGTCATCGTGCGCGACATGTGGCTCACCGGCTTCGACGCCCCCTGCGTGCACACCATGTACGTGGACAAGCCCATGAAGGGGCACAACCTGATGCAGGCCATTGCCCGCGTCAACCGCGTGTTCAAGGACAAGCAGGGCGGCCTGGTGGTGGACTACATCGGCATCGGCAACGAGCTCAAGGCCGCGATGAAGGAATACACCGCAGCCCAAGGCCGGGGCAAGCCCACCGTCGATGCCCACGAGGCCTTGTCGCTGCTGCTGGAAAAATTGGACGTGCTGCGCGCCTTGCTGCACGGCTATGACTACTCGGACTTTCTCACCGGGGGCCACAAGACCCTGGCCGGGGCCGCCAACCATGTGCTCGGCATCCCATCCGAAGGCAAAGACAGCAAACGCGACGGCAAGAAGCGCTTTGCCGACTTTGCGCTGGCCATGGGCAAGGCCTTCAGCCTTTGCTGCACCTTGGACGAAGCCAAGGCCGTTCGCGAGGAAGTGGCCTTCCTGCAGGCGGTCAAGGTCATCCTGACCAAGCGCGACACCAGTGCCCAGAAGAAGACCGACGAGCAGCGCGAATTCGCCATTCGGCACATCATCAGCCAGGCCGTGGTGTCGGAGAGTGTCGTCGACATCTTCGACGCCGTGGGCCTGGAAAAACCCAACATTGGTCTGCTGGACGATGCGTTCCTGGCGCAGGTGAAAAACCTGCCTGAACGCAACCTGGCGGTGGAGTTGCTGGAGCGCCTGCTGGAAGGCGAAATCAAATCCAAGTTCGCCACCAACGTGGTTCAGCAACGCAAGTTCTCGGATCTGCTTGGCAGCGTCATCGCTCGCTACCAGAACCGCAGTATCGAGACCGCGCAGGTGATGGAAGAGCTGGTGCAAATGGCCAGGAAGTTCAAGGAAGCCGCCAGCCGGGGCGAGCAACTGGGATTGAGCGATGACGAGGTGCGCTTCTACGATGCCTTGGCCAACAACGAGTCGGCGGTCAAGGAACTGACCGACGAGACCCTGAAGAAAATCGCCCATGAACTGACCGACAACCTGCGCAAGAACATCACCGTGGACTGGAGCCAGCGCGAGAGCGTGCGCGCCAGCCTGCGGTTGATGGTCAAGCGCATTCTGCGCAAGTACAAGTACCCACCGGATCATGCCGACGGCGCCGTGGAACTTGTGCTGCAGCAGGCTGAGGCGCTGGGGGAAAGCTGGTTTTGATGCCTCACCAGTCCCACCCCCACCCGACCCCCCGCCCCATCGCCGTCGCGCTGCTGGCCAGCGTGTTCGTGGTGGCCGCCTGCGGGCTGCTGTACGAGCTGGCGGCGGGGGCGCTGGCCTCGTACCTGCTGGGCGACTCGGTGTTGCAGTTTTCCACCGTCATCGGCACCTATCTGTTCGCCATGGGCGTGGGCTCGTGGGCCTCGCGCCATTTCGAGCGCGAGCTGCCCGCGCACTTTTTGCGCATCGAGCTGTTGATTGCCCTCTTGGGCGGCGCGCTGCCGGCCGTGCTGTTCATCGCCAACGCCACGGTGCCGGGGGCGTTTCGGCCGCTGCTGTACGGCATGGTGCTGGCCGTGGGCACGCTGGTGGGGCTGGAGATTCCGCTGGTCATGCGCATCCTGCGGCGCGACGTGAGCCTGAAGGATCTCGTCAGCCAGGTGCTGACCTTCGACTACCTGGGCGCGCTGGCGGTGTCGCTGGCCTTTCCGCTGCTGCTGGTGCCGCAGCTGGGGCTGATCCGCACCGGCTTTTTGTTCGGGCTGATGAACGCCGCGGTGGCCGTGTGGGCGCTGTGGCTGTTTCGGCACGAGCTGCCGCGCTGGCGCGAATTTGCCGCCGCCTGCGCGCTGGTGGGGGCGCTGCTGGCGGCCGGCATGGCGGGCGCGGGCCAAATCACCAGCCTGGCCGAGGAGCGCCTGTACCAAGACCGCATCGCCTATGCCGAAACCACGCCCTACCAGCGCATCGTGGTGACCAGCGGGCGCGCCGGCCTGCGCCTGTTCCTGAACGGCAACCTGCAGTTTGCCCAGCGCGACGAATACCGCTATCACGAGGCCCTGGTGCACCCCGCCATGGCCGCGCAGGGCGCGCCGCGCCGCGTGGCCGTGCTGGGCGGGGGCGACGGCATGGCGGTGCGCGAGATCCTGAAATACCCCTCGGTCGAATCCGTCACCCTGGTCGAGCTGGACCCGGCCATGACGCGGATGTTTCGCGATACGCCGCAGCTGGCGCAGCTCAACGGCGGCGCGCTGTCCAACCCCAAGGTCCACATCGTCAACACCGATGCCTTCCAGTGGCTCCAGCAGGACGCGGACACCTACGACGTCGTGGTGGTGGACTTCCCCGACCCCACCAACTTCGCCATCGGCAAGCTCTACACCAACAGCTTCTACGCCCTGCTGGAGCAGCGCCTGGCGGCCAGCGGCTACGCCGTCATCCAGACCACCTCGCCGCTGGTGGCGCGCCAGAGCTTCTGGACCGTGGTGCAAACCATCGAGTCGGTCGGCCTCAGCGCCACGCCCTACCACGCCCACGTGCCCAGCTTTGGCGAATGGGGTTACGTGCTGGCCAGCCGCCGCCCCTGGCGCCTGCCCACCGCGCTGCCCGCCGGCCTGCGCTTTGTGGACGGGCCGTCGCTGCCCCTGCTGTTCGACTTTCCGCCCGACATGGCGCGCGTGCCGGCCGAGGTCAACCGCCTGTCCAACCAGGTGCTGGTGCATACCTACGAGCAGGAGTGGGGGCGGGTGCATCAGTGAAACACCCCCAGTCTCCACTCGCTGCGCGATGTTTCGCCTGGTGCTCGCCGCCAGAGGCGGCGGCCCTTCGGTCTGTCCAGACCTGCGCAGGCAGGTCTGGAGCCGCAGACCTCAGCCCCCTCCAGGGGGCATCGCTGGTGACCGGGGAGACCCCGGCGACGGCGATCGCTGGCCTGGCCTGCTCCGCGGCCCTCGGGCTCTTTGGGTTTCATGGCCTGTGGGTCGCGCGCCGCGCTGTGGATAACTGAAATGCCCCTGCGCCGACGCTGCTTGTTGGCCGCGCCGCTTGCCGGCTGGCTGGCTTCGGGCTGCACGAGGGCGGCGCTGGACGCCATCGACGGCGGCTTCACCGGCACCCACCCCGAGCGCGGTCACTTGCTGCGCGCGCCCTGGCCCGATCGGGCGCCCGACGTCACGCGCCGCGTCCACACGGTGATCGCCGGCGGCGGCATCGCGGGCCTGGCCGCCGCGCGGGCGCTGCGCCTGGCCGGGCACGACGACTTTGCGCTGCTGGAGCTGGAAGACGTCGCCGGCGGCAACAGCCGCGCCATGCAGCTGGGCGGCATCGCCTGCCCGCTGGGCGCGCACTATCTGCCGCTGCCCGGCGACGATGCGCGCGCCGTGCAGGACTTGCTCGAAGAGCTGGGCCTGCGCCAGCGCGTGGCTGGGCGCTGGCAGTACGACGAGCGCCACCTGTGCCACAGCCCGCAAGAGCGCCTGTTCTTTGGTGGCCAGTGGCAAGACGGCCTGCTGCCGCAGCAGGGCGTGGGCGAGGGCACGCTCGCGCAATACCGCCGCTTCGCCCAGCGGGTGCGGCAGGCGCGGCAGACGGCGCACTACGCCATTCCAGTACAAAAATCATCGTTTGCGCCCACGCAGCTTGCGCAAGACGCTATCAATTTTGAGTCTTGGCTGACCCAGCACGGCCTGGACGACCCGCAGCTGCGCTGGTATCTGGACTACTGCTGCCGCGACGACTACGGCGCCGGCCTGGCCCGCGTGTCGGCCTGGGCCGGCCTGCACTACTTTGCCAGCCGCCACGGCTTTCGCGCACCGGGCGAAGGCGCCGATGGTGACGCGGACGACGATGCGAACGATGGCGCCGGCCCGCTCACCTGGCCCGAGGGCAACGCCTGGCTGGCCACGCGCCTGGCCGCGCCCCTGGGCGATCGCCTGCACGCCGCGCGCGTGGTCGGGCGCATCACCCACGCCCGCCACGGCGTCACCGTCGATGCGCTGGACACCGCCAGCGGCCGCCTGGAGCGCTGGCAGGCGCAGCGCGCCGTCGTCGCCCTGCCGCTGTGGGTGGCCGCGCGCGTGCTCGACCCGCTGCCCGCCGCCGTGCGCCAGCGCGCCGCCCGCCTGCGCACGGCCCCTTGGCTGGTGGCCAACCTGCGCCTGCGCGCGCCCCTGGACGACCGCCCCGGCGCCGCGCCCAGCTGGGACAACGTGCTCTACGGCGCGCCCGGCCTGGGTTACGTGGACGCCATGCACCAGAGCCTGCGCCCCGTGCCCGGTCCCACGGTGCTGACCTACTACCGCGCGCTGGGCGACGTGCCGGACGGCCGCGCGCAACTGCTGGCCCGGCCCTGGACACACTGGCGCGACGCCGTCGTCGCCGAGCTGTCCGCCGCCCACCCCGACCTGGCCGCCAAGACCGAGCACATCGCCCTGGTGCGCTACGGCCACGCCATGGCGGTGCCGACGCCGGGCACCCTGGCCCAGGTCGCCGCCTTGCGGGCGTCCGTGCAGCCCGCGCGATCAGGCCGATCGGCCCGATCGGCCGACTTCGCGCTGGCCTTTGCCGATGCCCCGCGCCTGGCCTTTGCGCACACCGACTGGTCGGGCTACTCGGTGTTCGAGGAGGCCTTCACGCTGGGGCACGCCGCCGGGACGGCACTGGGGTGAAGTGGAACACCCCCCAGTCTCCACTCGCTGCGCGATGTTTCGCCCACCCCCTCGCAGGGGGCATCGCCCGTGGCCGGGGAGACCCCGGCCACGTCGATCGCGGACACGGCCTGCTGCGCGGCCTCTCGGCTCGTTGGGCTTGATGCGCCGCGGGTGGTGCCCGGCGCCATGGCCAACTGAAATGCCCTGGGGCCGGCTGCGTGGCGCGCGCGCTTCACATTTTTTTACGTGCCGTCAGCCGGTGGTCAGGAACTTTGCAGTATCGTTGCCGTCTTATCGAGGCAAGGGTGAATTGACTCCTCCAATTGCCTTGAAGCTGCCGAGCCAACTGGCTTGATGCCGACGAAAACCTGAAGCGCATTTCCTCCTCCCTCCCTCCTCCTCCTTCGCTTCAGGCCGCTCCGGCAGCATTTTTATTCTGACCGCGCCGCTTTTGCCCCCGGGCCAAAGCGGCGCGTTTGTTTTGGGGCGGCGCCAGCTTGGGCGCAACATCGCCAAGAGCCGAAAGGCCGCGCCGCCTGGGGGTGAGTGGTTATGCCGGCTGGGTATCGACGAAGCTCGGGCGCTGCATCAGCTTGCCGTCCAGCAGATGCGCCAGATTGGCGTGGCGCGCGCGCCAGTCCAGCTCGGGAAAGCGAAAGTCCAGGTAGCCCAGCGCGCAGCCCACGGCGATGTCGGCCAGCGTCATGTGAATGCCGGCAGCACACCAGGGTTTGTCGGCCAGGCCGGCACTCATCGCGGCCAGGGCGGCGTCCACCTTGCCCATTTGCCGCTCGATCCAGGCGCTGCTGCGCTCGCCCTCGGCGCGGCCGGGCCAGGTCTTCTCCAGGCGGGCCAGGATCGCGGCGTCCATCAGGCCGTCGGCCAGCGCTTCCCAGGTCTTGACCTCGACGCGCTCGCGCCCGGGCGGCGGAATCAGCTTGCCCACGGGCGAGAGCGTGTCCAGGTAGTCCACGATCACGCGCGAGTCGAACACCGCGTCCTGTCCGTCCATCACCAGGCAGGGCACCTTGCCCAGCGGGTTGGCGGCGCCAATGGTGGTGTCCGCGGCCCAGACGTCCTCGGGCACGAACTGGTAGTCCAGCTTCTTCTCGGCCAGGACAACGCGCGCCTTGCGCACGTAGGGACTGGCGAGGGCGCCGATCAATCGCATGGTCATGGAACGGTGGCAAATGAAAGCCGGGATGCCCGGCGGGCGCCGCCATTTTAGGGGCAGGCGGGCGCCGTGCGCGCGGCGCTTGCACTTCTACAATTCGCGCATGGACCTCACCGCGCTCACCGCCCTCTCGCCGCTGGACGGCCGCTACGCCCCCAAGCTGGACGCCCTGCGCCCGCACCTGAGCGAGCTGGGCTACATGCGCGATCGCGTGCAGGTGGAGCTGACGTGGTTCATCGCCCTCTCGGACGCGGGTTTTGCCGAATTCAAGCCGCTGTCCAGCGCCGCACGTGCCTATCTGCACGGCCTGCTGCGCGATTTTTCCGAGCTTGATGGCGCCGCCATCAAGGCCATCGAGCGCACCACCAACCACGACGTCAAGGCCGTGGAGTACTGGATCAAGAGCAAGTTCGAGGGCCACGCCGAGCTGCAGGCCGCGACCGAGTTCGTGCACTTCGCCTGCACCAGCGAGGACATCAACAACACCAGCCACGCGCTGCAACTGAAGGCCGGGCGCGCCGTGCTGCTGCAAGGGCTGGACGCGGTGATCGAGCGCCTGCGCGCGCTGGCGCAGCAGCACGCGGGCGTGCCCATGCTCAGCCGCACCCACGGGCAAACCGCCAGCCCGACGACGGTGGGCAAGGAGCTGGCCAACGTGGTGGTGCGTCTGGCCGCGGCGCGCGCGCAGATCGCCAGCGTGCCGCTGCGCGCCAAGATGAACGGCGCCGTGGGCAACTACAACGCGCACTTGTCGGCTTGGCCTGATTTCGACTGGGAAGCTTTTGCACGCAAAGTGGTCGAAGCCGATGAGCCCGCGGGCCTGGGCCTCAGCTTTCAGCCTTACAGCATCCAAATCGAGCCGCACGACTATATGGCCGAGCTGTTCGATGCCGTGGCGCGCGCGGACACCATCTGCATCGACCTGGCGCGCGACGTGTGGGGCTACATCAGCCTGGGCTACTTCAAGCAAAAGACCAAGGCGGGCGAGATCGGCTCCAGCACCATGCCGCACAAGGTCAACCCGATCGACTTCGAAAACGCCGAAGGCAACCTGGGCCTGGCCAACGCGCTGCTGCGCCACCTGAGCGACAAGCTCCCCATCAGCCGCTGGCAGCGCGATCTGACCGACAGCACCGTGCTGCGCAACATGGGCGTGGCGCTGGGCCACGCGGTGCTGGCGCATCAATCGCTGCTGACGGGCCTGAACAAGCTGGAGCTGAACGAGGCCGCACTTGCCGCCGACCTGGAGAAGGCCTGGGAAGTGCTGGCCGAGCCCATCCAGACGGTGATGCGCCGCTTTGGCGTGCCCGGCGCGTATGAAAAATTGAAGGAAGTCACGCGCGGCCAGCAGGTCACGCGCGAGGCGCTGCACGGCTTGATCGCCACGCTCGACATCCCGGCGGCCGAGAAGGAGCGCCTGCTGGCGCTCACGCCCGCCACCTATGTGGGCATGGCGGCCGAGCTGGCGCGGCGGGTTTGACAAGCGGCGTGCCCGCGTTGACGCCGCTGGCCCTGTCTTGCAGACCGCGGAGCCGCCAGAGGCGACTCCTCTTCGGGTTGTCCGGACTCGCGCTGGCGGCTCCAGTTGCGCCAGTGCGCAACTGGACAGCCTGAAGAGCGCAGCGTCTCGCTGCTGCCCCCGGGAGGGGCGAGGGGCAGCCCACCGACCAATAAAATCAAGTCGAATTGACCGCCAGCGCTTGGTGACAAAGCGCGAACAGCTATCAAAAACAAAGCAAACCCATGGCCCTCAAATCCACCATCTTCAAGGCCGACGTGCAGCTGGCCGACATCGACCACGGCTGCTACACCGACCTGCAGCTCACCCTGGCGCGCCACCCCAGCGAGACCGACGAGCGCATGATGGTGCGCCTGGCCGCGCTGGCGCTCAACGCCCACCAGGTGCAGGATTTGTGCGGCGGCGACGCGCGCATCGGCTTTGGCGCGGGCCTGTCCAGCCCCGACGAGCCCGACGTGCTGCTGCAAGACTTCACCGGCCGCACGCGCCTGTGGATCGAAGTGGGCCAGCCCGAGGACAAGCCGCTGGCCAAGGCCTGCAGCAAGGCCGACCAGGTCATCCTCTACCCGTTTGCCAGCCAGGCCGAGGTGTGGTGGCGCGGCATCGAGGGCAAGCTGTCGCGGCTGGACAAGCTGCAGGTCTGGCGCATCCCCGCCCTTGACGCGCAGGCGCTCACGCAACTGGCCGAGCGCAGCATGCAGCTGCAGGCCACGCTGCAAGAGGGCGTGCTGACGCTGTCCAGCACGCGCGGCAGCGTCAGCGTGGAGCCGCTGCGCTGGAAGTGATCACGGGGCGGACGCCGGCATCCACGCCCCGCAGTTCCAGCACTGCTCGAAGCCGCCTTCCACCAGCTCGCCGCAGTGCGCGCAGCGCCAGCGCCGCTGCGGCAGGTGGGCCAGGTCATCGAGCAGCTGGCGCGCTCCGGCCTCGTGCTCGGCGTGGCGCAGCCAGATCTCGGGGCGGCACTGGTCGGGCGGCAGCTCGCCGGCGATGCTGCTCAGGTAGCGCCGCTCCACCGTGGCCGCGTAGCCGGCCTCGCACAGCAGATCGGCCCACACCTGGGCGATGGCGACGTTGGGGGCTTGCGTCAGGCGAAACACGGCGGCGCCGGCAAATCAAAGCCAAAATGGGTTGCAGCCGGTGTCCATCGGGCGCAAGCAGCTATCAAAAAGTAGTTGGCGAGATCTACTTGTCGGTGCGGCTGACGCCCGCATCCACCGTGCCGTACACCGTCACGCCCGAGGTCGTGGCGCCGCCGTCGGGTGCGCGCGGCGCGCCGGTGCACGCGCCCAGCAGGCCCAGGGCTGCGGCGGCCAGCGCCGCGCGAAGGAGGGGGATGTGCAAGAGGTTCATGCGGACAGTATGCGCCCACGGGCCGCACGCGGCAAAAGCGCTACGCCCGCGGCAGCCGCCAGAAAGCCGCCGCCCCCGCCAGCAGCAGCGCCGACATGGTCAGCAGCGCGGCGGTGAAGGGCGCCACGCCCAGCGCGGGCGCCCAGCTGGCGGCCACGCCGCTGGCCCACTGCATCAGCGCCACGCCCAAAAACATCGCCATGGTCAGCAGCGACAGCGCGCGCCCGCGCAGCGCCTCGGGGTAGGCGTCGCGCACGTAGCCGTACTGCAAAACGCCGTAGCCCGACAGTGCGCCGTAGGTCACGGCCAAAGCCACGTCCACCCACGCGATCGGCACCACGCCGGCCGCGCCCACCAGCAGCGCGGCCACCAGCGCCAGCACCAGCATCCAGCGCGTGCGGCGTGCGCCGCCCGGGTCCAGCCGGCCGAACACGCTGGGGCTGGCCATGCTGGCCAGCGTCATCACCAGCGCCACGTTGCCGCTTTGCACCAGGCTGAAGCCGTGGCGCTCCACCAGCAGCGGCCCCAGCCACAGCCCGCGCAGGGTGATGAAGCCGGCGTAGGCCACGGCCGCATAGGCCACCATGCCGGCCGTCTGCGGCAGTTTGAACAGGCCGAACAGCCCGCGCAGCGCGGCCCCGGCCGTGGGCCGCTCGCCCGCCACGGCGGGGGGGCCGGGCGGCTCGTGCACCAGCCAGGCCATGGCCGCCCAGGCCAGCACGCAGCCCAGCGCCAGCGCGGCAAAACCCCAGCGCCAGGAACTGGCCTCGATCAGCCAGGCCAGCGGCGTGGCCGTGGCCAGCACGCCCAGGCTGCCGATGCTCATCACCAGCCCCGAGGTGGCGGTAAAGCGATCGGCCGCGAAGTGCCGGCTGATGAACAGCGTGCACACCAGGAACGCCGGCGCGCAGCCCGTGCCGATCAGCAGCTGCCCCAGCAGCAGCACCGGGTAGCTGCCCGCCTGCGCCGACAGCAGCGCACCCGCGGCCGCCGCCGGAAACGCCAGCAAGATGGTGCGCCGAATGCCCCACAAGTCCAGCGACACGCCCATGACCAGCTGCACCAGCCCGAACGAGAAGTGAAACGCCGCCGACCACAGCCCCAGCTGCTGCGGCGACAGCTGCAACTGGTCGGCCAGCGGCGGCCCCATGATGGCCCCCAGCGTGCGAAACGCCTGGCTGAGCACAAAGGCCCCAGCCAGCGCACCCAGCATGGCCCAGGCCGTGCGCAGGGGCATGGGCGGGGGGGCAGAGGTGTCGGTGTCCGGCGGGTCGGTGGCGTTCAAGGGCGTTCCGGTTTTTGCCCCCTCTCCCTCTGGGAGAGGGTTGGGGTGAGGGCTGCGGCTCTGGACTCGCCAGCGCGAGTCCGGACAACCCGAAGAGGAGTCGCCTCTGGCGGCTCCGCGGTCTGCAAGACAGGGCCGGCGGCGGGTCGTCCGGCGACGGACAACTTAAAGCAAAATCGTGCCGCAGCGCCCGTCCATCAAGCGCAAGCAGCTATCAAAAATATAGTTAATCAATGATGATGCCCATGCGCCCCGTGCACGTGGCGATGCGTGATCTCCTCGGCCGTGGCCGCGCGCACCGCCTTCACCGTGGCGACAAAGCGCAGGTCGTGCCCCGCCAGCGGGTGGTTGCCGTCCAGGTGCACCTCGGGCCCCTTGATCTTGACCACGTTGTAGGCCAGCGGCCCGTTGGGCCCCGCGCCCTGCAACTGGCCGCCCACCTTGACGCCGGGCGGGAAGTCGCTCTTGGGGATGACGCGCACCAGCGCCTCGTCGCGCGCGCCGAAGGCATCCTGGGCGGCCAGTTGCAGGTCGATCGACTGCCCCACCTCCAGCCCGGCCAGCGCCGCCTCGACCTGGGCAAACAGGTTGTCGTAGCCGCCATGCAGATAGGCGGTGGTGCCCGCGTCCAGCGGCTTGCCGCTGTGGGCGTCGGTGATTTTGTAGGCCAGGGTGACGGCGCTGTCTTGGGTGATGGGCATGAGATCGAAGGGCGGTGTGACGGCCAACGGCGGAGCGCGCGCAGCCAAAGCCGTGACTCTAACGCCTGCGTGGACCGCCCTGATGAAGCGCGCGAGCGCCGACCGATCGACAGGCGCCCCGAGCCGCTTGCCGCAGCCTTGCGCGCGCAATCCCTGGCTCAGGGCTTGACCAGCCCCTGCATCCGCACCACCTCAAAATCGGCGCCCTTCACGGCGCCCAGCTCGCGCAGCAGCGCGTCGTTGTTCCAGCGCGCGTCCGGCGCGCCGCTGATGTACCAGCTGGAGCCGTTATCGGCCACCAGCATGCCGTAGGTCTTGAGCGCCTGCAAGATCGCGCGCGACTCGGTGCTGGTGCCCGGCGGGATCGCGTAGGCCGCCTTCAAACGCACCCGCATGCCCATGGGCGGCAGGTTGGCGCTGGTGTCGCTGGACGCCCAGTGCGTGGCCGGCGGCACATAGGCGCGGCGCGTGCGGCTGACGGTAAAGCGCAGCGCGTGGGCAATCACGCCCGTCGCCGCCTCGTCATAGCGCGCCAGGCCCGGAAAGATCGGCAGCCCCGCCGCGTCCGCGCTGGTCCAGCCCGGCCGCCCGCCCGGGCGCACCGTGTTGCTGTCCAGGTGAAACACCGCGCCCCCGCTGGCCAGCCAGCTGCCATCGGCCTGCGGCACCGCGTTGCCCAGCTCGTACAGGCGGTTGGCGCTGCGGTCGATCACCAGCACGTGGCGGTCGCCGCCAAATGCGCCGCCGTCGGCGCGCTGCCCCTCGATCGGCGCATTGGGCGGCACCGGGTAGGGGCCCGGGTCGCTCTCGTCGCCGTAGTCGGTGAACGTGATCTTGACCTTGGGCTGCCCCGCGCCCACCACCACGTACGGGATGCCGATGGGCGCGCCCTCCCACAGCCCCGCGCCAAAGTCCGGGTGCAGCCCGCGCGTGAGCCCGATGCTGGCGATCAGCGCCGCCGAATCCGGATCGACCGGCGCCTTGGAGATGTCCGTGTTCCACGCGTTGTCGGCCGGAAACGGCAGCGCCCCGTTCAGGCTGGCGCCGGCGCCCAGCGACGCGGCCTGCAGATTGCCGTAGGTGGCGCTGCCCGATGGGGGCGTGGGCGGCGGGCTTGTGGGCGGGGTCGTCGGCGGCGCCGTGGGGGGCGCCGGCGGCGCCGGCGTGCCCGGCCCGTCCGAGCCGCCCCCGCCACAGCCCGCCAAAGCCACCAGCCCCGCCAAGGCCAGCACCCCACCGCGGCCGCACCAGCCGCGCGCCCGATCGTTTGCATGCATGTTCATCGTTCATCGCTCCATCGTTGCCCGCGCCCCGGTGCGGGGCGATCGCGTGGGCCTTGCCGCCAGGCCGCCGGGTTGCACCGGCCCCATGCCCATCCGGCCCGCACCGCCGCCCGGTGGGTCGATGCCAAAACCATGGGCCAAATCCGCCCCTGGCGCCCGTTCAGCGGGCGCAAGCTGCTATCCATTCCATAGTTTTTCTGGCCCCGGCCCGCCCAGCCCCGCGGCGCCCAGCAGCCCGTCCACCTGCCGCCGCGCCACCGGGTGGCCCAGCGCCGCCGCCTTGGCCAGCCACATCAGCGCCTGGTGGTCGTCCTGCTCCACGCACGCTCTACGCCTGCTCACTGTCGTCTGCTGTCAGGTCGCCACGCTGCTCGATGCGGCGCAACTTCTCGGTCGCATCCAGCACGTGCCGCGCATAAGCCTGCCATTGCTTGCTCACAACTCCACCGCTTCCTCGAGCACGGCGGCGCGGATGTGGCGATTCAGCTCGTGTTCGGGCACCAGGTCCAGCCGGCGCCCGGTGATTTCGGCCAATTGCCGCTGCAGCGGCATGCGCTGGGCAACCCAGTCATAGCCCCTGGGCAAGTCCACCAGAAAGTCGATGTCGCTGTCCGGCCTCTCCTCGCCACGCGCGACCGAGCCGAACACGCGCGGGTGCCCGGCGCCGTGGAGCCGGCACACGGCTTCGATCGGGTCCTTTATCTGGCGCAACTCATCCAGCAACATGGCAGCGTGTCCTTCACATCATGCAGGCCCGGCAAGGCTTCCATGGCAACCTGGGCCGGCGTCGTCCGCTTGCGGCACCCAGTATCGCAGGTATCGCTGCCTTGGCCATCCGTCACCGTGGGGTGGCTGCCCTGCCGGCCGCCCGATCCGGCTGCCGCGCATCGCGCCATGCCGCCGCCCGCCCGTTCTTGCCGACAGGCGGCGCCAAGGGAGCGCGCCCCAGGCTGAATTCATCAAGAAAACGAGCCTCCAGCGCGCTCCCATCAAGCGCAAACAGCTTCTCTATTGATAGCTGCCTAAGGCCCCACCGCGCCCAGCCCCGCGGCGCCCAGCAGCCCGTCCACCTGCCGCCGCGCCAGCGGGTGGCCCAGCGCCGCCGCCTTGGCCAGCCACATCAGCGCCTGGTGGTCGTCCTGCGCGTTGCCCGCCGCGGCGTGGTGGGTGCCCAGCCACTGCATGGCCTCGGCGCTGCCCTGCTCGGCGGCCGCGTGCAGCCAGTACAGCGCCGGCTGGCGCGCGCCCGCCACGTACAGCATGGCGCCCATGTCGGCCTGCGCGGGCGCGTCGCCGGCGTCGGCCTGCCGCAGCACCCGCACCTCGTCGGCGCCCAGGGCCATGCCCGTATTGCCCTGCATCAGGGCCAGCACACCGTCCAGCGCCAGGGTGGTGCGCCCGCGCGCGTCCTTGTCGCCGCTGGCAAAGGCGCCCTCGGCCACGCGCCGCCACAGCGTGCGGCGGCTGATGCCGGTAACCGCCTCCGCCGCATCCAGGCTGATGGTGTCCATGCTTGCGCTCCTCGTGTGGTGCGCCTGATTTTAGAAGCAGCACGGCCGACGGCGCGCTGAATGTGCCGCCCTGCGGCCGGCGACACCGCGAATGGCCGCCCTGCGGTCGGCAGCGTCGTGAAGGGGCCGCCCTGCGGTCGGCAGCACCGTGAAGGAGCCGCCTTGCGGTCGGCCGGTGGCGCAGCCCGGGCCGTGTCAAAAAGAAACCGTGGCACAGCCTTTGCCGCGCCAGCACACCGGCTGGCACACCGTCTGCCGTGCCAAACAGAGCGTGCGGCCCCGCTGGCTGCCGCCCAGGGCCGCCGAACTGTGCGGTTTGTTACGAAAACCCGGCCCTCCGCGCGTTGGCACGCCCCCTGCAACAAACAAGGCGTGCGACGACGCACCTACCCGCTCAGGGAGTGTCTCCAAGGGTCTCCAAGGTTCAACCTTACTTTTGAAGGAAATGAAAATGAAACAGATGAAGAAACTGCAACAAGGCTTTACCCTGATCGAATTGATGATCGTGGTGGCCATCATTGGTATTCTGGCTGCTGTCGCTCTACCTGCTTATCAGGACTACACGATCAGAGCCAAGGTGTCTGAAGCGATTCTGGCAGGTTCGGCTTGCCGCACCAGCATTACTGAAACGGTTCAGAGCGCGGTTTCTTCGCTTCCAGCGGCGGGTGCGTGGGGCTGTGAAATTGCATCGGGTTCCGGCACCAAGTACGTGAAGCAGGTTGATACTACGGCTGCCGGTGCGGTGACCGTGACAACTACGGCCGCGTCCGATTTGAAGACCGCTGCCTCGACAACCATCACGTTGACGCCTTACGCCGACGCTGGCACCACCGCCATTTCTGTGGGTTCCGGCATCAACCACTGGGTTTGCGGCCCTGGTTCCGCCTCCCCAATGCCGACGAAGTTCCTGCCCGGTTCTTGCCGCGGCTAATTCGGAAGCCAGCGACATCTGATAGCGGCGCTATGGGCGCCGCTTTTTTTTGCACCATTCGTTGGTTCAGCGTGCCGGCTAGGAATCTCTCTAAGCATTGCTGTATCAACCCTAATACAGAATAATTTTTTTGTGTCCGACCATTCGCACGCCTCGCCTCGCCTGACCGAGCTGTTAGGTTTGGTGGGCCTGTTTGCGGTCGGAGTGGCTTGGCTTTTGCCCAACAAGGCTTTCCCTTGGGTTTCCATTTGGAACGAAGCGTCCGCGGTGTGCGGCCTGCTGATGATGGCGTTGTTGCATTTTGGACGTGCGGGCGAAGTCCTTGCGCAATCGAAATTGGCTTGGCCGTTGACTTCTCTCGTTTCGTTCGGCGTTGCAGCCGCATGGATCCAGTGGATGGGCGGGCTGCTGCCCTTTGCCGGCGATGCCTGGATCGTGAGCTTGTATCTGGGATTGTTCGCGATGGCGGTGTTGACCGGACAGGCACTGGCCTGCAGCGTCATGGGCGGGCGGTGGACCACCGCGCTGCTGCTGACGGTATTGTCCGCGGGACTGATTTCTGCCGGCATCGTCCTGATGCAATGGCTGTGGACCGAGCCGCTGGTGGTTTTTGCGCAAGAACTTGTGCGCGGCAGCCGCCCTTACGCGAGCCTGGGCCAGCAAAACCATACCAATACGCTGTTCTTCTTGGCGCTGTGTTGCGGCATGCAGTTGCGGCATGAACGGCAGATCGGTGCTTTTGGGATGATGCTGTCGGCGGCGGTGTTGACGCTGGCCATGTGCATCACCCAGTCGCGCACCGGCCTGCTGCAGCTGGCCCTGCTGGCTGGCTGGTGCGTGTGGTTGTGGCTGCGCGCGGGCCAGCGCGGCGAATGGCGCTGGGGGCTGTGGGCGCTTGGCCTGGGCGCGGTTTGGTGGTTGGCGATGCCGTGGCTGGATCAGCACCTGTTGCTGCCTTGGTCGGCAAGGGACGTGGGGCTCGAGCAGGCTGGTGGCGATTTGCGGCTGAAGGTCTGGCACGCTTTCTTCGACGCCGCGTTGCAGCGGCCCTGGACGGGCTACGGTTGGCTCCAGTCGGCCACGGCGCAAGAGGCCGTAGCGGCTTGCCACCCGGACTTGCGTTATTACTTCAACTATGCGCACATGTTGGCGCTGGATTGGGTGGTGTGGCTGGGTTGGCCGCTGGGCTTGAGCCTGCTGGCCTTGCTGGCTTGGTGGGTTTGGCGGCATCTGTCGGCGCAGGGCAGCGCAGCCAGCGGCTATTGGATGGCGGCGGTGCTGGGCCTGCTGCTGCACGCGATGCTGGAATACCCGCTGGCCTACACCTATTTCCTGTTGCCGATGGGCTTGATGATGGGCGTGATCGACGCACGTGACCCGGTGCACCGGGCGCTGCGTTTGGGGCCAGGGGTGTTCGGCTTGGGTTGGCTGGCACTTTGCGCGCTTTCGGCGGCCGTCGTGTGGGACGTGGGCCGCGCGACGTCGACCTACACCGACATCCGGTTTGAAAACGCCCGCATCGGGGCGGTTCGCCATGCGGTGGAGGTGCCTGATCTGCTGCTGCTGGACCACCTGCATGGATTGCTGGCCTTGACTGCTGCCGACGTTTCCAAACCCGTGACGCAGCAGGTGCTTGAAGAGTATGGCGGCGTGGCCCGCCGGCTTCCGTCGCCCACGCTGCTGCGCCGATATGCAACGCTGCTGGAAGTGTCGGGCCAGCCGGACGAGGCGGCGCGGCAGCAGCAACTGTTATGCGATGTTTTTGGCGCTGTGCGCTGCCAAGCTGAAGCCAAGGGCTGGCAAGAATGGCAGCGCGATCATGGCTTGCCCATGACCGAGTTCAAGGGGCGGGTGTTGGGCCCGCGCTGTGCTGCGGCGGCCGCGCCGCGTTGAGGAATCCGTGATGCAGCTTTGGCGAGCGAAGGCCCGCGCCTTTTCCATTCACCTTTCCATCAGCGTGCTGGTGGCCGCCTTGGCTGCCGCGCTGGTGTTCTGGCTTTGGTTCCCACCACCCTTTCGCGCCCTCTCGGGCGGGCGCGATCTGTTCTTGCTGGTGGCGGGGGTGGACGTGGTGATCGGCCCGCTGGTGACGCTGGTGGTGTTCAACCCGCGCAAGTCGCGGCGCGAGAAGTGGCTGGATTTTTCAGTGATCGGCGTGCTGCAACTGGCGGCGTTGGGCTATGGCCTGCACACCATTTACGGGTCACGGCCGGTGCATGCGGTGTTTGAGTACAACCGCTTTCGGGTGGTGCATGCCGGCGACATTCCGCCGCAGTTTCTTGCCCGCACGCCGGTCGGGATCAAGGCATTGCCTTTGAGTGGCCCCACTTGGCTGTCGCTGCGCCCGCTGGTGGGCAGCGAAGTGGCGGACTACACCATGCAGGCGATGGGTGGCGTGGAGGTCGCAGCGCACCCGGAGTTGTGGCAACCGTATGACGCTGGCCGCGCCGCCATCGTCGCCGCCGCGCGGCCTGCCAGCCAGTTGCTGGCGCGGTTTCCGCAGCAGGCAGACGCGATCCGGCAAGGCGTTGCGCAGTCGGGCCGCGCGATCGACGCGCTGCGCTTTTTGCCCATTCAGGGCCGCAAGGGCGTGGTGTGGACAGTGCTGCTGGACGCCACGACCGCGCAGCCGCTGGCGTTTGTGCCGCTGGATTCGTTTTGAATTGGTGGAAAAAATGGGAAAAAATGGGGTCAGATGAACATTTTCACATTCCGGTGGATGAGGGCGCCGGCGCGGCGGGCGTGCGGCGTCACACGTCGATATTCCCGGCCCTCAGCGCATTCGTCTCGATGAACGCCCGGCGCGGCTCGACGTCATCACCCATCAGGGTGGTGAAGACCTGGTCGGCGGCGATGGCGTCTTCAATCTGCACGCGCAGCAGGCGGCGCACGGCCGGGTCCATCGTGGTTTCCCACAGCTGCTCGGGGTTCATCTCGCCCAGGCCCTTGTAGCGCTGGCGGCTGGTGGTGCGCTCGGCTTCGGCGATCAGCCATTGCATGGCCTCGCGGAAGTTGCCCACGGCCTGCTCGCGCTGGCGCTCGCCCTCGCCGCGGGTGACTTTGGCGCCCTCGCTCAGCAGGTGCTGGAAGGTTTGCGCGGCGGCCACCAGCGCGGCGTGGTCGCCGCCATGCACAAAATCTTGCGGGATGACGCTGCTTTTGACGTTGCCGTGGTGGTGGCGGCTGATGCGCAGCACGGGGCGCTCGGTGCGGGGGTCGAGCACGGCGGCCACCTCGGGCGCGCCGCCGTTGGCCTGCTGCTCGTGCAGGTGCGATTGCAGCTCGGCGGCGCTGGCCTGGGCGGCCTCCAGCGTGTCCATGTTCAGCACCACACCGCTGGCAATGGCGCGCAGGGCTTCTTCGTCCATGAAGGCCGACAGGCGCGCGATCACGCCTTCGGCCAGCTGGTGTTTGCGCGCCAGCTCGGCCAGCGCCTCGCCGGTGATGGGCGCGGCGTCGGTGGCGCCGGGGTGCACCACGGCGTCCTTCAGGGCCACGCGCAGCAAAAAGGCGTCGAGCGCGGCGTCGTCCTTCAGGTACAGCTCTTCCTTGCCGGACTTGACCTTGTACAGCGGCGGCTGGGCGATGTAGATGTGGCCGCGCTCGACCAGCTCGTGCATCTGGCGGTAGAAAAACGTGAGCAGCAGCGTGCGGATGTGCGCGCCGTCCACGTCGGCGTCGGTCATGATGATGATGCGGTGGTAGCGCAGCTTGTCGATGTTGAAGTCGTCGCTGGCGCTCTTGCCGTTGCCGTCCTCGGCGGCCTTGCCGATGCCGGTGCCCAAAGCCGTGATCAGCACCACGATTTCGTTGCTGGACAAGAGCTTTTCGTAGCGCGCGCGCTCCACGTTCAGGATCTTGCCGCGCAGCGGCAGGATGGCCTGGAACTTGCGGTCGCGTCCCTGCTTGGCACTGCCGCCGGCCGAGTCGCCCTCGACGATGTAGATCTCGCACTGCGCCGGGTCTTTCTCCTGGCAGTCGGCCAGCTTGCCGGGCAGGCC
The DNA here is from genome assembly GCA_018241325.1 of Pseudomonadota bacterium. Lineage (GTDB taxonomy): Bacteria > Pseudomonadota > Gammaproteobacteria > Burkholderiales > Burkholderiaceae_C > Ottowia. The sequence continues at coordinate 8,410 of JAFEEB010000024.1, read as the reverse complement.
AAAGCCGTCTAGCACGCCCTTGCGCCGCGTCATCTCGCGCGCCTTGCGGGCGGCCTCGCGCGCGCGCGCGGCTTCGACGATCTTGCCGCAGATGATCTTGGCGTCGTTGGGGCGCTCTTCCAGGTAGTCGGTCAACGTCTTGGCGACGATGTCCTCGACCGGCGCGCGCACTTCGCTGGACACCAGCTTGTCCTTGGTCTGGCTGCTGAACTTGGGCTCGGGAACCTTGACCGACAGCACGCACACCAGGCCTTCGCGCAGGTCGTCGCCGCTGACATCGACCTTGGCTTTCTTGGCCAGTTCATTGACCTCGATGTACTTGGTGATCACGCGCGTCATGGCCGCGCGCAGGCCCGTCAGGTGCGTGCCGCCGTCGCGCTGCGGGATGTTGTTGGTGAAACAGAGGACTTGCTCGTTGTAGCCATCGTTCCACTGCATGGCCACTTCCACGCCGATTTCGGTGCCGGGGATGCCGCCATAAGTCTCGGCCGGACGCGTGCCGGTGGCGTGCACGGCGTTGGGGTGCAGCACCTTCTTGCTGCCGTTGATGAAGTCCACAAAGCCCTTGACGCCGCCGGCGCCCGAGAAGTCGTCCTCCTTGCCGGTGCGCTCGTCGATCAGGCGGATGCGCACGCCGTTGTTGAGGAAGGACAGCTCGCGCAGGCGCTTGGCCAGGATGTCGTAGTGAAAGTCGTTGTTTTCCTTGAAGATTTCGGTGTCCGGCAAGAAGCGCACCTCGGTGCCGCGCTGGTCGGTGTCGCCGGTGACCTTCATGGGCGAAACCTCGACGCCGTTGACGGTCTCCAGCAGGCGGTCTTGCACGAAGCCGCGGCTGAACTCGATCTCGTGCTTCTTGCCCTCGCGGCGCACCACCAGGTGCAGCCGGCTGGACAGCGCGTTGACGCAGGACACGCCCACGCCGTGCAGGCCGCCCGAGACCTTGTAGCTGTTCTGGTTGAACTTGCCGCCCGCGTGCAGCTCGGTCAGCGCGATCTCGGCGGCCGAGCGCTTGGGCTCGTGCTTGTCGTCCATCTTCACGCCGGTGGGAATGCCGCGGCCGTTGTCCACCACGGACAGGGATCCGTCGGCGTGGATGGTGACCACGATGTCGTCGCACCAGCCGGCCAGCGCCTCGTCGATGGAGTTGTCCACCACCTCGAACACCAGGTGGTGCAGGCCAGTGCCATCGCTGGTGTCGCCGATGTACATGCCCGGGCGCTTGCGTACCGCCTCCAGGCCTTCCAGGATCTGGATGGCGCTCTCGCCGTAGCCGCCGGCCGCTGGGGCGGGGGCTTGTTCGGGGGTGGGGGTGGGCTCGGTCATCACGAAACTCTCGATCTATTGAAGCTCAAAACCCGCCGGAGCGGGCGGGTTTGCTGGGCGAAACGCTCTGTAAATAATAGCAATGCAAAGTCTCAATCATCCATGGCGCCATGCACGGCCTGCTGGGCGTGAAACCCAAAGAGCCGAAAGGCCGCGGAGCAGGCCAAGCCAGCGATCGCCGTGGAAGGGCTTGGCCCGCCCACAGGCGATGCCCCCTCCAAGGGGGTGGGCGAAACATCGCGCAGCGAGTGGAGACTGGGGGTGGTTCATGTCAGATTCGCATCGGCATCACGACATATTTGAAACTGTCGTTGCCCGGCAGCGTGATCAGCGCCGAGCTGTTGCCGTCGGCCAGCTCCACGCGGATCATTTCCTCGCTGCTCATGTTGGCCAGCGCGTCGATCAGGTAGGTGACGTTGAAGCCGATCTCGATGGCGTCGCCGCCGTAGTCGATGTCCAGCTCGTCCACCGCCTCTTCCTGCTCGGCGTTGTTGGAGGCGATTTGCAGCGTGCCGGGCTCGAAGTTCAGGCGCACGCCCTTGAACTTCTCGCTGGTCAAAATCGCCGTGCGCTGCAAGCTGGCCAACAGCGGCGCGCGCCCCAGCGTGACGTGGTTGCGGTGGTTCTTGGGAATCACGCGGTTGTAGTCGGGGAACTTGCCCTCGACCAGCTTGGTGACGAACTGCATGCCGCCAAAGCTGAACTTGGCCTGGTTGGCGGCAAACTGCATTTCGATCATGGGGGCGGCCTGGCCCTCGGGCACGTCGGCGTCCGACAGCAGGCGTTGCAGCTCGATCACCGTCTTGCGCGGCAGGATGACCTCCTGCTTGGGCACCTCGACTTCGAGCGTGGCATGGGCAAAGGCCAGGCGGTGGCCGTCGGTGGCCACCAGGCTGAGTTGCTTGCCCTCGGCCACGAACAGGATGCCGTTGAGGTAGTAGCGGATGTCGTGCACCGCCATGGCAAAGGCCACCTGGCCCAGCAGGGCCTTGAGCGTTTTTTGCGGCACGCTGAAGGCGGGGCCGAAGCTGGGCGCCTCCTGCACCAGTGGAAAGTCCTCGGCCGGCAGGGTTTGCAAGGTGAACTTGCTCTTGCCGCCCTTGAGGATCAGCTTGGACTGCTGCGCCTCCAGGCTGACGGTCTGGTCGGGCGGCAGGGTGCGCAGGATGTCGATCAGCTTGCGCGCCCCCACGGTGGTGGCAAAGCTGCCCGCGTCGCCGCCCAGCTCGGCCTGGGTGCGGATTTGAATCTCCAGATCACTCGTGGTCAGCTGAATGCTGGGGCCCGTCTTGCGCAGCAGCACGTTGGCCAGCACCGGCAGGGTGTGGCGTCGCTCGACGATGCCCGCCACGGACTGAAGCGCCGCCAGCAGCTTGTCTTGGGTGGTCTTCAGAACGATCATGTATTCCTCTGAATGATGCGCGCGCGCCGCGCGTCGTTGTCGCCGAAGTGTGCGCCGGGCACAGCCGAGCGCTTATTTTGATGAACCCCGTATTGTCGCCGCTTTTGCATGTGGTTTCGTCTTCCTCGGATGGGGTCGGCGTCAGCCTTTCAGGGTCTGTTCCAGCAGGTGCAGCTGCTGGTTCAACTCGGTCAGCTGCTGACGCTCGCCGGCGATCTTGCGCACGGCGTGCAACACGGTGGTGTGGTCGCGCCCGCCAAACAGCTCACCGATCTCGGGCAGGCTCTTTTGCGTCAGCTCCTTGGCCAGGTACATGGCGATCTGGCGCGGGCGGGCGATGCTGGCCGGGCGCTTCTTGCTGTACATGTCGGCCACCTTGATCTTGTAATAGTCGGCCACCGTCTTCTGGATGCTCTCGACGCTGATCTGGCGGTTTTGAATGGACAGCAAGTCGCGCAGCGCCTCGCGCGCCAGCTGGATCGACACCTCGCGCTGGTTGAAGCGCGAATAGGCCAAGATTTTGCGCAGCGCGCCCTCCAGCTCGCGCACGTTGGAGCGCACGTTCTTGGCGACGAAAAACGCCACCTCCTCGGGCATCTGCGCGCCCTCGGCGCCCGCCTTGTTGATCAGGATGGCCACGCGCATTTCGAGCTCGGGCGGCTCGATGGCCACCGTCAGGCCCGCGTCGAAGCGCGACACCAGCCGCTCGTGGATGTCCGTGAGGCCCTTGGGGTAGGTGTCGCTGGTCATCACGATGTGCGACTTCTTGGCCAGCAGCGCCTCGAAGGCGTTGAAGAATTCCTCTTGCGTGCGCTCCTTGTTGGCGAAGAACTGCACGTCGTCGATCAGCAGCAGATCGAGCGAGTGGTAGCGCTGCTTGAACTCATCGAAGGTCTTGCGCTGATACGCCTTGACCACATCCGACACAAACTGCTCGGCATGGATGTAGAGAACCTTGGCGTCGGGGCGGTCGGCCAGCAGCTTGTTGCCCACCGCGTGCATCAGGTGCGTCTTGCCCAGGCCCACGCCGCCGTAGATGAACAGCGGGTTGTACAGCTTGCCGGGCGCCCCGGCCACGTGCAGGGCGGCGGCGCGCGCCATGCGGTTGGCCGAGCCCTCCACCAGCACGTCGAACGTCAGCGCGCTGTTCAGCCGGCTGCGGTGCGCCGACTCGGCCGGCTCGCGCGCGCCGGCGTCGGCCAGCTCCATCTGGGCCGGGGCCGGGGCCTGCGCCTGGGCCGCTCCCGGAACATCAGCCATGCCCGGCAATTGTTTGCTGGTGGCCGTTGCACGCGGAGCGAGCGCCAACTCCAGTTGCACGGGCTGGCCATTGAGCTGCTCCAGGATGGCGAGCATGCGTGCAGCGTACTGGGCGCGAACCCAGTCCAGCTTGAAGCGATTGGCGATCAGCAGCGTCACCCGCGAGCCGTCGGCGCTGGCTTGCGCGGACAGCGGCTTGATCCAGGTGTTGAACTGCTGCTCGGGCAGCTCCTGGGCCAGCACGTCCAGGCAGGCCGGCCACAGGCTGAGATGGGGTTCGGGTTTCACGAAAGGCTTGTCAAAAATTGTTGCGCACCGGCCCGCGAATTGTGGACAAGTGCACCCTCCAAACCGCACCGATTGTATGGACCTGCGCACTTGTCCACAATCCCGAGGCGCCCCGGGTCGGGGTCCGGCCTCGCCCCACGAGCGCAAGCCATTGGCGGATCAACAAATATTTGCGATAATGCCGGGTTTTCCTTGGTTGGCTGGCAGGTGCTGCGCGCTGGCACGCTGCGTGCCGGGCGGGAATCTTGCGCTGGCTTGTGCGCTTGGGGGCCCGCGCGGCCCCGGCGCTGCCGGTCATCCAAAAATTGTCGAGAGAGCGATCATGAAACGTACTTATCAGCCTTCCAAGACGCGCCGTGCGCGCACGCACGGTTTTCTGGTGCGCATGAAGACGCGCGGCGGCCGCGCGGTCATCAACGCGCGCCGCGCCAAGGGACGCAAGCGCCTGGCCGTCTGAGTTTGGGCTGCCCAGGGCCCATGGCTGCCGGGCTGACCGCGGTGTCGCCTTCGGGTGGCGCGGTGCAGCGCCTGCGCACGCGGGCGCAGTTCCAGGCCTTGCTGGCGCATCGGCCCGTGGCGCGCACGGCGCATTTCGCCTTGCATCGCTTGCCCGTGCCGGCAACCGACGGCGCCGAGGCCGCCTTGTTTGGCGCGCCCGGGCAGGCCTGGCTGGGCGCCATGGTGCCCAAGCGCTGGGCGCGCCGCGCCGTCACGCGCAACACCATTCGCCGGCAGATCTACGCCGTGGGCGCCGAGCGCCTGGCGTCGCTGCCCGGCGTGCGCCTGGTGCGCCAGCACGCCGTTTTTTCGCTGGCCCAGTTTCCCAGTGCTACCTCGCCGGCCTTGCGGGGGGCCGTGCGCGCCGAGCTGCTCGAGTTGCTGGCGCGGGAGCCGTCATGATGCAGCGCCTGCTGATCGCGCTGGTCAAGGGCTATCGCCTGCTGCTGTCGCCTTGGCTGGGCTCGGCCTGCCGTTTTGAGCCGACCTGCTCGCGCTATGCGCTGCAGGCGCTGGAGCAGCACGGTGCGGCCTGGGGCAGCTATCTCACGCTGCGCCGCCTGGGCCGCTGCCACCCGTGGTGCGCTGGCGGCTGCGACCCGGTGCCGGCCGATCGTCCGCGCCTGTTTTCCCATCTGACCGGCGTGCGCCCCGAGCCGCCCGGCAACCGTTCCGAGCCGTCATGAACGACATTCGCCGCACCATTCTCTGGGTGATTTTTGCCTTCTCGCTGGTCATGCTGTGGGACCAGTGGCAAGTCCACAACGGCCACAAGGCGACGTTCTTTCCCAGTGCGTCGCAGACGGCGGCGGCCAAGCCGGGCGCGGGCGCCTCGGCGGTGCCGCCCGCGGCCGCCTCGTCCGGCGCAGCGGCCGGCGCGGTGCCGGTGGCCGGTGCGCCGGGCGCTGCCCCGCCCGTGTCCGAGGGCGCGGCGGTGGCGCACGAGCGCATCACCGTCAGCACCGACGTGCTGAAGCTCGTGTTCGACACCGAGGGCGGCTCGGTCATCGAAAGCGAGCTGCTGAAGTACCCCGACGACGCGCAGACCGACCGCCATGTGCTGCTGTTCGACAGCCAGGGCAATGACGTGTATCAGGCGCAGTCGGGCCTGATCGGCGGCAGCTTTCCGAACCACAAGACGCCGATGACTTTCAGCGGCGACAAGACCCTGGCCGACGGCGCGCAGCAGCTGGTGGTGACGTTCACATCGCCCGTGGTGGGCGGCGTCAAGCTGGTGCGCACCTACACCCTGACCCGCGGCTCCTACGTGATCGGGGTGCGCAACGAGGTCATCAACGACAGCGCGCAGCCGGTGCACCCGCAGCTTTACGTGCAGCTGGTGCGCCACGGCGCCGAGCCCGGCAGCAAGACGCCGTTTTATTCCACCTTCACCGGCCCGGCCTTCTACACCGAGGCCAAGAAGTACCAGAAGGTCAGCTTCAGCGACATCGACAAGGGCAAGGACGAGTTCGTCAAGCAGGCGCCCGATGGCTACGTGGCCATGGTGCAGCACTACTTTGCCAGCGCCTGGATGCTGGCGCCCGACACGCCGCACGACAACTTCGCGCGCAAGATCGGCCCCAACCTGTACGCCGCGGGCATGATCGCCCCGCTGGCCGCCATCGCGCCCGGCGCCCACCTGAACGTGGACACGCGCCTGTTCGTGGGCCCGCAGGTGGAGACCATGCTGGAATCGATCACGCCGGGGCTGGAGCTGGTCAAGGACTATGGCTGGGTCACCATCGCGGCCAAGCCGCTGTACTGGCTGCTCGACCAGATCCACAAGGTGCTGGGCAACTGGGGCTGGTCCATCGTGGCGCTGGTGCTGTTGCTGAAGATCGCTTTCTACTGGCTCAACGCCAAGGCCTACGGCAGCATGGCCAAGATGAAGGCGCTCAACCCCAAGATCACGGCCATGCGCGAGCGCCTGAAGGACAAGCCGCAGCAGATGCAGATGGAGATGATGCGCATCTACCGCGAGGAAAAGGTCAACCCGCTGGGCGGCTGTCTGCCGATGGTGGTGCAGATCCCCGTGTTCATCGCGCTGTACTGGGTGTTGCTGTCGTCGGTGGAGATGCGCGGCGCGCCCTGGATCGGCTGGGTGCACGACCTGTCGGCCAAGGACCCGTACTTCATCCTGCCCGTGTTCATGACGCTGACCACGCTGCTGCAAACGGCGCTCAACCCCGCGCCGCCCGATCCCATGCAGGCCAAGATGATGTGGATCATGCCGCTGGTGTTCAGCGTCATGTTCTTCATGTTCCCGGCCGGCCTGGTGCTGTACTACGTCACCAACAACCTGCTGTCCATTGCCCAGCAGTGGATCATCAACAAGCGCATGGGCGTGCCGCCGCAGTTCAACCTGCCGAAGTTCTCCTGATCAGGGCTTACCCCAAGCGCTCAAAGGCCGCCTCTTGGCGGCCTTTTGTTTGTGTACGATCCGCTGTTCCACCCCATTCATCGACCCAGGAGACCCATGAAACACGCCGCCCTCAAGCTCGGCCTGATCGCCGCCGCCACCTTCGCCCTGCTGCAACCGGCGGGCGCCGCCACGCTGCGCATCGGCGGTGCCAACGACATCCTCACCTTCGACCCGCACGGGCAGAACCACCAGACCACGCTGGCCTACCAGCAGATGGTGTATGAGACGCTGGTGCGCTACAACGAGAAGTTCGAGGTCGAGCCCGCGCTGGCCACCAAGTGGACCTTCGTCACGCCCACGCAGCTGCGCTTCGAACTGCGCCAGGGTGTCAAGTTTCATGACGGCGCGCCCTTCACCGCCGACGACGTGGTGTTCTCCATCACCCGAGCCATGACGCCGCCGTCCAACATGGGCGCCTACGTGCAGAGCGTCAAGGAGGCCAAGAAGGTCGATGACCACACGGTGGACCTGATCCTCAAGGGTCCCAGCCCCGTGGTGCTGCGCGAGCTGACGGGCTCCTACATCATGAACAAGGCCTGGTCCGAGAAGAACAACGCCGTCAAGGCGCAGGACTACAAGGCCAAGGAAGAAAGCTACGCCTCGCGCAACGCCAACGGCACGGGGCCCTTCGTGCTGGTGTCCTGGCAGCCCGACACCAAGCTCACGCTCAAGAAGAACCCCAACTGGTGGGACAAGCCCAAGGGCAACATCGACGAGGTGGTGTTCACGCCCATCAAGTCGGCCGCCACGCGCTCGGCCGCACTGATCTCCGGCCAGGTCGATCTGGTGCAGGACCCGCCGGTGCAGGACATCGACCGCATGCGGCGCGACACCAACCTGAAGGTCGTCGATGGGCTGGAAAACCGCACCATCTATCTCGGCTTCGACCAGTTCCGCGACGAGCTGGCGGGCTCCAACATCAAGGGCAAGAACCCGCTGAAAGACAAGCGCGTGCGCCAGGCGCTGTACCAGGCGGTGGACATCGCCGCGATCGAGCGCAACGTGATGCGCGGCCTGGGCAAGCCCACCGGCACCATGATCGCGCCCATGGTCAACGGCTGGACGCAGCAGCTGGCCACGCGCGCCTCCAAGTTCGACGTCGATGCCGCCAAGAAGCTGCTGGCCGACGCCGGCTACCCCGACGGCTTCGAGCTGACGCTGGACTGCCCCAACGACCGCTACGTCAACGACGAGGCGATCTGCCAGGCGGTGACCGC
>JAFEEB010000023.1 GCA_018241325.1 Pseudomonadota bacterium | reverse complement strand
ATTTGAGGGGAAACCTCAGGGTCAGATGAACATTTTCATCGGTCAAAATCCGGCTGCCACCGCCTGCCCCATGCCCCCGCCCACGCCCCCCATCACCGCCCTGCCCCAACTGGCCGACCTGGCCCGCCAGCGGCTGGACCCCGCCGTGTGGGCCTTCCTCAGCGGCGGCGCGGCCGACGAGTTGACGCTGCGCGCCAGCACCCAGGCCTGGCAAGAGTTGCCCCTGTGGCCGCGCGTGTTGCGCCCCCTGTCCGGTGGCCACACCCGCGTGGCGCTGGCGGGGCGCGAGCTGGCCCACCCCATCCTGCTGGCGCCCGTGGCCCTGCAGCGCCTGCTGCACCCCGAGGGCGAATGGGCCAGCGCGCTGGCCGCTGCGGCGCAAGGCGCGGGCGTCATCCTCAGCACCCAGACCAGCGTGCCCATGCAGCGCGTGGCCCAGGCCGTTCTGGGCGATGCCGGCCGCGGGCCGCTGTGGTTTCAGCTGTATTGGCAGATGGATCGCGGCTTCAACCACGCGCTGGTGCAGCAGGCCGAGAGCGCCGGGTTTGAAGCCATCGTGCTCACCGTGGATGCCCCCGTGCAGGGCGTGCGCGATGCCGAGCGCCAGGCCGGCTTTGCGCCGCCCGCCGGCATCCACGCCGTGCACCTGCGCAACGCACCCGCGCCGCCCGCGGCGGCCGACACCTATTGCGCCGGCGTGCCCGCCCACGCCCCCACCTGGGACGACGTGGCCTGGCTGCAAGCGCACACGCACCTGCCGGTGTGGCTCAAGGGCGTGCTGCACCCACTGGACGCGCGCCAGGCGCAGGGCCTGGGCGTGGCCGGCCTGATCGTGAGCAACCACGGCGGGCGCACGCTGGACACCGCGCCCGCCACCGCCACCGCCCTGCCCCGGGTGCGCGCGGCCGTGGGCGCCCAGCTGCCCCTTATCGTCGATGGCGGCATCCGCCGCGGCACCGACGTGCTCAAGGCCATGGCCTTGGGCGCCAACGCCGTGCTGGTGGGCCGTCCGCTGATGTGGGCGCTGGCCGCCGGCGGCGCGCTGGGCGTGGCGCAGGCCTTGCGCCTGCTGCGCGACGAGCTTGAAATGGCCATGGCCCTGTCGGGCTGCCGCACCCTGACCGACGCCGGCCCCGGGCTGCTGGCCGCGCCCGCCTGGCCCTGAGCAAGCCGCTTACCATCGCGGCTGCATCGACCCACCCCAAGGACCTGAACCCATGCGCGTGCACCACAAATCCATCATCGTCACCGGCGCCGGCGGCGGCATCGGCGAGGGCATTGCCCGCCGCCTGGCCGAAGAAGGCGCGGCCGTCATCGTCAATGACATCAACCCCGCGCTGGGCGAGAAAGTCACCGCCGCCATCACCGCCGCGGGCGGCAAGGCGCACTTCGTGGCCGCCGACGTGACCAAGGGCGACGACTGGGCGCGCCTGGTGCAGGCCGCGCAGGACTTTGGCGGGCGCGTGGACGGGGTCGTCAACAACGCCGGCTGGACGCACCGCAACCGCCCCATGCTGGAGGTGAGCGAGGCGGAGTTCGACAAGGTCTATGCCGTCAACATGAAGAGCATCTACTGGTCTGCCGTGCACGCCGTGCCGGCCCTGCGCGCCAACCCGGACCGCGCGGGCGGCAGCCTGATCAACATCGCCTCGACCGCCGGCATTCGCCCGCGCCCGGGCCTGACCTGGTACAACGGCAGCAAGGGCGCGGTCATCATCACCAGCAAGTCGATGGCCGCCGAGCTGGGGCCCGACAACATCCGCGTCAACTGCATCAACCCGGTGTTCAACCCCGACACCGGCCTGTCGGCCGAGTTTGCCGGCGGCCCGGTGGCGAATGCGCAAGGCGCCGGCGATGCCGACGCCGTGGCGCGCCGCGCCAAGTTTCTGGCCACCATTCCGCTGGGGCGCTTCTCCACGGCGCTGGACGTGGCCAACGCCGCGCTCTACCTGGTCAGCGACGAGGCCGCCTTCATCAGCGGGGTGTGCATCGAGGTGGACGGGGCGCGCTGCGCCTGACGCCCAGCGATTGCCGACGCGTTGGCGGATGCCACGAATCGCATCTATCGGTCGAACAGGCTGCTTGCGCCCATGCACAGGGCGCAAGCAGCTATCGTTTTGATAGGGATCGAGGCTGCTCGCTACAGCCAGCGCGCCAACTGCGCCACGTCTTCCGGAAACAGCTGCCCCTTTTCGGCCTGCGCCACGCGAGCATCCTTGCCGCGCACCACGGTCACGGGCAGGCCATCGGGCTTGCGGTAGGTTTTCAGCAGCTCGGGCGAGAGCCATGCGGCCGGAAAGCTGTAGCCCTTCTTGCGCAGATAGGCCGTCGCGTCCTCGGGTTTCTTGTCGATCGACAGCGCCAGCATCTGCAGGCCGCGGCCACGCTGCGCGTCCCACAGCTTTTGCATTTCGGGGCTTTGCTCGGCGCAGAACGGGCACCAGCTGGCCCACCAGTACAGCACCAGCACGCGGCCCTCGGCCTGCGCGGGCTCGAACTGCCCGCCGCCCAGCAGCGGCGCAGCGGCCAGCGGCAGCGCGCTGCCCACGGCGGGCAGCGGCGGCTCTTGCGCCGGCTTGGCCTGCGCGGCGGCCCAAGGCGGCAGCGGCGCCAGGCCCGCGGCGGCGGCTTGCAGCCAGTGGCGGCGTGTCAGGTCGGCAAGGGTGGACATGCGGTTCATCGCGGGGGAAATCAAAGCAATCGCCCATCGTAGCGCGTTGGCGCAATGCGCGCGGGCGCGCCGCCCACGATCAAGCCACCACACGCAGCGCGTTTTCGGCCCTTGCGCATAATCGACGGCATGGGGACAAGCACGGTTTCGTATTCCGCCCGGCGCAGGGATCGCGCGCCGGTGCTTGGCGCCGCGGTTGCCGCACGGGCGACCGCACCGGCCGACGGCACGCTGCGCGACACGCGTGGGCGCGCGCTGCACGATTTGCGCATCAGCGTCACCGACCGCTGCAACTTCCGCTGCACCTACTGCATGCCCAAGGAGGTGTTCGGTGCCAGCCATCAATTTCTGCCACACGCCGAGGTGCTCAGTTTTGAAGAGATCACGCGGCTGGCCGGCCTGTTCGTCGGCGTGGGTGTGCGCAAGCTGCGCCTCACGGGCGGCGAGCCGCTGGTGCGCAAGAACGTCGAGGGCCTGATCGAGCAACTGGCCGCGCTGCGCACGCCCGACGGCGAGGCGCTGGACATCACGCTGACCACCAACGGCTCGCTGCTGGAGCGCAAGGCCCAGGCGCTGGCGCAAGCGGGCCTGAAGCGCGTGACGGTGAGCCTGGACAGCCTGGATGATGCGGTGTTCCAGGCCATGAACGACGTGGCGTTTCCGGTGCACAAGGTGCTGGCCGGCATCGACGCGGCGCAGGCCGCCGGCCTGGCGCCGATCAAGGTCAACATGGTGGTCAAGCGCGGCACCAACGAGCACGAGATCTTGCCGATGGCGCGCTATTTTCGCGGCCGCGGCATCACGCTGCGCTTCATCGAGTTCATGGACGTGGGCGCCACCAACGGCTGGCGCATGAACGAGGTGCTGCCCGGCGCCGACGTGATTCGCCTGTTGCAAACCGAATTTCCGCTGGTGCCGCTGGAGGCCACCGCGCCGGGCGAGACCGCCGAGCGCTGGGGCTATGCGGGCGCGGATGGCCAGTACGACCCCAGCTTGGGCGAGGTCGGCGTGATTTGCAGCGTGACGCACCCGTTTTGCGGCGCCTGCAACCGCGCGCGGCTGTCCACCGACGGGCGACTGTTCTTGTGCCTGTTCGCCACCCAGGGGCACGACTTGCGCACCCTGCTGCGCGGCGGCGCCAGCGACGCGCAGATCGGCGAGGTCATCGCCGGCATCTGGCACGGCCGCACCGACCGCTACAGCGAACTGCGCGCCAGCCTGCCACCCGACCCGCACAAGGCGGCGCCGCGCGTGGAGATGAGCTACATCGGCGGGTGAGCCCCGCGTTCGGCCTGTGCCCCTGCCCTTGTGAAAGCCGCACCCCCTGCACCGCCGCCCATCACCGCCCTCGTCCTGGCCGGCGGGCGCGGCGCGCGCATGGGCGGCGCGGACAAGGGCCTGCAAATCTTCCGCGGCCGCCCGCTGGTCCTGCACGCGCTGGAGCGCCTGCGCCAGCAAAGCCTGCCGCCGGTGACGATCGCCATCAGCGCCAACCGGAATCTGGACGCCTATCGGGCATTCGGTGTGCCGGTGTGGCCCGACCACCGGCCCGGTTTTCCCGGCCCGCTGGGCGGTTTTGCAACGGGCCTGGCGCATGCCGGCACGCCGCTGCTGCTCACGGTGCCGTGCGACACACCGTGCTTTCCGCTATCGATTTGCGAGCGTCTCGCGCATGCTTTGCAAGCGCAAGAGGCCGATTTGGCCATGGTTGCAACACCCGAGCGCGACGCCGGGGGTGCGCCGCGCCTGCAAGCGCAGCCGGTGTTTTGCCTGCTGCGCGCCGCGCTGGCGGGCAGCTTGCAGCGCTATCTGCAAGCGGGCGGACGCCGCATCCTCGAATGGAGCGCGCGGCAGCGCACGGCCCTGGTGGCCTTCGACCAGGCCGATGACCACCCGCGGGCCTTTGCCAACCTCAACACGCTGGACGAACTGCGCGCCGCGCATGCCGGCCAGGATCAAGCGGCAGCGTCCAAGGCCAGTTCTTCCAGCAACTGATCGCGCGAGGGCAGGCGCCCGAACCAGCCCAGGAACATCACGCGGCCGATGCCCACGGCCACGTCCTGCAGGCGTGCGGCGGCGGCCGGGTTCAGCTCCAGCGCGGTGTCGCGCTGCCACAGGCGCAGCCAGCGCTGCAGGTGCGCGGGCCGGATGCCGGCCAGCGCCATGTGCTTGCGGTGCACGTCGCCGCGAAAGCTGCGCTCCAGCTTGAGCGTGGTGCACCAGAAGTCCGTCATGCGCGCCAGGTGCGCCGGCCAGCGGTCCTGCAGCCGCGCCTCGAACACGGGGGCCAGCACATCGTCCGCGCGCACGTCGGCATAAAAGCGCGCGACCAGCCGCGCGATGGCGGCGCGGTCGGGCCGCTGGGACAGGTCTTCCATGGCTCGCATGGGCCCCACGATAGCGCGCCCGCGCTGGCCGGCCCGCTCCACGCCGGCTTGCCCGCGCACCGGGTGGGGCCAAGCGCGACACGGCCGATATGATCGCCTGGCCACGACCCGCTTTTGCACCATGCCCTACACCGCCACCTTCGTCCCCGAAACCCTGACCCGCGCCGACGTGGACGCCACGCGCGGCCCGCTGGTGCTGGAGTTCGGCGCCAACTGGTGCGGCTGGTGCCAGGGCGCGCAGCCGCGCATCGCCTCGGCCTTCGCGCAGGCGGGCGACGCGGTGCCGCACGTCAAGGTCGAGGACGGGTCCGGGCGGCCGCTGGGGCGCAGCTTTCGTGTCAAGCTGTGGCCGACCCTGGTGTTTCTTCGCGACGGGCACGAGGTGGCGCGCCTGGTGCGGCCGCAGGCGGCCACCGAGGTGGAGCAGGCGCTACGGCAGATCGCGGCGGGCTGAATCCCTTCAAAACAGGCGAACGCAGAGGTCGCAAAGAGAGCGCAAAGGACGCAGAAAAGTCCGAACGATTGATTGTGGATCCGTGAAGTTTGAACCGTTCGCGCTGGGCGTGTCGAAGTGCCGAAGCAATTCGCCTCGCATCAGTCAAAACACCCGTGCAACCGGCGCGAATCGCTATCGTTTTGAAAGCATTTGAGTGGATGTTTTTTGCGTCCTCTGCGAATCCTTTGCGCGCTCTGCGTTCGGCTGTTTGGACATTTCATCACCCCGCTCCCACGGCGGCAGGGGCTCGAAGCGCGCACGCAGCGCCTCCAGCAGCACCCGCACCTTGGGGCTGCGCACGCGGCTGGGGGTGTAGCAGGCGTAGATGGCGTTGCCGTGCGGGGTGATGGGCTGCACCTGCGGCAACACCCGCTGCAGCCGGCCGGCGGCCACGTGCGGCGCGGCCAGGTAGGCGGGCAGGATCGCCAGGCCCAAGCCGGCCAGCGCGGCCTCCAGCAGCGCGTCGGTGCTGTTCAGGCGCAGACGGCAGGTGGTGGGCAGCACGTGCTCGGCGCCGCTGGCGTCCTGCAGGCGCCAACGGTCGTCGTCGGTGAGCAGATAGCTCAGCGTGGTGTGGCGCGCCAGATCGGGCACGCTGGCGGGTGCGCCGTGCACGGCCAGATAGCCGGGGGCGGCATAGATGGCGCGCTCGATGGCGGCAATGCGCCGGGCCACCGCGTCCTGGGGCGGGCTGCGCGTCATGCGCAGGGCCAGGTCGATCTGGTCTTGCACCAGGTCCACCAGCTGGTCGGTCAGGATCAGCTCGCACACCAGCAGCGGGTGCGCGGCCAGCAGCGGCGGCAGCAGCGGCGCGACGTAGATGCGCCCGAAGGTGATGGTGGCGCTGATGCGCAGCACGCCCTGTGGCCGGCCGCCCTGCTGGCCGAGCGCAATGTGCGTGGCGGCCACGCTGTCCAGCGCCTGGCGCGCGTGCTGCAAGAACACCTCGCCGGCCGGCGTGGGCCGCAGGCGGCGGGTCGAGCGCTCCAGCAGGCGCGCGCCCAGCTGCGCCTCCAGCTCGGCCATTTGCCGGCTGACCTGCGCGCGCGTGCAGTCCAGCGCCCGCGCGCAAGCGGCCATGCTGCCCAGCTCCACCGTCTTGATGAAGGCGTGCCAGGACGGCAGCCAGAAGGCCTCGGGCGGTGCGGCGCCGGCGGCCCGAAGCGATGAGGAGGCGGTGCTGCGCAGGTTCATTGTCAACCAATCATTGACGTCATGAGCCAAATTATGGGCTCAATCGCTCGCCACAACGGCCCTATCATCGCCTCAGCCGGCACCCCGCCCTGGGTTGCGGCCACCCCCCCCGGATCACCACGCCCCATGCTCTCCAAACTCAAAGAACCCGGCGCCCTGGCCATCACCCTGGCCGCGGCCGGCATCCTGATGGTCACCATGGGCGCGCGCCAGTCGCTGGGCCTGTTCCTGGGGCCGATCAACACCTCCACCGGCCTGGGCATCGCCACCATCAGCTTCGCCTTCGCCATCGCGCAGTTCAGTTGGGGTGCGATCCAGCCGCTGGCCGGCGCCGCCGCCGACCGCTGGGGCGCGCGTCCGGTGCTGCTGGGCGGCATCGTGGTGATGGCGCTGGGCATGGCGCTGACGCCGCTGTGGGGCTCCAGCTGGGGCCTGATCTTCACGCAGGGCCTGCTGGTGGCCGTGGGCGCGGGCGCGGGCAGCTTCTCGGTGCTGATCGGCGCGGCCGCGCAGCGCATGTCGGACCAGGCGCGCGGCACGGCCGCGGGCGTGATCAACGCCGGCAGTTCGCTGGGGCAGTTCGTGTTCGCGCCGCTGACGCAAAAGCTGATCCAGCTGCTGGGCTGGATGGGCGCGCTGTACAGCCTGGCGGTGCTGGTGCTGGCGGCACTGCCCCTGGTGGGCAAGCTCACGCGCGGCGGCCACGGACACGCCCACCCGGCGCACGCGGCGGCGCCGGCCGGCGGCCTGCGCCAGGCGCTGCGCCAGGCGCTGGGCGACCGCAGCTACTGGCTGCTGCATGCGGGTTTTTTCACCTGCGGCTTTCACATCGCCTTCCTGGTCACGCACCTGCCCACCGAGGTGGACCTGTGCGGCCTGGCGCCCACGGTGGCCAGCACCTCGCTGGCGCTGATCGGGCTGGCCAATATCGTCGGCAGCCTGTGGGTGGGCCACCTGGTGGGCGTGTACCGCAGCAAGATGATCCTGGCGCTGATGTATGCCAGCCGCGCCGTGCTGATCGGCTGGTACCTGCTGATGCCCAGCGAGCCCTGGGTGTTCTATGTGTTTGCCATCGGCCTGGGCCTGACCTGGCTGGCCACGGTGCCGCCCACGGCGGGCATCGTCGGCAAGCTGTTCGGCGTGCGCTACCTGGGCACGCTGTTCGGCCTGACCTTGCTCAGCCACCAGATCGGCGGCTTTCTGGGCGCGTGGCTGGGCGGGCTGGCCGTCACCCGGTTTGGCAACTACGACTGGATGTGGGGGGCCGACATCGCCCTGGCGCTGATGGCCGCCGTCATCAACCTGCCGATTCGCGAGGCGCGCATGCCGCGCGCCGCCACTGCTGCGACCTGACCGCCGGCGGTCACGCGCGGGACGCGAACCGCGCGTATTCCCCAATGGATGCGCGGCCCTCGCGTGCGCACGATGGCGAGCTGTTTGCCTGGCTTCAACAACGAGAGGGTTCGCCATGAAATTGCTTCAACTGTCTGCCATGGCCGCGGCCGCGGCGCTGCTGGTCGCCTGCGGCGGCTCCGACGACGATTCGGGGCCCAAGCGGGGCGACTTGATCGACCCGGCCCGCGTGGTGGGCGAGCTGACGCCCGCCCAGATCGACGCGGCCACGGCATCCAGCGGCCTGCAGGCGCTGACCGGCACGGCCAGGTGCGGCGTGAAAATCCTGCTGCTGAACTACGTCACCGTGGGCGCCAAGGGCGAAAAAGGCGCCAACGCATCGGGGGCGCTGCTGGTGCCCACCGGGCCGCTGGGCTCGGACTGCGCCACCAAGCCCGCGCCGCTGGTGGCCTATTCGCGCGGCACCGACCTGTCCAAGACGCGCACCATGGCCAACCCCCAAGATGGCGAGACGCTGATGCTGGCGGCCTTCTACGCCGCGCAGGGCTATTCGGTGGTGGCCACCGACTACCTGGGCTACGCGCAGTCCACCTATCCGTTCCACCCTTATCTGCACGCCGACTCCGAGGCCACCTCCGTCATCGATTCGGTGCGCGCCGCGCGCATTGCGGTCAAGCCGGTGGATGTGACGCTGTCGGGCAAGGTCATGTTCACCGGCTATTCGCAAGGCGGCCACGCCTCGATGGCGTCGCAGCGCGCCGCCGAAAGCAATTACGGCAGCGAGTTCAACGTGGTGGCCAGCGCCCACCTGGCGGGCCCCTACAACATGGCCGGCTCGATGAAGGTGCCCGACGCCATCGCCGGCTACCAGTTCTTCGTGCCCTTCATCATCACGGCCTGGCAAAAGGTCTACGGCAACGTCTATGCCAAGCCGCAGGACGCCTTCAAGTCGCCCTACTCCGACTGGATCGAGAACCTGCTGCCCAGCCCCACGCTGACCACCACCACCCTGGTCACCACCGGCAAGCTGCCCGGGGGCACGCCCAACCAGGCTCGCGACGCACTGATGCAACCGGCCTTCCTGCAAGCCATGATGACGAACGACAAGGCCGGCATCAGCGTGGACGCGCAGGCCAATACCTTGTTCAACTGGAAGCCCAAGGCCCCCACGCTGCTGTGCGGCGGCGCGGGCGACCCGACCGTGGTGTACGCCGTGCATCAGACGCCGATGTTCAACAACTTCGTCAGCAACGGCCTGAAGAACGTCGGCTCCGTGGACGTCGATGCGCAGGTTCAGGCGGCCTTCGGGCCGGGCGGCAAGGCACCCACCGATCCAGCTTCGCCGGCGTTCGCCACCTACTACGCCAACTACCACGGCACGTACGAGCCGCCGTTCTGCATGGCGGCGGCGCGCCAGTTCTTCGACCAGGTGCGCTGACCGGCCCACCCGTTGGCGACGAGCCGGCCCACGGGCCGGCTTTTTTGCGCGCCGCGGCGCCGGCCGACGGCCCGGGCGGGCGCCGCCCTCGCGTGCGGATCACAGCCCACCAGGCCGGTACAATCGACCGCCTTTCACCTGCCCCGCCGGCGCCCCATGACCTCTGTGCCCCTGATCGACCAGATTGCCGAGCGCGTCGAGCGACTGCTCGTGCGTCACGACGAATTGCGCCGCACCAACGAATTGCTGGCGCAGCAGGTGCAAGCGCTGACCCAGGAGCGCGACAGCCTGCGCTCGCGCCTGCTGGCCGCGCGCGCGCGGGTGGACGCGCTGATCGACAAGTTGCCCACCACCCAGCCCGCTCCCCTGGGCCCAACGGATGACAAGCCATGAAGCAGCTCGAAGTGCAAATCATGGGCCAGGGTTATCTGCTGGGCTGCCCCGAAGGCGGCGAGGCGCGCCTGCACGCGGCGGTCCAGCGCGTGGACGCCGCCATGTGCAAGATCCGCGACGCCGGCAAGATTCGCGCGCGCGATCGCATCGCCGTGCTGGCCGCGCTGAATCTGGCCTTCGAATTGAATGAGCCCACGCCCGCGTCCACGCCTGCGCCCCCTGCATCTGTGTCCGCCCCCGTCCCCGTCCCCGTCCCCGTCCCTGCCCCGGCCGGCGCGCCCGGCGACCAGGCCGCGCTGGCCGGGCTGCTGCAGCAGCTCGATCGGGCGCTGACCGACGACGGCCAGCTTTTGTAGAAGGCCGCAAAGCCTTAGAATCGCTCTTGTCTGCGGTGCGCGTCGGGCTTTATATTTCCTTGAACCAATGCTCATATGAGCCAGGGCTTGGAACATCGTCTGGTCGGCGTGATCATCTCGCGTCAGATGAACCCAAGACCAGTCTGACCTCGCCCACCTGAACCCCCGCGTTCAGGATGACGGTCCGGCGGCATTCGCAGACACCTTATTCGGCGTTCCCCCCCTGAGGCGCTGGCGCGCCTTCCCCGCTCCTGTCGTGCGGGGGGACAACGCCAGTGGCCGGCGCAGGTCCGGCCACGGCGGTCGCTGGCATGGCCTGCTCTCCGCGGCCGCTTGTTCCTTGAATGTCTTGAAGCCGCGAAGCCTTTGATGCCGATCGAACCCCTGCTGATCCTCGAACTCGCCGCGCTCGGCCTCGCGACCGGCTTTCTGGCCGGCCTGCTGGGCATTGGCGGGGGCATGATCATGGTGCCCTTCATCTCGGCCATGCTGGGTGCGCGCGGCGTGGCGCCCGGCCTGGCCGTGAAGATGGCGATCGCCACCTCCATGGCCACCATCATCTTCACCTCGATGAGCAGCGTGCGCGCGCATCACCAGAAAGGCGCCGTGCGCTGGGACATCGTGCGCGGCCTGGCGCCCGGCATCGTGGGGGGCGCCATGGTCGCCAGCCTGGGCGTGTTCTCGCTGCTCAAGGGTGCGCTGCTGTACTTCGTCTTCGCCAGCTTCGTCAGCTTCTCCGCGGTGCAGATGTTCCTGAACAAGAAGCCGGCCGCCGCGCGCCAGCTGCCGGGCACGCCGGGCCTGCTGGGCGCGGGCGGGGTCATCGGTTTTTTGTCGGGCCTGGTGGGCGCCGGCGGCGGCTTCGTGTCGGTGCCCTTCATGACCTGGTGCAACGTGGCCATTCACAACGCCGTGGCCACCAGCGCAGCGCTGGGCTTTCCGATCGCGCTGGCCAACGTCATCGGCTACATCCTGGCCGGCCAGGGCCTGCACGATCTGCCGCCCTACTCGGTCGGCTACCTGTGGTTGCCGGCGCTCATCGTGATCGCCTGCTGCAGCGTGCTGATGGCGCCACTGGGCGCGCGCGCCGCGCACGCGCTGCCGGTCAGCAAGCTCAAGCGCGCCTTCGCCATGGTGCTGATCGCGCTGGCGCTGTACATGCTCTACAAGGGCATCGGCGCGCTGGACGGTTAGGCTCGGCCTGAATTTTTAATCGAACAAGGGCGCAGCGCTTGCCAATCCAGCGCAAGGCGCTCTTGTTTTGATAGTCTGCTACGCTGCGGGAACCCCGCACCACGGTGCCTGATCGTGCATCAGGCCCATCCACAGGCCCCAGGCGGAGGTCAGAAGCAGCGCCAAGCCGGCCAGCCGCATGCCCCAGGCGCCGCGCCCGCTGCGGCCCAGGCGCAACAGCAACCAGGGGCCCAGCCACAGCGTGAGGCCCGAGCCCAGGGCAAACAACGCCATCACGGCGGCGCCGCCGGTCACGCTGCCGGCCAGCGCGGCCACCATGGCGGCGGAGTACAACAGCCCGCAAGGCAGCAGGGCCCAGGCCACGCCCACGCCCAAAGGCGCAGCCACGCCAAAGCGTTGCGTGACCGTGCGCACGCGCGCCCACACGCGGCGTGCACCCCTCTCCAGCCACGCGGGCTGGCGCGCCCAGATCAGCAGCATCGCGCCCAGCAGCACCGCCGCCACGTGCACCATGGTCCACAGCGGACGCAGCGCCGCCGATTGCACGGTGAGCCAGCCCAGGCCCTGCATGGACGCGGCGGCCAGCGCGCCCAGCAGCGTGTAGCCTGTCAGCCGACCCACCTGGAACCATCCGATGGCCAGCGCGCCGCGCGGCGCGCCCGCCTGGCCGATGCCGGCACAAGCAGCGCCGCACATGGCGATGCAATGGGGGCCGCCCGCCAGCCCCATGAGCACGGCGGTGGCGGCCAAGGACCAAGTCATCAGAGGATTTTAGAAAAGCGCGCGCGCGTGCGGTCGGCCTGCAGGTATTTGTCGAACACCATGGCCACGCCGCGCACGAAGAACCAGCCCATGGCCGTGACCTCGATGGCGCTGTCGGTGAGCTCGACCAGCCCATCGTCCTGCATGGCGGACAGGCGCCCCAGCTCGCCGGCGAAATAGCTTTTGAAGTCGATCAGGTGCGACAGCTCGATCGATTCGAACTGCACGCGGCCCTGGCACATCAGCGACATGATGACGGCGCGGCGCAGCAGGTCGTCGCGCGTCACGGCCAGGCCGCGCACCACAGGCAGCTGACCGTGGTCGAGCCGGTCCTGGTACTCGATCAGGTCCTTGGCGTTTTGGCTGTACGTGGCGCCCACCTTGCCGATGGCCGACACGCCCAGCGCAATCAGGTCGGCATCGGGCTGGGTGCTGTAGCCCTGGAAGTTGCGGTGCAGCCGGCCCTGGCGCTTGGCCACCGCCAGCGCGTCTTCGGGCAGGGCGAAGTGGTCCATGCCGATGTAGACGTAGCCGGCCTGCTCGAAGGCGGCCAGCGAGCGCGCCAGCATGGCCACCTTGCCGCCGGCCTGCGGCAGATCGCCCGCGTTGATGCGCCGCTGCGGCTTGAAGCGCTCGGGCAGGTGCGCGTAGGCGTACAGCGCGATGCGATCGGGCCGCAGCTCGACCACCTGCGCCAGCGTGCGATCGAACGACTCGGGCGTTTGTTGCGGCAGGCCGTAGATGAGATCGACGTTGATCGAGTCAAAGCCGATCTCGCGCGCGGCGGCCACCAGCGCAAACACCTGCTCGGCCGGCTGCACGCGGTGCACGGCCTTTTGCACCAGCGGGTCGAAGTCCTGCACGCCAAAGCTCAGGCGGTTGAAACCCAGGCGCTTGAGCGTGCCCAGGCGCGTGGCGTCAATGGTGCGCGGATCGATCTCGATGGAGTACTCACCCCCGGGCACAAAACTGAAGTTGCGCTGGAGCATCGCCATCAGCTCGCCCAACTCGTCGTCGCTCAAAAACGTCGGCGTGCCCCCGCCCAGATGCAGCTGGCTGACCACCTGTTGGCTGCCCAGGTGCTGCACGTGCAGATCGACCTCGCGGCTGAGGTAGCGCAGGTACGGCCCGGTGCGGTCGTGGTGTTTGGTGATGATCTTGTTGCAGGCGCAGTAGTAGCACAGCGACTCGCAAAACGGCAGGTGAACGTACAGCGACAGCGGCTTGCTGGCCTGCACCGAGCCGGCACCCCGTTGCTGCAGCGCGCTCACGTATTGCGCCTCGCCAAACGCCTCGACGAAACGATCGGCCGTTGGATAAGAGGTGTAGCGCGGCCCGGCAACGTCAAATCGGGTCAGCAACTCGGGGGTGATGGCAGGCATTTCGAGAGCGAACAAAAACAAGACAGCAGGCTGTACTGTCCGGCGTGCATGCAAAATTGTCCTTGACGATCATCAAGGAGACTGCAAGGATTGGGGCGTCGCCTAGAATTCAGTATTAACCCGAACGACGCAATGACGTTGGATATCCCTACCCAATGACGCCCAAAGCCATCAAAGTCGCCTGCTCCAACTGCAATCTGCGCGAGCTGTGCATGCCCGTCGATCTCGACGATTCCGACATGGACAAGATCGACACGCTGGTGGCCACGCGCCGCAAGATCAAGCGCGGCGATGCGCTGTTTTCCAATGGCGACCGCTTTGACGCGCTGTATGCGATCCGCACGGGCTTTTTCAAGACGCGCATCACCACCGAGGACGGACGCGATCAGGTGACGGGCTTTCAGATGGCCGGCGAGATCATCGGCCTGGACGGCATCGTGGGCGATCGCCACAGCTGCGACGCGGTGGCGCTGGAAGATGCCGAGGTGTGCGAGATGCCCTATGGGCGCATCGAGGAACTCTCGCGCGAGGTGCCGGCCTTGCAAACGCACGTGCACAAGATCATGAGCCGCGAGATCGTGCGCGAGCACGGCGTGATGCTGCTGCTGGGCAGCATGCGCGCCGAGGAGCGCCTGGCAGCCTTCCTGCTGAACCTGGTGCAGCGCCTGCATGCGCGGGGCTTCTCGCGCTCGGAGCTGGTGTTGCGCATGACGCGCGAGGAGATCGGCAGCTACCTGGGCCTGAAGCTGGAGACCGTGAGCCGCACCTTCTCCAAGTTTGCCGAGGACGGGCTGATCGAGGTCAAGCACCGCCACGTGCGAATCCTCGACATCGAGGCGCTGCAAGCCCTGGTCAACGCGCCCAATTGCAATTGATGTCGATCCGCGGGTGACCCGCGGGCTCATTGCAGCGTGTTTTTCATTCCATCGGGGATGGGCAGTGGCATGACGGCAATGCCCTCGTCCAGCAAGGCCTCGGTTTGCTCGGCCGTGGCTTGGCCGCGAATGCCGCGCTCGGTGGCTTCGCCATAGTGAATGCGGCGCGCTTCCTCGGCAAAGCGCTCGCCCACGTCCTCGGTCTGTGCCATCACGCGGCGCACCATCTGCATCCAGGCAGCCTGCATGGCTTGGCGCGGCAGGGCGGCCACCTCGGATGCCGCGCCGCCATCGGACTCGGGCGCCACTCCCGAATTCGCCCGCTCCGGCGCGCCTCCGCCGCGCCCCAGGTTCAGGCGCGGCGCGCTCAGCCGCTTGGTCACCGCCGTGTCGCTGCACAGCGGACAGGCGATCAAACTGCCTTCACGCTGGCTCTGGAACTCATCCTCGGACGCAAACCAGCCTTCAAAGGCATGGCCATGCATGCATTCGAGGTTGAGGACTTTCATGAATCGGCCTTGTGCATCAGGTGTCGGAATCGGCGCGCCAGTCCAGTGTCCAGGCGCCACCGAGCACATTGTGCAGCCAAAGCGCGCCCACCAGGGTCTTGGCGTCGGTCACCGCGCCGCTGCGGCACCAGTCGTGCAGCTGCGCCGGCGTGGCGCTGAAAACCTCCAGAAACTCGCCTTCGTCGAGCTGGCGTGCGCCACCGCGGAGTTCCCGGGCAAACCAGATTTCGATCACCTCGGTCGAATACGCGACCACCGGGTGCAAGAGCCCGGCGCGCGCCCACTGGCGTGCCGTGTAGCCCGTCTCTTCGCGCAACTCGCGGCGCGCGCAATCCAGGGGCGACTCGCCCGCGTCCAGCTTGCCGGCCGGAAACTCGATCAGCGTGCGCTGCACGGGGTAGCGGTACTGGCGCTCGAGCACCACCTCCAGCACCCCGCCCGCACGCTCCAGCAGCGGGACGACCATGACGGCGCCGGGATGCACCACGTATTCGCGTTCGGCCACATGTCCGTCGGGCAGCCGGACCTGATCGCACAGCGCGTGCAGGAAATGGCCCTTGAACAGCTCGCGGCCATCCACCCGGTGTTCGGTCAGGTCCATGGCCTCATCCGCGGTGGCGCAACACCAGATAGCGATAGACGAAGCCGGGAAACGCGAACGTCAGGAACAGCGCGCCGGTGACGGCATAGAACTCCCAGCCTTGCGGGTAAATCTGCCCGGCCGATTTTTCCATCGCCAGACCGATGCCGCCCACCACGAAGTACCACAGCACCAGCTCGAGCAGGCGCAGGCCCAACCCCTTGTGCCCGCCGCGCAGTGGCGCCACGGCCAGCAGGCGGTTGTTGGCAAACGGCAGGTTGGCTGCCACGAACGCCAAGGCGATCAGCAGCCAGATGCTGACATCCGGCGACATCAGGTGCTGAGCATCTGCACGATGGCCTGCGCGCACAAGGCCATCAGCGCACCGGGCACCAGGCCCAGCACCAGCAGCAAGGCGCCATTGACCGAGAGCGTGGCGCGCATGTCCAGCGGCGCGCGGATGGGCTCGGTGCTGGCCGGCGCGTCGAAGTACATGACCTTGACCACGCGGATGTAGTAGAAGGCGCCCACCAGGGCCATGATGACGGCAAACACCGCCAGACCGATGAGGGCCGGCAACTGCGTGCTGATCAGCGCCTGCAAAATTGACAGCTTGGCCTGAAACCCCACCAGCGGCGGAATGCCGGCCAGCGAGAACAGGCAGATCGCCATCAGGCCGGCATAGAACGGGCTGCGCTGGTTCAGGCCAGCCAAGTCGGTGATCTCTTCGGCCTCGAAACCTTCGCGCGCCAGCAGCAAGATGATGCCGAAGCTCACCAGGTTGGTCAGCACGTAGATGACGGCGTAGAACATGGCCGAACTGTAGGCGTTGGCCGCCAGCTGCGCATTGCCATTGACCACCCCCGCCAGCAGGCCCATCAGCACGAAGCCCATGTGCGAGATGGTGGAGTACGCCAGCATGCGCTTGAGGTTGGTCTGCGCGATGGCCGCCACGTTGCCGATGATGAGCGAGGCCACCGCCAGCACCGCCAGCATGGGTTGCCAGTCTCCCGCCAGTGGCAGCAGGCCCTCCACCAGCAGGCGGATGGCCATGGCAAAGGCGGCCAGCTTGGGCGCGCTGCCGATGATCAGCGTGACCGAGGTGGGCGCGCCCTGGTAGACGTCGGGAATCCACATGTGGAACGGCACGGCGCCGAACTTGAAGGCCATGCCGGACACCAGGAACACCACGCCGAACACCAGCACCTGGTGCTTGATCTGCCCCGAGGCGACGGCCTTGAAGACGCCGCCGATATCCAGCGTGCCGGTGGCGCCGTAAAGCATGGACAGGCCGTAGAGCAAAAAGCCCGAGGCCATGGCGCTGAGCACGAAGTACTTCATGGCCGCCTCGATCGACACCGGGTGGTCGCGCCGCAGGGCGATCAGCGCATACGCCGACAGCGCCATGCATTCGAGGCCGAGGAAGATCAGCAGGAAGTTGTTGGCCGAACACATGATGAACACGCCCAGCAGCGAGGTCAGGCTCAGCACGTACCACTCGGCGCCGCGCAGCATGCCGCGCTCGGTGACGTAAGTGCGGCTGTAGATGAAGATCACCAGCACCGCAACGGCGGAGAAGCACTTGAGCCAGTTGGCCATCACGTCGCTCACCACCATGCCGCCAAAGCCGTACACGGTCTGGCCGTTCATCGCATACATCGCGGTCAGCACCACCAGCACCACCAGGGTGAGGCACGACAGCCAATAGGCGGCCATGCGGCGCTGGCCTCGGTCGAGCAGGTCCACCAGCGTGATCACGCAGGCCATGGCCAGCAGCACGATCTCCGGATAGATGGCCATCCAACTGAATCGGTCAATCATGTTCGGGGTCTCAGTTCAGCTTGGAAATCGCCACCTGCTTGACCAGGTTGGCCACCGAAGCGTCCATGACGTCGGTAAAGG
Organism: Pseudomonadota bacterium; assembly: GCA_018241325.1. Classification (GTDB taxonomy): domain Bacteria; phylum Pseudomonadota; class Gammaproteobacteria; order Burkholderiales; family Burkholderiaceae_C; genus Ottowia. The sequence continues at coordinate 7,971 of JAFEEB010000023.1, read as the reverse complement.
GTTTTGGGTAGACGCCCATCCACAGCACGGCGATGGCCAGCAGCGCCAGCGCGGTGCATTCGCGCCAGTTGATGTCGGGCATCTTGGTGCGCACGTTGTCGTTGCCGACGGCGCCGAAATACACGCGCTTGAACATCCACAGGCTGTAGCCCGCGCCCGAGATCAGGGCCGTGGCCAGTAGCAAGCCCAGCCAGAAATTGGTGCGCACACTGGCCAGGATCACCATCCACTCGCCCACGAAGCCGGCCGTGCCCGGCAAGCCGCAGTTGGCCATGAAGAACAGCAGCGCAAAGGCGCCAAAGCGCGGCATGACGTTGATGACGCCGCCGTAGGCCGATATTTCGCGGGTGTGCAAACGGTCGTACAGCACGCCGATGCACAGGAACATGGCGCCCGAGACGAAGCCGTGCGCGATCATCTGCACCAGCCCGCCGGAGATCCCCAGGTCGTTGAAGAGGAAAAAACCCATGGTGACAAAGCCCATGTGCGCCACCGATGAGTAGGCGACGAGCTTTTTCATGTCCTTTTGCACCAGCGCCACCAGGCCGACGTAGATCACCGCGATCAACGACAGCGCGATCATGAACCAGGCCCACTGGCGCGAGGCGTCGGGCAGGATGGGCAGCGAAAAGCGCACGAAGCCATAAGCGCCCAGCTTCAGCATGATGGCCGCCAGCACGATGGAGCCGCCAGTGGGCGCCTCCACGTGGGCATCCGGCAGCCAGGTGTGCACCGGCCACATCGGCACCTTGACGGCAAAGGCAGCAAACAGCGCGAAGAACAGCAGGGTCTGCGCCGTGCCGGACAGCGGCAACTGCTGCCAGGTGGCCAGGTCAAAGCTGCCGCCCGACTTGGCGTACATGTAGATGAAGCCCACCAGCATGAAGAACGAGCCCATCAGCGTGTACAGGAAGAACTTGAACGCCGCGTAGATCTTGTTGGGCCCGCCCCAGACGCCGATGATCAGGTACATCGGGATCAGCGTGGCCTCGAAGAAGAAGTAAAACAGGATGCCGTCGAGGGCGCAGAACACGCCGATCATGATGCCCGACAGGATCAGGAAGGACGCCATGTACTGGTTGACCTTGCGCTGGATCACCTCCCAGCCGGCGATCACCACGATGATGGTGATGAAGGCCGTCAGCAGCACGAACCACACCGACAGGCCATCGACGCCCAGGTGGTAGTTGACGTTGAAGCGCTCGATCCAGGGCACGTTCTCGACGAACTGCATCTCGGCCGTGCCCAGCTTGAAGCCGCTGTACAGCGGCAGCGTGACCAGAAAGCTGATCACCGAGCCGATCAGCGCCAGCCAGCGCACCAGCGTGGCCTGACTGTCCTTGCCAAACAGCAGCAGCAGCGCACCGATGACGATGGGCGTCCAGATGGAGAGGCTCAACCAACCCATGTTTCTTTTCCCGTTCCTGCTTTTATTGGGCGAGCCAGACGAAGTACGTCATCAGCACGAAGATGCCCACGATCATGGCCAGGGCGTAGTGATACAGATAGCCCGACTGCAACCAGCGCAACGCCCCCGCGCTCCAGCCGACCAGGCGCCACGATCCGTTGACCACCGCGCCGTCGATCAGGCCGGCGTCAAAGCCTTTCCACAGCCCCACACCCAAGCCGCGCAAGCTGCCGGCGATCGCCTTGATCCACACCCAGTCCATGTAGTACTTGTTGTCCAGCAACGTGTAGATCGGGCCGAACATGGCCTTGATGCGCGCCGGCATGGCCGGGTTGATGATGTACAGGTAGTAGGCCAGCACCGCAGCGGCCAGCGCCAGCCAGGTCGGCACCGCCAGAAACCCGTGCAGACCCATCTCCATCCAGCCGTGGATCTCGTGAGCCAGCGCGGCCATGGCCGGGTGACGCGCGCCGTCCACGGTGATGGCCTTGGCAAAGAAGTCGCCAAACAGCATCGGCATCAGGGTCATGGCGCCGATCACCACCGACGGAATGGCCAGCAAGACCAGCGGCACCCATACCACCCACGGCTGCTCCTTGGGTTTGGCGTCGTGCCCATGGCCATGGTCATGCCCGTGGTCGTCGTGGTGGGCGTCCGGGTTCTGGTCGTAGCGCTCGGGGCCGTGGAACACCAGGAAATACAGGCGGAACGAGTACAGCGAGGTCACGAACACGCCCGCCATCACCGCGAAGTAGGCAAAGCCCGACGCTGGCAGATTGCTGGCGTGCACCGCGTCGATGATCGATTCCTTGGAATAGAAGCCTGCGAAGAACGGTGTACCGATCAGCGCCAGCGTACCGACCAGAAAGGTGATCCAGGTCCAGGGCATGTACTTGCGCAGGCCGCCCATCCAGCGGATGTCCTGGTTGTGGTGCATGGACAAGATGACCGAGCCCGCACCCAGGAACAGCAGCGCCTTGTAGAACGCGTGAGTCATCAGGTGGAAGATGGCGGCGGAATAGGCCGACGCGCCCAGCGCCACGGTCATGTAGCCCAGCTGCGAGAGTGTGGAATACGCAATCACGCGCTTGATGTCGTTCTGCACGATGCCCAGGATGCCCATGAAGAGGGCTGTGATGGCGCCGATGACCAGAACGAAGTTGAGCGCCGTGTCCGACAGCTCGAACAGCGGCGACATGCGCGCCACCATGAAGATGCCAGCCGTGACCATGGTGGCCGCGTGGATCAGTGCCGAAATGGGCGTGGGGCCTTCCATCGAGTCCGGCAGCCACACGTGCAGCGGAAACTGCGCCGACTTGCCCATGGCGCCGATGAACAGGCAGATGCACATCACGGTGACCATCAGCCAGTCGGTGCCCGGGAAAATGATGCCGCCCAGCGCCTTGGCCTGGGCAAAGGTTTCGCCGTAGTTCAGCGTGCCGGCATAGGCCACCACCAGGCCGATGCCCAGGATGAAACCGAAGTCACCCACCCGGTTGACCATGAAGGCCTTGAGGCTGGCGAAGATCGCCGTGGGCCGTTGATACCAGAAGCCGATCAGCAGGTAAGACACCAGGCCCACCGCCTCCCAGCCGAAAAACAGCTGCAAGAAGTTGTTGCTCATCACCAGCATCAACATCGAGAAGGTGAACAGCGAGATGTAGGAGAAGAAGCGGTTGTAGCCGTCGTCCTCGGCCATGTAGCCGATGGTGTAGATGTGCACCATCAGCGACACGAAGGTCACCACGCACATCATGGTGGCCGTCAGGCTGTCGATCAGAAAGCCGATCTCCATCTTCAGCTTGCCCACCGTCATCCATTCGTAGAGGGTGGCGTTGAAGCTGGCGCCATTCACCACATCGCGCAGCACGAAGGCCGAGACGATGAAGGCAATCAGCACGCCCAGGATGGTGACGCTGTGCGAGGCGGTGCGGCCGATGCGGTTGCCGCCAAAGGCAGTGCCCAGAATGCCGGCGATCAGCGAGCCCGCCAGCGGGGCCAGCGGCACGATCAGCAGGGTCGACGCGGAAAGGGTTTGACTCATGGCTTGCATCACCCCTTCAGCGAATTGAGCTCGTCAACGTTGATGTTGCTGCGCGCACGGAACAGCAAGACCAGGATGGCCAGACCAATGGCAGACTCGGCCGCCGCGACGGTCATGACGAAAAACACGAAGACCTGTCCGTTCATGTCGCCCAGATAGTGCGAGAAAGCCACGAAATTCGTGTTGACGGCCAGCAGCATCAGCTCGATGGACATCAGCAGGACGATCAGGTTCTTGCGATTGAGAAAGATGCCGACCATGGCCAGCGCAAACAGGATGGCGCCCAGCGTCAGGTAGTGAGCCAGTGACAAGGTCATTTCTTTGCCTCCTCGGCGGCGACGGGCGCCGCGACCGGCGCTGGTGCGGCAACCGGCGCCTGGGTTGGCGCCAGCTTGACGATCTGCAGGCGATCATGCGGGCGCACGCGCACGGCCAGTGACGCATCGATGGCCTTGTTGTCCTTGCGCCGCTCGCGCAGGGTCAGCGCGATGGCCGCGATCATGGCGATCAGCAGGATGACGGCGGCGATCTCCAGCGGGTACAGGTACTTGGTGTACATCAGCACGCCCAGCGCCTTGGTGTTGGAGTACTGCGCGACCTGGCCAGCCACTGCGGGCAGATCGGGCATGGCGCGCGCCTCGCCGGCGCGAAAACCGCCGAACAGCACCGCCGCCATTTCCAGCGAGATCACCGCGCCGATCACCAGCGCCAACGGAAAGTGGCGCCAGAACCCCTGGCGCAGGCTGTCGATGTGGATGTCCAGCATCATCACCACGAACAGAAACAGCACCATCACCGCGCCCAGGTACACCAGCACCAGCACGATGGCCAGAAACTCGGCCTGCAGCAGCAGCCACACACCGGCCGCCTGCGAGAAGGCCAGCATCAGAAACAGCACCGCATGCACGGGGTTGCGCGCGGTGATCACCCGGAATGCCGAGAACAGCATCACCAGCGAGAACAGGTAGAAAAAGGCGGTTGGGACGTCCATGGTCTTGTGCGGGGTTGGGCGCCTTCAGCGGTAGGGGGCGTCGGCCGCGCGGGCGGCGGCGATCTCGGGTTCATAGCGGTCGCCGATGGCCAGCAACATGTCCTTCGTGTAGTACAGGTCACCGCGCTTTTCGCCGTGGTATTCGAGGATGTGCGTCTCGACGATCGAATCGACCGGGCAGCTCTCCTCGCAAAAGCCGCAGAAGATGCACTTGGCCAGGTCGATGTCGTAGCGCGTGGTGCGCCGCGAGCCGTCCTCGCGCTCGGCCGACTCAATGGTGATGGCCAGCGCCGGACAGACCGCCTCGCACAGCTTGCAGGCGATGCAGCGCTCCTCGCCGTTGTCATAGCGGCGCAGCGCGTGCAGGCCCCGAAAGCGGGGCGACAGCGGCGTCTTCTCCTCGGGATACTGAATGGTGACCTTGCGGGCCAAGGCGTAGCGCCCGGTCAGGGCCATGCCCTTGAACAACTCCACGAGCATGAAGCTCTTGAGGAAGTCGCGAACGGAAAATGGGGATGCGGTAACGGAAGCCATGATTCGAATCTCCCGCGCTCAGTGCCAGATATTGAGCGGGCTGTGCAGCCACGCGCCGACCAGCAACAGCCAGAACAGCGTGACCGGGATGAAAATCTTCCAGCCCAGGCGCATGATCTGGTCGTAGCGAAAGCGCGGAAACGTGGCGCGAAACCAGATGAACATGGACACCATCACGCAGGTCTTGAGGCCCAGCCAGATCCAGCCCGGAATGAAGTCCAGCCACACCACCGGCGCCATCCAGCCGCCCAGGAACATGATCACGGCCAGGATGGACACCAGCCACATGCTGGCGTATTCGGCCAAAAAGTAGATGGCAAAGCCCATGCCGGAGTACTCGACCATGTGGCCGGCGACGATCTCGGATTCGCCCTCGGCCATGTCGAAGGGGTGGCGGTTGACCTCGGCCACGCCCGAGACCAGGTAAACGATGAAGATCGGCAGCAGCGGCAGCCAGTTCCAGGACAGGAAAGTCCAGCCCGCACTGGCAGCCACGCCCTTGCCTTGCCCCATCACGATGTCGGTCAGGTTCAGGCTGCCCGAGACCATCAGCACGATCACGAAGCAAAAGCCCATGGCGATTTCGTAGCTGACCATCTGTGCCGAGGCGCGCAGCGCGCCCAGGAACGGGTACTTGGAGTTGGACGCCCAGCCGCCGATGATCACGCCGTAGATCTCGATCGAGGTGATGGCCATCACCAGCAGCAGGCCGGCGTTGACGTTGGCCAGCGCCAGTTCGGGGCCAAAGGGCACCACCACCCACGCGGCCAGCGCCGGCATGATGGCCAGCACCGGCCCCAGCAGAAACAGGCCCTTGGCGGCCGCCGTGGGCTGGATGATTTCTTTGGTGAGCAGCTTGACCGCGTCGGCGATCGGTTGCAGCAGGCCCCAGGGGCCGACGCGGTTGGGGCCGATGCGCACCTGCATCCAGCCCAGCAACTTGCGCTCCCACAGCGTCAGGTAGGCCACGGCCACCAGCAGCGGCACCAGCACAACCACGATCTTGATCAGGGCCCAGACCACGGGCCAGACGATGCCCGACCAGGCCGCACCGGCAAACAGCCCCAGGCCGGCGTTGTAGATGGCGTCGATCATGCCGGCGCTCCTTCGCGTGCGTCGGTGGTTTGTTGCAGCGACGGGGCGCGGCGCACCAGGCCATCGAGTTGGTAGATGCCGACCGGCGCCAGATCGACCGGCGCCGCGGCGACGTTGATCGGCGCTTGCGTGCGGTTGCTCAGACGCTCGGCGGCGACGAATTCGGTCACGGCGCCACCCAGGGCCTCGGTCAGCACCTCCTGCGAGGTCTGGTAGGCCGGTTGCACCACCTGCAGCAGGTCGGCCAGCACGCGCAGCACCTTCCAGGCCGGGCGCGTGTCGCCCAGGGGCGGCACCACGGCGTGGAAACTCTGCACGCGGCCTTCGGCGTTGATGAAGCTGCCCGAGGTCTCGGTGAAGGGGGCGATGGGCAGCAGCACGTCGCTGACATCCAGATTGGCCTTGAACGGGCTGAGCGTGACCACCATGTCGCAGCCGGCCAGGGGCACGCCGCGCGTGTCGGGGCCGGGCTCGCAATGGAGCAGCAGCGCCGCCTTCAGGCCGCCGCTCAGCATCTGGCGCGCATTCAGCCCGCCCTCGCCCGGCTGGGCTTGCACCAGTTGGGCGCCCACGGTGTTGGCCGCTTCGGTGAGGTAGCCGACGCTGGCGCCGGTCTGCTCGCCGATCCACTGCGCCAGTGCCAGCAGGCTGCTGGCCGCGGGGTGCTGGGCGGCGGCGTTGCCCAGCAAGACGGCCTTGCGCTCGCCCGCCAGCAAAGTCTGGGCAATGGCTTGGGCCGCATCGCTGGCCGTGCCAGGCGCCGGCGCAGCCGCGCCCTTGGCGGCTGCGACCGCCGCGGCCACGTCAGCCAGCAGTTGCGGCCACTGGCCGGGCTCGCCCAGCGCGGTGGCTGCCAGTGGCATGGCCCAGGCGTCCGGCTGGCGCAGCAAGGCGGGCGAGGTGAGGGCCGTCACAGCAGCGCCATGGCGCGTGGCCACGCGAATGCGCGCGGCAAACAGCGGATGGTCCTTGCGCAGGTTGGAGCCGACGATCAGGGCGGACTGCAGCGCGCTCAGCGACGCAATCGAAGTGCCCAGCCAGCGCACGCCCTCGAAGGCGGCAAATTCGTTGTGGCGCAGTCGGTGGTCGATGTTCTGGCTGCCCAAACCGCGCACCAGACGGGCGGCCAGGAACAGCTCCTCGAGCGTGCTGTGCGGGCTGACCAGCGCGCCGATGGCGCCGGCGCCGTGCTGTGCCTTGATGTCGTGCAGGCCGTTGGCGACATACTCGAGCGCGGTCTGCCAGTCCACCTCCTGCCACTGGCCGCCCTGCTTGAGCATGGGCTTGGTCAGGCGCTCGGCGCCGTTCAGCGCCTCGTATGAGAAGCGGTCGCGGTCGGCGATCCAGCATTCGTTGACGGGTTCGTTTTCTTGCGCCACCACGCGCAGCACCTTGTTGTTCTTGACCTGGACGTTCAGGTTGGCGCCGGTCGAGTCGTGCGGGCTGATGCTCTTGCGCCGCGCCATCTCCCAGGTGCGGGCGCTGAAGCGAAACGGCTTGCTGGTGAGAGCGCCCACCGGGCAGAGGTCGATCATGTTGCCCGAGAGTTCGGAGTCGATCGAGCTGCCGACAAAGGTCTCGATCTCGGCGTGCTCGCCGCGATTGGACATGCCCAGTTCCATCACGCCGCCGACCTCGACGCCGAAACGCACGCAGCGCGTGCAGTGAATGCAGCGCGTCATTTCCTTCATCGAGATCAGCGGGCCGACCTCCTTGGGCCTGACCGAGCGCTTTTCCTCGTCGTAGCGCGAGGCCGACCAGCCGTAGCCCACGGCCAGGTCCTGCAACTGGCACTCGCCGCCCTGGTCGCACACGGGACAGTCCAGCGGGTGGTTGATGAGCAGGAACTCCATGACCGAGTTCTGCGCGTGAATGGCCTTCTCGCTCTTGGTGCGCACG
>JAFEEB010000022.1 GCA_018241325.1 Pseudomonadota bacterium | reverse complement strand
CGGTGTGGCGGATGGCCTCGGGCACGCGGTCGATGGGGCTGCGCGCCTCGATCACCAGGCCCTTGCCCAGCTCGCCCACGCACTGGTGGTGAATGCTGTTGACGCGCTGCGGCGCGTAGCCGTAGATGTCCGACAGGCGCGAGCCGGGCACGAAGTGCACCTCGTGCGTGAGGGTGTCGTAGCGGTTCAGGTCCAGGTGGGGGATGGCGCCGGGCCACTGGCTGGGAATGTCCTGCACCAGCGTGCCGCCGCAGTACACGTTGAGCAGTTGCGCGCCGCGGCAGATGCCCAGCACGGGCTTGCCGGCCTCGACGAAGCCGCGCAACAGGTCCAGCTCGTATTCGTCGCGGATCGGGTCGCAGTCGCAATGCTCGCGCCAGGGCTTGGCGCCATAAAAGCTGGGGCTGATGTCGGCGCCGCCTTGCAGCACCAGGCCGTCGAGTTGCTCGACGATGTCCAGCAGCGGGGCGCGCCGGCGCGCGGTGACGCTGCTTTGATCGACGAACGGAATCATCAGGGCCACCACGCCGTGCGACATGATCAGCTGCGCCATGTTGCTCTCGAGAAACTGCAGGCGCTTGCGCGGCAGGCCGGAGTCGGCGGGGGGCTTGTGCAGCAGGCGGGCGGAGATGCCGATGCGCAGGGTCATGATGGGACCGATTGTTTCACTGTTTTGGGGTGTCGGGCGTGATGGCGCTGTGGCGACCGTGTCCGGCGGGCTGGCCCCTTGGAGCGAACGGAGGGGACAAGGTTCGCTATTTTTGCAATTCGTGGCGCATCTGGGCGATGACCGCGCCGTAGTCGGGCTGGCCGAAGATGGCGCTGCCGGCCACGAAGGTGTCGGCCCCGGCGTCGGCCACGCGGCGGATGTTGCCGGCCTTGATGCCGCCGTCCACCTCCAGGCGGATGTCGCGCCCCGAGGCGTCGATGCGCTTGCGCGCCGCCTGCACCTTGCGCAAGGCGCTATCGATAAATGACTGGCCGCCAAAGCCGGGGTTGACGCTCATGATCAGGATCAGGTCGATGTCGTCGATCAGCCAGTCCAGCACGTCCAGCGGCAGCGCCGGGTTGAACACCAGGCCCACCTGGCAGCCGGCGGCGCGGATGGCCTGCACGCTGCGGTGCGGGTGCAGCACGGCGTCGGGGTGAAAGCTGATCAGATCGGCCCCGGCCTGCGCGAAGGCCTGCGCCAGCGCGTCCACCGGCTGCACCATCATGTGCACGTCCATCGGCACGGGCGAGCCGTCGGCCCGCACGGCGTGGGGCTTGAGGGCCTGGCAGATCATGGGCCCGAAAGTGAGGTTGGGCACGTAGTGGTTGTCCATCACGTCGAAGTGGATCCAGTCGGCGCCGGCGGCGATGACGGTCTTGACCTCCTCGCCCAGGCGGGCGAAGTCGGCCGACAGGATGGAGGGGGCGATGCGAAAGGCGGTGCTCATGGCGCGTCATTGTCGCGCAGCTACCATCGCGGGATGGCCCAATACCAGTTCAGCGTCCGCGTCCAGACCCGGTTCCTGCCCGAGCAAAGCGAGCCGGGCGAGCCCATGTACGCCTTTGCCTACACCATCACCGTGCGCAACACCGGCCAGGTGGCGGCGCAATTGGTGGCGCGCCACTGGATCATTGCGGACGCGCGCGGCCACACCGAGGAGGTCAAGGGCCTGGGCGTGGTGGGCCAGCAGCCGCTGCTGCAGCCGGGCGAGGCCTTCGAATACACCAGCGGCTGCCGCCTGCGCACGGCCAGCGGCACCATGCACGGCAGCTACTTCTGCGTGGCCGAGGACGGCGCGCGCTTCGAGGCGCCGATCGCGCTGTTCGTGCTGGACGCCAGCGGCACGGACATCCCCCGCACACTGCACTGATTTTCCCTTTCATGACCAAAAAGCCGCGGCCCGAGCTGGCCGATCTGCTGCACGCGCTGGACCCGGCCGCGCCCCTGGCCGAGCGGCATCTGTGGCTGATGCAACTGCTGGACTGGGTGCGCGGCGATGGCCGGGATGTGGAGGCCGCCGTGGCCCGCGTGCGCACGCTGATGAACGCGGCCGAGGCGCAGCCCGAATGGCTGTCGCTGTGGCACCAGTGGTGGATCGAATTTTTGACCGAGGTGGACGCCACGCCGCTGCTGGCCGACCTGGGCTTTGCGCCGCGCAGCGCCTTCATGAGCGAGCTGGTGGACCGCTTGCGCCGCAAGCTGATCTGGCCCACGCCGGAGACGACGGATTTGCGCGAGCTGTTTCCGCTGCTGTTTCCCACCGAGTTCGATGCGCTGTGGCTGCGCGCGCTGGACGCGCCCACCTTGCGGCGGCTGCGCCGCGTGCTGCTGGGCTCGCGGGCGCAGGATGGCGCGCACCAGTACGCGCTGCGCACCCTGCTCAACGCGCTGGCGCATGCGCTCAGCCAGATCAGCGCCACCGGGCAATCGGCCGAGATCCGCTCGCGCATGGCGCCCCCGGTGCAGCGCGAGCGGCCGTTCGCCACCCTGCCCATCACCTTCGAGGCGCTGCGCGAGGCGGTGCTGACGCATGGCCGCGAGAGCGCGCCGGCGCTGGTCGCCGTCCAGGCCCTGCGCAACCAGCTGGACGCCTGCCGCGCGGCGGCCTCCACCGTGTACGAGCACCTCAAGGAGCACGGCATCTCGGTGCACATCGAGTTCCAGTTGCGCCAGCTGCGCCAGCGCATCATCCGCGTCAAGGCGCTGCTGCTGTGCCTGGAGACCGACGAGCCGGCGCAAGCCACGGCGCAGCTGCTCTCGCACCTGGTGCGCATCCACCACGACAGCGGCAGCATCGGCGCGCTGGTGCGCGACAGCACCCAGCTGATGGCGGCCAAGGTGACCGAGCGCAACGCCGAGACCGGCGAGCACTACATCACCCACGACGGGCGCGAATACCTGCACATGCTGCGCGCGGCGGCCGGCGGCGGCGCGGTGATGGCCCTCACCACGCTGAGCAAGCTGGCCATCGTGGGGCTGGGCCTGTCGGCCTTCTGGGGCGGGGTGGCGGCGGGGCTGAACTACGCCGTGTCCTTTGTCATCATCATGCTGCTGCACTGGACGGTGGCCACCAAGCAGCCGGCCATGACGGCGCCCAGCATGGCCGCCAAGCTCAAGGACTTGCAGTCACCCCAGGCCTACGAGGACTTCGTCACCGAGGTGGTGCACCTGCTGCGCTCGCAGTTCGTGGCCATCGCGGGCAACGTGGTGCTGGTGCTGGGGGTGGCCTACGCGCTGGCGGCCGGCATCCAGGCGCTGGGCTGGGGCGCGCCGGTGGACGATGCGCACGCCCGGCACATCCTGGCCGAGCACCACATGCTGGGGCGCACCATCCCGTATGCCATCGTCACCGGCGCGCTGCTGTTTGCCTCCAGCATCATTGCCGGCTGGGTGGAGAACTGGTTTGTGCTGCACCGGCTGGACTCGGTGATCGCCTACCACCCGCGCTGCACGCGGCTGCTGGGCGCTTCGCGTGCGCGGCGCTGGGGCCGGTACTGGGGCGAGAACATCTCCAGCTGGACGGCCAACGTCTCGCTGGGCCTGCTGCTGGGGCTGGTGCCGCCCATCGTGGGCTTTTTCGGCGTGCCGGTGGAGGTGCGCCACGTCACCCTGGTGTCCGGCCAGATCGCCGTGGCGGCGCAGCACCTGGGCCCCTCGGTGTGGCACGCGTCGGCGCTGTGGTGGGCGGTGGGCGGCATCTTCATCACCGGGTTTCTGGATTTGGCGGTCAGTTTTTACCTGGCGTTTCGGCTGGCGCTGACGGCGCAGAACGTGACCGGTGTGGACCGCCGGCGCCTGTACGCCGCCATGGGCCGGCGCGCGCTGCGCCAGCCGCTGTCCTTCTTCTTTCCGGTGCGCACCGATGGCGCCGCCGCACCCGCCCCGCCCGACGCCGCTGCACACGAGGCGCGCGAATCGGGTTAGGATCGTTTCGCCCGTTTGGACCGTTTCGAATTTCACCTCGCGCGTGCGCACACCCGCTCCTGTGCTGTGCGGCCGCGCCGAGCCCGCCACCCTTGACCGGCGCCCCATCGCGTGCGCGCCGGTCCTCTCGAGGACACCGGCCTTTGACCAATCAATGGATCGCCCCCTGGAACGTCAGCGCAGCGTTTGCCCCGGCGCTGACCACGCTGGAATGGGCCCTGCTGCTGGGCGTGGCCGCCTTCGTGGGCCAGGGCGTGCAGCGGCTGACCGGCCTGCCCAAGGTGCTGGGTTACGCCGCCGTGGGCGCGCTGGCCGGGCTGGCCGGGCTGGCGGGCGCCACCTGGCCGCTTCGGGGGGTGGGCCTGTTCCTGCTGGAGCTGGGCATCGCCGTGGTGCTGTTCGAGGCCGGCGCGCGCCTGCCGCTGCGCTGGTTTCGTCACAACCCGATGGTGCTGGTGCAAAGCGCGGCCGAGTCGCTGCTGACCTTCATGGCCGCCTACGTGGCGCTGCATGCGCTGGGGCTGGACGTGAAGGTGGTGCGCGCGCTGTCGGTCATCGCGGTGGCGTCCTCGCCGGCGGTGCTGATGCGCGTGGTCGCCGACCTGCGCGCCAACGGCCCCGTCACCGACCGTGCCATTGCGCTGACCACCCTCAACACCTTGTACGCGCTGACCCTGGGCACCGCCATGCTGCGCACCATCGACCGCGGCGAGGGCACCATGCTGGCCTCGCTGGCCTTCTCGCTCACGGTGCTGGGCGTGTCGGCGCTGGTGGGCGTGGTGCTGGCTGCCGTGCTGACGGCTGCGATGCGCGGCCTGCAGGCCACCAGCGAAGACTGCGCCATCGTCATCCTGGCCGGGGTGGCGGCCTGCGTGTCCGCGGCCACGCCGCTGGGCGGCTCGGCGCCGCTGGCCGCGCTGCTGGCGGGCCTGGCGCTCAAGCAGGTGCACCCGCGCCCCTGGGTGTGGCCGCGCCAACTGGGCACGGCGGCCACGGTGCTTTCCATCGTGATGTTCGTGCTGGTCTCGGCCATGGCCGTGCGCGGCCAATGGAGCTGGAGCATCACCGGCACGGTCCTGGCGCTGATTGCCGTGCGCGCCGGCGCCAAGGTCAGCAGCCTGCTGGCCACGGGCTTCGGCACCGGCATGGCGCTGCGCCAGACGCTGTGGGTGAGCGCCACCCTGGTGCCCATGTCCGCGGTGGCCCTGCTGCTCACCTCGCAATTCGTCAAGGCCTCGCACAGCGTGGGCACGCAGGTGGCCGCCATCGCCTTGCCGGTGATCCTGGTCACCGAGCTGCTGGGGGCCGTGATGGTCAGCGTGGCCCTGGTACGCGCCGGTGAAGCGGCCGCGCCCTGGCGCCGGCGCAAAGCCGACGCGACGGATGCGACGACCGGTGCAGCAGCGGATGGGGAGGCTCGGCCATGAGTCTGGAAGCCTTTTCCAAGTCCGAAGCGCTCACGCTCGGCGTCGAGCTGGAGTTGCAGCTGGTCAACACCGTGGACTACGACCTGGCGCACTACGCCAACGACATGCTGCGCCTGATGGCCCGGCACAAGCTGCCCGGGTCGGTGGTGCCCGAGATGACCGAGGGCATGATCGAGATCTCCACCGACGTGTGCCGCACCTGGGGCGACGCGCTCGGCCAGCTGGCGCAGATCCGCGATGCGCTGGTGCAAAGCGCCGACAAGCTCAACATCGCCGTGGTGGGCGGCGGCACGCACCCGTTTCAGCAGTGGCACCAGCAGCGCATCTACGACAAGCCGCGCTTTCAGCAGCTGTCGCAGCTGTATGGCTACCTGAGCCAGCAGTTCACCATCTTCGGCCAGCACGTGCACGTGGGCTGCCCCGACGCCGACACCGCCCTGTATGTGCTGCACTGCCTGTCGCGCTACATCCCGCACTTCATCGCGCTGGCGGCTTCCAGCCCCTTCGTGCAGGGGCAGGACACGGCCTTCGACTCGGCGCGGCTCAACTCCGTGTTTGCGTTTCCGCTGTCGGGCCGCGCGCCCTGCGTGCTGTCGTGGGACGAGTTCGGCCAGTACTTCGACAAGATGACGCACACCGGCGTGGTGCAAAGCATGAAGGACTTTTACTGGGACATCCGCCCCAAGCCCGAGTACGGCACCGTCGAGGTGCGCGTGTTCGACACGCCGCTGACGGTGCAGCACGCCGCCGCGCTGGCCGGCTACGTGCAGTGCCTGGCCGCGTGGTTCTTGCAGGAGCGGCCCTTCACGCCGGTGGAGGACGACTACCTCGTCTACAGCTACAACCGCTTTCAGGCCTGCCGCTTCGGGCTGGACGCCGTGTACGTGGACCCGGCCACGGGCCAGCACCAGCCGCTGCGCGAGCACCTGCTCGCCAGCTTCGAGCGCCTGGCCCCGTTTGCCCTGCAATGCCAGGCCGGCGGCGCGCTGGAGCTGCTGCACGCCGTGGTGCAGGACAACCGCAACCACGCCCGGTGGCTGCGCGAATGCCAGCAGCGCGAGAACCTGCTGGCCGAGGTGATTCGCCAGGCCAGTTTGCGGTTTCGCGCGAAGTGAGGGCGTTGCTCCCTCGCCCCTCTGAGGAGGGCGGGGGTGAGGGGCACGGCGGCCGTTCAAGAGCCTGCGGCTGTGGCTGCGGCTGAGCCCCGGTCTTGCTCCCTCGCCCCTTTGGGGAGAGGGCTGGGGTGAGGGGTGGGGCGTTGGACGTGTTTGCTGTGGCTTGAAGTGCAGTTGGCGCTGCACGCTCCCGCTGGCCGGGATATGCGCCCGGCGGCGCAGTCCCTTTCTTTGACTCGCCAAAGAAAGGAACCAAAGAAAGCGACCCCCACGTCTGCGACCCCTGCGCTTCGCTTCGGGGCCAACCTGCGTCGCAGCGCTTGCGGGGTGCGCGGTGGAACTCGCTGCGTTCGCTGCGCTCTCTTCGCTCAAACATCCCCCGCGAGCCAGACCACGAAGCGCGTGCATGCTGCGCTGCACACGCCACCCCGCAAGCGCCGCGCCGCAGGCGCAGCCTCCAGGGGGTGGAAAACCCACACGGGCCATCGCTGCGCTCGGCCTTGGTGTCGGTTGTTGCCGGGGCCGAGCGCAGCGATGGCCCGTGTTGGAGTTGAACTCCCCTCTGGCCGTGCCGAGAAGCGCAGGGCCTGGGGCGGGCATGGGGAGCAGAGCATGCCCATGCGTCGTGGACTGACTTGCTGCGGTTGTTTGAGCGCAGTGAACGAAGTGAACGCAGCGAGTTCCGCAGCACCGCCCCAGGCGCGAGCATCGCAGGCTGCCCGAAGCGAAGCGAAGGGACACGGCCAGCGGGGTCGCCTTTTCTTTGCCTACCTTCTTTTGGCGACGCAAAAGAACGTAGGTGCGCCGCCGGGCGCACATCCCGGCCAGCGGAAAAATGCAGCGCCAACCAAGCATCGAACAACGGCCAACAATTCCGACGCCCGCTGCCCTTCACCCCAGCCCTCTCCCCAAAGGGGCGAGGGGGCAAGACAGGGCATGGACGCGCCGCGGAGCAGCTCCAGCGCCGGAAAGCCCCGCACTCCCACCCGCTCCCCAAAGGGCCGAGGGAGCAAGGCCCTGCCGTCAACCCATCAAGGCTTGATATACGCGAACTGCTCGCGGTTTTGCAGTTGCCCGATGCGCGCCACGCCCGAGGGCGTGAAGTCCGCGTCCATGATGAACTGCTCCTTCTTCAGGTTGCGGTTGCGCAGCGTGATCTCGCACACCTCGAAGCGCACGCCGCGCGCCTTCAGGGCGCTCACCAGCGAGGGGTAGTCGATGTCGGGGTTTTTGGCATCCTTGGCGCCTTCCATCAGAAAATCGATGCCCTCGGCGTGCGTGACCACGATGATCCTGGTGTCGGGCGCCACGTCCAGGTGATTGCGCACGTTGCGCAGGCCCTTGGTGGCTTGCGCGGCGGCGTTGTCGATGTGGTACACCACCTTGTCGGCACCGTTATTCTTGCCTTGCGCCCAGGCGCCCGCACCCGCCGCGAGCAGCACGGAGGCCACGATGCTGCGGCGGCCCGCCAACTTGCCAAAAGAAATGCCCATGGTTCCTGTCTCCAATGCCAACGTCATCCAGCCGCTCAAGTTAGCACATCCACCGCAGGCATGCATGCTCGACCTGGACGGCACGCTGGTCGATACGCTGGGCGACTTCGAGGTGGCGCTGGCGGCCATGCTGCGCCAGCTGGGCCGCGCGCCGCTGCCGCGCGAGGCCGTGGCCTGCATGATCGGCAAGGGCTCCGAGCATCTGGTCGAGTTGGCCCTGCAGGCCACCCGGGCGGCGCACGCGCCGGAGGCCGACGCCGCGCTGTTCGACCAGGCCTGGCAGCTCTATCAAGAGGCCTACGGCCGCATCAACGGACGCCACAGCGCCGTCTATCCCGGCGTGGTGGACGGACTGAAGGCGCTCAAGGCGCTGGGCCTGCCGCTGGCGGTGCTGACCAACAAGCCCCAGGCCTACGCGCGCGAGCTGGTGGCGGCCAAGCGGCTGGACGGCTACTTCGAGCACGTCTTTGGCGGCGACAGCTTTGCGCGCAAAAAGCCCGATCCGCTGCCGCTTGTGCAAACCTGCCTGGCGCTGGGCACGCCGGTCGGGCGCACGCTGATGATCGGCGACTCCAGCAACGATGCCCTGGCGGCCCGCGCCGCCGGCTGTCCGGTGGTGCTGGTGAGCTACGGCTACAACCACGGCCAGCCGGTCGGCGAGGTGGACGCCGATGGCTGCTTCGACCGCCTTGACGACCTGGCCGCCGCGCTGGCCCCAACCACCGCCTGAAAGCCCCGGCATGACCCCGCTGCCCGACCTTCTGGCCCGCGCCGGCGCCAACCCCGAGCAACTGCATTGGCAAAGCTGGACGGCGCTGGCGCCCGGCCCCGCGCTGATCGTGCTGGGGGCGGTGCACGGCAACGAGGTTTGCGGCGCGCACGCCATCGCGCGCACCATCGCCGATCTGCATGCCGGGCGCCTGCAAGTCGCGCGCGGGCGCCTGACGCTGGTGCCCGTGGCCAACCCGCTGGCCTTCAGGCAGGCGACGCGCGGCGGCGAGCGCAACCTGAACCGCCACTTCGTGCCGCGCGCCGATCCGCGCGACTACGAGGACCGCGTGACCGCTCGATTGGCGCCGCTGCTGGCCGCGCACGAGGTGCTGCTGGACCTGCACTCCTTTCATACCGCCGGCGAGCCCTTTGCCATGGTCGGCCCGCGCGACAACCCCGGTCCGCGTGAGCCCTTTGCCCGCGCCGCCGAGGAGCTGGCGCTGGCACGCGCCCTGGGCGCGCCGCAGGTGGTGCAGGGCTGGCTGGAGGTGTACGACCAGGCCGCCCGCGCCCGGGGCGAGCTGCCGGGCGACGACGGCATCGGCACCAACGAATTCATGCGCAGCCGCGGCGGCTACGCCGTCACGCTGGAGTGCGGCTTTCATGACGATCCGCGCGCCATCGACGTGGCCGCCCAGGCCATCCGCGGCGCGCTGGCGCACCTGGGCATGGCCGAGGTGGCGCCACCGCCGCGCCAGCGGGCCCCCGTGGCGCGCCTGCGCGAGGTGGTGCTGCGCGAGTCGCCCGGCGACGTGCTGGCGCGCGACTGGCGCAGCTTTGACCCGGTGGAGGCCGGCACGGTGATCGGCGTGCGCGCCGACGGGCGCCCGGTGCGGGTCGAGCGCGCGGGTTGCGTGCTGTTTCCGTTTCCCGAGTCGCAGGTGGATCAGGAGTGGTTTTATCTGGCCGAGATCGACGCCGCGGCGTGACCCCGGCGCGCCGCGGCACCCGTCGTGCAGGCCGCACGGGTGCGCGGGGAAGGCCGCGTGAAAGAGGGCGCAGTGAGCGCGGCCGGGCCGCTCCCAAGCACGAATCCCGCAGCGCGCAGGGTCGTCCAGTGAGCCTGCTACACTGCGCCGCATGTTCGCTCTTCGCACTGTCAACCCGCTGCTGGGCTTTGCCGCCCAGGGGGCGTGGCCTTGGCGCAAGCCGGCCCGCTGACATTGCCAGATTCGCGCCCGCAAGGGGCGCATGGGTGGCGCCCCGCGACGGGCGCCTGAATGGGAAGAACGAACGGCAGAACACGCTGCCCCGAGCGACGGAGGCTCGACCCTCGTGATCACCGAACTCGAATTCAAAAGCCTGGCCAGCCAAGGCTACAACCGCATTCCGCTGATGGCCGAGGCCTTTGCCGACCTCGAAACGCCGCTCAGCCTTTACCTCAAATTGGCCGCCAACGCAGGCGGGACGGGCGGCGGACGCTATAGTTTTTTGCTCGAGTCGGTCATCGGCGGCGAGCGCTTCGGCCGCTACAGCTTCATCGGACTGCCGGCGCGCACCGTGCTGCGCGCCAGCGGCTTCGGCGCTGCGGCCAAAACCGAGGTGCTGACCGACGACCGGGTGGTGGAGACGGCGCCGGGCAACCCGCTGGACTTCATCGCCGCCTACCAGGCGCGCTTCAAGGTCGCGCTCAGCCCCGGCCTGCCGCGCTTTTGCGGCGGCCTGGCCGGCTACTTCGGCTACGACACGGTGCGCCACATCGAGAAAAAGCTCGAGGCCAGCTGCCCGCCCGACCCGATCGGCCTGCCCGACATCCTGCTGATGCACTGCGAGGAAGTCGCGGTGATCGACAACCTGTCGGGCAAGCTCTACCTCATCGTCTACGCCGACCCGGCGCAGAGCGAGGCCTACGCCAAGGCCAAGAAGCGGCTGAAGAACCTGCGCGAGCAGCTGCGCTATTCGGTCAGCGTGCCGCAGGTCAAGGCCACGCAAAACTTCCCGGCCGAGCGCGAATTCGCCAAGGCCGACTACCTGCGCGCGGTGGAGCAGGCCAAGGAGCTGATCGCCGCGGGCGAGTTCATGCAGGTGCAGGTGGGCCAGCGCATCAAGAAGCGCTATACCGAAAGCCCGCTCAGCCTGTACCGCGCGCTGCGCTCGCTCAACCCCTCGCCGTACATGATCTATTACGACTTCGGCGACTTTCAGGTGGTGAGCGCCAGCCCCGAGATTTTGGTGCGGCAGGAGCAGACGCCGGAAGGCCAGAAAATCACCATTCGCCCGCTGGCCGGCACGCGCCCGCGCGGCGCCACGCCCGAGCTGGACAAGGCCACCGAGATTGAGTTGGTGGGCGACCCCAAGGAGCGCGCCGAGCACGTGATGCTGATCGACCTGGCGCGCAACGACATTGGCCGCATCGCCAAGACCGGCAGCGTCAAGGTGACCGAGGCCTTTGCCGTGGAGCGCTACAGCCACGTGATGCACATCGTCAGCAATGTCGAGGGCATTTTGAACGAGGGCATGAGCAACATGGACGTGCTCAAGGCCACCTTTCCGGCCGGCACGCTGACCGGCGCGCCCAAGGTGCACGCGATGGAGCTGATCGACCGGCTGGAGCCGACCAAGCGCGGCATCTACGGCGGCGCTTGCGGGTATCTGAGCTACGCGGGCGACATGGACGTCGCCATCGCCATCCGCACCGGCATCGTCAAGGACCAGACCCTGTACGTGCAAGCCGCCGCCGGCGTGGTGGCCGACAGCGTGCCCGAGATGGAATGGCAAGAAACGGAGCACAAGGCCCGCGCCCTGCTGCGCGCCAGCGAGCTGGTGGAGGAGGGGTTGGAATGACGCGCTTGAATACCGAACAGCCGGACGCAGAGGACGCAAAGGATTCGCAAAGGACGCAAAAGGAACAGCCAAATATTCAGAATGATTGTTCGCATGCGGTGATTGGTGCGGCGGTGGAGGTGCAGCGTGTGTTGGGGGTGGGTTTGCTCGAAAGCGCTTACGCCAACGCGCTCGCGATCGAGTTTGAGCATCTTGGCCTGCATTGCCAGCGCGAGGTGCCAATCACGGCCAGCTACAAGGGGCAGGAAGTGGGTGTGGCCTATCGCGCCGACTTCATCGTCGAGGATTCGATCATCGTTGAGCTGAAGGCGCTGGATGCGTTCACCGATGCGCACCGCGCGCAGTTGCTGACCTACTTGCGCCTGTCCGGCCTCAAGCTGGGCCTGTTGATCAATTTCCACACCTTCCCGATCGTCAAGGGCATTCAAAGACTGGTGAACAAGCTATGAATGGGTTTTTGTCTTCCTTTTGCGTCCTTTGCGAATCCTTTGCGTCCTCTGCGTCCGGTTGTTCAAGGGGTTTGGCATGAAGCTGCTCATGATCGACAACTACGACAGCTTCACCTACAACATCGTGCAGTACTTCGGCGAGCTGGGCGCCCAGGTCACCACGCTGCGCAACGACGAAGTGACGCTGGACGAACTGCAAGCGATGTTCGCGCGCGGCGGCTTCGAGCGCCTGTGCATCAGCCCCGGCCCGTGCTCGCCCGCCGAGGCCGGCGTGTCGGTGGCGGCCATCCAGCACTTTGCCGGCCAACTGCCCATTCTGGGCGTGTGCCTGGGCCACCAGGCCATCGGCGCGGCTTTTGGGGGGCCCATCGTCCGCGCGCGCACGCAGATGCACGGCAAGACCAGCGTCATCACCACCGACCAGCAGGGCGTGTTTGCGGGCCTGCCCAAGCAGTTCACCGTCAACCGCTATCACTCGCTGGTGATCGACCGCAACGCCGTGCCCGACTGCCTGCACGTGAGCGCCACCAGCGAGGACGGCGAAATCCAGGGCGTGCGCCACAAGACGCTGGACATCGAAGGCGTGCAGTTTCACCCCGAGAGCATCCTGACCGAGCACGGCCATGCGATGCTGAAGAACTTTTTGAGATAGTTTTACTGGAACTGGCATGCGATTCAGTTTCGAGTACCCTAGCCTGCGGGAAGTGCGGCCGCAAGCAATAGGCGTTCTACATGAGCTGCTGGAAAAAGAATACAGAACGTTCCACTTGGACCACGGTGTTCGCCATCCATGTGGGATTTACAACGTTTCTCTAAGTCAAGTCTCCAAGCGGTTGTTGGCCGTGATCCACTGCGCGAACGAGTTGGGCTATCCAGATAATCGGTACTACCCGGATGGCAATCCTCGCGTCGAGGCATTTTTAGAGAAGTTGGACGCAATGCTTGATGCGTTTGCGGAGCATGTGGAAGACTGTGAAAACATCATTAAGTGCTTTTTTCCAAGCAAGAAGGATGAGGAGTGCAAGCGATGGGTGAGAGACTTTCAAAAGCAAGTGCGTGACTATGCAGTTCGTGTATCTCATTTGGTTAACCGAATCAAACACAGCCACGGGCGTCTTCGGGCGCTTGCGTTTCATTGGGGAAGCAATTTCTGCTACGGGTACTACGTAGAGGGGGTGACGGCGACAGGAGCGATTGGGCCAGACTCCACACTTCATTTGGCACCCAAAACACAAGCATATTCTCTGAACAGAGACTTGATGTTCCATCTGTGCGGCGTTTTTTGGCTGAGTGCGCAACTGGCTCGAATCGTTCGATGTATCTCGGGGGTAGATGGGGAAATGTCTCGACGAATAGACGGTCTTGACGATTTGCACAAAGCAATTGACGAATTGGCGAGCCTCAAATCGTGGACATTCGACGATGAGATTCAACTTCCAAGAGGGGAGATCCGAATCGCTTCAGCGGGGTGTGTGCACATCTATTTCGGCGTCCCAAGAGGCGCGATCCACCTGCTTCCTCAACATGCAGGAGGGTTCGTTAGTACGCGGGCCGACGGTACGAGCCGAACGTTTGCCTTTCCATACATGCACAGAGCAGGAATTCGCTAGAAGCATGCCCGACGCCCACACCCTGCTGCTCTTCATCGCCGCCGGCCTGCTGCTCAACCTCACGCCGGGGCCGGACGTGATGTACATCAGCGCCCACGCCATGCGTTCCGGCTTGCGCGCGGGGGCGGTGGCGGCGCTGGGCATCTCGGCCGGCTGCGTGGTTCACATTGCGGCGGCGGCGCTGGGGCTGTCGGCCTTGCTGGCGGCCAGCAGCACGGCGTTTGCGCTGCTCAAATGGGTGGGCGCGGTGTACCTGGCGTGGGTGGGCGTGCAGATGCTGCGCGCGGCCTTGCGCAAGCAAGCTATCAATAAAATAGCTGTCGGCGCAGATGGTACAAGCGCTACAGGCCGATTTGACTTGAATCTGCCGTTGCGCACGGTGTTCCGGCGCGGGTTCTTGACCAACGTGCTCAACCCCAAGGTGGCGCTGTTTTTTCTGGCCTTCGTGCCGCAGTTCATCGCGCGCGACGCGGCGCATCCGTCGCTGGTCTTTGTCGCGCTGGGCCTGCTGTTCACCTTCAACAGCACGTGGATGAATGTCGGTTGGGCGTGGGCGGCCGCGTGGGTGGCCGGGCGCGCCCGCGTGCTGGCGCGCGTCACGCGCTGGCTGGACGGCGTGGCCGGCGCCGTGTTCATCGCCTTTGCCGCCCGGCTGGCGCTGACCGAAGCGCCTGCGGCGCATTGATTTTTCATTCTCAGCCATCGAGGTTCGCCATGTCCATCACCCCCCAGGAAGCGCTGCAACGCACCATCGAGCACCGCGAGATCTTTCACGACGAGATGCTCGATCTGATGCGCATGATCATGAAGGGCGAGATCTCGCCGTTGATGGTGGCGGCCATCACCACCGGCCTGCGCGTCAAGAAGGAAACCATCGGCGAGATCACGGCCGCCGCGCAGGTGATGCGCGAGCTTTCGACCAAGGTGCAGGTGCAAGAGCGCACGCACCTGGTGGACATCGTGGGTACGGGCGGCGACGGCTCGCACACCTTCAACATCAGCACCTGCGCCATGTTCGTGGCCGCGGCCGCGGGCGCCAAGGTGGCCAAGCACGGCGGGCGCAGCGTGTCCAGCAAGTCGGGCAGCGCCGACGTGATGGAGGCGCTGGGTGTCAACATCAACCTCACGCCCGAGCAGATCGCGCGCAGCATCGCGGCCACGGGCGTGGGCTTCATGTTCGCGCCCAACCACCACCCGGCGATGAAGAACGTGGCGCCCATCCGCCGCGAGATGGGCGTCAAGACCTTCTTCAACATCCTGGGCCCGCTCACCAACCCGGCCGGTGCGCCCAACATCCTGATGGGGGTGTTTCACCCCGACCTGGTGGGCATCCAGGTGCGCGCGCTGCAGCGCCTGGGCGCCGAGCACGCGCTGGTGGTGTACGGGCGCGACGGCATGGACGAGGTCAGCCTGGGCGCGGCCACGCTGGTGGGTGAGCTCAAGGACGGCGAGATCCGCGAATACGAGATCCACCCCGAGGACTTCGGCCTGGCCATGCAGAGCAACCGCAGCATCAAGGTTGCGGCGCCCGATGAATCGGTGGCCATGCTGCGCGGGGTGCTGGATGGCGAGCCGGGCGCCGCGCGCGACATCGTGCTGCTGAACGCCGGCACGGCGCTGTATGCGGCGGGTGTGGCGACGGACATTCCCGACGGCATCGAGCGCGCGCGCACGGCCATCGACAGCGGCGCGGCCAGGGACCGGCTGGCGCAGGTGGTGGCCTTCAGTCAGGCCCCCGGCGCGGCCTGAGCGACTGTTTCAAGCAAAAAGTGCCGCTGTCGCCCACAGGATCAGCGCAAGGAGCTATTAAAAAGTGAGTGATATCCTGGACAAGATCGTCGCCGTCAAGCGCGAGGAAGTGGCCGCGGCCATCAAGAAGATGCCCTTGGCGGCCATGCGTGAAGACGCCGAAAGCCGCGTGCTCACGCGCGACTTCGTGGGGGCCTTGCGCGCCAAAGTCGCCAGGGGCCAGGCCGCGGTGATCGCCGAGGTCAAGAAGGCCAGCCCCAGCAAGGGCGTGATCCGCGCCGACTTCATCCCGGCCGACATCGCGCAAAGCTACGCCGAGGGCGACGGCCAGGTCTCGGCCGCCTGCCTGTCGGTGCTGACCGACCGGCCCTTCTTCCAGGGCCGCATCGACGATCTCAAGCAGGCGCGCGCCAGCTGCGTGCTGCCGGTGCTGCGCAAGGACTTCATGATCGACGCCTGGCAGGTGTACGAGTCGCGCGCCATCGGCGCCGACTGCATCCTGCTGATCGCCGCCGTCTTGAGCGACGCGCAGATGGCCGAGCTGGAGGCGGTGGCCCACGCGCTGGACATGGCGGTGCTGGTGGAGGTGCACGACGGCGCCGAGCTGGAGCGTGCGCTCAAGCTGAAGACGCCGCTGGTGGGCATCAACAACCGCAACCTGCGCACGTTCGAGACTTCGCTGGACACCACGCTCGGCCTGCTGAAGGACGTGCCCGACGACCGCCTGCTGGTGACCGAAAGCGGCATCGCCACGCGCGCCGACGTCCAGCGCCTGCGGTCCGCCGGCGTGCATGCCTTTCTGGTCGGCGAAACCTTCATGCGCGCGCCCGAGCCGGGCCTGGCGCTGGCCGAATTGTTCGCATGAACGAGGGCGCGGCAGGGCCCGATCGCCTGCAAGCCTGGCCGCCCGCGCTGGATGCGGTGGCGCTCGGCTGGCAGCCGGTGCTGGGCCGTTTTTGGCGCAGCGGCGAGGGCGAGCGCCTGAACGCCTTCCTGCGCGAGCGGCTGGCCGGCGGGGCCGTCATCTACCCGCCCGAGCCGCTCAAGGCCCTGCGTTTGACACCACCCGAGCAGGTGCGCGTGCTGGTGCTGGGGCAAGACCCTTATCACGGCCCCGGTCAGGCCCACGGCCTGGCGTTCGACGTGCGGCCCGACTGCAAGCCGCCGCCCAGCCTGCGCAACATCTTCAAGGAGCTGGCGCGCGAATACGGCCCCGCGCCCACGCTGCGATCGGGGCTGCTGGCCGGCTGGGCGCGCCAGGGCGTGCTGCTGCTGAACGCCTGCCTGACGGTGGAAGACGGCCAGGCCGCCAGCCATGCGCGGCGTGGCTGGGAGCACTTGACCGAGCTGATCCTGACCGAGCTGCAAGCCCGTGCGCGACCCTTGTGCGTGCTGTTGTGGGGCGCGCACGCGCAGGCGCGCTGGGACGCGGTGGCGGCGGCCGTGCCCGCGGCCGGCCCGCGCGGCGTGCTGCGGGCCAATCACCCGTCGCCGCTGTCGGCGCTGCGCCCGCCGGTGCCCTTCATCGGCTGCGGGCACTTCACGCAGGCCAACGCCTGGCTCATGGCGCAGGGGCTGGCTCCGGTGGACTGGCTGGCTCCATCGGCGCCTTGAGTGCCCGGCGCCGACGCGCAACCCACTGGTGCGCGCGGTCCAGGTAGATGTAGACCACGGGCGTGGTGAACAGCGTCATGGCCTGCGAAAAGATCAGCCCGCCCACCATGGCCCAGCCCAGCGGCCGGCGCAGCTCCGAGCCGGCGCCGGTGCCCAGCATCAGCGGCAGGCCGGCAAACAGCGTGCACATGGTCGTCATCATGATGGGCCGAAAGCGCAGCAGGCAGGCCTGGTAGATCGCCTGGCGCGGCGCCAGGCCCTGCTGGCGCTCGGCGTGGATGGCGAAGTCCACCATCATGATGCCGTTCTTCTTGACGATGCCGATCAGCAGGATGATGCCGATCAGCGCGATCACCGACAGGTCGTAGCCGCCGGCCATCAGGATCAGGAGCGCGCCCACGCCGGCCGAGGGCAGGGTGGACAAGATGGTGAGCGGGTGGATGTAGCTCTCGTACAGCAGGCCCAGCACGATGTAGACCGCGATGATGGCCGCGGTGATGAGGTAGGGCTGCGTGGCCAGCGAGCTTTGAAAGGCCTGCGCCGTGCCCTGGAAGCTGCCGCGCAGCGTGACGGGCGCGCCCATGTCGGCCTGGGCGGTCTCGATGGCGCCCACCGCCTCGCCCAGCGCCGCGCCGGGCGCCAGGTTGAAGGAGATGGTCACGGCCGGAAACTGCCCCTGGTGGTTGATGGAGAGAAAGCCGGTCTGGCTGGTGTCGATGGTGACCAGGCTGGACAGCGGAACGCTCTGGCCGGTGAGCGGCGAGGTCAGGTAGAGCCGGCCAAACAGCGCGGCATCCTGCTGCAACGCGGGCGTGACTTCGAGGATCACGTGGTAGCTGTTGGTCTGCGTGAAGTACTGCGCCACCTGCCGCTGGCCGATGGCGTCGTTGAGGGTGGCGTCGATCAGCGCCGGCGAGATGCCGAAGCTGGCGGCCCGCGCGCGGTCGATCGTCACGCGGGCCGTGGCGGCGTCGTTTTGCTGGTCGGTGGCCACGTCGGCCAGCTCGGGCAGCTCGCGCAGGCGCGCCAGCACGCGCGGCGCCCACTGGTCCAGCTCCTGCAGGTTGGCGTCGGTCAAGGTGTACTGGTATTGCGTGCGCGAGGAGCGCCCGCCCACATTGATGTCCTGGCCGGCCTGCATGAACAGGTTGACGCCTTCCACCGGCGACACCGCCTGGCGCAGGCGCCGGATCACCTGGTCGGCGCTGGCCGTGCGGCCCTCGGCCTTGGGGCGCAGCGAAATGGCCACGTTGCCGGTGTTGAAGGTGGCACCGCTGCGCACGCTGTAGGCCGCTACGTCGGGGTCGCGCCCGATGATGTCGGCCAGTTGCAGCAGGCGCCGGCTCATGGCGCTGGAGGAGCTGTCCTGCGCCGATTCGGCAAAGCCCGAGATGAAGCCCGTGTCCTGCTGCGGAAAGAATCCCTTGGGAATGAGCACGAACAGCGCCACCGTGGCGGCCAGGGTGGCCACGAACACGGCCAGCGTGATGCGCTCGTGGCGCAGCGCCGCCAGCAGGCCGCGCCGATAGCCGCGCGCCAGGGCGTCGAAGCCGCGCTCGAAAAAGCGGAACACGCGCCCGTGCTCGTCGGGGCGCACCGGCTTGATGAAGCGCGAGCACAGCATGGGCGTGAGCGTGAGCGAGACCAGCAGCGACACGCCGATGGCCAGCGTGACGGTGACGGCGAACTCGCGAAACAGCCGCCCGACGATGCCGCCCATCAGCAGCAGGGGGATGAACACCGCCACCAGCGACACCGAGATGGAGACGATGGTGAAGCCGATTTCGCCCGCGCCCTGCATGGCGGCCTCCAGCGGCGCCATGCCGTCCTCGATGTGGCGGTAGATGTTCTCCAGCATCACGATGGCGTCGTCCACCACGAAGCCCACCGAGATGGTCAGCGCCATCAGCGACAGGTTGTCCAGGCTGAAGTCCACCCCGTACATCACCGCCGCCGTGCCCAGCAGCGCCAGCGGCACCGTGACGCCCGGGATCAGCGTGGCCGGGACGTTGCGCAGAAAGACGAAGATCACCATCACCACCAGCGCGATGGTCAGCAGCAGGGTGAATTCCACGTCCTCCACTGAGGCGCTGATGTTCTGCGTGCGGTCCACCAGCACGCTCACGTGCACCGCCGGCGGCAGCGCGGCCTCGAACGTGGGCAGCGCCGCGCGGATGCGCGCCACCGTGTCCACCACGTTGGCGCCCGGCACCTTGAACACGCCCAGCACGATGGCGCGGCCGTTGATCGGTGCCTTGTCGGCCCGGTTGGCCCCGGCGCCCGAAAACGCCCAGGCGGCCTGCTTGACGTCCTCGGGCCCGGTCACCGCCTGGCCCACGTCGCGCACGCGGATCGGCGCGCCGTTCTTGTAGGCCAGCACCACGTCGTTCCAGGGCGCGGCGCGGAGGATCTGGTCGTTGGTGTCCACCGTGAAGCTTTGCCGGGCGCCGTCGAGCGTGCCCTTGGCCTGGCTGACCGTGGCGGTGGTGATGACGCTGCGCACGGCCTCCAGGCTCAGGCCCAGGCCGGCCAGCCGCGCCGGGTCGAGCTGGATGCGCACGGCCGGTTTTTGCGGCCCGAAGATGATGACCTGGCCCACGCCTTCGAGCTGCGAGATCTGCTGCGCCAGGATGGTGTCGGCGTATTCGTTGACGGTGGTCAGCGGCAGCGTGTCGGACTGCACCGCCAGCTGCAGGATGGAAAAGTCCGCCGGGTTGATCTTGCGAAACGTGGGTGGGCTGGGCAGGTTGGCGGGCAACTGGCCGGCTGCGGCGTTGATGGCCGTCTGCACGTCCAGCGCGGCGCCGTCGATGGCACGGTTCAAGTCGAACTGCAGCGTGATCTGGGATTGGCCGAGCGTGCTCTGCGAGGTCATCTGCGCCAGCCCCGGGATCAGCGAGAACTGGCGCTCCAGCGGCTGCGCCACGGTGGAGGCCATGGTCTCGGGGCTGCCGCCGGGCAGGCGGGCACTCACCAAAATGGTCGGGAAGTCCACCTGCGGCAGCGAGGCCACCGGCAGCAGCGGCCACACCGCCGCGCCCACCAGAAAAATCGCCAGCGCCAGCAGCGAGGTGCCGATGGGCCGGCGGATGAAGGTGCTCGAGAGGCTCACCGGCTGGCCCCGCTGGCCGCCGCCCTGGGGGCCTCGGCCACCTTCAGGCCGGGCCGCAGCTTGTATTGGCCGTCCACCACCACGCGCTGGCCCGCGGCCAGGCCCTGGTCGATCACGGCCACGCCGTCCTGGATCTGCGCGACGGTGACCGCTTGCACGCGTGCCGTGTCGTCGGCGTCCACGGCATAGACGTAGGTGCCCTGCGGTCCGCGCTGCACGGCGGCGGCCGGCACCGTCAGCGCGCCGTGGCGCAGCCCCAGGATCAGCCGCGCATCCACGTACTGGCCGGGCCACAGCGTGTGCCGCGGGTTGTCGAAGCGCGCCTTGAGCTGCACCGTGCCCGACGCCGGGTCGATCTGGTTGTTCAGCAAGGTCAGGCTGCCGCGCGCCAGCGGCTGGGCGGCATTGCGCTCGGACACCTGCACCGCCAGCGGCGTGCGGCTGCCTTGCAGGGCGCGGTTGATGGCCTGGAAGTCGGTGTCGGGCAGCGTGAAGACCACGGCGATCGGGTCGATCTGGTTGATCACCACCAGTCCGCCCGGGTCGGCCGCGTGCACGATGTTGCCCGCATCCACCAGCCGCGCGCCCACCCGGCCGCCGATCGGCGCGGTGATGGTGGTGTAGCTCAATTGCACGCGCGCGGCGTCGATCTGCGCCTGGTCCATTTGCACCGCGGCCTCCAACTGCGCCACCAGGGCTTTTTGCGTCGCCAGCTGCTGCGGCGTGGCCGCGTCCTGCGCGCTCAGCGTGGTGTAGCGCTGCAAGTCCACGCGCGCGTTGCCCAGCAATGCCTGGTCCCTGGCCTTTTGCGCCAGGGTCTGTTCCAGCGCCGCCTTGAGCGCGCGCGCATCCAGCTGGGCCAGCAGCTGGCCGGTTTTCACGTCCTGGCCCTCGGCAAAGCCCACGCGCTCGAGCTGCCCGTCGATGCGGCTGCGCACGGTCACCGTGGCCAGCGGCGTCACGGCACCGACGCCGCTGAGCGCGATGGGCACGTCCTGGCGTTGCACCACCGCGGTGCTGGCCTGCACGGGCGCCGCCCCGGCGGGGGGCGGTTTGGCCGAGCGCGCGCGCTGGCCGGCGCCCAGCATCAGGACGCTCGCGACGACCAGCAGTGCCAGCAAGGCCCACAGCGGGCGGCGGCGCATGGAGAAGATGCGTTTCATGGCGAAGACCCTGCGCGGGCCGCGATGGGGGCGGGTGGAGCGCCGGGCGCGGCGGCCTGCCAGCCGCCGCCGGTGGCGGTGATCAGCGCGACGCTGGCCAGCAACTGGCGTCCTTGCAGCTGCACCGCCGTGCGCTGGTTGGCGAGCGCCAGCGTCTGCGCCGTGACGACCGCCAGATAGGTGGCCGTGCCGCCGCGGTACTGCGCCAGCGCCAACCGTTGGGCGCGCGCGGCGGCCTCGACCGCCTGCTCTTGCAGCGCCCGCTCGTCGCCCAGCACGCGCAGCAGCGCCAGGTTGTCCTCGACCTGCTGAAAGGCGGCGAGCACGGTTTGCTTGTACTGGGCGACGGCGGCGTCATAGGCGGCGCTGGCCTGGGCGCTGCGCGCCTGGCGCAGGCCGCCGTCGAACAGGGCCGCCGCCAGCGTCGCGCCCAGTGACCACACGTGGCTGGGCGTGTCGAACAGGCTGGACAGCGCACCGCTGCTGAAGCCGGCACTGGCGCCCAGCGTGAGGCTGGGATAGAAGGCCGCGCGCGCCACCCCGATGTTGGCGTTGGCCTGCGCGGCCAGCCGCTCGGCGGCGGCGATGTCGGGGCGGCGCTCGAGCAGCTGCGAAGGCACGCCCACGGGAATGGGCGGCAGGCGAGCGGCCAGCGGCCCCAGCGCGCCCGGCGCCGCCGCCAGCGTGAAGGCCGCCGGCGGGCGGCCCGTCAGCACGGCAATGGCGTGCTCCAGCTGGCTGCGCTGGGCCTGCAAGTCCACCGCTTGCGCGGCCGCGGTCTTCAGCTGGCTCTCGGCCAGCGCGACGTCGGAGACCAGGGCCACGCCGGCCGCGCGCTGGCTTTGCACCAGTTGCAGCGCGCGCCCATAGGCCGTGGTGGTGTCGGCGTACAGCGCCATCAGCCGGTCGGTCACGCGCAGCTGCAGGTAGTCCTGCGCCAGCAGCGCCTGCACCCCCAGGCGCGCGCCGGCCAGCTGGTCGGCGCTGGCCGCGGCGCCCGCCTCGCCGGCCTCGACGGCGCGGCGCGTCGCGCCCCACAGGTCGGGCACCCAGCTGGCACTGAGGGTGGCCGAAGCGGTGTGGCCCAGCTTGATGCCGTTGCTGTCGGTCTGGGCGCGCGTCAGGCCTGCGCTGGCGCCCACGCCGGGCCAGAACGCCGCCCGCGCCGCATCGGCCATCGCCTGGGCCTGGCGGTACTGGGCCTCGGCTTGCGCCAGGGTCTGATTGGCGCCGTTGGCCTGCTCGATCAACCGGTTCAGCTGCGGGTCGCCAAAGGGCTCCCACCAGGGCGATCGGCTGTCGGCGCGCTGCGGCTTGGCGATCTTCCAGGGCCCCGGCTCCTTGTACGCCGGGGGCAGTTCCACCGCCGGGCGCACGTAGTCCGGGCCGGCCGCGCAGCCCGCCAGCGCAAGCACCAGCGCGATCAAGCCAGCGATCGCGCTGCGGTAGGGGCGGCGACCGTCACGCAGTGTCATGGGTGTGCAGCCGGCCGAGGCGTCCGCCGCCCGGCCGATGCTGGCTGGGCGGTGCGGGGCAGGTCGGCCGGCAACCGGTCCCTCGCGCGGGCCATCATCGTAGTGGAAATCGGGTGGCCCTGCCTGCGTGCCGCGGCTCTTCAGCGGCGCCAGGGGCCGTGCTTGTCATCGGCTTGAAAAAAGTGGCATAATTGCGAGTTCTTCGCCGGAGAGGTGGCCGAGTGGTTAATGGCAGCAGACTGTAAATCTGCCCTCTTACGAGTACGCTGGTTCGAATCCAGCCCTCTCCACCAGCGAATGGGTACGCAGCGCGGCAATGCCGGCGGACGCGAGCGCTTGGAAGCGGTTCATGGGTTCATGCCGCATGAGACGGCTTTCGCCGGGGCTTTGGCTTCGCGGGAGTAGTTCAATGGTAGAACCTTAGCCTTCCAAGCTAATGACGCGGGTTCGATTCCCGTCTCCCGCTCCAGTCCTGGTTCGGTCGCGCGGCGTGAACGTGAGAGATTTTGCCCTTGTGGCTCAGTGGTAGAGCACTCCCTTGGTAAGGGAGAGGTCGTGGGTCCGATTCCCACCAAGGGCACCAGAACTGGCGATGATGCGCAGGCGCCTCATCGCTTTTGGTGTGTTGATTGAGTTGATTTTTTCGGAGTCTTCGACATGGCAAAAGAGAAATTCGAGCGC
>JAFEEB010000021.1:146250-163016 GCA_018241325.1 Pseudomonadota bacterium | reverse complement strand
GGGAGCGTGGGGGCAGTCATGAGCGCTTCCGAAGCCCTGCTCAGCGCCCGCCAGCTGACCAAGAAATTCGGCGGCTTGGCGGCCGTCAACGAAGTCTCGATCGACCTGTGGCAAGACCGCATCCACGTGGTGATCGGCCCCAACGGCGCCGGCAAGTCCACGCTGACCAACCTGCTGTCGGGCGACCTGCCGCCCACCTCAGGGGCCATCACCCTGGCCGGGCAGGACATCACGCGCGCATCGCCCGAGCAGATCTCGCGCCACGGCCTGGGCCGCAGCTACCAGAAGACCAACATCTTCCCCAGCTTCAGCGTGTGGGAGAACATCCGCCTGGCTGCGCAGTCGCGCGCCGCCCAGCAGCCCTGGAACCCCCTGCGCTGGCTGCACAGGGCGCAAGCGGACCAGACCACCCACGCGCGCGCCGAAGCCGCGCTGGAGCTGGCGGGCCTGGCCGCGCGCCGCCACGCCATCGCCGGCGCCGCCAGCCATGGCGAGCAGCGCCAACTGGAAGTGGCCATGACCCTGGCCACCCAGCCGCGCGTGCTGCTGCTGGACGAACCGCTGGCCGGCATGGGCACGGCCGAGGCCGAGCGCATGGTCGAGCTGCTGCTGCGCATCAAGCCGCACCACGCCATGATGGTGGTCGAGCACGACATCGACGCCATCTTCACCCTGGCCGACCATCTGACGGTGATGGTCAACGGCACGGTGATTGCCAGCGGCGAGCCGGCCGCCATCCGCGCCGACCGGGGCGTGCAGGCCGCATATCTCGGCGAGGACGTTTGACCCATGGCCACCCAAGCCAACGCCAACCTCCCCGACGATCCCAACGACCCGCTGGCCCCGCGCCCGCGTGCGGACGACGTGCCGGCGCAAGTCAGCGCGGACGGCGATTTGCTGATTCACGCCATCGGCCTGCACAGCTACTACGGTGCCAGCCACATCCTGCGCGGCATCGACTTTGCCGTGCGCCGCGGCGAAACCGTTGGCCTGATGGGGCGCAACGGCATGGGCAAGAGCACGCTGCTCAAATCCATCATGGGCCTGGTCAAGCCGCGCGCCGGCGGCGTGCTGGTGATGGGCAAGCCCATGACCGGGCGCGCGCCCTACGAGGTGGCGCAGCTGGGCGTGGCCTACGTGCCCGAGGGGCGCGGCATCTTCGGCAACCTGTCGGTGGTCGAGAACCTGAAGATGGCCGCCCGGCCCGGCACGCGCGGCCAGCGCGACTGGACGTACGAGCGCGTGCTGGAGACCTTTCCGCGCCTGGCCGAGCGCCTGCAGCACGGCGGCCAGCAGCTGTCGGGCGGCGAGCAGCAGATGCTGACCATCGGCCGCGCGCTGATGACCAACCCCGACGTGCTGATCCTGGACGAAGCCACCGAAGGCCTGGCGCCGCTCGTCGCACGCGAAATCTGGCGCATCTGCGCGCTGATCCGCGAAAGCGGCATCTCCAGCGTCATCGTCGACAAAAATTGGCGCCACGTCACCGAGATTGCCGACCGCAACGTCATCCTGGTCAAGGGCGCGGTGGCGCTCGAGGCCACGTCCGAGGCCATTCGCGCCCAGCCCGACCTGCTGACCCGCCACCTCGGCGTGTAGGCGGGTGGGCGCCGCGCGCCCTGCTACGATTCCCGCACCGGCGTCGCCCAAGCGATGGGCGCCGCGTCCTTGCAGTCCGCTTCGACCCCCTCCCCGTGGCCCTCTGGCGCTTGAACCCCTCCAGGACCCACCATCCGGCCATGGAGGTGGGCGCGCTGCGCCGCCGGGCGCCCAACATATGGGACGCGCTGGCCTTCGGCCTCTTGATCAGCGCGCTGATCCTGATCGCGCAGACGGCGCGCGAGACCTCCGTGCCGCTGGCGGCCTTGCAGCAGCACCCCATTTCGCTGGACGCCGCCGCCCTGCCCGACTACGCCCTGCGCACCACCATGCGCATGCTGGCGGCCATGCTGGCCTCGCTGGTCTTTACCCTGGCCTACGGCGCGCTGGCGGCCAAAAGCCGGCGCGCCGAGCGGTTGCTGGTGCCGCTCTTGGACATCCTGCAGTCGGTGCCCATCCTGGGCTTTCTGTCCTTCACCGTGGTGGGCTTCATGGCCCTGTTTCCGGGCAATGTCATGGGGGTGGAGCTGGCGGCGATCTTCGCCATCTTCACCAGCCAGGCCTGGAACATGACCTTCAGCTTCTACCAGTCGCTCAAGACCATTCCGCCCAACCTGGACGAAGTCGCGCGCAGCTTTCACCTGTCGTCCTGGCAGCGCTTTTGGCGGCTGGAGGTGCCGTTTGCCATGCCGGGGCTGGTGTGGAACGCCATGATGTCGATGTCGGGCGGCTGGTTTTTCGTCGTCGCCGCCGAGGCCATCTCGGTGGGCCACACCACCATTGCCCTGCCCGGCATCGGCTCCTACGTGGCGCTGGCCATCGAGCAGCGCGACCTGGGTGCCATCGGCTTGGCGGTGGGTGCCATGCTGGCCGTGATCCTGCTGTACGACCAGTTGCTGTTTCGCCCGCTGGTGGCCTGGAGCGACAAGTTCCGCGTCGAGCTGTCGGCCGGCGCGCCGGCGCCGCGCTCCTGGGTGCTGGTGGCCGCGCACCGCACCCGCATCGCCAGCCGCCTGCTGGCGCCCGCGGCGGCGGCCGTGGCGCGCTTGTCCACGCAGCGCCTGCAACTCGGCAAGCGCCCGCCACCGGCCGCCCGCGATGCCGAGGGCAGCCGCCGCACCGACCGACTCTGGGGCGCGGCCGTGCTCGTCGGCGTCGTCGGCGCCACCGGCTACATCGCGGCGTATCTGGCCGCCGGCGTCTCGCTCGCCGAGGTGGCGCGGGCCGTGGGCCTGGGCCTGATCACCTTGCTGCGCGTGGCCGTTCTCATGGCACTGGCCACGCTGGTGTGGGTGCCCATTGGCGTATGGATCGGGCTGCGCCCGCGCGTGGCCCGCGTGGTGCAGCCGCTGGCGCAGTTTCTGGCGGCGTTTCCGGCCAACCTGGTGTTTCCGTTCGCGGTGGTGGCCATCGTGCGCTGGCGCCTGGCGCCCGACGTGTGGCTGTCGCCGCTGATGGTGCTGGGCACGCAGTGGTACATCCTGTTCAACGTGATCGCCGGCGCCAGCGCCTTTCCGAACGACCTCAAGGAAGCCGCCGCCAGCTTTCACATCCGCGGCTGGCGCTGGTGGCGCCAGGTCATTTTGCCGGGCGTCTTTCCGTACTACGTCACGGGCGCCATCACGGCCAGCGGCGGCTCCTGGAACGCCTCGATCGTCGCCGAGGTGGCCAGCTGGGGCAGCACCACCTTGCACGCGCACGGGCTGGGCGCCTACATCGCCGACGCCACCAGCGCGGGCGATGACCACCGCGTGGTGCTGGGCGTGGTGGTGATGTCGATTCTGGTCATCACCTTCAACCGCGTGCTGTGGCGCCCGCTCTATGACCTCGCTACCCAACGGTTGCGCCTTGATTGAAATGAATCACCCCCAGTCTCCACACGCTTCGCGTTGTTGCGCCTTCCCCCTTCCGGGGGCATCGCCAGTGACCGGGGAAACCCCGGCCACGGCGATCGCTGGCCTGGCCTGCTCCGCGGCCATTGGCGCCATGACAGTCGATCCACCACTGGCAGTACGCGGCGCAGCAGATCACTGAAACAGATCGCCATCATGGACCGCGCCAATCACTCTGCGACGACCGCTGCAACGCAATCAACTCCTTTGGTGCACCTCAGCGGCGTGCGCCAGATTTATCACAAGAGCGACAACGCCGATCTCGTGGTGCTCGACGACGTGTCGCTCACCGTGCGCGAAGGCGAAATCGTGGGATTGCTCGGCCGCTCGGGCTCGGGCAAATCCACGCTGCTGCGCATCATCTCGGGCTTGCTGACGCCCACCGGCGGGCAGGTGCTGTGGCGCGGCGCGCCGGTGCTGGGGCCGTGCGCGGGCATCGCCATGGTGTTCCAGAGCTTTGCGCTGTTTCCCTGGCTGACGGTGCTGGAGAACGTGCTGATCGGCCTGCAGGCGCTGGGCGTGCCGGCCGCCGAGGCCCGCCACCGCGCGCTCGAGGCGATCGATCTGATCGGTCTGGACGGGTTCGAGAGCGCCTATCCCAAGGAGCTGTCCGGCGGCATGCGCCAGCGCGTGGGCCTTGCGCGCGCGCTGGTGGTGCACCCGCACCTGTTGCTGATGGACGAGCCGTTCTCGGCGCTCGACGTGCTGACCGCCGAGACGCTGCGCACCGACATCATCGCGCTGTGGAGCGAAGGCCGGCTGCCGATCCAGTCGATCCTGATCGTCACGCACAACATCGAAGAAGCCGTGCTGATGTGCGACCGCATCCTGATTTTTTCATCCAACCCCGGGCGCGTGGCGCGCGAGATCGAGGTCGCGTTGCCGCACCCGCGCAACCGGCTGGACCCAGAGTTTCGCCAACGGGTGGACGACATTTACGGCCTGATGACCCAGCGCGACGCACCGCGCGCGCAAGACAAGCGCAGCATCGACGCCATCCCCGGCGCGGGCATCGGCCTGGCGCTGCCCAAGGTGTCCACCAACCGCCTGTCGGGCCTGATCGAGCTGCTGGCCGCCCCACCCTACAACGGCAAGGCCGACCTGCCCGACGTGGCCGCGGCGCTGCAAATGGAAGCCGACGAGCTCTTCCCCGCCGTCGAGACGCTGCAGTTGCTGCGCCTGGCCGAAATGGCCGAGGGCGACGTTCAGCTGACCGACGCCGGCCACCGCTTTGCCGACCAGGGCGTGGACGCGCGCAAGCGCCTGTTTCGCGACCACCTGCTGGCCTACGTGCCGCTGGCGGCGCTGATCCGCAGCGTGCTGGACGAGCGCGCCAGCCACCGCGCGCCCTTCGTGCGCTTCTCGGAGCAACTCGAAGACCACATGTCCGAGGAGCGCGCCGAAGACACCATGCGCGCCATCATCACCTGGGGGCGGTATGCGGAACTGTTCGGCTACGATGAACAGACTCAGCAGTTCAACCTGGAAAACCCGGTGTAATGAAACACCCCCAGTCTCCACTCGCTGCGCGATGTTTCGCCTTCCCCCCGAGGGGGCATCGCCTGTGACCGGGGAAACCCCGGCCACGGCGATCGCTGGCGTGGCCTGCTCCGCGGCCGTTCGGCTCTTTGGGCTTCAAGACCTGCGAGTGGCACGCATCGCCAAGAATGACTGAACTCAGCCCCGAGCAGCGTCTCATGCCCCAATCCACCTCCTTTCGTCCCCTGCGCGGCACACGCATCGTCAGCCTGGCGCTCAACCTGCCCGGCCCGGCCGCGCTGATGCGCCTGCATGCGCTGGGCGCGCGCTGCCTGAAGGTCGAGCCGCCCGGCCCGACGCCCACCGTCAGCGGCGACCCGATGGGCCAGTACAACCCCAGCGCCTACGGCCAGATGCACGCGGGCATTCGCGCCCTCACGATCGACCTCAAGAGCGAACGCGGTCGGGCGCGCCTGGCGCGCGAGCTGGCCGCCACCGACGTGCTGCTGACTTCGTTTCGCCCCTCGGCGCTGGCCAAGCTGGGCCTGTCATGGACGCAGCTGCGCCGCGCGCACCCGCAGCTGTCGCTGGTCGAGATCGTCGGCGCGCCGGCCGAGCGCGCCGAGGAGCCGGGGCACGACCTGACCTACCTGGCCGAGGCGGGCCTCATCACCGGCACCGCCCTGCCCCCCACCCTGCTGGCCGACATGACCGGCGCGCTGCTCGCCGCCGAGGCCACGCTCGCCGCCCTGCTGCAGGCACGCGCCAGCGGCCGCGGCGTGCGCCGCGCAGTCACCCTGCTGGGCGCTGCCCAGTGGCTGGCCCTGCCGCGCGACTGGGGCCTGACCTTGCCCAGCGGCGCCGTGGGCGGCGCGCACGCCGGCTACAAGATTTACCCCTGCAAGGACGGGCGCGTGGCCTTCGCCGCGCTGGAACCGCACTTTGCCGCCGCCCTGTTCAAGGCCGCCGGCCTGCCCATGGCCGATCTGCGCGCGCCCTTCGCTCCCGCCGCGCACGCCACCATCGCCGCCTGGGCGCTGGGCAAGACGCGCCACCAGCTCGACGCGCTGGGGCGCGCGCACGACATTCCGCTGTACACGCTGGCGCGATAGTGGGCGCCGCAGGGGCGCTGGCGCCATGGAATGCTCCTTATCTCATAGCTGCTCGCGCTTGTCAGGCAAGCGCTACAGCCGCTTTTTATGTCTAGCGGGAAATCGTGACGGGAACGACGTCGCCATTGGCGCGCCGGGCGTACATGTCCTGGCCCACCAGCCGGATGTCGTTGCACGCGGGCGCGAAGACCTTGAACTCGAAGCAGACGCGGCCGCCGTCCTCGGCGCGCCAGGTGCCGGCATCCGATCGCCCTCCGGCGTAGGCCGTCAGATGGTTCGAGTCGGCGGCGTAATCCACCCGGATGGTGCCACCATTGGACAGCGGAGCGCGGGTGGACTTGCCGCGCAGCAGTGTGGTCAGCTCGGCCGTCGAGGGCGCCCGCGCCCCGGCGGGAAAGGCCTTGGCCGGCGGCGCGCTGGCAGCGCAAGCGGCGAGCAGCAGGGGTGACAGCAGGATCGACAAACGGGTGACGTTGTTCATGCGGGTCTCCAGGGGTTGAATGCAGGACACGAGGGGCAGGCGGCCAAACCGGCGCCCGCCCCCGCGGGGCTTCAGATGCCCAACCGAGTCTTCATGGCCGTCCAGGCCGCGTCATTCAGGCGATGGGAGGCGCCCTGGCGCGCGCTGAGGCCGGGCTTGGTCTCGTGCGCGCGGTAGACCCACTGGGATTTCGGGTCGCCGGCAACCCAACGGATCTCGGTGTACACCACGTGGTAGTTGATGAACGGCGTCGGCGGCTGGCCGGTGAAGCGCAGCACCCGCGCGCCGTGCACCGTCTCGATGCTGTAGGCGCCCGTGGTGGAGCGCACGCAGTTGGACACCACGGTCTGCTCGGCATTCAGGTCGCACTCGTAGTACTGCGCCACGCCTTGGGGGGCGTTGCTCCCGAACGATACCCGCAGGTTCTTGAGCAGGCCGGTGGTCACCGCCAAGCTCAGGGTGTTGGCGCCGGTGGGCGCAGCGGCGCCCGAGCTCGGGTAGTGGCTGATCAGGGCCTCCAACGTGTTGCGGCTCTGCGGCTGGGCACGGTTCGCCAGGGTGTCGATCAGGATGGTCTGCCCCAGCACGACGCTAGAGCGCACCAGCTCCTCGGCCCCCGCGGGGAACACGGTCGCGCCGAGCGCCCCCTTCAAGCCCGCCGTGGAGACGCCGGCGTTGATGGTGTTGCTGGGCAGGGCCTGCCAGCGGTCCACCAGATCGGCCATGGCGCCGCTCACGCTGCTGGCACGGATGGAGCCCAGCGATGTTTCGCCATCGCAATACACCGAGCGACTCGGGTTGCCGACTGTGGAACGCAGCAGGACGTTGCGCGTGCAGTAGGTCCAGCCGTTGGGCGTCAGATAGGCGGTGCCATAGAGTGCCTCGTCCGCGTTGACCTGGCCGCCGCTCTTGCCGCTGCGGTTTTCAACCAGTTGCACGCCGGCACTGCCCGCCGCCTTGGCCTGCTGGTCCAGCGAGCGCGCATAGTAGTCGCCTGGGGCGCTGTAGCGCAGTTGGCGCAGCGTGCTCGATGCTGCTGCGGCCGCCTGCTGATCGCCCACCTCCAGCGGCACGCCGGTGCGCAGCATGCCGGAGACGACCCCGGCCGCCGTGCGCGCGGTATCGTGCACCTGGGCGTCGTCCCAGGCCGGGTCGTCCTGGTAGGCGTCGATCTTGGCGGCGTCGATGGCCAGTTGCAGCGCCACGTTGGCGCGCGCCGTCGCTTGCGTCATGCCGGCGGCCACGCCGGCCTGCACCAGGGTGGTCAGTGGGTTGATGGCACCGCCCGACCCGGCCGGGCGCCGCATCAGGTAGTCGGCGCTGGTGGCTGCCACGGCAGGGTTGTAGGAGTCGATGGCCGTCGTCGGTGCGGCCGGGTCGCCCGTCTTGACGGGCGCGATGAGCTGGGCCGACGCGGCGCCCGACACGGCGGCCGGGTCGTAGCTCAGGCTGTAGCGGCCATCGGCGCCGGTGGCGGCCGAGGCGGGTTCGCCGGCATCGCAGGCGTCGTTGGCGTTCAGGTCCAGGCAGACCACGACGTTGCGCAGGGTTCCGATGCGGGCCACTTCGCCACTGAGGGTGATGGGTGCGGGGGGCGGCGGCGGTGGCGGCGTGGGCGCGGGTGAATCGTCGCCATCGCCGCCACAGGCGGCCAGCGACAGGGCTGCGGTGGCGGCAAAGGCGTGGATCAACAGGCTTCGGGTACGGGGTTTCATGAGGCTCCTCCTGGGGTTGCTTGGGCTTTGTCTCTCGACACTGGAAACACTAAAAGAAACATGCCCCGCGGACATCACCCAGTTGGGTGAGCGCAGACCTCAAACTCAAGAAGAAGCGTCGTCCCCCAGCACCAGCCCCATGCGGTTGGCCGCCACGATGGCCTGCGTGCGCGTGGTGACGGCGAGCGCGCGCAGCACGGCGCTGACGTGGGTTTTGGTGGTGTTGGGGCTCAGCCCCAGCTCGCGCGCGATCAGCTTCATCGGCTTGCCCTCCAGGATCAGCCGCAGCACTTGCGTCTGACGCTGGGTGAGCCCGAGTTCGGCGGCGCTGGTGCATGAGCGCACCGGCACGGGCAGCGCCATGCCCGCCAGGCTGAGCGGCGGCACGTAGATGCGCCGCGCCAGCACGGTGCGCAAGGCCTCGAACATCTGGCCGGATGGGGCCGACTTGGGGATGAAGCCCATCGCACCCAGCTGGATCGAGCGCAGCACGGTGATCTGGTCTTCCTGCGAGGACAGCATGACCACGGGCACGCCGGGGTGGCGCTCACGCACCGACTCCAGCGCCTGCAAACCGTGCATGCCGGGCAGGATGAAGTCGAGCAGGATCAGCTCGATGCCGGGGTCGCCGTCGAGGATGGCCAGCGCCTCGCCGAGGTTGGCGGCGTGCGAGACTTGCACGGCCGGATCGAGCTCCCTGAGCAGCAGCGCCACGCCGTCGCGAAACAGCGCGTGATCATCGACCAGCAGAATCCTCATGGTCGGAGTCTGAGTCCATTGCCATCGTCTCGCATCCCCCAGTTGGGTGAGCGTCGAGCGCCGCCTCGACCGCCGCCAGCAGCCGGTCGGCGCCCACCGGCTTGTGCAGCAGCGGCAGGCCCGCGTCGGTGACGCGCCGCAGGTCGGCGGCGCCGGTGTCGCCGGTGATGATGATCGCCGGCACCGCCTGGCCGACGCGCCTGCGTATCCGCCGGATGGCGTCCAGGCCGTCCTGGTGCTGGCGCAGCCGGTAGTCGCACAGGATCAGGTCCGGCTGGCGCAGATGCTCGTCGAGCAGGGTCAGGCCTTGCTCGGCCGACGCGGCCGTGAGCACGTGCGCACCCCAGCTGTGGCACAGCGCCTGCATCGCGCGGCGCGTATCGGCCTCGTCGTCGATCACCACGATGAACGCGCCGACGACGCGCCGCCCACTCGCCAGGACATCGGGCTGCGCCGGCACCCGCGGCAGCGCCTCGGCGGCCGGCAGCAGGATCGAGAAGCAGGTGCCGCGGCCGGGCGTCGAGCGCAGCGCGAGCGGATGGCCCAGCAGGTCGAGCGTGCGCCTGACGATGGCCAGGCCCAGCCCAAGCCCCTTGCTGCGGTCGCGTTCGGGGTTGTCGATCTGGTAGAACTCGCCGAAGACGTGCGGCAACTGCGCCGGCGCGATGCCGATGCCGGTGTCCCAGACCTGCACCTCGACGCCATGGGGGCGCCGCCGGCAGCCGACCAGGACCCTGCCGCGCTCGGTGTAGCGGATGGCGTTGGACACCAGGTTGCCCAAAACCCGCTCCAGCAGCACGGCGTCGGTGCGCACGGCGCAGTGCGTGGACGCCACGGCCAGCCGCAGCCCCTTGCGCGCAGCCTCCGGGCCGTGGCTGGCCACCACCCGGTGCAGCAGCTCGGCCAGGTCATGATCGCCCAGCACGGGCCGGGACATGCCCGCGTCCAGCTTCGAGATGTCGAGCAGGCCGACAAACAGCGCTTCCATGGCCGACACCGAGGCCTGGACGTGGTTCACCAACTGGCCGACCTCGGGCGTGACGGCCTGCCGGCTCAGCACGCCCACCAGCAGGCTGATGGTATGCAGCGGCTGGCGCAGGTCATGGCTGGCCGAAGCGAGGAAGCGCGTCTTGGCCTGGCTGGCCTGTTCGGCTTCGTCGCGCCTGGCGTGCAGCAAGGCGTTGGCGGCGGCCAATGCCTGGGTGCGCTCGGCCACGCGGGTTTCAAGCTGCCGGTACGAGTCGCCCAGGCGCTCGGCCATCTGGTTGAAGCGGCTGGCCAACTGCCCCAACTCGTCGCGCCGCACCAGCGCGATGCGGTGCTCGAGCTGGCCCTCGCCGATGCGGTCGGCGCCATCGGCCAGCTGGCGGATCGGCCGCACCACCCAGCGCGCCAGCACGATGCCGACGGCCGAGCCGGCCAGCACGGCCAGCGCCAGGATCAGCAGCGCCGTGCCGAGCGCGCGGCGCACCGGAGCGTAGGCCTCCGTGCGGGGCTGCTCTGTGATCAAGCGCCAGCCGGGCACGCTCAGCGCCGCGGCGCGGGCCACTATGGCACGGCCCTCGGGCGTGTCGAATTCGACCAGGCCGCCGTGGTCGGTGGAGTCACCGGCCATGGCCGCGCGCACCGCCGGACGGGTGGCCCAGTCCGTGCGGCCCAGCACCTGCAAAAAATCAGGATGCGCCAGCAGGCGCCCTTCGCCATCGACGAGGTAGGCATGGCCTTCGCGGCCAAAGCGGGTCTCGTCGATGATGTCGCGCAACTGCCCCAGTTCGACCTCCGCGGCCAGCACGCCACTCTCCGGGCGCCAGCCGCGCCGCGCCATCAGCACGCGGGGCTGGTTGACGACGAACGTGACCGGGCCGAACCACGGCGCCTCGGCGCGCGCGTGCAGAAATTCGGGCGACTGGCTGCGGTCCTCGCCCCCGCCGATGCGGTCCGGCGCCATGCGCGAGATGCGCACGCGCTCCTGGCCGCGCGGGTCGATCCAGTACAGCGCCTGGATCGCCCGCGACTGCCTCATCAGCCGGTACAGCTCGACCTGGATGTCGGCGTCCGCGTCACCCAGGTGGCGCGAGTCCTGCAGCGACAAGGTGGCGCGCAGCAAGGCGCCAGTCTGGCCGAGGAAGCGATCGATCCGGGCCGTGGCCTTGGCGGCTTCGAGTGCCTGCAGCGCCTCCACCGCCGTGTGTGTCTCGCGCTGGATCAACCACAACTGCGCGAAACCGCTGGCCACAAGCACCAGGGTGACCAGCCCAACCACCGCCAGGGCGTAGGTCTGCCACAGGCGATGGCCGGGCGGGCGCATCAGCGGGAGGGCGGTTGGGCCGCAGCCCCCGCGTCACCCTTCGCGTCAGCCATCGGTGGCAGCGTGCGCTCGCCCGGCCGGATCAAGCGGTCGGCGCGCGCGATCAGCGCCGGTGGCAGCGTCACGCCCATGCGCTCGGCGGTATCGAGGTTGACGACCAGCGCCGCTTCGTACAGCTCCTCGACCGGCATCTCGGCCAGGGCGCGGCCGCGCAGCACCTGGTCCACATAGCGCGCCCCGCGCCCGCACATGCTGACGCGGCCGATGGAGCCGTAGCTGAGCAGGCCGCCGTGGCGCGTCGCATACCAGGACGTGTGCGAAATCGCCGGCAGCCGCACCCGCAGCGCCTGCCGCGCGTGCT
Source organism: Pseudomonadota bacterium (assembly GCA_018241325.1). Taxonomy (GTDB): domain Bacteria; phylum Pseudomonadota; class Gammaproteobacteria; order Burkholderiales; family Burkholderiaceae_C; genus Ottowia. The sequence continues at coordinate 151,310 of JAFEEB010000021.1, read as the reverse complement.
CGCCGTGAAACACGGACGAATCCGGCCAGATCATGACCGAATCCACCTGGCGCCGGGCCAGCTCGTCCCAGGCGCCGGCAATGCCGGCCTCACCCGAGAAACGCACGCGCACGCCCTCGACGCCGGCCTGCCCCAGCATGTCCGCGAAGGGGCCGAGGTCCTTCACGTTCTCGTGCGCCGGGTTGTCGCCATTCGTGATCATGCCGACGCGGCGCGCCCGCGGAAACGCCTGCAGCAACACCTCCATCGGCTTGAGAAAGAACTGGCGCGACAGGCCCAGCGTGACGCCCGTGACATTGGCCAGCGGGCGCAACTGTGCATCGAGAACCGAGCGCAGGTTGGTCGGCCCCATCACGACGATGGGCACGTCCTTCGTGGCGTTCATCAAGGCCTCGGCCGGCGGATTGTCGGTTGCCAGCAGCACGGCGGGGCGGCGCTCCACCATCGCCTGTGCCACCGAAGCGTAGCGTGCCGGATCGTTGGCTGCGTCGTTCCATTCGAGTCGCAGTTGCTGGTCGAACGACCAGCCTGCCTTGATCAGTCCGTCGCGCACCTCGTTCATGCACAGCCGATTCGATTCGCTCGCGCCGAGGGTCAGGTAGGCGATGACGCGGGGCGCGGCCGCGGGCGAGGCCACGCTCGACGCGGCGGTCTGCGCCCGTAGCGGCTGCCAAGCCGCCAGCCCGCCGATGAAGGCCAGCGTGACAAGGACGCCGGGCCGGTGGGGACGCTGATTGGGCGACATGGGACTCCCTCCCTGATTTGATCTCCGCGGGTGACCCGCGGTTTGGCTCATTATTGCCGCCCGCCGGCGGGACGGCAATCCAGGCCGTCGAGGCCCGCTCGGGGACGGCTCCGCTAAGATCGTCCCAGCCGACCTCTAGGGAATGTTTCATGGCGCTGCACCCCCACCAAAAAGAAGAACTGGCCGAGCTGGCCGTGGCCGCCATGCGCGAGCGGGGCCTGCAGCCCGAGTTTTCGGGCGCCGCGCTGCAGCAGCTGCGCGCCATCGACGGACCGGGCGGAGCCGAAGGCGCGGACGTTGCCGACCTGTGCGGCCTGCTTTGGTGCTCCATCGACAACGACGACTCGCGCGACCTGGACCAGCTCACCGTCAGCGAAGTGCTGGCGGACGGCCACGTGAAGATTCGGGTGGCCATCGCCGACGTCGATGCACTGGTGACCAAGGACACCCCGATCGACCGCCACGCGCAAGTCAACACCACCAGCGTCTACACCTCGGCGCGCATCTTTCCGATGCTGCCCGAGAAACTCTCGACCGACCTCACCTCGCTCAACCCCCACCAGGTGCGCGTGGCCAACGTCACCGAGATGGTGTTCGCCCCCAACGGTGATCTGCTGCGCAGCCACATCCAGCGCGCGCGCGTGCGCAACCAGGCGCAGCTGGCCTACGACGCCGTGTCCGCCTGGCTCACCGGCGACGGCCCACTGCCCGAGGCGGCCGACCGCGTGCCCGGCATGGACCAGCAGCTGCGCACGCAGGACTCGGTGGCCCAGCAATTGCGCGCACGCCGGCGCGAGCAGGGCTCGCTCGAATTTCAAACCCTGCAGCCGCGCGCCGAGTTCGAGGGCGAGCAGGTCATCGCCATCCGCCAGCAGGAGCAAAACCGCGCGCGCCAGCTGATCGAGGAGTTCATGGTCGCCACCAACGGCGTGACCGCGCGCTACCTGGCCGGCAAGCGGCGCGCCGCCATCCGCCGCGTGGTGCGCTCGCCCGAGCGCTGGGCGCGCATCGCCGAGGTGGCGCTCGAGCGCGGCACCACGCTGCCGCCCGAGCCCGACTCCAAGGCGCTCGAGCAGTTTCTGGCCGCCGAGCGCCGGCGCGACCCCGAGCGCTTTCCCGACCTGTCGCTCACCATCGTCAAGCTGATGGGCCGCGGCGAATACGTGCTCGAACACCCCGGCGGCCCCGCCATCGGCCATTTCGGCCTGGCGGTGCGCGACTACTCGCACAGCACCGCGCCCAACCGCCGCTACCCCGACCTGATCACCGGCCGCCTGATCAAGGCCGCCCTGGCCAGCGAGCCCGCGCCCTACGCCAACACCGAGCTGGAGATGCTGGCCAACCACTGCACGCACCAGGAAGACGCCGCCAACAAGGTCGAGCGCCAGCTGCGCAAGTCCGAGGCCGCCATGCTGCTGGAGGGCCGCATCGGCGAGGTGTTCGACGGCGTCGTCACCGGCCAGTCCAAGGGCAACACCTGGCTGCGCATCTTCGAGCCGCCCGCCGACGGCAAGTTGCTGCCCAGCCGCGCCGTCAAGGTGGGCGACAAGCTGCGCGCCAGGCTGGTGGACACCAACGTCGAGCGCGGCTTCATCGACTTCGAGCAGATCGACTGACCCGCCGGCCGTCCCCACTCGCATCGTCCAAGGCTTCATGCCGGGTTGCGCCCCGCCCGACGAAAACTACAATTTTGATAGCTGCTCGCGCTTTTCATACAAGCGCTGGCGGCCTGATTGGCTTAAAACCCCGCCCCCGGCTGCGCCAGGTAGGCCCGCTCCGCGTCCGTGCTGGCGCGCCCCAGGATGGCGTTGCGATGCGCGAAGCGCCCAAAGCGCGCGATCACGTCCTGGTGCTTGCGGGCGTACTCCAGCGTGCCGTCGAAGAACGCCTTGGGCTCGGCGTCGGCCGCGTCGCGCAGGGCCGTGAACAGGGCCACGCTGCGCGCCTGCATGGCGGCGTCCTCGGCGTGCTCCAGAGGCAGGTAGCAAAAAATGCGCGCCATGGGCGGCACGGCCTGATCGTGCCCGCGCTCGATGCCCTCCACGGCCAGCGCCAGCGCCTGCGCATCGGCGGCAAAGCTGGCGGGCTGGCCGCGAAACACGTTGCGCGTGAACTGGTCGAGCACGATGATCAAGGCCAGGCGGCCTTCGGCGCTTTGCGTCCAATCATCCAGCCGCCCGTCGCGCGCCGCCTCGATGGTGGGCAGAAAGTGCTGGCGCAACCCGGCGTCAAAAGCCTCGTCCTTGCGAAACCATTGGGCCTGCACGCGCTGCATGGCGGCGCGCTCCAGCGGGTGCGCGCCCAGCCACAGGCGCAGCACGTCGGCGGGTTGAACGGCGGATGGCGGGCGGTCGGCTTGGCTCATTCGCCCATTCTGGCAGCATGACGCGGGTTTGCCTGTGTGCAACCCGGCAGGCGTGCTGGCATGATGGCCCCTGATTGAGGAGTGACCCGCGATGACTGTCAGCGCACCCGCATCCGTCGAATCGATCCGCACGCTCGCCCTGGTGGGCGCAACGGGCAGCGGCAAGACCACCCTGGCCGAGGCCCTGCTGCACGCCAGCGGCGCCATCGGGGCGATGGGCAGCGTGGAGCGCGGCAGCACCGTGAGCGACCACGATCCGATGGAGGTGAAGGCCCAGCACTCGCTGCAGGCCGCGGTGCTGCACCTGGAGCACGCCGGCTGCCGCATCCACCTGATCGACACCCCCGGCCTGCCCGACTTCAGCGGTCAGAGCCTGGCCGCGCTGGAGGCGGTGGAAACCGCCGCCATCGTCATCAGCGCGGCGGCCGGCATCGAGCCGATGGCGCGGCGCATGATGGCGCAGGCGGCCGAGCGCCAGCTGGACCGCCTGATCATCGTCAACAAGATCGACGCCGAAGGGGCCGATCTGGCCGGCCTGCTGGCTGACATTCAGGCCACCTTCGGCAAGCCCTGCCTGCCGCTGAACCTGCCCGACGCGGGCGCCACGCAGGTGGTGGACTGCTTCTACCAGCGCGAGGGCGCGAGCGACTTCGGCGCCGTGGCGGACGCGCACCGCGCGCTGGTCGAGCAGGTGGTCGAGGTCGATGCCGCCTTCGTGGACCGCTACCTGAACGAGGGCGACGTGGACGCCAGCGAGCTGCACGCGCCGCTGGAGCAGGCGCTGCGCGAAGGCCATCTGGTGCCGGTGTGCTTTGTCTCAGCGCGCAGCGGCGCGGGCGTGGCCGAGCTGCTGGAGGTCATCACGCGGCTGCTGGCCAACCCCACCGAAGGCAACCCGCCCGACTTCCTGAACGGCGAGGGCGACGCCGCCCAGCTGCTGCACGCGCAGGCCGATCCGGCGGCGCCGGTGCTGGCGCACGTGTTTCGCATCAGCATCGACCCCTTCGTGGGCAAGCTCGGCTTCGTGCGCGTGCACCAGGGCACGATCGCGCCCGGCACGCAGTTGTTCGTGGGCGACGGGCGCAAGCCCTTCAAGGTCGGCCACCTCTACCTGCAACAAGGCAAGAACCATGTCGAGCTGGCGGCGGCCGGCCCGGGCACGATCTGCGCCCTGGCCAAGGTGGACGAGCTGCACTTTGACGCCGTGCTGCACGACGCTGCCGAACACGATCGCGTGCACTTGAAGCCCCTGCCCTTCCCAGTGCCGGTGCATGGCGTGGCGCTCAGCCCCAAACGGCGCGGCGACGAGCAGCGCCTGTGGGAGGTGGTGGGCAAGCTGGTGGCCGAGGACCCCTGCCTGCGGCTGGAGCGCGCCGCCGGCACGCACGAGACCATCGTGCGCGGCCTGGGCGAGCTGCACCTGCGCGTGCTGCTGGAGCGCCTGCGCGACGTGCACAAGTTCGAGGTGGACACCCGCCCGCCGCGCATCGCCTACCGCGAGACCATCACGCAAAACGCCGCCGCGCAGTACCGCCACAAAAAGCAAAGCGGCGGCGCCGGCCAGTTCGGCGAGGTGCACCTGCGCGTGGAGCCGCTGCCGCGCGGCGCCGGCTTCGAGTTTGTCGACCAGGTCAAGGGCGGCACCATTCCGGGCCAGTTCATGCCGGCGGTTGAAAAAGGCGTGCGCGAGGCGCTGGCCGAGGGCGTGATCGCCGGCTACCCGGTGCAGGACGTGCGCGTGATCGTGCACGAGGGCAAGCACCACCCGGTGGACAGCAAGGAGGTGGCCTTCGTCACCGCCGGCAAGAAGGCGTTCCAGGCCGCCGTGCGCGAGGCGCGCCCCGTGGTGCTGGAGCCCATCGCGCGCCTCTTGATCACCGTGCCCGACAGCGCCACCGGCGCCATCACGGGCGACTTGTCGGCACACCGCGGCATCGTCAGCGGCACCGA
>JAFEEB010000021.1:146003-146206 GCA_018241325.1 Pseudomonadota bacterium | reverse complement strand
GAGCCGGCTCAACGCCATGACCGCGGGCCAGGGCAGCTACGCCCTGGCGCTGTCGCACTACGCGCCGACGCCACCCGCCGTGCAGCAGCAACTGGTCAGCCAGTATCAGCAGCCCGCGGAGGAATAGTCAACGTCGGTAATCCACCGCACTTCGCGTAACTCCCAGCCGATGAAACCCGAAGAGCCAAGCGGCCGCGGAGCAG
>JAFEEB010000021.1:0-145924 GCA_018241325.1 Pseudomonadota bacterium | reverse complement strand
GCCAAGCGGCCGCGGAGCAGGCCATGCGCGGGATCGCCGTGGCCGGGGTCCCCCCGGTCACAGGCGATGCCCCCTGCAAGGGGGGAGGCGAAACATCGCGCAGCGAGTGGAGACTGGGGGTGTTTCATTTCAGCGCGGCGCGCCACCCGCAGCGCATGAAACCCTAAGAGCCAAGCGGCCGCGGAGCAGGCCGTGCCAGCGATCGCCGTGGAAGGGCTATGCCCGCCCACAGGCGATGCCCCCTGCAAGGGGGGAGGCGAAACATCGCGCAGCGAGTGGAGACTGGGGGTGTTTTGTTTCAGCGCCGCTGCTCGATCAGCGGCCCGCGCAGCTCGCCGTCGGGATAGCGCGCCGTCGGCAGGTTGACGTACCACTGCCCGGTCAGCAAGTCGGCGCGCTGCCGGGCCGTCAGCATGGCGCGGCCCTCAGAGGGGCTTTGCACCGTGCGCCCCAGCGAGACCACGGGCGGCGCGATCTCGCCGCTCATGCCCGGGCTGTGAAAGCTGCCGCCGCGCACCGGGCCGCTCAGGCCGCTGAAGGTGAGCTTCCAGCGCAGCAAGCCGGTGTTGCGGTTGAGCACCGCCACCAGCTCGCCCTGCGCGCGGCTGTCGTTGGTGGGCACGGCCTGCTGGCCGTTCAAATGCGCGCTGAAGGCCGCCAGCTCGGGCATCTGGTCGGGCACCGGCGGCGGCGCGCGGCGCGGGCCCGGCGCCGACGCGCAACCGGCCAGCACGGCGGCCAGCAGGCCGCCCGCGGCAAGACGGGCAAGCCGCATCAGTTCACCACCCGCAACTGGCCGCGCAACTCGCCCTGCGGATAGCTGCTGGTGAACACGCTGACATACCACAGGCCGCTGAGCATGTCGGTGGCCTGCGACGGCGTGAGCGTGGCACGCCCCTCGTAGCGATCGCCGAAGGGCCCGGGCCAAAGCAGCACGGGTTGGGCGATTTGCGTGGCGTCGGCCGGGCCGCGAAACTGCACCGCCGTGATGGCACCGGCCAGCCCGTTCCATGACGCCTTCCAGCGCAGCATGCGGGTGGCGCCGTCGTACAGGGCGTCGAGCTGGCCCGTGGCGCCGCTGCGCGCCGGCGGGATCACGCTGGCGCCGTCCAGCTGCGTGGTCAGGGTCACCAGGTTGGGGCTGGCGGACGCCGGGGCCACGGGGGCCGGCGCCGGCGCGCCGATGGGCGGCAGCGGCTGCGGCACGGACTGCGGCGGCGGCACCGGCATGGGCTGCACCGCGGGCGGCGCCGACGCCGGGCTGGCCGGCAAGGGCTCGGGCAGGCGGATCGGCGGCGGGCTGTAGCGCGGCCCCAGATCGACCGTGCCACAGGCGCTGGCCAACACCGTGGCGGCCAGCAAGGCCAACACCGCGCGCCATCGAATCGAGCTGGACATCAACATGGGCAAACCTCCTTGGCGTCAATGCACACTTGCACAGGCATCGCCTCCCGGTGCAATCTTGTCAGGCGATTGTAGGCAGGGCCGGCGAGCGTCGCCGTAACGGGCTGCACCCGTGATGCCTGCTATGCTGGGACGCCCTCACACACGCCTCGCGCCATGCTCGACCTCAGCACCTTGCAACGCCTGCTCGACCCCCTGCTGCCCGGCCTGATGGGCGTGCGCCTGCTGGAGATCGCGCCCGAGCGCGTGCGCGCCGAAATGACCGTGCGCCCCGACCTGTGCACCGCCGGCGGGCGGCTGCACGGCGGCTCGTTCATGGCCTTTGCCGACACCCTGGGCGCCGTCGGCACGGTGCTCAACCTGAAGGCCGGCCAGAGCACCACCACCACCGACTCCAGCACCAAGTTCATCGCCGGCGCCGCCGTGGACACCGTGGTGACCGGCGAGGCGGTGGCCCTGCACCGCGGACGCAGCACCCAGGTGTGGCAAACCACTGTCACCAACGCCGACGGCAAGCTGTGCGCGGTGGTCACGCAGACCCAGTTGATCCTGAGCCCGCAACCGGCCTGAAGCGCCCGCCGTTGCGCCCAGGCACGCCATGACCTGCTGGCCGCTGCGGCCCCACCCGGCCACGCCCGGCACCGCCGTTCACCGGCTGGACGTGTCGCTGGCGGACGCGCCCGACGGCTGGCGACTGAGCTACCGCCTGGTGGGCGCGCTGCACGCGCTGCGACTGCCCGCACCGGCCGAGCACCCCGGCCCCACGGACGGCCTGTGGCGCCACACCTGCTTCGAGGCCTTCGTCGGCACGGCCGGCCACCCGCGCTACCGCGAGTTCAACTTTTCCCCCTCGGGCGACTGGGCCGCCTACGCCTTCAGCGCCGAACGCCAGCGCGACCCCGCCGCGCCCACCGGCCCCGCGCCGCGCATCGCCTGCGCCCACGACGCCCGAACGCTCACCCTGGACGTTTGGCTGCCCGCTGACGCGCTGCCTGCCACAGGCGGCCTGCTCGGCCTGAGCGCCGTCGTCGAGACGACCGACGGCACACTCAGCTACTGGGCGCTGGCCCACCCGCGCGCGCAGCCCGACTTTCATCACCCCGCCGGCTGGACGGCGCGCGTGCCCGACAATCGCCGTCCATGAAATTCGGCCTCGAACGCTTTCTCGACGACCCCGCCCTGCGCGCACCCCTGGCGGGCCGGCGCGTGGCCCTGCTGGCGCACCCGGCCTCGGTCACGCGCGATCTCACGCACGCGCTGGACGCCTTGGCCGCCCTGCCCGACGTGCGCCTCACGGCCGCCTTCGGCCCCCAGCACGGCCTGCGCGGCGACAAGCAGGACAACATGGTCGAATCCGGCGACTTCACCGATCCGCGCCATGGCATCCCCGTGTTCAGCCTGTACGGCGAGGTGCGCCGCCCCACGCCCGCCATGCTCGAACCGTTCGACGTGCTGCTGGTGGACTTGCAGGACCTGGGCTGCCGCATCTACACCTTCATCACCACGCTGCGCTACGTGCTGGAGGCCGCCGCCGCGCACGGCAAGGCCGTGTGGGTGCTCGACCGCCCCAACCCCGCCGGCCGCCCGGTGGAGGGCCTGACGCTGCGCTCCGGTTGGGAGAGCTTTGTCGGCGCCGGCCCCATGCCCATGCGCCACGGCATGACGATGGGCGAGCTGGGCCACTGGTTCATCGCCACGCTGGGCCTGCGCCTGGAATACCGCGTGATCGAGATGGACGGCTGGCAGCCCGACGCCGCACCCGGCTTTGGCTGGCCCCTGGCCGCCGATGACTGGCGCACCTGGGTCAACCCCAGCCCCAACGCCGCCAACCTGGGCATGGCGCGCGCCTATGCCGGCACCGTGATGCTGGAGGGCACCACGCTGTCCGAAGGCCGCGGCACCACGCGCCCGCTGGAGCTGTTTGGCGCGCCCGACATCGACGTGCCGCGCCTGCTGGCCGACATGCGCGCGATGGCGCCCGACTGGCTGCGTGGCTGCGTGTTGCGCGAATGCTGGTTCGAGCCCACCTTTCACAAGCACGCCGGCCACTTGTGCGCGGGCGTGCAGATCCACGTCGAAGACCCCACGCACTACGACCACGCCGCCTTCAAACCCTGGCGCCTGCAGGCGCTGGCCTTCAAGGCGCTGCGCCGGCAAGCGCCCGACTATCCGCTGTGGCGCGACTTTGCGTATGAGTACGAGCACGACCGCCTGGCCATCGACCTGATCAACGGCAGCCCGCTGCTGCGCGAGTGGGTGGATGACCCGAAAGCGCCGCCGGCCGCGCTGGACGCACTGGCAACGGCCGACGAGCAGGCCTGGCTGCACGCGCGCCAATCGTACTTGATTTATGAATGAAATCGGGCTCCAGCGCTTGTCCATCAAGCGCAAGAAGCTATCATTATCATAGTTTTCAGGAGATGTCATGAGCGCCGTCACGATCTACCACAACCCCAAGTGCAGCACCTCGCGCAAGGCGCTGGACCTGCTGCGCGAGCGCGGCATAGCGCCCACCATCGTCGAATACCTCAAGCACCCACCCAGCGCCGCCGAACTCAAGGCCATCGCCAGGGCCACCGGCCAGCCCCTGCGCGCCCTGCTGCGCACCAAGCAGCCCGAGTATCTGGAGCAAGGCCTGGACAACCCATCGCTCACCGACGACCAGCTGGCCGCCGCCATGCACGCCACGCCGGTGCTGATCGAGCGACCGATCGTCGTCACGCCCAAGGGCGCGCGGCTGGGGCGACCGGTGGAGCAAATCCTGGACGTGCTGGACTGAACATGACACCCGCGCCAACCGACGCCCCCGGCGCCCCGCGCTCGCGCGCCGACCTGTTCTGGTCCTTCAGCTGGATCGCGTTGCAGGGTTTTGGCGGCGTGATGGCGGTGGTGCAGCGCGAGCTGGTCGAGCGCAAGCGCTGGCTCACGCGCGAGCAGTTCGTCGAGGACTGGGCGGTGGCGCAGATCATGCCCGGACCCAACGTGGTCAACCTGTCGATGATGATCGGTGACCGCCACTTCGGCTTGCCGGGCGCACTGGTGGCGCTGGCCGGCATGCTGGCGCTGCCCAGCGTGCTGGTGCTGCTGCTGGCGGCCGGCTTTGCCACCGTGGCCGACTCAGCCCTGGCGCAGGGCGCGCTGCGCGGCATGGGCGCGGTGGCGGCGGCGCTGATCATCGCCACCGGCGTCAAGCTGATCGCGGGCCTGCGCGGCAACCCGATGGGGCGCGCGGTGTGCCTGGCGCTGGTGGCGCTGACCGTGCTGGCCATGGTGGTGTTCAGGGTGCGGCTGGCGGTGGTGCTGGGGGTGCTGGGCGGCGGCGGCTGTCTGTGGGCCTGGCGTTGCCTGCGTCCTGCCGCGTCCAGCGCCGGCGAGGTGCCACGGCCATGACCATCACGATGAACGCGGCCGACTGGCTGGATTTGTTCGTGCGCTACCTGTCGCTGTCGCTGCTGGCGGTGGGTGGCGCCATCGGCACGGCGCCCGAGATGCACCGCTACCTGGTCATGGACCGCCGCTGGCTGAGCGAGTCGCAGTTCAACGGCTCGATCGCGCTGGCCCAGGCGGCCCCCGGGCCCAACGTGCTGTTCGTGGCCCTGATGGGCTGGAACGTGGGACTGAACGCCGGCGGCGGCGCGGCAGCGGGCTGGCGCGCCTACGGGCTGGCGGGCGCTGGCGCGTTCGTCACCATGCTGGGCATGCTGCTGCCCTCGGGCGTGCTGACCTACACCGCCACGCGCTGGGCGCACCGCAATCGCACGCGCCGCTCGGTGCGCGCCTTCAAGGCGGGCATGGCGCCAATCGTGATCGGCCTGTTGCTGGTCACCGGCTGGCTGCTGACCGCCGCGCACGACCAGCCGGCGCGCGACTGGCACCTGTGGCTGCTGACCGCCGTCGCCACGCTGATCGTCTGGCGCACGCGCATCCACCTGCTGTGGCTGATCGGCGCCGGGGCGCTGCTGGGCGCGCTGGGTTGGGTATAGGCGCCCGATCCGTCTCATCACGGCATGATCCTTTTGACATCCCGGCTGACGTCCCGGCGCTGACGAATCGCAGGCCCGCCCAGGCCGCGTCAACCGCCGGCCAGCCCGCGCCGTTGAACCAGGGTCTCGTTCGGCTGCCTCCTTGCTCGTCATGGCGGCGATGCACGCACAGCGCAGCCGACCCGTGCAAAGGCTCTGTTCATGTCGTTCCATTCCCATGCATTTTCAACGGGCGGTGCCGGCACGCGTGCGTCGTCCGCCCGCTGGCAGCCGCAGCGGGCCGGGCTGTGCGCTGCGCTGGCCAGCGCGGCGCTGCTGGGCGCCTGCACCGTGGTGCAGCCCGTGGCCTACAGCCCGCCGCCCGCAGCGGCCGCGCCGGCGGTGCTCAGCGAGCCGCCCCCCGTCATCAGCGTGTACGCCGAAGCGCCCTTGGTGCAGCCCGCGCCCTTGCTGGTGCCCTGGGCGCCTCCGCCCATGCTGGTGCAGGCGCCGCCGCCCGCGCCTTTCGCCGATGCCGTGTGGGTGGGCGGCTACTGGGCCTGGCAAAGCCGCTGGGTCTGGTCGGCCGGCTATTGGGCGCCGCCGCCGCGCCCGGGCTACCTGTGGGTCGAGCCGTACTATGAGCACCGCGGCAACGCCGTCGTGTTTGTCAACGGCTTTTGGTGCGCGCCCGGCCTGGCCTTTGTGCCGCCGCCCCCCACGCTGCGCCTGACGCTGTCGGTGGCCCTGCCCGGCGTGGTGGGCACCCTGGCCCTGGGGCCCCAAGGCGTGTTCGTGCCGCCGCCGCCGGGCTCGGCCCTGGGCCTGATCGTGCCGGCCCCCATCGGCACGCCGCCGGCGGTGGTCACCGGCGCACCGGCCATCATTCACGGCGGCATGCACATCGCCGACAACCACGGCGTGACGATCAACAACACGGTGGTGAACAACACGGTCATCAACAACCGCATCACCAACGTGCGCAACGTGATCATCGAAGCGCCGGCCAGCGCCACCGCCGACCACCGCGCGTTCCGTGGCGACATGCCCGCGCACGCCGCGCTGGCCGCCGCCGTGAAGCCGATGACGCACTGGCAGGCGCCGCTGCCGCAAACGCAGCAGCGCTTCAACCTGGCGGCCGCGCCCGGTCGCGAGGCTGCAAGCCTGCCGCCTCCGCAGCCCGTGCGCCGGATGGCCCCCGGCCAGCCAGCGCACGCCGCGCAACCGCCCGCGCCCCCAAACGAGCGCGCAGCGGGCGCCATGCCACCCGAACGCCGCGAACCGCTGGCCGGCATGCCCCCGAGACCCGATGCGCGCCCGCCGCAGGCGCGCCTGCCTGTCGAACACGCGCCCACCGCGCCGGCGCCGCTCGAGCGCGTGCCCGAAGCCCGCACGGCGCCGGAGCATCTGCCGGATCGGCGCATCGACGGCTCGGCGCCGCGCCCTGAGATGCCCCCGCTGGCGCCCCCGCCCCAGGCGCGCGACAACGAGCGGCCGCGCGAAGTCCGGCCGGCGCTGATCCGCCCCGAGCCCGAGCCCGCCGCGCGGCCCGCCAACACCCGGGCGCCGCAAGCGCCGGAACCCCGGCGCAACACCCTGGCCGAGCACGCGGCGCGCCCGCCCCAACCCGCCCCCGTCCCGGTCGAGCGGGCCGCGCCCGGCGCCGCCCGGATCACCGCCGAGCACCCCGCAGCGCCGCGCCCGCAGGCCGCACGCCCGGCGCCCAAGGAACCCGGCAAACACGCCGACGAACGACGCGAACGACCCTCGGAATGAGCCGTCCCGTCACGCGCGTCGGCGCGCGTGATGCAGAAGTCAATCAAAAATCCAGCAGCTCAGGGACGAGTCGCGCCGCAGGCCCGGCCAGGATGGCATGGGCCACAGCGTCCAGTTCGGTCGGCTCGGGGTTGACGACGACCACCCGGGCGCCCGCCTGACGCGCCAGCCGGGCCAGCCCACCCGCCGGCTGGACCTGGCCCGAGGTGCCGACCACCAGCATCACCTCGCACGCACGCGCGGCCCGCTGCGCTGCGTCCAGCGCGGCATAGGGCAGCGGCTCGCCGAACCACACCACGCCGGGGCGCACGAGGTTGCCGCAGCGGTCACAGTACGGCGGGTGGCCGACACAGGCATCGTCGATGCGGCAGCAGTCGCGCGGCACGTCCAGCCAGCGGTTCTCGAACAGGTCGCCGTGCAGGCACAGCACCCCCCGACTACCGGCCCCCTGGTGCAGCCCATCGACGTTCTGCGTGATCAGCGTCATGCGACCCGGATGGCGCTGCTCGAAGGCGGCCAGCGCATGGTGGCCCGCGTTGGGCTGCACGCCCTGCAGCCGGGCGCGCCGCTCGGCGTACCAGGCCCACACGCGCCCGGGGTCGCGCCGAAACGCCGCTTCGGTGGCCAGCTCCTCGGGCCGAAAGCGCGCCCACAGCCCCGTCTGCGCGTCGCGAAAGGTCGGCACGCCCGATTCGGCGCTGACCCCGGCGCCCGTCAGCACCGCAATGCGGCGCGCGGCCCACAGCCACGCGCGCACCGTGTCCAGGGTTGGCGTGTCAGCGCTCATGGGCCCGCGCTGGCGCGCCGCGATCCAGCCACACGCCCAGCCCCTGCGCGTTCAGCTCGATGTCGATCGCCAGCAGGCGATCGAGTTCGGCGGCGTCGCCTGTCCAGCCGTGCTGCGCCGCGCGGCTGGCATAAAGCTGGCGCAGGCCGGCCTTCAGCGCATGGTGGCGGTCGGCACCCGCTGCACCGGCGGCGCGCGCGGTGAAGCCGATGGCCACCATGGCGTCCAGCTGGGCATGCAACTCGCGCGCCAGCGGCGCCACCGGCTCGATGCGCCCGAAGTGCGTGGGATAGATGGCCGCGGGCTTGAGCGCCACCAGGCGGTCGATGGAGCGGTGCAGCGCCGGCGGGTCGAATTCGATCGGCGAGGTCGCGGGCAGGATGAAGGGGCCGCGCGCGGTATCGAACTCGCGGTAGGACACGCCGAAGGTGTCGCCGCTGAACACGCAGCCCGAGGCCGGATCGAAGATGGCGTTGTGGTGCCGCGCATGGCCGGGCGTGTCCAGGCAGACGAGGCGCCGGCCGGCCAGGTCCACCGCGTGCCCGTCGGGCGCCTCGACCACGCGATCGGCCGCCACCGGCACCAACTGGCCGTAGCTGCGCTGCATCTCGGCCTCGCCATAGACGGCCGTGGCGCCGGCCCACAGGCGGCTGGGATCGATCATGTGCCGCGCGCCGCGCGGGTGCACCACCAGGCGGGCGCCGGGCAAATGGCGCAACAGTTCGCCCGCGCCGCCGGCATGGTCCAGGTGCACATGCGTCAGGATCAGCCAGTCCACGTCCTTCGGCGCCAGCCCTGCCCCATCAAGCGCCGCCAGCAGGTGCGGCACCGAATGGTTGACGCCGCAGTCGATGAAGGCGCCTCGCCCCTTCTCGACGACCAGGTAGGCCGCGTCCAGGCGCGGGCGCACGAAGCCGGTGTCGATGACGTGAATGCCGTGGGGTGTGCGCATGGTGGGGGCCGTGATGCTGGTTCAGGGAGATTCTGACGCCTGCCCGTCAGAACTCGCCGTGCAGTTCGCGAAACAGCCGCGGCGTCACGCCGAAACGGCGCTCGAACGCGTCGGCCAGCCGCGTGGCCGGAAACAGGCCCACCTGCCGCGCGACGGCTTTCAGCGACTGGCCCTGGGACAGCAGCATGCGCGCCGCGTCCAGCCGTACCGTGTCGACGAAGCGCGCCGGCGTCTGCCCGACGGCGGCGGTGAACTTGCGGTGAAAGGTGCGCTCTGTCATGGCGGCGCGGTCGGCCAGCGCCGGCACGTCGAGCGGGGCGTCGAGGTGCGTCTGAATCCAGTCCATCAGTTCGCCAAACGGGCTGCCGGCGCGCGCCTGCGCCTTCAGCAACGGGCTGAACTGCGACTGATACCCCGGGCGCCGCGCGTACAGCACGAGGCGCTTGGCGATCTCGCCGGCCACGGCGGCGCCCAGGTCTTGCGCCACCATGGCCAGCGCCATGTCGATGCCCGTGCTGACGCCGGCCGAAGTCCAGAGCCGGCCATCGGTGACGTACAGGGCGTCGGCATCGACGGTACTGCCGCAGGCGCGCGCCAGCGGCGCGCTGGCGTCCCAGTGCGTCGTGACGCGCCGGCCCTCGATCAGGCCGAGCCGCGCCAGCACGAACACGCCGGTGCAGACCGAGCCGAAGCGGCGGGCGCCGCGCGCCAGCCCCGGCATCACCTTCAGCAGGAGCGGGTCGGCCATCGCGGCCTGCAAAGGCGCGCGCTCCGCGCCGACGATGAGCAGGGTGTCGATCCGGCCGGCAGCCCTGGCGTCGATGGCGCGCGTATCGACCGCGACGCCGCTGCTGCTGCTGATCTGCCCGCCGGCCGCGGACAGCAGTTCAATGCCGTATGCAGGCGCCGCGCCGTGCTGGCCCAAGGCGCGATTGGCGCCGTTGAACACCGACGCCGGGCCCGACAAGTCGAGCAGTTCGAACCCCGGGTAGACGACGAGCACGACGCGGCGCATTGGCAGAAATTACCATGAAATTGTCATTGCTGCCACACCGCAAGAGCGTACGGTTGGCTGGACTGATCGAAACATCATGGAGTCACGGATGAAGCCCAGAACCTTTCTCGCCGGGAGCGCCGTCGCACTGGCGCTGCTGCTGCTCGGCTTCGGCGGCTGGCTGTTCAGCCTGCCGCCGGCCTCCGTGGTCTCGGCGCCGCAGGTACCAGAGTCGGAGATGGCGGCCATGCTGGCGGGCCTGCAGCCGCCCAAGCGCGCGCGGCCGCTGGTGGCCGTCGTCGGCATCAACGACGCCACCGAGACCAATGACTATTTGATGCCGGCGGGAATCCTGCGGCGCGCGGGCGTCGCCGACGTCCTCCTGCTGGCCAGCGGGCCGGGGTCGGTCCAGCTCTATCCGGCGCTCACGGTCCTGCCCGACGCCACCCTGGCCGAATTCGATCAACAGCACCCCCAGGGCGCCGACTACGTGATCGTGCCGGCCATGAGCCGCGACGACGACCCCACGGTCGTCGCCTGGCTGCAGCGCCAGGCTGCCGGCGGCGCCACCATCATCGCGGTCTGCGCCGGCGCCAAAGTGGCGGCCGCGGCAGGCCTGCTGGACGGTCGGCGCGCCACCACGCACTGGTACTACGTCAAGGAGTTGCTGCGGCGCCATCCTTCGATCGATTACGTGCCCGACCGCCGGATGGTGGTGGACCGGGGCGTGGCGACGACCACCGGCATCACGGCGGCGATGCCGATGACGCTGACGTTGATCCAAGCCATCGCCGGGCGCGCCAAGGCCGAAGATGTCGCCCATCAGCTCGGCCTGACTTCATGGGACGCACGGCACGACAGCAGCGCCTTCCGATTCACGCGCCCGTTCGCCACCACGGTTCTCGAGAACAGGCTGGCGTTCTGGAACCACGAAAAGATGGGCATCGAACTGCGCCCGGGCATGGACGAAGTGGCGCTGGGGCTGGTGGCCGATGCCTGGTCGCGCACCTATCGATCTGGCGCCGTCACGTTCGCCGGTGCCGCACAGCCCGTCACCACCAGCCAGGGCGTGCGCATCGTGCCGGATCGCGTCGCGGCTAGCTGGACGCTCGACGACAGGGTCGAGTCATTCGCCGAGCGGACACCCGCTCACGCGTTGCGCCACGCACTGCAAGCGATCGCCGTGCGCTATGGCCAACGCACCGGCGACGTCGTCAGGATGCAGCTCGAATACCCGCCGTCGCCGGTGCGCCTGTGACCGATGCGGGCCTGCGCACGCCGCACGCGACGCCGTGCCGCGCCGGCTCGCGCTCACGGCGCGTGCGGCGCGGCCAGCAGGCCCTGTTCGACCATCGCCACCAGCCGCTCGGCAAGTTGGCCACATGCGGCGTCCTGGAGGCCGCGCAAGGGACCGTCGAGCATCAGGAACGCCATGCCATGCACCGCCGACCAGGCCATCCACTCGGCGCCCGGGCGGCGTGCGGGCGGCAGCAGGCCGGCTTCGACCAGGCCGTCGAGCGCCTGGCAGAGCAGTTGGAACGGATCCAGCCCGCTGGCGCCGCGCGGCGCGTCGTCGTCGCCAGCAAACTCATCGACGCCGAACGGCCGCGCGGCAAACGCGGTGCGAAACAGCCCCGGCTCCTGGCGCGCGAAGCGCAGGTAGCCCAGGCCCACGCCGCGCAGCGCGGCGCGCGCGCGCCGGCGCGGCTCGCGCAGGCGGTGCGCGGCGGCGATCTCGGCCTCGATCGACCGCGACAGATACGACAGCGCCACGCCGCGCACCGCCTCGAACAGCGCCTGGTGGTTGGCGAAATGCCGGTACGCGGCGTTGGGCACCACGCCGGCGCGACGCGTGGCCTCGCGCAGCACGATCGCCTGCGGCCCGCCTTCGCGCGCCAGCGCCACACCCGCCTCCAGCAGCGCGCGGCGAAGGTCGCCGTGGCGGTAGGTGCCGCGCGCGGCACGCGAAGCCTTATCCGACATTTTTACTTGGTTTTACGTGGACACTGTTCACATCGACATCCATCAAGCGTATAAGTGTACATCGTCCACAAAGGAACTGCCGCCATGAAATCCGATGCCTACGTCGATGGCTTTCTGATCGCCGTCCCCACCGCCAACAAGGAGGCGTTTCGCCGGCTGGCGGACACGACCGCCAAGATCTTCCGGGAGCACGGCGCCACCCAAGTCGTCGAGACTTGGGGCGACGACGTGCCCGAGGGCAAGCTCACCTCGATGCCGATGGCCGTCAAGCGCAAGGACGATGAAACCGTAGTGTTCTCGTGGATCGTGTGGCCCTCGCGCGAGGCGCGCGACACCGGCATGAAGGCCGTGATGGAAGACCCGCGCTGCCCCAAGGAAATGCCGTTCGACGGCCAGCGCATGATCTTTGGCGGTTTTCGCGTGCTGGTGAACGCGTAGCGCCGATGGCCATCAAGCCACATGACTCAACGAGGACTCACGATGAAATACAAGGCCAGTTGCCATTGCGGACGCGTGGCGGTCGAGTTCGAGGGCGAGATCAAGGAGGTGCTAGCGTGCAACTGCTCGATCTGCCAGCGCAAGGGATCGTTGCTGTGGTTCATGCCGCGCGCCGGGCTCAAGCTCACCACGCCTGAAGACGCGGCGTCGAGCTACACCTTCAACGAGCAGGTGATCCGGCACCGCTTCTGCCCGAACTGCGGCATTCACCCCTACGGCGAAGGCGTCGACCCCAAGGGCCATGCCGTCGCCGCCATCAACGTGCGCTGCGTCGAAGGGATCGACCTGGACGCGTTGACCATCAAGCAGCACGACGGCCGCTCGGCCTGACGGACCGCGCGCGCCCGACATTTCCAACCCCGTCAGTTTCCCCAACCCACCCCGAGGAGAACCACGTGCAATTCATCCCCTACCTCAACTTCGACGGCAACTGTGCCGAGGCTTTTGCCTTCTACGCCAAGCTGTTCAAAGGCACCATCGTCCACACGAGCACCTTCGGCGAGATGCCCGCTGGCGAGGGAATGCCGCCGCTACCCGACGCGGCCAAAAAGCGCATCATGCATGTGCACCTGCAGGCAAAGGATCAAGCGCTGATGGGCTCGGACACCATGCCCGTGGCGCCCGGACAAGACCCCGCCACCTGCGGTGGCGGCTATCAAAAACCGCAGGGTCTGTGGGTGTCGATCCAGGCTGCCGACGTCGCCGAAGGAAAGCGACTGTTCGACGCGTTGGCACAGGGCGGCCAAACCGTGATGCCGTATGCACCCACCTTTTGGTCGCCCGGTTTCGGCATGACCACGGATCGCTTCGGCACGCCGTGGCTGGTGAACGTGGTGGCACCGACCTGATCCGGGACAAGCGCCATGACAACACCCGCCAAGAACACCATCTGCCTTTGGTACGACCGCGACGCTGAAGAGGCGGCGCGCTTTTGCGCCCGGACTTTCCCCGACTCTTCGGTCGGCGCGGTGCACCGCGCGCCGGGCGACTACCCGGACGGCAAGCAAGGCGACGCGCTGACCGTCGAATTCACCGTGCTGGGCATTCCCTGCCTGGGACTCAATGGCGGACCCGCCTTCAAGCACAGCGAGGCGTTCTCGTTTCAGGTCGCCACCGTCGATCAGGCCGAGACCGACCGCTACTGGAACGCCATCGTCGGCAACGGCGGCCAGGAGAGCGAATGCGGCTGGTGCAAGGACAAATGGGGCATCTCGTGGCAGATCACGCCCATCGCTTTGACCAAAGCGTATACCGGTCCCGACCGCGCCGCCGCCAAGCGCGCCTTCGACGCCATGATGCAGATGAAAAAAATCGACGTCGCGGCCATCGAAGCGGCCGTGCGCGATTGAAGCACCCGCCGATCCGACGGCTGAACCCTCCCCCTTCCGCTGCTCCCGATCAGCAGGCGATCAGTATTCGAACCAAGGCATCAACATGAAAATCACAGTGCAAACCAACGTAAAAGCACCGGTCGCAAAGGTCTGGAAGACCTACACCACGCCCAGCGACATCATGCAATGGAACGCTGCGTCGGAGGATTGGCACACCACGGCCGCAAGCGTGGATCTGCGCGAAGGTGGGGCGTTCACCTCGCGCATGGAGGCCAAGGACGGTAGTTTCGGTTTCGACTTCGCCGGCACCTACACGAAAGTGGTTTCAAACAAGTTGATCGAATACGCGTTCGGCGAACGGGTGGGCATGGTCGAGTTCGTGGAGGACAAGGATGGCGTCACCATCCGCGTCACTTTCGATGCCGAGTCGGAACACCCTATCGATCAGCAGCGCCAGGGCTGGCAAGCCATCCTGAACAGCTTCAAGCGCCACGTCGAGACGCACGCCTGACGCCGCCCGCCCGGCACGGAAGGACGAAAACCATGCACGGCTTCGAGAGCGCTCTGGTTCTGACCACCTTGCTGTGTTCTCTGGTTGCGGGCTTTTTGTTTGCCTTCGCCGTGGTGGTCATGCCCGGCATCAGGCGCTTGAAAGACAAGGACTTTGTCCGCGCCTTTCAGGTGATGGACGGGGTGATCCAGAACAACCAGCCGATTTTCCTGCTGGTGTGGATGGGTTCGTTCGTGGCGCTGATCGTCGCAGCGATCGTGGGGGTGAGCCAGTTGGCCGGCGGCTGGCGCTGGCTGTTGGTGGCGACCGCGCTCGCCTACGTTCTCGGCGTTCAGTGGCCGACCTTTGCCATCAACATCCCGCTGAACAAACAACTGCATGCCGTGGACGTCGAAGCGTCGAATGACACATCGGTGAGCGCCGCGCGCGCCAGCTTCGAGCCGCGCTGGAACCGCTGGAACCTGGTCAGGACACTGGTATCCACCCTGGTCGCCGTCTTGTTGATGGTTGTTCTCGCCGGACGATGAACCTCTCATACCACGCGCTGCAGTTGGAGACTCCAAGAAGCGGCGCTTCAACTTCAGGAGAAAACGCCATGAATGCTTCGCCCACTCCCCAAATCGTCGGTCGCGCCGAGTGGGAACGCGCGCGCGCCGAACTGCTGGCGCGCGAAAAGGCGCACACGCGCGCCGGCGATGCGCTGGCCGCGGCGCGTCGGCGGCTGCCGATGACGCGCATGGAGTCGGTCACGGTCGTGGGCGCCGGCGGCCCGGTGCGCCTGCACGACGTGTTCGAGGGCCGGCAGATGCTGCTCGTCTATCACTTCATGTGGAAGCGCGATGCGCCGCACGACAAGCAATGCCCCGGCTGCACGCACACGCAGGTCGCAATGAATGACACCGTGCGGGCCTACCTTGCAGAGCGCGACGTGAGCTACGCCGTCTTCAGCGCCGGCTCCTGGCCCGAGCTTGCCGCCTACCGCGACTTCATGGGCTGGACGATGCCTTGGTACTCGACGGCCGACACGTCGGACGCGCTGCCGAAGATCCGCGACGGCGGCGACCTGCGCTGCTACCTGCGCGTCGGCGGCGACGTGTTCCAGACCTATGAGACCACGCAGCGCGGCGTCGAAGCCATGCTGCCCACGCTGCAGTTGCTCGACCTCACGGTTTTCGGCAGGCAGGAGTCGTGGGAAAGCTCGCCGGCCGGCTGGCCGCAGCAGGACAGCGCCGGCTCATGGTGGTGGCGTGACGGCCGGCCGGTGGCGCAATGGGCGCGCACCAGTGAAACGGTCTGAACGGGCCATTTGTGATCCGGCGCTATGCGCCCAAACGAAAGCACAAGATGACACGAATCCGCGTCAACAGCTTCACCATCTCGCTTGACGGATACGGCGCAGGGCCGAATCAGGACCTCAACAATCCGCTTGGGGTTGGCGCGACCGAACTGCACCAGTGGTTGCTGCCGACACGCACCTTGCAGCGGACCTTGTTCGGCAAAGAGGGCGGCACGACGGGGGTGGATGATGACTTCGCCGCCCGTGGCTTTCAAAATGTCGGTGCCTGGATTCTCGGTAGGAACATGTTCGGCCCCATTCGTGGCGACTGGCCTGACATGAATTGGAAAGGCTGGTGGGGCGACAACCCGCCCTACCACGTGCCGGTGTTCGTCCTGACCCACCATGCCCGTCCCCCCATCGAGATGGAAGGCGGCACGACGTTCCACTTCATCACGGGCGGCATTCACGAGGTGCTCGCAAAAGCGCGCGAGGCCGCCGGCGCAAAGGACGTGCGCATCGGCGGTGGGGCCGACACCATCCGACAGTACCTTCGTGAGGGCCTCGTCGATGAGCTGCACATCGCCATCTCGCCCGTCCTGCTCGGGTGCGGAGAGCCCCTGTTCTCGGGGCTTGACTTGCGGGCCCTGGGATACGAATGCGTTGAGTTCGTCGCGTCCGAGAAGGCCGCGCATGTCGTCCTGCGGCGGCAGGGACACACGGGCGCCGGTCATTCATTCACGCGTTAGCCGCTACGAGGAATTCACAGCCATGGGAATCTTGACCTTCAGCATCAACGTCACCCTCGACGGTTGCATCGACCATCGGGAAGGGATCGCCGATGACGAGACACATGCCTTCTTCACCCGCCTCATGGACGACGCAGGGGCGATGCTTTGGGGCCGCGTGACCTACGAGATGATGGAGGGCTACTGGCCCCTGGTCGCCCGCGGCGAGGTCGAGGCATCGCCGGCGATCCGCGCGTGGGCGCTCAAGCTGGAGACCAAACCCAAGTACGTGGTGTCGTCGACGCGAAGGGACTTTCCGTGGCGCCACAGCCATCACATCGCCGGCGACTTGCGCACGGGCGTGCAGGCGCTCAAGGACGCGACCCCGGCCGGCGTGCTCCTTGGCAGCGGCAAGCTCGCGACCGCGCTGGACCGGCTGGATCTGATCGACGAGTACCTGTTTCTCGTCCACCCCAGGATCGTCGGCCATGGCCCGACCCTGTACCAGAGCGGGCTGCCCGGCACGCGACGGCTCGATCTGATTTGCGCGAAACCCCTTCGCAGCGGCGCGGTCGCCATGCACTACCGGCGCCAGGGCAGCGGACCATCCATTCAAGCCGACGCCGATGCGCGGCGCGGCTGAATTCAGGGCATTGAACAACCCACTGGAGATCAAAACCATGTCAACCGGAACCGTCAAACTTCACCGCGTCCTCAAGGCGCCCGCCGAGCGCATTTTCAAGGCCTTTGTCGATGCCGACGCCATGGCCAAGTGGCTGCCGCCGCACGGGTTCACGGGCAAGGTGCACGCCATCGACGTGCGCGTGGGTGGTTCGTACAGGATGTCGTTCACCAACTTCTCCACCGGCGCCAGCCACTCGTTTGGCGGCCAGTATCTGGAGTTGGAACCTGGCAAGCGGCTGGTTCACACGGATCGCTTCGACGACCCGAACCTGCCGGGCGAAATGCGCACCACCATCACGTTCACACCGGTGAGCTGCGGGACCGAGCTGAACATCACCCAGGAGGGCATTCCTGCCGCCATTCCGGTCGAAGCGTGCTACCTCGGCTGGCAAGAGTCGCTGACCTTGCTCGCGCAACTGGTCGAAGCGCAGATTCCGGACGAAAGTGGCGCGTAGCTGCCTTGCCGTGAAGCCATCACCATGATCACCCTCTACGCCTTCGGCCGCGTTTACCCCGGCATGGCTTGCGAGGGCCGCGACCTGCGCGTGCAATGGGCGCTGGAGGAAACCGGCCTGCCCTATCGCGTACACGCGCTGGACTACGTAGGCGGCGAGTTCGACGGGCCTGAGTACAGCCGGCTCAGCACCTTCCGCCAGGTGCCCGTGATCGACGATGCGGGCTTCGTCGTCGCCGAGTCGGGCGCGATCGTGCTCTACATCGCCGAGAAGGCGGGCAAGCTGATTCCGTTGGGTTTGCCGGGCCGCACCGAAGTCATGCAGTGGTGCTTTGCCTCCATCGCCACCGTCGAGCGGCCGCTATTCGAGATGACGATGATCGGCATCGGCGTGCGCGGCCCAGGTGCGCGCGAGGGGCTTGCGTCGCTGCGCAAGGATGCGTGCCGCTGGCTCGATGGACTGGAGCGCCGGCTGGAGGGCCGCGAATGGATCGCCTGCGACACCTTCACGGTGGCCGACATTGTGCTGGCGACCGTGTTGCGGGCCGAACGTGATACCGACCTGCTCGACCCGTACGCGCAGCTGAAAACTTACGGCGCACGGGCCCTTGCGCGCCCCGCTTGGCAGCGCACGCTGCGCCTGTGCGCCGAGCGACAAGGCGTCGGCGCGCCGGACATCGACCGATGATCACAACCCGTTGACGGCGCCCACCATCCCATTACGCTGGGAGATCGCCATGCAAGTCACCGTTCAACACTGAGGGACGAAGACCATGACTCTCTTTGAAAGCGCCCTGGTCCTGACCACCCTGCTGCGCTCTTTGGTCGCGGGCTTCTTGTTTGCCTTCGCCGTGGTGGTCATGCCCGGCATCAGAGGATTGAACGACAGGGAATTTATCCGGGCTTTTCAGGCGATGGACGGCGTCATTCAGAACAATCAACCGATCTTCATGCTGGTGTGGGTGGGTTCGTTCCTGGCGCTGATCGCCGTGACGATCATGGGAGTAGGCCAGTTGAGCGGTGCTTGGCGCTGGCTGCTAATGGTGGCGGCACTGGCCAACGTTCTTGGCGTTCACTGGCCAACCATTGCCACCAACATTCCGCTGAACAAGAGGCTCCATGCACTGAACGTAGAGGCGCTGGATGCATCGTCCCTGAGTGCCGCACGCGCCAGATTCGAGCCACGCTGGAACCGCTGGAATGCGGTCAGGACGCTGGTGTCCGCGGTGATTGCCGCCCTGTTGATGGTGCTTCTCGTCGGACGATGAGCGGGTTCAAGCCATGCGCTGCGAACGGGCGCTTCAAGCGGTACATCCGATCACTCGCCCTCTCCGTTCTCAACCCACCAAAGGTGCACATCATGAAACCCAACCCAGTCGTCTGGTTCGAGATCTACGTGCAGGACATGCAGCGTGCGCAGGCGTTCTATGAAAGTGTGTTCCAGTGCAAGCTGGAGCCGATGAAGGAGCCCGATGGCCTGGCGCCGGGCACGCAGATGCGTTTCTTCCCCGGCGACAACATGGCCAGCTACGGCGCCAACGGCATGCTGGTGAAGATGGCCGGGGTGCCCTCAGGCGGTGGCGGGTCGCTGGTGTACTTCGGCTGCGGCGACTGCGCGGCCGAACAGGCGCGCGCTCAGGCCGCCGGCGGTCAGGTGATGAAACCCAAGCTCTCCATCGCGCCCCACGGCTTCATCGCGCTTGTCAACGACACCGAGGGCAACTGCATCGGCCTGCACTCGATGCAATGACCGAGGCGATCGCCCTGCAAGACGAGGCCGGTTGCCACGGCAGCAGGAATACGATCAGCGCTGAGGGCGAGATCGGCGAACCGTTGCTGCGGCCGCAACCCCACGCATCGGCTATCGCTTGTCCTTGCCGACCTCGTGGCCAATGACGCCACCGACTGCGGCGCCGCCCACCGTGCCCAGCGCGCCGCCGCCAGTCAGCACCGCACCGCCTACCGCCCCCACGCCTGCGCCGATGGCGGTGTTTTTGTCTTGTCTCGTCATGCCACTGCAGGCACCGAGACCGAGCAATGCCACCGCGATCACGGCGGCGTTCAAGGTTTTCGTTGAAATGGATCGGTTCATGTTCATACCTCGCATGGATAGCTTGGACAATGGTGCGGCCGCTGCGCTTTGCGCCACGGACCGCTACCACCACTGTAGGGCCGTATCCTGGCGCCGTCTGTCGGACGACGCCGACTTCGTCGTCGGACAATCGCGCACGCTCGGCCGCGTGGGCCCAGCGCGCGGGCCGCGCAAAGGCGATCAAACGCAAGGCCCGAGTCGCCCTTGAGCCCCGCCGGCCGCAGCGCGAGGGTGCGCCCCCCGGCAGGCGTCAACCGCGTTGTCGCCGCGCCTCGTACAGGCACACGCCGCTGGCCACCGACACGTTGAGGCTCTCGACCGCGCCCATCATCGGGATGCGCACCAGCGTATCGCAGGTCTTGCGCGTCAATTGCCGCAGGCCTGGCCCCTCGGCGCCCAGCACCAGGGCGGTGGGCGCTGCCAAGTCAGCCTGATACACGGTTTGCTCGGCTTCTCCGGCCGTGCCGATGATCCAGATGCTGCGCTCTTTCAGCTCGTTCAAGGTGCGCGCCAGGTTGGTGACCATGAAGTAGGGCATGGTCTCGGCCGCGCCGCTGGCGACCTTGGCCACGGTGGCGTTGATGCCGCAGGCGTGGTCCTTGGGCGCGATCACGGCGTGCGCGCCGGCGCCGTCGGCCACGCGCAGGCAGGCGCCCAGGTTGTGCGGGTCGGTCACGCCGTCCAGCACCAGCAGCAGGGGCGGATCGGCCAGATCGTCCAGCAACTCATCCAGCGTGCGTCCGCCTTCGATGGCCTGCACGCGCGCCACCACGCCCTGGTGCCCCACGCCGCCGCACAGCTTGGCCAGCCGCGGCCCGTCGGCCTCGATCACGCGCACCCCCGCCTCGGCCGCGCGCGCCAGAAACTGCTTCATCCGCGCGTCGCGCCGCGTGGCATCGACATACATCTCGACGATGGACGCGGGCGCGGTCTTCAGGCGCACGCCCACGGCATGAAAGCCGAACAGAACTTTGGGTGATGGCATGGCGGCCATTATCGATGCCGACGCCGAGCGGTCGGCGCCGCGGGGTGCAGCCATGGCCAACCCGCGTTCGACTCAGGCATCATCGCAGGCCAGCCGCCCATGATCGCCCTGCCCCACCTGTCCCCCCTGGAGCATTCCGCCTTCGTGGCGGCGGGCTTGCTGACCTACATCGTGGTCACGCGGGTGCGGCGCCAGCGGCGCCACCCCTATGCGGCGATGTCCTGGGTGTTCGGCATCGCGGCCTTTCCGTACCTGGGGTTGCCGCTGTTCCTGATCTTCGGCACGCGCAAGCTGTTGCGGCCGGCCACGCACCGCCAGCCCGCGCCCAGCGGGCCCTGGGCGCACGCGGCGCCGCCGTGGGCCACGCGCTTGTTGGCCGCGCTGGGCGTGGCGGGCGCGCAGCCCCAAGCCAGCGTGCGCTTTGCTGCCGACGGGGACGCGGCGCTCGAGCAGCTGCGCAGCGTGATTGCCGCCAGCCGCCACACGCTGGACATCTGCACCTACGTGCTGGGCGACGACGAGGTGGGCGCCACGGTGGCCGCGGCCCTGGCCGAGCAGGCGCGCGCCGGCGTGCAGGTGCGCCTGCTGATCGACAGCATCGGCAACCTCAAGAGCGGACACAGCCACGACGCGCTGCTGCGAAGCGCCGGCGTGCAAACGCGCCTGTTCGTGCCGGCACTGGGCCTTCCGGGGCGCGGGCGCACCAACTTGCGCAACCACCGCAAGATCGTGGTGGCCGACGGCATGCGCCTGTGGGCCGGCGGGCGCAACATGGCCAACGAATACTTCATCGGCCGCGTGGGCGAACCGGCCTGGCTGGACCTGAGCTTCGTCGCCGACGGCGCACTGGCCGCGCAGGCTCTGGCCTTGTTCGAGGGGGACTGGCACATTGCCCGCGGTGCACGCAAGGCCACGCGGCTGGACTACGCCGAGCGCCTGGCGCGGCATGCGGGCGCCGATGGCTCGCCCCCGGCTTTGCCGCCCGACCCGAGCACACCAACCGCCGAGCTGACCCTGGCCCAGTGGGTGCCCAGCGGCCCGGACTTTCACGAGGACATCCTGCACGCGCTCCTCGTGTCCAGCGCCTTTCATGCCGAGCGGCGCCTGCTGCTGGCCACGCCCTACTTCGTGCCCGACGAAGGTCTGCTCGAAGCCCTGGTGCTGGCCGCCAAGCGCGGGCTGCACATCACCCTGGTCTTGCCGCACCGCTCCAACCACCGGCTGGCCGACTGGGCGCGCGGGCGTGCCGTGCGCGATCTGGTGGCCGCCGGCGCGCAGGTGCGCCTGGTGCCGACCATGCTGCACGCCAAGGCCGTGGTGGTCGATGACGCGTTGGCGCTGTGCGGATCGGCCAACCTGGACAGTCGCAGCCTGTTCATCAACTACGAGGCCATGGCCGCCTTCTACGGGCCGCGCGAGATCGAATGGCTGGCCCAGTGGATCGTGCAGACCGCGCACCAAGGCGCGCCCGCCTCGGCGCAGCCGCCCAACTGGTGGCGCGACATCGGCGAGGGCATTGTCGCCACCGTGGGTTTTCAGCTCTGACCAAAACCAAAGGCAAAACAGCCGCCAGCGCTTATCCCTTGTGCGCAAGCAGCTCTTGTTTTCATAGTGCTTCGACGCGCTCGTCACGGTCTTCGGTCACGCGCCCGGCGTCGATGGTCAGCCGACGCTGGCAGCGCGCCGCGATCGCCAGGTCGTGCGTGACCAGCACCAGCGTGGTGCCCAGCTCGCGGTTCAGCTCGAACATCAGCTCCATCACCGTGGCGCCGGTGGCGAAGTCCAGGCTGCCAGTGGGCTCGTCGGCCAGCAGCACGGCGGGGCGCACCACGAAGGCGCGCGCCAGCGCCACGCGCTGCTGCTCGCCGCCCGAGAGCACCTTGGGGTAGTGGCGCAGGCGCTGGCCCAGGCCCACGCGCGCCAGCATCTCGGCGGCCTGCGCGCGTGCGTCCTTGCGGCCGGCCAGCTCCAGCGGCAGCATCACGTTCTCCAGCGCGGTCAGGTTGCCCAGCAGCTGAAAGCTCTGGAACACGAAGCCGACCTGGCGCGCGCGCCAGGCGGCGCGTGCGTCCTCGTCCACGGCGAACAAGTCCTGCCCCGCCAGCCGCACCGTGCCGCGGGTGGGTGTGTCCAGCCCGGCGATGATGGACAGCAGCGTGCTCTTGCCCGAGCCCGAGGCACCGACGATGGCCACCGTCTCGCGCGCGGCCAGCGCAAAGTCGATATCGCGCAGAATATCCAGGGTGCCGGTGGAGTCGGTCACCGACTTGAAGACATGCTCCACCGCGATGATGGGCGCGGGCGCCGCGCCGGGCGCCGGCTCCGTAGATAGATCCGTCATGAAAAGGCCGATTGATTTGAACCGACGACACTTTATCCTGACCGCGCTGGCCCTCGGCGCAGCGCCGGCGGCTTGGGCGGCCGAACCCCCGACGATCCTGGTGCTGGGCGACTCGCTGAGCGCCGAATACGGCATTGCGCGCGGCAGCGGCTGGGTGGCCTTGCTCGAAGAAAAGCTCGCCGCCGAAAAGATCACCGCGCAGGTGGTCAACGCCAGCGTCTCGGGCGACACCACGGCGGGCGGACGCGCGCGCCTGCCCGCCCTGCTGAAGAAACACGCCCCGGCCGTGCTCATCATCGAGCTGGGCGGCAACGACGCCCTGCGCGGCCTGCCTTTGGCCACGACCGAGGCCAACCTGAGCGCCATGGCGCAGGCCGCCCAGCAGGCCGGCGCCAAGGTGTTGCTGGCCGGCATGGAGGTGCCGCCCAACTATGGCGCGGACTACAGCCGGCGCTTTCAGGCCGTGTTTGCGCAAGTGGCGAAGGCGCGTCAAACCGCGCTGGTGCCGTTTCTGCTCAAGGGCGTGGCCGACGCGCCCAACGCCACCGCGCTGTTTCAACCCGACCGCATTCATCCCACGGCGGCGGCGCACCCGACGATCCTGGGCAACGTCTGGCCCGAGCTGCGAAAGCTCTTGAAATGAGCGTGCAGCGCATTCCGGCCGATCAGGCGCTGGCGCAGCTGGGCCGCTTTGGCACCATCGTCGATGCGCGCAGTGAAGGCGAGTTCGCCATCGACCACCTGCCTGGCGCCGTCAACTGGCCCAGCCTGCATGACGCCGAGCGCGTCGAGGTCGGCACCCTGTATCGGCAGGTCAACCCCTTTGAGGCGCGCAAGCGCGGCGCGGCCCTGGTGGCGCGCAACATCGCCGCGCACATCGAGCAGCACTGCATGGACAAGCCCAAGGGCTGGCAACCGCTGCTGTACTGCTGGCGCGGCGGGCAGCGCAGCGGCGCGCTGGCGCTGGTGCTGGGGCAAGTCGGCTTTCGCGTGCAGTTGCTCGAGGGCGGCTACAAGGCGTTTCGCGCCGCCATGCTGGCCGACCTATCCTCGCAGGTCGTGCGCCTGAGTTGGCGCGTGATCTGCGGGCCCACCGGATCGGGCAAGACACGGCTGCTGCATGCACTGGCGCGCGCCGGCGCGCAGGTGCTGGACCTGGAGGCGCTGGCGCGCCACCGCGCCTCGGTGCTGGGCCTGATCCCGGGCGTTGCGCAACCGTCGCAAAAGCACTTCGAGATGACGGTGTGGGACAGCCTGCGCGCGCTGGACGCCACGCGACCGGTGTACGTGGAGGCCGAAAGCAAGAAGGTGGGCAACGTCACCTTGCCCGAGCCGCTGGTCGCCGCCATGCGCGCAGGCGCCTGCCTGCGCGTGGACTTGAGTCCGGACGAGCGC
The DNA here is from genome assembly GCA_018241325.1 of Pseudomonadota bacterium. Classification (GTDB taxonomy): domain Bacteria; phylum Pseudomonadota; class Gammaproteobacteria; order Burkholderiales; family Burkholderiaceae_C; genus Ottowia. The sequence goes on along the minus strand of JAFEEB010000021.1, from coordinate 121,771 downwards.
GTGGCCCTGCTGCTGGAGGACTACCCCTTCTTCGTCAGCAACCCGGCCTTTTTTGGCGAGCGCCTGGACACCCTGGTGAACCTGCGCGGACGCGCGGTGATCGAGGGCTGGAAGGCGCAGATCGCCGCCGGCCACACCGAAGCCGTCGTGCGCGAGCTGCTGGAGAAACACTACGACCCCGGCTACGCCACATCGACCCGGCGCAATTTCAGCCAGTTCGAGCAGGCGCAGGCGGTGCCGCTGGCCGATCGCTCCGAGGCGGCTCTGGATGCGGCCAGCGCGCGGATTCTGGCGGGCTGATCAGGCCGCCGCCGGGGGCTCCTGCCAGCGCACCGCGCCGCGGTACGCGTGCCAGCTGGCGTGGCCGAGCACCGGCCCGACGACGAGCAGGCCGGCGCCCCAGGGCAGCAGGGCCAGGGCGATCAGGAGCGCGATCAGCGCGCCCCACCACCCCATGGTGATCGGGTTGGCCGCCACCACGCGGATGCTGGTGATGGCCGCCGAGATGGCGTCGGTGTCGCGGTCCAGAATCATCGGGATCGACACCACCGCCGTCGAATAGACCAGCAGCGCGAACAGGCCGCCCACCAGCAGGTACACGCCCACGAAGTCCAGGTTGTCGGGGTTGAAGATGGCCTGCACCACGCCCGTGGTGGAGGGCATGCCGGTGTTGAAGAACACCGCGAACACCACCAGCGAGGCGCGGCCCCACAGCAGCTCCAGCACGATCAGCACCAGCACCAGCATCGCCATGCTGCGCAGGTGCGGCTCCCAGCAGGTGGCCGAGGCGCCGAGGGTGGGCGCCATGCCCTGCTCGCGCCGGCGACTGACCTCGTACAGGCCCATGGCCAGAAAAGGCCCCAGCAGCAGGCAGCCCGAGGCGATCGACATGACGTACTCGGGCCGGTTGCGAAACACCAGCCCCAGCACCAGCGCCATGGCCCAGAAGCACCCGCCGTAGAACAGGCCGATGCCCGGCGCGGCGCCAAAGTCGCGCGCGCCGGCGCGCAGCCAGCGCAAGGGATCGAGCAGGCCCAGGGGCCGCATGACGGCCTGCGGCACCGTCGAAGGCGGGGGCACGTAGGGCCGGTATGCCGGCTCGGGCTCGGGCTTGATGGCGGGATCGCTGTCGGTCATGGAGGGGCGTCCAGTGAAATGCGGCATCATAAGCGGCCCGCAGCTCAAGACAAAACGCTGCCCAGCGCTTGACCAGCAAGCGCCGCGTGCTATCAAATTCGCTTGATTGCCAAGCGGCCTCCGACGCCTTTTCAAGAAGCGGCGGGCAGCTTGCAGCGTGGCCGATCCGCCCCGCCGCAAGCCCGCTGCCTGGCGCTGCCGCTACTTGAGCCGGGGCTGAACGATGATCTTCACCGCCGATTCGTTGTTGTGGATCAGCGTTTCAAAGCCTTGCGAGATCAAATCCTGCAACTGAATGCGCTGGGTGATGAAGGGGGTCAAGTCAATCTTGCCTTCCTCCACCAGCTTGATGGTTTCCTGGTGGTCGTTGCAGTACGCGATGGTGCCGCGCACGTCCAGCTCCTTCATCACCACACTGTGCACGTTGATGGTGGCCGGATGGCTCCAGATCGACACGATCACCACCACGCCGCCCGGCTTGGTGGCGGCCACCAGTTGGTCGAGCACCTTGTTGACGCTGGTGCATTCAAAGGCCACGTCGGCGCCCTGGTCGCCGGTGATCTTCATCACCTCGGCCACCACGTCCACCTGGGACGGGTCGAGGATGTGATCGGCCACGCCGGACTCGCGCGCCTTCTCCTTCCGCTTGGCGCTCAGCTCGGTGATGATGACCTTCAGGCCCTTGGCTTTCAGCACGGCCGCCAGCAACAGCCCGATGGGGCCGCCGCCGCCCACCAGCGCCACGTCGCCGGCCTTGGCGCCGCTGCGCACATAGGCGTGGTGGCCTACTGACAGGGGCTCGATCAGGGCCGCCTGGTCCAGCGGAATGGCGTTGGAGATCGGGTGCACCCAGCGGCGCTTGACGGCAATCTTTTCAGACAGGCCGCCGCCGCGACCGCCCAGGCCGATGAAGTTCATGTTCTTGGACAGGTGGTAGCGCTCGCCCGGCCCGGTGGGCACGTCGTCGGCAATGATGTAGGGCTCGACCACCACATGCTGGCCCACCTGCATGTCGGTCACGCCTTCGCCGACGGCATAGACCACGCCCGAGAACTCATGGCCCATGGTGACGGGCGCGGACTCGCCCGATATGGGGTGCGGGTGGCCGCAGGGCGGAATGAAGATCGGCCCCTCCATGAACTCGTGCAAGTCGGTGCCGCAGATGCCGCACCAGGCGACGTCGATGCCGACGGTGCCGGGGGCCACGGTAGGCTCTGGAATGTCTTCGATGCGGATGTCGCCGCGGGCGTGGAAGCGTGCTGCTTTCATGGTTCAAGCTCCTTTGCGGGTGGAGGATGGGGGCCGATCCGGCGGTTCGCAGCACCATGCACTGCACGGGTGCGGGCAAGAAAAAGCCTGCGGCGAATGGCTCTGCGCTTCACGCGCAGCGATGCGGGCAGATCCACGCGGCCGCATGCCAGAGCGGTGCGGTCATTGTCACGTCGCAGGGCGCGCCTGTCCATGCGCGGCGCAGGGGAGCGAAGGCAATGCTTGCCTCAAATCAAGGTTTTGCCGGCAAGGCGTCCGTCGCGCGGCCGCGGGCCAGGGACCTCAGGTCGGCAACGCCCGGTCCAGCGCCTGCGCCAGGTCGGCCTGCAAATCGGCCACGTCTTCCAGCCCGGTCGAAAACCGCACCACCGTGCCGCGCGCCAGGTGCGCGGGCCAGCCGTTGGCGCGAATGGCGGCCAGGTTGTAGGGCACCACCAGGCTGATCGGCCCGCCCCAGCTGTAGCCGAGCTTGAAGAGGCGCAGCGCATCGCAAAACGCATCGACCTGCGCCTGCGTGTAGCGCTCGTGCACCAGCACGCTGAACAGGCCGGCCGCGGCGCCACCGCCGCGCGCGTCGGCCGCGCCGCACAGCTGCTGCCAGTGGGCGTGGCCTGGCGCGCCGGGCAGCGCCGGGTGCAGCACCTGCGCGAACTGGGGCTGCGCGGCGCACCAGCGCGCCAGAGCGCGCGCCGCCTGGTCCTGCGCGTGGTAGCGCAGCGCGATGCTGGGCAGCGCGCGCAGCACGGTCTCGGCGTCGCCGCCGCTCACGCCAAAGCCCAGCCGCATGTGGCTGAGCAGGATCTTGCGGTGCAAGGCCGCATCGCGCGTGACCACACTGCCCATCAGCACATCGCCGCCGCCGCTGGGGTATTTGGTCAGCGCATGCACCGAGACATGAACGCCCAGGCCCTGCTCGTCCAGATCGAACGGGTTGAAGGCCAGGCCCGCGCCCCAGGTGTTGTCCAGCACGCAAGTCACGCCGCGCGCGCGGCACAGGCGCACCTGCTCGATCAGGTCGGGAAACTCCAGCGTGATGGAGCCCGCGGCCTCCAGCCACACCAGGCGCGTGCGCTCGTTGATGCGCGCGGCCAGGTCGGCCACGTCCAGCGGGTCGTAGTACTGGTGCGTGATGCCCCAGGCCGCCAGCTCGCCCTCGGTCAGCGCCTTGTTGGGGCCGTAGGCGTTGTCGGGGATCAGCACCTCGTCGCCCGACTTGAGCAGGGCCAGCGACGCGCAGGCCACCGCCGCCAGGCCGCTGGGCAGCAGCACGCAGTGCGTGCCGTGCTCCAGCGTGGCGATGCGCTCCTCCAGCGTGAAGGTGGTCGGCGTGCCGTGCAGGCCGTAGGTGTAGCTGCTCTTGTCCTTCCAGTCGCGCGCGCGCATGGCCGCGACGTTGGGAAAGAACACCGTCGAGGCCTTGAACACGCCGGGCTGCGGCGCGGCGAAAGCGGAGGGTGCCTGGTAGGGGTGGTGAATCAGCGCGGTCAGCGGCGCCATCGGATCGGATGAGCTCATGGCCCGATTGTGGATCAATCGAGGGCGGCCTCGCCCGCGTGAACCCGTCCTGCCGTGCGCCCGTCAAAGCCGGCGCGACGTGGTGATGGCGCGGTACTGCTCCCGCAGGAACGCCCCCGGATCACCGCCGCGCTGCGCCGCCGACAGCCGCCCGCGCAGCGCGTCCAGCGTGGCGATGCCGTGCCGCTCCATCCAGTCGCGCAGCCCGTGCACCAGCACGCCGACGTGCTGCGGCCCGTGGCGCAGCAGGGCCGATGTGCTCATCACCACGTCGGCGCCGGTCAGCAGGTACTTGACCACGTCATCGCCGCTCCACACGCCCGAGGTGGCGGCCAGCGAGGTGTGCCCCAAGTGCCCATGCAGCAGCGACATCCAGGTCAGGCCCAGGCGCACGTCCGCCGGCGTGCTCAGGTCGAAGTCGGGTTGCGGCCGCAGCGTGGCCAGGTCGATGTCGGGCTCGTAGAAGCGGTTGAACAGCGCCAGGCCATCGGCCCCGGCCTGCACCAGTTGCAACGCGAAGTGGCCGGTGCTGCTGTGAAACGGCGAGAGCTTGACCGACACCGGGATGCGAACGCTGGCCTTGACCGCGCGCAGCACCTCCACGCATTCACGGTCGATGTGCGGCCCGTCCTCGGACAGGTCGGCCGGAATGCGGAACACGTTGAGCTCGATGGCCGCCGCGCCCGCCTGCTCGAGCTGGCCGGCAAAGTCGGTCCAGCCGGCGCGCGACACGCCGTTGAGGCTGGCGATGACCGGGATGCCGGCACGCTCCGCGGCGCGGCGCAGGGTTTCCAGCCGCTGGTCGAGCACGCTGCGCTCGGTGACGGTGGCCGGGAAGAAGCCGCCGCTGGCCTCGGGGTGCGTGCCGCCGTCGGCCTCCAGCAGGGCCAGTTCGGCCAGCTCGGCCGCGACGATCTGCTCTTCGTAGATCGAGGCCATGACCACGGCCGCGGCGCCCGCATCGGCGAGTTGGCAGATGCCCTCGACGCTGCGGGTCAGCGGCGAGGCCGAGGCCACCACCGGATGGGGCAGATCCAGCCCGAGATAGCGCGTGCGCAAGTCGATGGCGGTCATGATGTGGCGTCCTCCCAGTGCGGCAGAAAGCGCGCGCCGTCGCGCGCGGCGAAGTCTTCGTACATGCGGTAGCGCTCATCGACCGAGGCCTGCGCCTGCACCAGCATTTCGGCCGCCGACTCGGGGTTGCTGCGCTTGAGGCTGCTGTAGCGCAGCTCGCGATAGGCGTAGTCCTCCAGCGTGATGCGCGGGCGCGTCGAGTCCAGGCGGAAGGGGTTGAGCCCGGCCTTGCGCATGCGCGGGTCGAAGCGGAACAGCGGCCAGTAGCCGCTGGCCACGGCGCGCGCGGCCTGCTTCATGCCGGTGCGCATGTCGATGCCGTGGGCGATGCACTGCGAGTACGCCAGGATCAGCGACGGGCCCGGATACGAATCGGCCTCGCGCAGCGCGATCAGCGCCTGCTCGGGGTTGGCACCCATCGCGATCTGCGCGACATAGACGTTGCCGTAGGTGATGGCCTGCATGCCGAAGTCCTTGCGCGGCACCCGCTTGCCGGCGGCGGCGAACTTGGCCGAAGCGCCCAGCGGCGTGGCCTTGGACGACTGGCCGCCGGTGTTGGAATAGACCTCGGTGTCGAGCACCAGCACGTTCACGTCGCGCCCCTGCGCCAGCACATGGTCCAGGCCGCCGTAGCCGATGTCATAGGCCCAGCCGTCACCGCCGATGATCCACACGCTGCGCCGCACCAGGAAGTCGGCCACGGCCTCGAGCGAGCGCGCCTCGGGCCGGACGATGCCGGCCAGGCGCTGGCGCAGCAGCGCAACGCGCTCGCGCTGCGCCACCAGCGCGGCCTCGCCCTGCTGCTGCGCGCCGGCCAGCAGCGCGTCGGCCAGGTCGGCACCGACATCGCCGGCCAGTTGCGTGAGCAGCGAGCGCGCCAGCGCGCCCTGCTGGTCGATGGCCAGGCGGTAGCCCAGGCCGAACTCGGCGTTGTCCTCGAACAGCGAGTTGGCCCAGGCCACGCCGCGGCCCTCGCCATTGGCGCGCCAGGCGTGCGCCGGCGTGTTGGCGGCGTAGATGGCCGAGCAGCCCGTGGCATTGGCCACCTGCATGTGGTCGCCGAACAGTTGCGAGATCAGCTTCAGGTACGGCGTCTCGCCGCAGCCGGCGCAGGCGCCGCTGAACTCGAACAGCGGCTCCAGGAACTGCACGCCGCGCACATTGGCCATGTTGACGTGGGCGCGATCGGCCTTGGGCAGGGTCTCGAAGAACGCCAGGTGGGTGCGCTCGCGCTCGAGGATGGGCAGCTTCTCGCCCATGTTGATGGCGCGGTGCTTGGGGTCGGTGGGGCTGATGGCCGGGCAGGCCTCCACGCACACGCCGCAGCCGGTGCAGTCCTCGACGTAGAACTGCAGCGTGAAGCGCGCATCGGGGTAGCCGCGTGCGTTGGCGGGTGCCGACGGAAACGTCGCCGGCGCGCCTTCGAGCGCCTTGGCCTCGTACGAGGCCGAGCGGATCACCGCATGCGGGCACACGATGCTGCACTGGCCGCACTGGAAGCACAGGTCCGGGTCCCAGATCGGCACTTCGACGGCGATGTTGCGTTTTTCGAAGCGCGTCGTGCCCGCCGCAAACGTGCCGTCCACCGGCATGTGGCTGACGGGAATGGCGTTGCCGCGCCCGGCCATGATTTCGCCGGTGATCTGGCGCACGAACAGCGGCGCGTCGGCCGGCACGATGGGCGGGATGGGGTTGCGCGCGCTCACGCGATCGGGCACGCGCACCTCGTGCAGGCCGGCCAGTGCGGCATCGACCGCCGCGAAGTTGAGCTGCACCAGGTTGCGCCCCTTGGCGCCATAGGTCTTCTCGATGGCGTGCTTGATCTGCGCGATGGCCTCGTCGGGCGGCAGCACCTGCGCCAGGTGAAAGAAGCAGGTCTGCAAGATGGTGTTGGTGCGCATGCCAAGGCCGGCGCGCATGGCGACGTCGGAGGCGTCGATCACCCAGAACTTGAGCTTGCGATCGATCAGCGTCTGCTGCACTTCGCGCGGCAGATGGTCCCAGACCTTGTCGGGGCCATAGGGGCTGTTGAGCAGGAAGGTGCCGCCGGCCCGGGCCTTGCCCAGCACGTCGATGCGGCGCAGGAAGTCGAACTTGTGGCAGGCGACGAAATGCGCCTCGCGGATCAGGTAGGGCGCGGCGATCGGCTGGTTGCCGAAGCGCAGGTGCGAGGTGGTCTCGGCGCCGGACTTGTGCGAGTCGTAGTCGAAGTAGGCCTGCGCATAGCGCCCGGGAATGCCACTCAGGATCTTCACGCTGTTCTTGTTGGCGCCCACGGTGCCGTCGGCGCCCAGGCCGTAGAACAGGCAGCGCACGGTGCTCGCGGGTTCGATGTCCAGCTGGGCGTCATACGCCAGGCTGGTGTGGCCCACGTCGTCGTCGATGCCCACGGTGAAACCGTCGTGCGGCTGCTCGCGCGCGGCCTCGTCGAACACCGCCTTGGCCATGCCGGGGTGGAAGTCCTTGGACGACAGCCCGTAGCGCCCGCCGATCACGCGCGGCATGCTGGCGCGCCGGCCGGTGGCCACGGCCTGCGCCAGCACGCCAATGACGTCGGCGTGCAGCGGCTCCATCGGCGCGCCGGGCTCCTTGGTGCGGTCCAGCACGGCGACGCTGCGCACGCTGGCCGGCAGCGCGGCCAAAAAGGCATCGACCGGAAAGGGGCGATACAGCAGGATCTGCATGGCGCCGACCTTTTGCTTGGGGTCTTGCGCGTTCAGCCAGGCGGCCGTCTCGCGCACCACCTCGGCGCCCGAGCCCATGCTGACCACCACGCGCTCGGCGTCCAGTGGCCCGTCATAGCGCACCAGCGAGTAGCGGCGCCCGGTCAGCTCGGCAAAGCGGTCCATGGTCTGCTGCACCACGCCGGGCATGCGCGTGTAGAACGGGTTGCCGGCCTCGCGCGCCTGGAAGTAGGTGTCGGGGTTCTGCCAGGTGCCGCGGATGACGGGGTGCTCGGGGCTGAGCGCACGCAGCCGGTGCTCGCGCACCAGACCTTCGTCGATCATCGCGCGGATCTGTTCGTCCGGAATCAGCGACACGCCGTTGTACTCGTGCGAGGTGCGAAAGCCGTCGGTGTAGTGGATGATGGGCACGCGCCCGGCCAGCGTGGCGGCCTGCGCGATCAGCGCCAGGTCGTGGCCCTCCTGCACCGACGCCGCGCCCAGGATGGCAAAGCCGGTGTCGCGCGCGGCCATGATGTCCTGGTGGTCGCCGAAGATCGACGACGCCGCCGAGGCCAGCGCGCGCGCCGCGACGTGGAACACGGTGGATGTGAGTTCGCCCGCGATCTTGTACATGTTGGGCAGCATCAGCATCAGCCCCTGCGACGCGGTGAACGTCGTGGTCAGCGCGCCGGACTGCAGCGCGCCGTGCACGCAGCCGGCGGCGCCGCCCTCGGCCTGCATCTCCTGCACCACCGGGATCTGGCCCCAGAGGTTGCGCTGCCCGGCGGCCGACCAGGTGTCGGCCAGCTCGGCCATCACCGAGGATGGCGTGATCGGGTAGATCGCGCAGACTTCGTTGACGCGGTAGGCGATCCAGGTGACGGCGGTGTTGCCGTCCATGGTTTCAAGCGGGATGGGGGTCGTCATGGTGTTCTCCATCTTCTTGGCCGCGCTCATGGCCGCACCTTGAAGCGCGCGGGCGCCACGGGCTCGCCCAGGCTGCCGATGGGCAGCGTGGCGGCAGTCGGTTCGGGCGCCATCTCGATGGCGTGGCAAGGGCACTGCTCGAAGCAGATCGCGCAGCCGGTGCACAGCTCGGTATCGACCGCGTAGCCGCGGCCGGGGCCGAGCCGCTGGATGGCCTGCTCGGGGCAGGCGGCAAAGCAGTTGTCGCATTCGAAGCAGTTGCCGCACGACAGGCAGCGCTCGGCCTCGTAGCGCGCCTGCGCCGGCGACAGGCCGGAGACCACTTCGCCGAAGTCGGCACGCAGCTGCGGCGGCACCTCGCGCTGCTGGCTGCGCGGGGCCTCCAGGTAGCCGGGCAGGTGCAGGTCGTCGTAGTTGACGATGCGGTGGGATGTGCGGTGCACGTAGCGCTCGCCACGCAGCCAGGCATTGATGTTGCGCGCCGCCGCCTTGCCGTGGCCCACCGCCGTGGTCATGGTGCGTGCGCCGCCAATGCAGTCGCCGCCGGCAAACAGGCCGTCCTCGCCGGTCATCATCTGCTCGCCGACCTGAACCACGCCCTGCGCGGTGGTGGCCCTGGGCGAACCGGCCAGCAGCGCCAGGTCGCTGTGCTGGCCCACGGCAAGCAGCACCGAATCGGCGGCCAGCTGCTCGGTCTCGCCCGTGGGCGTGAGCTGGCCATCGGCACCCAACGCCATCTTCTCGATGACCACGCCCTTGGCGCCGAACTGCTGCACCGTGCTGACCCACTTGACCTTCACGCCCTCGGCAAAGGCTTCCTCGGCCTCGTCCGGATGCGCGCCCATGTGCGCCGCATCGCGCCGATAGACCAGCACGGCTTCTTCGGCGCCCAGGCGCCGGGCGGTGCGGGCTGCGTCCATGGCGGTGTTGCCGCCGCCCACGACCACGACCACGCGGCCCAGCAAGGGGCGTTCGTCGCGGCGCACCTGGTCAAGCAGCCCAACGGCATCGACGATGCGCCGCCCGTCCACCGCCGGGATGTCCAGGTGGTTGCTGAGCTGCGCGCCGACGGCGACGAAGGCGGCGTCGAAGCCGCCCTCGCGGCGCGCCCGCGCCACGTCATCCACGCGCTCGCCGCAGCGCAGCGTCACGCCCGGCAGCGCGGTGATGCGGGCGATCTCGCGCTGCAGATCGGTGCGCGGCAGCCGGTACTCAGGGATGCCGTAGGCCATCATGCCGCCGGGGTTCGGGTTCTGGTCGCGGATTTCCACCGCATGGCCCCGGCGCGCCAGCTGCCACGCGCACGACAGCCCGGCCGGCCCGGCGCCGACGATCAGCACCCGCTTGCCCGACGGCGCAGCCACTGGCACCGTCCAGGCGTTGTCGCTGGCCAAATCGCCCAGAAAGCGCTCGACCGCATGGATGGCGATGGGTGCATCCAGCGCCGCGCGGTTGCAGCTGGACTCGCAGGGGTGGTAGCAGGCGCGCCCGTGCGTGGACGGCAGCGGGTTGTTCTCGACCAGGGTGCGCCACGCGTCCGCGTGGCGCCCGGCCTGGGCCAGCGCCAGCCAGGCCTGGATGTCCTCGCCCGCCGGGCAGGCGTGGTTGCAGGGAGGCAAAAAGTCGATCCACTGCGGCTTTTGCCAGCGCAGGCTGCCCACGCCCTTGCGGGTGGTGAGGGCCAGTACCTGGGTCATGTCGTCGAGTTTGAAGGCCAAGACGTTCTCCTGTGGGTTTCAAGGGGCGGGCCGACGGCGTTTGGCCGCCGTCGGTTGGCGGACGCTGTGCAATCGGCGTGGTCTTACCTGGGTGCCGGGCGTTGCGCGGCAAAACCGGTTTCGCGCAGCAGGAAGGTGAGCACGATGGCCAGCACCACGCCACCCAGCAGCACACTGCCGGCTTGCTGGAACTGCGCCAGGCCGATGGGCTGACCGGCCGGTGTCATGCCGGCCAGCATGCGCCCGAACCACGGGTTGATCAGCGCCGTCATCGAGAACACCAGGCAGTTGATGGCACCGGTGGCCGAGCCCTTGATCTCGTCGGGATTGACTTCCTTGATGACGGTGTAGGGGATCATTGCCGCGCCCGAGCCGATGCCCATCAGCAGGCCCAGGACGTAGGGCGGCGCGCTGCCGGCCGGCAGGTAGAGCACGCCCGCGAAGGTGACCGCCAGCAACAGCGCGCCGCCGATGGTGACGATCTTGCGCCGGCCGATGCGGTCGGCGATGTAGCCCAGCAGCGGACAGCCCACCACCCAACCCAGCGGCACCATGCTGGCGCGCGCCACCGCCTCGGAGATCGGCACGTGCATGCCCTCGCGCAGGAAGGGCACGCCCCAGATCATGTCGAACACCGTGGTGGGCAGAAACAGCAGCCCGGCGATCACCCCGCACAGCCAGCTTTGCGGGTTGGACAGCACCGTCTTGTACGGCGCCAGCATGGTGATCCAGGACGTTGACTGCGCCGGCGCGCTCTCGTAGGTCTTGCGGCTGGGCGTGATGAGCGCCATGCCCACGGCCAGGATCAGCAGCATCAGGCCGGAGATGAACCAGAACTGTTGCCAAGGCATGACCGAGCGAACCATGGGCCCCACCGCGAACTGCCCGGCCGAGCCGCCCAGCATGCCGAAGCACTGCGTCACGCCGACGGCGGTGGCCAGCCACTCCTTGGGAAAGCCGCGCGTGGCCAGATAGACCGCGCCGGTGAAGGCCACGGCCGATCCCGCGCCCTGCAGCAGGCGGCCGGTCTGCGCCGTGAACACCTCGCCCATGCCGAACAAAATGGCGCCCAGCGCCACCGCCACGATGCCCGCCGGCACCACGCCGCGCGGCCCGGAGCGGTCCAGCGCCGCGCCGGCGATGATGGCGAACACGGCATAGGTGTAGTAGTACAGCCCCACCAGGGACCCCAGCGCCACCTTGTCCAGCGCCAGCGCGGCGCCCAATTCGTCGAGCATGACACCCGGCGCCGAGCGCAGCGCGTATTGCGCGAAGTAGAAGATGCTGCACAGCAGCCAGGCCGAGATGAAGGCCAGGCGCAGGTGCTCGGCCGGCGAGACCGAGGACGGTGGGTTCGAGGGCTTGAGGGCTGTCGTGGGCATTGCGGTCTTCCTGTGGTGTGCGCATCGCGCGGAAAGGGGCTGCCTATCTATCGAAGTGGCGGGGGACGGCTTCGGTGTCAACGCGCTTGTGCCCGGGCGCATGGCCCAGGCGCATCGCAAGGCGCAGCGCGATGAACGGCCGCTGATTCAAAAATGCCTCGAAACCATGCACATCCGCCTCCTGCCAGGGTCCTGGACCCCGCTTTCATGACCGCTGCAGCAGCGCGCATGGCGGCACGCCGTACTGCACCCGGTCGGTGAATTCACGCCGCGACCAGCTCGTCCGTCAGGCGCTCGCCGCGCGCGAACTGCCCGATGCTGGCGATCGTCGTGCGGCTGATCGTGCTCATGGCCTCGCGCGTGAAGAACGCCTGGTGGCCGGTGACGATCACGTTGTGGAACGACAGCAGCCGCTCCAGCGTGTCGTCGGCCACGATGCTGCTGGACCAGTCGCGGTAGAACACATCCGCCTCCTGCTCGTACACGTCGATCGCCACGCCGCCCAGGTGCTCGGCCTTGAGCGCCTCGATGACCGAGTCCGTGTCAACGAGCGCGCCACGGCTGGTGTTGACCAGAATCAAACCCGGCTTGCAGGTGACCAGCCGGGGCGCGTCGATCAGGTGATGCGTCTGCGGCGTCAGCGGGCAATGCAGCGAGACCACGTCGGCCTGCGCGAGCGCCTCGTCGAGCCCGACGTAGCGGCCGCCGAGCGCCAGGAATGCAGGATTCTCAAGCGCGTCGTGGCCGAGAACCGTGCAGCCAAAACCCGTCATGATGCGGGCGAACTCGGTGCCGATGCGGCCCGTGCCGACCACGGCCACCGTGCGGCCATGCAGGTCGAAGCCGAGCAGCCCGTCGAGCGTGAAATTGCCGTCGCGCGTGCGGTACCAAGCGCGCGGAATGCGCCGCACCAGCGACAGCAGCAAGGCCACCGCGTGCTCGGCGACCGAGTACGGCGAATACGTGGTGACGCGCACCACGCGTATGCCATGGGCGCGCGCGGCGGCCAGATCGACGTTGTTGAAGCCCGTGCAGCGCAGCGCCAGCAGGCGTGTGCCGTTGGCCGCCAGGGTTTTCAGGATGTCGGCGTTGGCGACATCGTTGACGAACACGCAAGCCACCTCGCGGCCGGCGGCAAGCCCGACGGTGTCGGCGTCGAGCGCGGCCTCCAGGTAGTGCAGTCTGCAAACGCCAGCGTCGTTGGCGGCATCGAGGAACTGGCGGTCGTAAGCTTTGGCCGAGAAAACCGCGACGTCTGGTACGCGTCGTGCGGCGGGTGCCCCGTCGTCCTCGGCTTGCGGAGATGCGTTGCGCATGTCAGTGATACCTCATCCAGATCTGCCACGGTACTGGGTCGGCGTCAATGGACCCGAGCGTTTGCCCGCTCGGCCCCTCGTCCGGCGCGATGATGCATCACGCTGCGGGCCTGCGCAGTAACCAGAAGAACGCCACACTGCCGCGCGTGCAATGCGCGACACCCGTCAAAAAATGCTAGATGGGGTGCCGCGATCGGACTTTGATCTGCGTCAGACGTCTGACGGTTGGGCGCCGGCGAAGAACGCTCCGGCGCGGGCCCCCTGGACATCGGGGCCGCCGCCCTTCGGGCTAGGCTTCGCGCAAGCGCAATTGCACGATCCGGACCACGCCGCTGAGTGCAGCGCAGATCACCCAGTAGACCAACCCCGCGAACAGCAGCAGCTGGACCACGGAGCCATCGCGCTCGCCGATCCGCACGGCGTTGCTGAAGAAGTCGCCCAGGGCGATGACGTAAACCAGCGAGGTGTCCTGAAAGATCACGATGCACTGGGTCAGCATGATGGGCAGCATGGCCCGCAAGGCCTGCGGCAGGATGATGTGGCGAAAGCCCTGCAGCGTGGTCATGCCCAGCGACTGGGCGGCCTGAAACTGGCCCACCGGCAGGCCCAGGATGCCGGCCCGGATGATCTCCGAAAAAAAAGCGGCCTCGAGCATGGAGTAGGCGACCATGGCCGACACCAGCCGTATGTCAACGCTCGGCGACAGATCGAAGATCGACTTGAGCAGTTGCGGCACGATCAGGAAGAACCACAACAGCAGCATCACCAGCGGAATCGAGCGAAACAAGGTGACATAGGCGCGGGCAAAGGCGTTCAGCGTCCGCACCCGCACCACGGCGCAGACGGCAAGCACGGTGCCGAAGGCCATGCCGCACGCGATCGCCACCAGGGTGACCCTGAACGTGATCCAGGCGCCTTCCGCCAAGATGGCCCGCGCAGCCCACAGGGAAGCCCAGTCGAAATGCAGCATGGCGCGGCGCTCCTATTCGCCCATCAGGCCCGGACGGGCCGAGGAGCGGCGGATCCAGCTCATCACCTGCACGATCATGAAGTTGAGGATCACGTAGGCCAGCGTGACCGTGATGAAGGATTCGTAGGGCTGGGCCGTGTAGTCCACCAGCTGCCGCGCCTGGCCGCTCAGTTCGAGCAAGCCGATCGTCGAGGCCACGGCGGAGTTCTTGGAAATGATCAGAAACTCGGACGTCAGAGGCGGCAGGATGCGGCGAAACACCTGCGGCAGGATGATGTGGCGGTACATCTGCGCGCGCGTGAAGCCCACGGCCAGCGCCGCCTGAACCTGCCCCTTGGCCAGCGCCTGGATGCCGGCCCGCAGTTGCTCGCAGATGCGCGAGCCGGTGTAGACCCCCAAGGCGAACACCGAGGTGACGAAAAACTGGAGGGTCGGGTCCGCCCCCTTGATCGCATCGCCCATGGCCTTCGGCAGCAGCTCCGGCACCACGAAGTACCAGATGAAGAACTGCACGATCAAGGGCACGTTGCGAAAGATCGACACATACGTCATGCCGATGAGCCGGGGCCAACGGCCCGGCAGCGTGCGCATCACGCCAAAAGCGGTGCCGACCGTGAGGGCCAGCACCCACGCCACCAGGGTGAGCAAGGCCGTGATCAGGAAGCCATGGACGATCCAACCGAGGTAGGTCGAATTTTCACCGGTTGCGACCTGCTGCAGCAGGACCGACCAATTCCAGTGGTAGTTCATTTCGCCTCGGGATCGATCTTGTCGTTCGGGTGGGCGAACAGGTGCTGCATGGCCTGGGACATCGGGAAGTCCAGGTTCAGGTTCTTCGGGGGGACCGGGCTCATGAACCACTTCTTGTAGATGGCTTCGCCCTTGCCGGAGGTTTCGGTCAGCGCGATGACGTCGTCCAGCAGTTGCTTCATGGCGGTGTCGCCCTTGCGGACCATGCAGCCATAGGCTTCGTAGGACTGGGGCGTGCCGGTGATGACGTAGTCCTGCGGATCGCTCGTCTTGGCGCGCTCGCCGGCCAGCAGGGCGTCATCCATCATCATGGCCTTGACGCGTCCGGTGGACAGCGTGAGAAACGATTCGGCGTGATCCTTCGCGCTGATGATGCGCATGCCCAGGCTCTGATCGACGTTGAGCTTGCGCAGCAGGATTTCCGACGTCGTGCCCGCGCCGACCACGACGTTCTGCCCCTTCAGATCACCGAAATCCTTGATGCCGGAGTCCTTGCGGGTCATCAGCCGGGTGCCGACGATGAACAGGCTGTTGGAGAAATCCACCTGCTGGGCCCGCGAGGCGTTGTGGGTGGTGGTGGTGCACTCGAAATCGATGGTGCCGTTTTGCAACAGGGAGATCCGGTTCTGCGACGTGATCGGCAACCAGCGCACCTTCAGATCCGGCGCCTTGATTTGCTGGCGGATGCGATCGAGCACCAGGTTCGTGAAGTCGATCGAATAGCCGATGGGCTGCTTGGCGTCGTTGTAGTAGGAAAACGGAATCGAGGCCTCGCGAAAGCCCACCACCACGACGCCATCATCCTTGACCTTCTTGAGCGTGCCCGAAAGGTCGGCGGCCAGGCCGACCGAGGGAGCGATGGCGGCCACGAGCGCGACGGCAAGGGCCGTGCGGACATGGCCCCGCAGAGTGGAAAGTGCATGCATCATCGTTGTCTCCTGAGGGTGGGTGTTGGAAGATTCAATCCGCATCGACGAGTGCGCCGACGTCGATCACGTACATCTGGCGCTCGTGCTCATGCACCGAGTCGATGCACACCTGGCGCCCGTCGCGGCTCCAGCGCGGGTGCAGGTCGCAGCGGTTTTCCTTGCGCAGACCGGGGTCGGTATAAAAGCGGCCCAGGTCGTGGCGAACCTGCCGGTCGCAGTCGAACAGGATCAGCGTGCGTTCGTTGGTGTCGGGGTCGGGGTAGGTGTCGGTCAGCAGCCAGCGCGGGTTGACGGGCGAATACGTCATGTGCCCGTTCTCGGTCAGGATGCCCTTGCCGACGATCTCCACCGGACCGCCGTCGGCGTCGGTGTACAGGTGGTAGTGGATGCTGCCCTCGTGCGGCCCCCAGACGATGATGTGCCGATCGTCGCGCCACAGCGGATGGGAGATCTGGTACTCGGACTTCTCGTAGTCGTAGGTGCCGACGGCGCTCGGGTCGAAGCCGGCCGCGAGTTGGGGCAAGGGGTGATCCGAGCACTCGAGCAGGCGCATGTTGCGCCCGTCCGGGTCCATGGTGATGAGGCGATGCAGAAAGCAGGTTTCGTCCTCGACGCGCTCGGTCCAGCGATGCAGGAACAGGATGCGGGTCGATGACGGGTTGATCTCGATGTGGCTGACCCAGTGCAGCGCCTTGTCCATTGAGGGCCGATGGTGAAAATCGCGCAGGCCGGCGTAGCTCACCAGCAGCCGCGTCGCCCCCGTTTCCAGATCGATGGCATGGATGCCGTCGTCGGCCGGATAAAGCGGCAGGTCGCGGCGCTTGCCCCCCGGCTCGCAGTAGCCGATGGTCTCGTGGGTCACGTACAGGCGGCTGTAGTCCACGCTGAGCGCGTAGCGGCTGTTGGGCGCCGCCACGTAGATGGGGTTGTCGAGGTGCTGGGTTTCTCCTGTGTCCACGTTGTGGATCGCCGCGCCGAAGCCGGGGTAGAGCCCGCCGGGGCCGTCCCGGCGCACGTTGTAGATGAACTGCCGACCCGGACGGCCATCGAGCCACTGCAGCTGGCAGCCCATTTGCCAGTTCCAGGCGGTTGTCTCACCGCACGCATGAAAGCGATCACCGTCCCGGGTGTCGAAATAACCGACCTGCGCCTGCATGTCGGGCGTCAAGTCTGCCGTCATCCAATCGACCTGGTTGGCCAGCACCCATCGATCGTCCGGGTCCCACGCGCTCTTGTCGTAATAGCCGAAGAAGTGGTGCAAGGGGCCTTGGCCCAGGCGCCGGATGGGAAAGCGCCCGACCGGATTTTTCGCTTGACTCATGTCGTGCAAGTCCATTCAGAAGTCGAAACCGGCCGCCCATGCGAGCCGTTGCGAATCGATTCTAGAAAGCGATCTCAATTGAGGATAATTCTAATTTTGGTACTCTCTATTCATTTTCGATATACCGTATTCATGGCATGCCAGAGCCACTGCCCCGAGTGGCCCGACGCACTCTCGACATGACCCGTCCGCTCAACTTCCAGCAGATCCAGGCCTTCAAGGCCGTCATGGAGTCCGGCACGACCACGCGTGCCGCGCAGGTGCTCAACACCACGCAACCGTCCATCAGCCGCCGGCTGGGGGAATTGCGCCAGGCCACCGGGCTGGAGTTGTTCGACCTCCACAACGGACGCCTGCGTCCGACGCGCGAGGGCCAACAGCTTTACCGATCGGTGCGGCAGCACTTCGAAGGTCTGGAGCAGATCGAGACGGCGGCGCGCGTGCTGCGCAAGTCAGGGACGGGCGTGCTGCGCATCGGCAGCACGCCGACGCTGGCGGCAGGGCTGCTGCCGCGGGTCGTTGCGCCGTTCATGCAGCAACACCCGGGGATCTACATCAACTTGCAAACCCACGGCACCCCGCAGCTCAAGGAGTACCTGAGCCAGGGTCTGCTGGACTTCGTCCTGACCACTGGGCACATCGAGCACAGCGACCTCGTCACGGTGTCGCTGCTGCGCAGCCGTGCCGTGTGCCTGCTGCATCGGGACCATCCATTGGCCCGCCGCAGGGTGATTAAGGCCGATCAACTGCGCGCCCAGCGCCTGATCCTGCTGGACGAGAACGATGACATCATGATTGCCATGCGCGGGCGCATCCCGCTGCATCCAGGTCACGACGACGTCGCCGTGGAGACCAACTCGTCGCTCACCATCTGCGCGCTGGTGGCCGCCGGTGTCGGGGTGGGCGTGGTCAACCCGTTCGTGGCCAACGCTTTCGCCGATCAGTTGGTGGCACGGCGGCTCGATCCGGTCATTCCGGTCGAAGTGACCCTCATGCGCTCGGCCGCGTTGGCACCGTCCATGCTGGCCAGCCGCTTCGAGAATCTGCTGACCACCCAGTCCTGGCCCGACTGCGCCGGTTGATCGAAATGAGCCGTCCGGCGCCCGGCGTTTCAACCAGAACCGCTGCGCGTGGCCCGATCACACCTTCCACTTCGCCAGCAGTTGCTCGGGCGTCAGGCCGTCATAGCCCTCGAACGGCTGGTGGATCCAGGGGTTGGTCGGCAAATCCTCGACCGCGTAGTCGGGCTTGAAGTTGGAGCAGCCCTTGGACCAGATCACGGCGGTGCGCAGTTCGGTGATGGGTTTGTAGCTGGTGCGCAGGCGATCGACCACGGCGTGCAGGGTGACGCCGGTGTCCGCCAGGTCGTCCACCAGCAGCACCTTGCCGGCGATCTGGCCCTGCGGGGTGGTGATGTAGTGGGCGATGTCCAGATGGCCCTGCACGGTGCCTTCGTCGGCGCGGTAGGAGCTGGTGGACATGATGGCCAGCGGCACGTCGAAGATGCGGCTCAGGATATCGCCGGGGCGCATGCCGCCGCGCGCCAGGCACAAGATGGTGTCGAAGCGCCAACCCGACTGATGCACCTTGATCGCCAGCTTTTCGATCAGGCTGTGGTATTCGTCATAGCTGACATACAGGTGCTTGCCGTCTTCGGTCAACATGCTGAGGTTCTCCGGTTGGTGGCGTTCGGATGGGGAAATCAATCGACCAGAAACGGGTGGCGCATCAGGATGGTGTGATCGCGATCCGGGCTGGTGGAAATCAGGTGGATGGGCACGCCGGTGACGTGCTCGATGCGCTGCAGATACAGGCGCGCCTGCACGGGCAGCTTGTCGTAGTTGGTCACGCCCACGGTGCTCTGGCTCCAGCCTTCCATGATTTCGTAGATGGGCGTGCAGCGTTCGATCTCGTCGGCGCCCAGGGGCAGCAGGTCGATGCGCTGGCCATCGAGCTCGTAGCCGGTGCAAATTTGCAGCTCTTCGAGCCCGTCCAGCACGTCCAGCTTGGTGATGCACAGGCCCGACAGGCCATTGACCTGGGCGCTGCGCTTGAGCAGCGCGGCGTCGAACCAGCCGCAGCGGCGGCTGCGCCCGGTGGTCACGCCTTTTTCGGCACCCACGGTGGACAGGTGGTAGCCCACGGTGCCCGGGGTTTCCCAATCCAGCTCGGTCGGGAACGGCCCGCCCCCCACGCGGGTGCAATAGGCCTTGGTGATGCCCAAAACGTAGTGCAGCAGACTCGGGCCCACACCCGCGCCGGCGGCCGCATTGCCGGCCACGCAGTTGCTCGACGTCACGTAGGGGTAGGTGCCATGGTCCACATCCAGCAGCGTGCCCTGCGCGCCTTCGAACAGCAGGTTGGCGCCGCGCAGGTGCGCCTCGTTCAGCTCGCGCGAGACGTCGGCGATCATCGGGCGGATGAACTCGGCATGAACCATGGCCTCGTCGTACACCGCTTGATAGTCGATGGCCGGCGCACCCAGGTACTGCGTCAGCACATGGTTGTGCAAGCTGAGCAGCACCTTCAGTTTTTCGGCAAAGCGCTGGGGGTGGCGCAAGTCCTGCACGCGTAGCGCGCGGCGGGCGATCTTGTCTTCATACGCGGGGCCGATGCCGCGGCCGGTGGTGCCGATTTTCTCCAGCCCGCCCTGTTCGCGATAGGCCTCGCGCGCCACGTCCAGCGCGGCATGAAAGGGCAGGATCAGCGGGCAGGCCTCGCTGATGCGCAGGCGCGAGCGCACTTCGACGCCGGCCTTTTCCAGCCCCGCGATCTCCTCGATCAGCTTGGCCACCGACAGCACCACGCCGTTGCCGATGTAGCAGGTCACGCCCGGGCGCATGATGCCGCTGGGAATCAGGTGCAGCGCCGTCTTGACGCCGTTGATGACCAGCGTGTGGCCGGCGTTGTGCCCGCCCTGAAAACGCACCACGCCCTGCGCGCTCTCGGTCAGCCAGTCCACCAGCTTGCCCTTGCCCTCGTCGCCCCACTGGGTTCCGACCACGACCACGTTGCGTCCGCTTGTCACGCTCATTGCTTCAATGCTCCAAAGAGAATACTCAAATCATCACGGCGACCATGGCACCGAAAACCATAAGCGACGACGCCAGAGAAAGCGAAAGGCGCGCAGCGACCCAAAGGGATGTTCATGCCAACGCAACGACGGCCCAGCGCTCGCCCAGCGGCACCAGCTCGCGGTCGCAGTTGAATTCGTCGATCTCGCGCTCCTGGCCGGGCAGCACGCACACGACCGTCTCGCCCTCGCGGCGCAGCGCGGCGATGGCCGCAGCCAGGCCGGGTGCCTCGCCCCAGGGCGCGCGCACGGCGGCGCGCAAGGGCCGCGGCGCCGCAGCGCGCACCAACTGCTTGAGGTCCAGGCTGAAACCGACGGCCGGTCGTTCGCGATCGCGCTTGTGGCCGAACACGGCCCCCACGCCGTCGTAGCGTCCGCCGCGCAGCAGTGCGTCGCCCGCGCCCTGCGCATAGACGGAAAACCGCGGCCCGCTGTAGTAGCCCCAGCCGCGCGCGTCGGCCAGGTCGAAGCTCACGCGCACGCCCTCCAGGCGCTCGGTCAGCCACTTCAAATCCGATAGCGCTTCGCGCACAGCCGGTGCCGGCCCCAGCACGTTTTTCGCTTCAGACAGCACGGCGTGGTCGCCGTACAGGCCGATCAAGGCCTGCAGCGGTGCGCAAACCGCCGCGGGCAGGCCCTGGCAGGCGGCGGCCAGCGCGCTGGCGTCCTTGGTCGCCAAGGCCTGATGGATGGCGGGCAGCCGGGCCTCGTCGCTCACCTCGGCCAACAAGGCGCGCACGATGCGGGCGTCGGCCAGATCGACACTGAGCTCGGCCACCGACGCGGCACGCAGGCAGTCGAGCGCCAGGCGCAGCACCTCGAGGTCAGCCTCGCGGCCCGGGTAGCCGTAAATCTCGGCGCCAAATTGCAGCGGCTCGCGCGTGGCATGCGGGCGCTCGGCGCGGGTATGCAGCACCGGACCGCAATAGCACAGGCGGGTGACGCCGCCGCGCCCGAGCAGGTGGGCGTCGATGCGCGCCACCTGGGGCGTGGTGTCGGCGCGCAGGCCCAGAGTGCGGCCCGAGAGCTGATCCACCAGCTTGAAGGTTTGCAGCCCCAGCGCCTCGCCGGTACCGGTGAGCAGGGATTCAAGGTGCTCGATGAGCGGCGGGATCACCAGCTCATAGCCGTAGCCGCGTGCGGTGTCGAGCAGCGCGCGACGAAGTTCTTCGATGTGCCGGGCCTCGGAGGGCAGAACGTCGGCAATGTGATCCGGCAGGAGCCAGGCGGACATGGCAAGGCCTAGGCGGCGCTGTTAAAAACGAGATTCTACCGGGCGCACTGGATCGCCCCCAGTCTCCACACGCTGCGCGTTGTTGCGCCTTCCCCCAACTGAAGGGTTCAAGTGCTGGCGCCTTGCACGCCAAGTTCGCTCATAACGCCAAGGCCATCAACACCAAGCCGAGCACCAGCGCCAGCAGGCCGAAGAAGCGGATTTGCCCGTCATGCAGTTGCAACAGCTGCGAGAAGGTGCGGCGCCAAACGGCGGGCCCCAGCAAGGGCAGCAGGCCCTCGAAGATGAAGACCAGGCCCAGGGCCGTCAGCAGGGTCTCGCCGTTCATGCCCGCCCCTGGCGCCGCGCGTCAACGGCCCGCCGCCGGGGCCTGGCGCAGGCTCTTGAAGAAATCCGAGGCGGCCGGATCGACCACCAGCACGTCACCCTTCTTGCCGATGCTGGCCTTGTAGGCGTCCAGGCTGCGGTAGAACTCGGCAAACTGCGGGTCCTTGCCGAAGGCCTCGCCGTAGGTGGCGGTGGCCTGCGCATCGCCCGCGCCACGCACCTTCTCGGCGTCGCGGTAGGCGTCGGCCACGGTCACCTCGCGCTGGCGGTCGGCGCTGGCGCGAATCTGCTCGGCCTCGGCAGCGCCGGTCGAGCGCAGCTCGTTGGCCACGCGCTGGCGCTCGGCCTCCATGCGGCGATACACCGACTCGGTGATGGCCGCCACGTAGTCGGCGCGCGTCAGGCGCACATCCACGATGTCGATGCCCCAGGGCTTGGCCCCCTTGACGGATTCGGTGACCTCGCGCTTGACGTCGTTCATCAGCGAGTCGCGCTGCGCCGAAATCAGCTCGCCCACGGTGCGGCGGTTGATTTCTTCCTGGAAGGCGTTGCGCACGACGCGGTTGAGCTGCATGGCGCCGGCGTTCTCGTCCAGGCCCACGTTGCGGATGTAGGCCTGCGGGTCGGTGATGCGCCAGCGCACGTACCAGTCGATCACCACGCGCTGCTTCTCGGCCGTCAGCAGCGGCTCGGTGTCGGTGCTGTCGAGCGTGAGCAGGCGCTTGTCGATATAGCTGACGTTCTG
This sequence comes from Pseudomonadota bacterium, assembly GCA_018241325.1. Classification (GTDB taxonomy): domain Bacteria; phylum Pseudomonadota; class Gammaproteobacteria; order Burkholderiales; family Burkholderiaceae_C; genus Ottowia. The sequence continues at coordinate 99,418 of JAFEEB010000021.1, read as the reverse complement.
GAACGGCGGCGGCAGCTTGAAGTTCAGGCCGGGCTGGGTGATCACGTCCTTGATCTGGCCGAGCTGATACACCACGCCGAACTGGCGCTGATCGACCACGAACAGCATGGAGCTGAGCAGCCCGAGAAGAATCAGAACGGCGACGCCGATAAAACCGAGTTTGTTCATGAGGTAAGGCGTTCCAAAGCAATGGCGCAGACGCCGGGCGTCACCGAGGTCGCATCAATCCCAAAGGGCCATGTGGCCGCCGACCAGGCCAGGCCAGCGATCGGCGTGGCCGGGGCTTCGCCGGCCAAGGACGATGCCCCCTTGAAGGGGTTGGCGCAACCACGCGCAGCGTGTGGAGACCGGGGGTGTTTCATCGTTCAACGAAAATCGGCGTCACGGCTGCGCGCGTTGTCGCGGTTGCGCGAGTCGCTGGTGGTGGACGATGAAGTCGACGGGCGCGATGCGGGCGCGGGGCTGGAGGACGGCGCCGGCGCCGGCGCGGCAGCCGCGGGCGCCGTGTTGCCTGTGGCCTGCATGAGCTTGTCCAGCGGCAGGTACATCAGGCTGCCGGCACGGCTGTCCACCAAAATTTTGTTGATGCCGCCGTAGATTTGCCGCATGGTGTCGATGTACATGCGCTCGCGCGTGACTTGCGGCGCCTTGCGGTATTCGGTCAGCACGGACGAAAAGCGTTGCGAATCGCCTTCGGCCTGGGCCACCACGCGGGCCTTGTAGCCCTCGGCCTCCTGCTTGAGGCGCGCGGCCGTGCCGACGGCGCGCGGCACCACGTCGTTGGCGTAGGCCTGCGCCTCGTTCTTGACGCGCTCGCGCTCCTGTGTGGCCTTCAGCACGTCGTCGAAGGCGGCCTGCACCTGCTCGGGCGGGCGCACGCCGCCCTGCTGCATGTTGACGGCCACCACCTCGACGCCCACCTGGTAGCGGTCCAGGATGGTTTGCATGAGCGTGCGCACGCGCGGGGCGATCTGGTCGCGCTCGTCGCCCATGGCGTTGTCCATGGTCATCTTGCCGACCACCTCGCGCACGGCGCTTTCGGCGGCCTGCACCACGGCATCGTCGGGGCTCTTGCTCTCGAACAGGTATTCACGCGCGTCGTTCAGGCGGTACTGCACGGCAAACTTGATCTCGACGATGTTCTCGTCGCGCGTGAGCATGGCCGACTCGCGCAGGCCCGTGGCCTTGATGACCGAGTCGCGCCCCACGTCGACCGAGCGAATCTGCGTGACGCGCACCGTTTCCTGACGCTGAATCGGCCAGGGCAAGCGCCAGTTGAAGCCCGCACCCACGGTGGCGTGGTATTTGCCGAACTGCGTGATGACGGCCTGCTGGCCTTCTTGCACGATGAAGATGCCCGAGCCCAGCCAGATCAGCACGGCGATGGCGGCGATCACGCCCACACCCAGGCCGGCGCCCTTCATGTTGGGCTGAAAGTCACCGCCATTGCCGCCCGGGCCGCCGTTGTTGCCGCGGCCGCCACGATTGCCTGCACGCCCACCCAGCAAGCCGCCCAGCTTGCGATTGAAGTCGCGCCACAGCTCGTCCAGGTCGGGCGGCCCTTGGTTGGGGCCCTGCCCGCGCGGTGGGGGAGGTGGTGGCGGCAGCGGCGGTGGAGGCGCCGGTGGGCGCCGATCATCCGGGCGCGGCGGCTCATCGCCACCCGTCGGCTGCTCGCCCCGGCCCCATTGCGGGTCGTTGAGATTGAACATGCCCCGGATGCGCGCCGGCCAGGTGGCCGGGCGCAAGGCATTGAAACGTGGGTTCATTCGTCGATGTCTCGGCTGTCCAGCCATGCATTGTGCCCAATCGCGTCGGGCGAACTCTCGGGTGCGGCCTTGTCCATGGCGGCGGCCTGCACGCGCTCGGCCAGCGACTGGCGCAGCAGCGCCACGCCCTCGCCCGTACGTGCGCTGACGAACACGCGCGCCAGCGCCTGGCCGCCCACGTCCATCGTGTCCTGCAGAAGCTGTGGACGCTGCCCGGGGGCGAGCGCGTCGAGCTTGTTGAAGACCACCAGCTGCGGCACCTGGTCGGCGCCGATCTCGCGCAGCACACGCTGCACCTCGGCCATTTGCTCCGGGAAGGCCGGGTTGGCCGCGTCCACCACGTGCAGCAGCAAGTCGGCGTCGGCCGCTTCCTGCAAGGTGGCCTCGAACGCTTCGATCAGGCCGTGCGGCAAGTCGCGGATGAAGCCCACGGTGTCCGACAGCGAGGCCGACCCCGCGCCTTCGCCGAGATACAGCTGGCGCGTGGTGGTGTCCAGCGTGGCAAACAATTGGTCGGCCGCATAGGCCCGGGCCTTGACCAGCGCATTGAACAGGCTGGACTTGCCCGCGTTGGTGTAGCCCACCAGCGAGATGGCGAAGGTCTGGCGCCGCTCGCGCTGGCGCCGCTGGGTCTGGCGCTGGCGCTTGACCTTGGTCAGGCGCTCCTTGGTGCGCTTGATGGCCTCGCCGATCATGCGGCGGTCCAGTTCGATCTGCGTCTCGCCCGGGCCGCCGCGCCCGCCGATGCCGCCCTGCTGGCGCTCCAGGTGCGACCAGCGGCGCACCAGGCGCGTGCTGAGGTATTGCAACCGCGCCAGTTCGACCTGCAACTTGCCCTCGTGGCTGCGCGCGCGCTGGGCGAAGATTTCGAGGATCAAGAGCGTGCGGTCGTTGACCGGCAGGCCGATGGCGCGCTCCAGGTTGCGTTGCTGCACGGGCGAGAGCGCCTGGTCGAACAGCACCTCCTGCGCGCCTTCGGCCTCGGCCAGCAGGCGGATTTCTTCGACCTTGCCGCGCCCGACGAACAGTGCCGCGTCCGGCGCCGGCCGCTTGCAGGCCAGGCGCGCCACCGGCCGCATGCCCGCGGTTTCGGCCAGCAGGCCCAGCTCGATCAGTTCGCGATCGAAGTGCGGCACACCCAAGTCAACCCCGACCAGCACGACACAGGCGTGCGGCGAAGCGTTGGTGGGTGATGGGGGGGTTGGGGGCAAGTGGGACGTGGCGGCGCCCATGCTTCAAGAAATGAAGCGCCCGGCGCCTTGCGGACGTAGGGTCAAGTCGATGCTTATTCAGCCTCCGGCGCTTCCGCGGCGGTGCTGAAATTGACCGCGCGGCCCGGCACGATGGTCGAAATGGCGTGCTTGTAGACCATTTGGGTGACCGTGTTGCGCAGCAGAACCACGTATTGGTCGAAGGATTCGACCTGCCCCTGCAGCTTGATGCCGTTGACCAGGTAGATCGACACCGGAATGTGCTCCCGGCGCAGGGTGTTCAAGAACGGGTCTTGTAGGAGTTGCCCTTTGTTGCTCACGATATTCTCCGTGTTCCAAAATGGAAGTGAATGGGGTGGAATGGAATGGGAACTTACCACATGGGGACGGCAGCCGCCATCGCAAGGGGCGAAAAGCGCCCCGTTTACGCTTCTTTGCCCGCGTAGGGGTTGTGCGAGGTCTTCATCTCCACACGCAGGGGCGTGCCGGTGAGGTCGAAGGCCTTGCGAAAGCGCCCCTCGAGGTAGCGCTTGTAAACGTCGGTGACCCCCTCGAGCGAGTTGCCGTGCACCACGATGACCGGCGGGTTCATGCCGCCCTGGTGGGCGTAGCGCAGCTTGGGCCGATACATGCCCGAGCGCTTGGGGGTCTGGAACTGCACCGCCTCCTGCAGCACCCGCGTGAGCTGCGGCGTGGGCAGCTTGCACATGGCTGCCTGGTGCGCCTGCGTGATCGACTTCCACACGGGACCCAGGCCCTGGCGTTTTTGCGCCGAGATGAAGTGCATGTTGGCGAACTTGAGAAAGCCCAGGCGCGCCTCGATGTCGCGCTGCACCCATTCGCGCCGGTAGGCGTCCACCGCATCCCACTTGTTGACGGCCACGACCACGGCGCGGCCGGCGTCCAGGATAAACCCGGCGATGTGGGCGTCCTGGTCGGTCACGCCCTGCGTGGCGTCGAGCAGCAGCAGCACGACGTGCGCCGACTCGATGGCCTGCAAGGTCTTGACGACGGAAAACTTCTCGATCGCCTCGAACACCTTGCCCTTGCGGCGCAGGCCTGCGGTGTCGATCAGCGAGAATTTTTGCCCGTTCTTCTCGAACGGCACACGAATGGCGTCGCGAGTGGTGCCGGGCAGGTCGAAGGCCACCAGGCGCTCTTCGCCCAGCCAGGTGTTGATGAGGGTGGACTTGCCCACGTTGGGCCGCCCGGCCACCGCCAGGCGGATGCTGCCGTCGTCCTCGGGCTCCTCGGCCTCTTCGCCCTCGGGCAGGGCCAGCGCGTCCAGCGCGGCCTCGAGCATGCCGCGCACGCCCTGGCCGTGAGCGGCGGACACGGGCACCACGGCGCCCAGACCCAGTTCATAGAACTCGGCCAGTTGCGCGCCCTCGGTCATGCCCTCGGCCTTGTTGGCCACCAGCAGGCAGGGCTTGCCCAGGCGGCGCAGGTAATTGGCGATGTCGTGGTCCTGCGCCGACAGGCCGGCGCGCCCATCGACGATGAAGACGACGACATCGGCCTCGGCCACGGCCTGGCGCGTCTGCTTGGCCATCTCCTTGTAGATGCCCGATTCGGCCGTGGGCTCGAAGCCGCCCGTGTCGATGACGATGTATTCGCGCGCGCCCAGATGGCCCTGGCCATAGTGGCGGTCGCGCGTGAGGCCGGCAAAGTCGGCCACGATCGCATCGCGGCTTTTGGTCAGCCGGTTGAACAGCGTGGACTTGCCGACGTTGGGGCGGCCCACCAGGGCCAGGACGGGTTTCACTCGCGCACTTTCGGAAAAATCACTGAGGACGGTATCCGTACACACCGCCCGAACGCGTGACCACCACCAGCGTGTTGCCGGCCGCCACCGGCGTGGCGGCGATGCCCGAGCCGTCCGTGGCAAAGCGATCCATGGCGCTGCCGTCCTGGCGCGAGAGCAGGTGCACCAGGCCCGTGCTGTCGCCCACCACGATGGAGCGGCCCAGCACCAGCGGGCCGGTCAGCTGGCGCCATTTCAGGCGCTCGGTCTGCCAGGCGCGCTCGCCCGTGTCGGCGCGCCAGGCCATGACCTGTCCGTCGGCCTCGGCACCATACAGCTGCTGGCCGTCGCCGGCCAGGCCCGTGGCGCCGTTGGCCGGCTTGCTCCAGCGCAAGGTGCCGTCGGCGGCGTCCACGCAGCCAATGGCGGTTTGGAAGGCACGCGCACAGACCACGGAGCCCTGGCGGCTGACAGGCCCCACCAGGTCCACCAGGCGTTCGACGTCGTTGGTGCCACGGGCGGCGGCAATCGGCGCTTCCCAGCGCACGCCGCCGTCGTCGGGGTTGATGCCGACCATGCGCCCGGCCATGCCGGCCACCAGGGTGTTGCCCACCGCCAGCAGCACGCCGGCCTGGCGCAGCACCAGCGGCTCGGCCGGGCGTTGCAGGCTCCACAGTTTGGCGCCGCTCTTCCCGTCCAGCGCGGTGAGCGAGCGGTCGGCCCCCAGCACGAACACGCGCCCTCCGGCCACCAGCGGCGCGGTGTAGCTTTGCGTGGGCAGGCGGTGGCGCCACAGCTCGCGCCCGCCTTCCAGCGCGACCACCTGGTTGGCTCGGGTGACGACGGCACTGACCGTGCCGTCGCTGCCGACGCCGGCCGACAACGGCGCGCCCGCGCTGACTTGTCCGATCACCCCGCCGGTGCGCGCATCCAGCGTGGTGACCGTGCCCTCGCCCGTGGCCAGCAGCACCTGGCTGCCCTGGGTATGCACTTGCAGCGGGAAATCGATCGGCGCCAGCTTGGCATGCCAGGCCTGGCGCACGCCGATCAGATCGACGTTGGGCGGCAGCTCGGCCGGCGTGGGCCGGGGCGAGCCGGCGGCGCAGCCTGCCAGCACGGCGGCGGCGGCCAGCGTGCCCAGCCAGGCGCGGGGGTTGAAGCGGCGGCTCATGAAGCCGCGCCGGGCTTGGCGCCCGCGTCCGGATCGATGCCCAGGGCGTTGAGCTTGATGGCCACCAACTGGCGATAGTCGCCACGGCCGCTGCCCAGGCCCTGGTAGGCCTTGCCGAACTCGGCGGCCGCTTCGCTGCGCTTGCCTTGCAGCAGCAACACGTCGCCGCGGCGGTCGGCCGCCAGTGGCACGAAGTCGGCGGGAAAGCTCGCCGACAAGGTCTTGAGCGCCTCGTCATAGGCCTTGTCGCCGGTTTGCAGCGAGGCCAGGCGCAGGCGCGCGACGGCGCGCAGACCGTCGTCGGGCGCCTTGTCGGCCGCCCAGGCCAGCGCGGCCTTGGCCTGGGCGCCCTTGCCTTTTTCGTCCAGCACCTTGGCCGCCAGCAGCGCACCCTGCGCCGCATAGGTGGTGCTGCCGTAGCGGTCCTTCATGTCGGCCAGCGAGCGCTCCAAGCGCTCCACGTCGCCCGCATTGGCGCTGCGCTGGACCTCGGCGTACAGGGCCGAGGCCTGGGCACCCTGGCGGCGCTGCCAGTAGTTCCAGCCGTTCCAGGCGGCGTAGGCGCCCAGCACGGCAATCAGCACCCAGGTGATCAGGTTGCCCCAGGTGTTCCAGAAGTGCCGCAGCTGGTCGAGCTGCTCCTGTTCTTCGAGGTCGAGATGTTTGGCCATGGCGGGTCAGAATCGAATCAAGCGGGGGATTTTAGGCGGTCCGCCCATGCGGCCGGATCGGTCAGCGCCTGGCGCTGCTGCGCGCCGGCGCCGTCGCGCAGCGCCTTGACGGTGACTTCGCCCGCCGCCACCTCGTCGGCGCCGAAGACAAGCGCAAAGCGCGCGCCCGAAGCGTCGGCCTTCTTGAACTGGCTCTTCATGCTGCCCAGGCCGGCCTCGCCACCGGCGTGCATCTGCACCGCCACGCCCTGCGCGCGCAGCGCCTGCAGGCAGCGCAGGGCCGCCGGCACCTGGGCCGCGTCGGGGATGACGGCGTAGGCGTCGGGCACGGGCTCGGGCACTTGCACGCCCTCCTCCGCCAGCAGCTCCAGCACGCGCTCGACGCCCATCGCCCAACCAACGGCGGGCGCCGGCTTGCCGCCGATCTGCTCGATGAGATAGTCGTAGCGTCCGCCGCCGCAAATGGTGCCCTGCGCGCCCAGGCTGTCGGTGATGAACTCGAACACCGTCAGGTTGTAGTAGTCCAGCCCGCGCACCAGGCGCGGGTTGATGCGGTAGGCCACGCCGGCGGCCTCAAGCGCCGCCTGCACGGCGCCGAAGTGCGCGCGCGAGGCCTCGCCCAAGTGGTCCAGCAAGCGCGGCGCGCCATCGACCAGGGCCTGCATGGCCGGGTTCTTGGTGTCCAGGATGCGCAGCGGGTTGCTGTGCAGGCGCCGGCGCGCGTCCTCGTCCAGCTGATCGGCATGCACCTCGAAGTACTCGATCAGCGCGGCGCGGTGCGCGCGGCGCTCGTCGGGCTGGCCCAGGCAGTTGAGCTCCAGCCGCCAGTTCTGGATGCCCAGCTGCGCCCACAGGTGCACGGCCAGCAGGATCAGCTCGGCATCGACCTCGGGCCCGCCAAAGCCCAGGGCCTCGGCGCCGATCTGGTGAAACTGACGGTAGCGGCCGCGCTGCGGGCGCTCGCGCCGGAACATGGGGCCCATGTAGTACAGGCGCTTGCCACCGTCGTACAGCAGGTTGTGCTCGGCCACGGCTCGCACCACGCCGGCGGTGTTTTCGGGGCGCAGGCTCAGGTGGTCGGCCTGGCCGTGCTGGTCGGGCCGGTCTTCAAAGGAATACATCTCCTTTTCGACGACGTCGGTCACCTCGCCCAGGCCGCGCGTGAACAGCTGCGTGTGCTCCATGATGGGCGTGCGCAGATTGCGAAACGCGTGCGCGGCCATGGCGCGGCGCACCACGTCCTCCAGCCATTCCCAGCGCGCTGACGCGGGCGGCAGGATGTCGTTCATGCCCTTGATGGCGGTGATGCGGGAGGCTTTGGCCATGAAGTCTTGTTTTGATAGCGCCACGCGCTTGATGGGCAAGCGCTGGCGGCCGATTTTTTGAAAATTCAGGGGCGCGACGCGGCGCCGAAGCGCTGCTCGATGTAGCGCTCGACCAGCGCATGGAATTCTTGCGCGATGTGCTCGCCGCGCAGCGTCACGGCCTTCTCGCCGTCGATGTACACCGGGGCGGCCGGCATCTCGCCGGTGCCGGGCAAGCTGATGCCGATGTCGGCGTGCTTGCTCTCGCCCGGGCCGTTGACGATGCAGCCCATGACCGCCACGCGCAGGGTTTCCACGCCCGGGTACTTGAGGCGCCACACCGGCATTTGCGCGCGCAGGTGGTCGTCGATGGTCTTGGCCAGCTCCTGAAACACCGTGCTGGTGGTGCGCCCGCAACCCGGGCAGGCGGTGACGCTGGGCACGAAGGCGCGCAGGCCCAGGGCTTGCAGGATCTCGCTGGCGACCACCACCTCCTGCGTGCGCGCCTCGCCCGGCTGCGGCGTCAGGCTGACGCGGATGGTGTCGCCAATGCCTTCTTGCAGCAGGATAGACAGCGCGGCGGCGGATGCCACCGTGCCCTTGGTACCCATGCCGGCCTCGGTCAGGCCCAGGTGCAGCGGATAGTCGCAGCGGCGGGCCAGCTCGCGGTACACCGCGATCAAGTCCTGCACGCCGCTGACCTTGCACGAGAGGATGACCTGCGCCGGGTTCATGCCCAGCGCCACGGCCTGCTCGGCCGAGCCGATGGCCGAGCGCACCAGCGCCTCGTACATCACCTGGCGCGCGTCCCAGGGCGTGGCCCGGCGGGCGTTTTCATCCATCAGTGCGGTGAGCAGCTCCTGGTCCAGGCTGCCCCAGTTGACGCCGATGCGCACCGGCTTGTCCCACTTCAGCGCCGCCTCGATCATCTGCGCAAACTGCGTGTCGTGCTTGGCGCCCTTGCCCACGTTGCCGGGGTTGATGCGGTACTTGGACAGCGCCTGCGCGCAGTCGGGATAGTCGGTCAGAAGGCGGTGCCCGTTGTAGTGGAAGTCGCCCACCAGTGGCACGTCGCAGCCCATGCGGTCCAGCCGCTCGCGGATGGGGGCCACCTGCGCGGCGGCCTCGGGCGTGTTGACGGTGATGCGCACCAGCTCGCTGCCGGCCAGGGCCAACGCCTTGACCTGGCGCGCGGTGCCGGCGGCGTCCACCGTGTCGGTGTTGGTCATGGACTGCACGCGCACCGGCGCATCGCCGCCCACGGTGACCACGCGCGCGCCCCAGGCCACGCGCGCCTGGCGCGTGCGCCGCGCAGCGGGCGCCACCAGCGCGATCGGCTGCGCCTGCTCTGTCATGGCATTCATCACTTCACCTGAAAACGCGCCACGGTGCTGGAGCCCAGACGCTTGAGGTCGAAGGGCTCGCCGCGCACCGTGGCCTGCACGACGTCCTTGCGGCCGATGGTGACGGACAGCGGCGCATCGCCGTCGAGCGCCACGGTTTCGCCGGCCTTGAGCGCCCGGTTGATCAATTGCTTGCCGCGCGCATCGTGCACCGTGACCCAGCTCTCGCCGCTGGCGCTCAGGCCCAGCAAGGTCGCGGCGGCTGCGGCTTCGCTGGCCGGGGCGGACGGCGCGAGGGCCAGCGGCGCGTCAAGCGCCACGGAAGCCGGCGGCTGCGGCGCTTCGGCCGGCACCGGCTCGGACGCGGCGGCGGCTTCGACCGCGCCGCCAGGCGCGGCTGCGGGCTCGGTGGTCGGCTCGGGGACGTTCAGGTGGATCGGCCAGGTGGGCCACAACCACAGCAAGGCCGCACCCAGCAGCAGCACCGCGATCACGGCCACCAGCGGGCGCGAAAACGCCCCGCTCCAGGGCGCTGCCCCGGCCCCGTCACCGGCCCGAAAGGGCGCGTTGACGTCGCCCGAGGTGGGTGGGCGCAGGTCGGCCGCAATGGCCGGCATGCGCGCCAGCACCGGCGCGGGGTCCACGCCGAACGCGCGGCAAATGGCCGAGGCCAGCGCCCGTGCGAAGGTCAGGTCGGGCAACTGGTCGAAACGGTCGTGCTCCAGCGCGTCGAGCTTTTGCAGCGACACCTTCATCGCGCTCGCCAGGACGCCGGCGTCCACACCGGCGGACTCGCGCAGCTCGCGCAGCATGGCGCCGGCCGATGCCGGCGTTGGCGCCGGCGCGCTGGGAGCCAGCGGCGCGGCGCCGGTCGGTCGGGCGTCCTGCGGTGCGTCACTCATTGAAGCGCCCCTGCTCGTAGGCCACCAGCTCGGGCGACTGCGGGAAGCGCCGGCGCAGTTGCGCGGCCAGCTGCTCCATGGCCCGGCGATCGTTCAGGCCGCGTTCGACCTTGATGCCCAGCCACAGCGACTGCGCGTTGGCCATCTCGCCGTTGTTCAGGCGCCGGATGTAGAACTGCGCGCGACTCAGGTCGCCGCGCTGAAACAGCAGCAGCGCCAGGTTGTAGGCGGTGACCGGGTTGCCCGCGTCCAGCTCGTAGGAGCGCATCAGCGTGGCCTCGGCCTGTGGCGCCTGGCCGGCGCGCGCCTGGCAAATGCCCTGCGCCATCAGGGTCTTGGCGCGTCCCTGGTAGGTGGGGATGGCTGCCGCGCGCTCGAATTGGGCCTGCGCCTGCGCGTACTGGCCCTTCTGGCACAACAGCCAGCCCAGGTTGTGCATGGCGTCGGGGTCGCGCGGGTTGACGCTGAGCGCCCGCTGGAAGTGCGACTCGGCCAGCGCCGTATCGCCCAGCGCCATGTAGATCAAGCCGCCCAGCATGTAGGAGTCGCCCAGCGTCGGGTCGATCTGGATGGACTTCTTGAGCTCATCCAGCGCCACGGTGTATTGGCCGTTTTCGTAGTACCCGGTGGCCAGCGCCAGGCGCGTGCGCGCCCGCTTGCGGGCGTCGGTTTCGTCGACCGCGGTCTGCCACTCGGTCGGCTCGGCGCTGGCGCCGGGCGCCCCCGAACTCGCACAGCCCACCAGCAGGGCCGTGCCCAGCACGCTCAGGCCCACCAGGCCCAGAGGCATCCACGACCAGCGTTTCATCCGGTTTTTCCTTCTTGAGAATCGCCCGTCGCGGCGGGCGTGCGCCGCCGCACGAACGTGGTTCGACCACGCGCCATGCGCTCGCGCACACGGGTGCGGTCCTGCACGTCGCCGGCCAGCTGGCCGCAAGCGGCGTCGATGTCGTCGCCGCGCGTCTTGCGCACGGTGGTGACGATGCCCGCCTCATTCAGCCGCTTGCCGAAAGCCAGCACGCGCGGCATGGGCGAGCAAACCAGACCCGACTGCGGGAACGGGTTGAACGGGATCAGGTTGAACTTGCCGCGCAAGCCCAGCGCGCCGTGCCGGCGCATCAGCTCGATCAGGGCCTGGGCGTGCTCGGGCGAATCGTTGACGCCGTCGAGCATGACGTACTCGAAGGTGATGAAGTCGCGCGGCGCATGCGACAGGTAGCGCGTGCAGGTGGCCAGCAGTTCGTCGATCGGGTGCTTGCGATTGAGCGGAACCAGGTGGTCGCGCAGCGCGTCATCGGGCGCGTGCAGCGACACCGCCAGCGCCACCGGGCAATCGAGCGCCAGCCGATCCATCATGGGCACCACGCCCGAGGTGGACACCGTCACGCGCCGGCGCGACAGGCCATAGCCGTGGTCGCTCAGCATGGTGCGCAGCGCGGGCACCACGCGGTCGTAGTTTTGCAGCGGCTCGCCCATGCCCATCATCACCACGTTGGTGATGACGCGCTCGTCCTGGTTCAGGTGCCGGCGCAGGAAATGCTCGGCAAACCAGAGCTGCGCGACGATTTCGCCGGTGGTGAGATTGCGCGAAAAGCCTTGGTGGCCCGTGGAGCAAAAGCGGCAGCCGACGGCGCAGCCGGCCTGCGATGAAATGCACAGCGTGCCCCGGTCATCCTCGGGGATGAACACGGTCTCGATCGCATTGCCGCCGCCCACGTCGAACAGCCACTTGATGGTGCCGTCCTTCGAGATGTGCTGCGTGGTCACGGGCGGCGCGGCCACGTGCGCGCTGCCGGCCAATTTTTCGCGCAGCGACTTGGCCAGATCGCTCATCTGGCCAAAGTCCGCCACGCCGCGCTGGTGAATCCAGCGAAACAGCTGCGTGGCACGAAAGCGCTTTTCACCCAGCGTCTCGCAGAACGCGGCCAGCGCGTCCAGGTCGAACTCGAGAAGATTGACGCCAGGAAGTGACATGCCGGCGGACTGAGGCCGCGCGCCGATCAGCGGGCGTAAACGGACAGGCCGGGGAAGAAGAAAGCGACCTCGACCGCGGCCGTTTCAGCGGCGTCCGAGCCGTGCACGGCATTGGCGTCGATCGAGTCGGCGAAATCGGCGCGGATGGTGCCCTTGTCGGCCTTCTTCGGGTCGGTGGCGCCCATCAGGTCGCGGTTCTTGGCGATGGCGCCCTCGCCTTCCAGCACCTGGATCATCACCGGGCCGGAGATCATGAACTCGACCAGATCCTTGAAGAACGGGCGCTCCTTGTGCACGGCGTAGAACTGCTCGGCCTCGCGGCGCGAGAGGTGCTGCATGCGGGCGGCGGCGATCTTCAGGCCCGCGGCCTCGAAGCGGGCGTAGATCTGGCCGATGACGTTCTTGGCGACAGCGTCGGGTTTGATGATGGACAGGGTGCGTTCGGTGGCCATGGATGGGTTTCCTGCTAGAAATGAAGTGATTTTTTGCCGATTGGACAAAGCTTTTGATTTTAACGCGTTGGCTGGGCGCGAGCTGCGTCATGCGCCAGCGGGGTCAGCCCCGGCGCTGGCCACCGCCCCCACCGCCGTTGCGCCGTGGGCCGCCCGATTTGCCCGCGCCGGGTGCGCGTGGGCGACGAAAACTGTCGGCTCCGATGTAGCCCTGCGTGGTCTTCAGCGGGTCGGGCTGAGCGCCGGCGGCCTTGCCGGGGCCCTCGCGGCGGCGCGGCGCGGGGGCGGGCACGCGGGGCGGCGCGCTCAGGTTGGGGCGCGGACCGCTGCTGCGGCTGCGATCGGCCCGTCGGCGCCTGGCGGGCTCGGGCCGCGCGGCTTCGGGGTCGCGCCCGCCGCGGATGACGTGCTCGGGCGTGCCCGAGGCCTCGCCCAAGGCGCGGATGTCGCGCTCGCCCAGCTCCATCCACTGGCCGCGGCGCAGGCCACGCGGCAGCATCATGGCGCCGTAGCGGATGCGGATCAGGCGGCTGACGGCGTGGCCGACGGCCTCGATCATGCGGCGCACCTCGCGGTTGCGCCCCTCGCCGATGGTCACGCGATACCACTGATTGGCGCCCTCGCCCCGCCCTTCCTCGGTGATGGCGCCGAACTGCGCCGGGCCGTCGTCGAGCTGCACGCCGTCGAGCAGGCGCTGCTTTTCCTCGTCGCTGAGCGCGCCCAGCACGCGCACGGCGTACTCGCGCTGCAGGCCAAAGCGCGGGTGCATCAGGCGGTTGGCCAGCTCGCCCGAGTTGGTCAGCAGCAGCAGCCCCTCGGTGTTCAGGTCCAGCCGGCCCACCGACTGCCACTTTCCGGTTTGCAGGCGCGGCAGCTTGCGAAACACCGTGGGGCGGTTGCCCGGGTCGTCGTGCGTGACCACCTCGCCCACGGGCTTGTGATAGGCCAGCACGCGCGCCGGCGGCGGCGCGATGCGCACGGGGATGGGCTTGCCGTTGATCTTGATCTGGTCGCCGAACACGATGCGCTGGCCCACGTGCGCCGGCTGGCCGTTGACGGAGATGCGTCCCTGCACGATGAGCTGCTCCATCTCCATGCGCGAGCCCAGGCCGGCCTGCGCCAGCACCTTGTGCAGCTTGGGCTGCTCGGGCTGGGGCAACAGCACCCGCTTGGGCGGCGCGGCGGGGCGCTCGGCCTCCGCGTCGAAGCGGCCCGACACCAAATCGTCGAACGCGACCGGGGCCTCGTCAGCGGCGGCGTCAGCCGATCGATCGTTTGCTTCAATATCGATAGCTGTTTGCGCATGATCCGCAAGCGCTGGGGCCGGATTCTGCGTTTGATCCACGGCGCCGGGGCGCGGTGCGAGCGGCTCGTCGGCAGGGTTGGGCGCCGGGTCGTGCGGTTTCATGGCGTGGGCCTCTCTTCGATGCGGGCGCCCTCGCCGGGCACCTCGGGCGGTGCGTCGGCGGGCGCGTCGGCCGCGGCTGCGGGCTCGGCAGGAGCGCGTTCCTCGGCCACTGGAGCGCCCGCGTGGGCAGGCTCGGACTCGGCGGCCAGGACGGACTGGGTGGCCGGTTCAGCCTCGGCCGCTGGCTCAGCCTCGGCCGCTGGCTCAGCCTCGGCCGCTGGCTCAGCCTCGGCCGCTGGCTCAGCCTCGGCCGCTGGCTCGGCCTCGGCCGCCGGTTCGGCCTCAGGCGTCGGTGGATGCTCGGCCTGCGGCTCGGCGCCAGCGTCCGGCGCCGGTGCCTCGTTCGCCGCGTCGGTCGGCGCGTCCGCGCTCAAGGCGTCGAACATGCCGGGCATCTGCTCGCTGGCGTCCTGCAACGCGGGCAGTTGGTCGAGCGACTGCAAGCCGAGGTCGTCCAGGAACTGGCGCGTGGTGGCATACAGCCCGGGGCGCCCCACCGTCTCGCGGTGGCCGATCACCTCGACCCAGCCGCGGTCTTCCAGCTGCTTGAGCAGCTGCGAGTTGATGGTGACGCCGCGAATGTCTTCCATGTCGCCGCGCGTGACGGGCTGGCGGTAGGCGATGATGGCCAGCGTCTCCAGCGTGGCGCGGGTGTACTTGGGAGGCTTTTCAGGGTGCAGGCGATCGAGGTACTCGCGCAGCTCGGGGCGGCTTTGAAAGCGCCAGCCGCTGGCCACGGCCACCAGCTCGACGCCGCGCTGGGCCCAGTCGTCCTGCAACTCGCCCAGCAGGGTCTTGATGGTGTCGGCGCCCAGTTCACCGGCGAACAGCACCTGCAGCTCCCGCACGGGCAGGGGCTGCTGGGCGCAGATCAAGGCGGTTTCAAGGATGCGCTTGGCGTCCGCGGAAGTCACGGCTTGGGTCTCGTGGGCAGGGCACGCCTGGGGCGTGCGGTTCGGGCCGACGGGCCCGGTGAAAGAAGGGGTTTGGCCGGCGTCCAGCGCGGCCTGAGCGTCGGCTCAATCGGCGGCCGCGTCGTCGGTGGGGATTGTAAGGCCCCACGCATCCAGGGCCTGCGTCAGATCGGCCGGCGGCGGCGCGCGCACGTCCAGCACGGCCCCCGTCACCGGGTGCGTGAACGACAGCCGGCGCGCGTGCAGCGCTTGCCGCGCCAGGCCGGCCGCGGGCGCACCGCCATACAGCGCGTCGCCCACCAGCGGGTGGCCCAGTTGCGCCAGGTGCACGCGGATCTGGTGCGTGCGGCCGGTGCGCAGCAGGCAGCGCAGCAGGCAGCCGGATTCGGCGTTTTGCAGCCACTCGACGCGGGTCTGCGCCGCCTTGCCGGGGTGGCGCGCCAGGTCCACCACGGCCATGCGCAAGCGGTTGCGCGGATCGCGCCCGATGGCGGCATCCACCTCGCGCACGGCAGCGCCCTGCCAGGGGCGGTGCGCCAGCGCCAGGTATTCGCGGTGCACCTGGCGGGCCGCGATTTGCGCCACCAGCGCGTCCATGGCCGCGCGGGTGCGCGCCACCACCAGCAGGCCGCTGGTGTCCTTGTCCAGCCGGTGCACGATGCCGGCGCGCGGCAGTTGGGCGGCCCGCACGTCGCGCGCCAGCAAGGCGTTG
This sequence comes from Pseudomonadota bacterium, assembly GCA_018241325.1. Lineage (GTDB taxonomy): Bacteria > Pseudomonadota > Gammaproteobacteria > Burkholderiales > Burkholderiaceae_C > Ottowia. The sequence continues at coordinate 83,843 of JAFEEB010000021.1, read as the reverse complement.
AGCAGCGTGCCGCTCCAGTGTCCTGGCGCCGGGTGCACCACCAGGCCGGCGGGCTTGTCGATCACCGCCAGGTGCTCGTCTTCATAGGGCACCACCAGGTCCATGGCCTGCGGCACGAAAGCCTGGCTCATGGGGGTGGGGCGCAGCTCGATGTCCAGCGCGTCGCCGGCGCGCACGGTGTGCGCCGGCTTGGCGACCGGTGCGCCGTTGAGCCGAACCGCGCCGGCCGCGACGAGCTGCTGCAGGTGGTTGCGCGAAAACTCGGGCACGAGCGTGGTCAGGACCCGATCGAGCCGCTGATGGTGCGCGCTGGCGGGCACCGTGCAGGAGCGCGTCTCCAGCTCGCTGGCAAGGTCGCCGTCGCCCTCGTCCAGGTCGGTGTGCGCAGGGGGCGTCGATATAATTGAAGGAGCTTGACTCAAGAGGATTGCCAGCAATGCAACGAGCCCGATTATCGGCGGCGACAGCAGCGGCCGTGATGGCCGCCGGCTTGCTGGCGGCCTGTTCGTCCAAGCCGGTGGACAAGACCGCCGGCTGGAGCCCCAACCGCATCCAGGCGGAGGCCAAGGACGAGATGAAGTCCGGCTCCTACGACAAGGCGATCCCGCTGTTCGAAACCCTGGAAGGCCGCGCCGCCGGCACGCCGCTGGCCCAGCAGGCCGAGCTGGACAAGGCCTACGCCCAGTTCAAGGACGGCCAGAAGGCCGAGGCCATCGCCACGCTTGACCGCTTCATGCGGCTGCACCCGGACAGCCCGGCCATCGACTACGCGCTGTACATGAAGGGCGTGATCAACTTCAACGAAGACCTGGGCCTGTTCTCGTTCCTGTCGCGCCAGGATCTGTCCGAACGCGACCAGAAGGCCGCCAAGCAGGCGTTCGAGTCGTTCGACGAGCTGGTCAAGCGCTTTCCCGACTCGCGCTACACGCCCGATGCGCGCGCGCGCATGCGCTACACCGTCAACGCGCTGGCGCAATACGAGGTGCACGTGGCGCGCTACTACTACCAGCGCGGGGCCTACGTGGCGGCCATCAACCGCGCGCAGCAGGCCATTGCCGACTACCGTGACGCGCCCGCGCTGGAAGAAGCGCTCTACATCCTGACGCGCGCCTACGACAAGCTGGGCATGGACCAGCTGCGCGACGACGCCGAGCGCGTGCTGACCGAGAACTACCCCAACAGCGTGTACATGGCGCGCGGCTTCAAGGGGCCGGACAAGCCCTGGTGGCAGCTCTGGTGACCTTGCGGGCCTTATTCGCCGGCGCCCACCATCCCGTTGTCCCGCTTGGCTTGGCGCGCTTGCGGTGATGCCATGAACGCCAGCAGCGCGTGCGCTGCTTCGGCGCGCGGGGACGCGGCCAGCACGCCGCCGGCAAAGATGGTCTCGATCTGAATGGCGGCGGGCAAGGGCCCCACCACGTCGATGCCGGGCAGGTGCATCAGCTCGCTCAGCTGCTGAAAGCCCAGCTCCACCGCGCCGCTGGCAACCAGTGTGCCCACCGGCACGCCCGGCGGCGGCACGACGATACGCGCGGCGATTTGCGCGCTGATGCCCCAGCGCTCGAACAGCCGGGCCAGCGCCACGCCGCTGGGCCCGGTCGAATACGCGAGCGTGCGCGCCGCCAGCACCGCCTGGCGCACGCTGGCCTCGCTGCTCAGGTCGGGCCGCGCACGGCCGGCCTGAACGGCCACCGCCACGCCCGAGCGCGCGATGTCGATGCGGCTGCCCGCGCGAACGTGCCCGCTGGCGATGAGGGCCTCCAGCGCGTCGGCACCCAGCACCACGGCGTCGAACGGCTCACCGGCCGCCACGCGCCGGGCGGCGTCCACGCCGCCGATGGAGGTCAGCTCGATGGCGGCATCGGCATGCGTATGCCGATACATCGCCATCAGATCGGCCAGCAGCCGTTTGACGGCCATGGACGACAGGAGGGTCAAAGCGCTGCTCATGCGTGTCGTGCCCGAAGGCCCGGGTCGGGGGTTTATTTGCCGGGGTCCTTCACGGCCTTGATGGTGTCGAACTCGACGTTCTGCAAGACACCGTTCACGCGCTGGACCTTGCGGATATAGACGTTCTGGATGATGTCGCGCGTTTGCGGGTCGATCTCGACCGGGCCGCGGGGGCTCATCCACTTCATGCCCTTGACGGCGGCCATGAAGGCGGGGGCGCTGGCGTCGCCCTGGGTCTTGGCCAGCGCCAGGTCGATCAGGTGCATGCCGTCGTAGCCGGCGGCCGCCACGAAGTTGACGCGGTCCTTGGGAAAGGCCTTGGCGTAGGCGGCGGTAAACGCCTTGTTCTCGGGCGAATCATGCACCGCCGAATAGTGGAACGAGGTGATCATGCCGAGGGCCGAATCGCCCATGGCGTCCAGCACGTCCTCGTCGGTCACGTCGCCCGTGGCCAGGGCCTTGATGCCGGCAGCGGCCAGGCCGCGCTCGGCGTAGCCCTTGGCCAGCGCCACGCCGGCCTCGCCGTTGGGCACGAACAGGAACACGGCGTCGGGCTTGGCGTCCTTGATGCGTTGCAGGAAGGGCGCGTAGTCCGGCGTGTTGACGGGGGTGCGCACCTCGCCCACGATCTGGCCGCCCAGGGCGGCAAAGGTCTTCTTGAACTGCGCCTCGGCGTCGTGGCCCGGGCCGTAGTCGGCCACCAGGGTGTAGACCTTCTTGATGCCGTTGGCGTGCGCCCATTGCGCCATGGGCGCCGTGTCCTGCGGCAGCGTCATCGACACGCGCACGATGTTGGGCGACTTTTCGGTGATCGACGAGGTGGCGGCGTTGAGCACCACCATGGGCACCTTGGCCTCGGTGGCCAGCGGCGCCACCGAGAAGGCGTTGGGCGTGAGCGTGAAGCCGGCCAGGATGTCCACCTTGTCCTTGACCAGCAGCTCCTGCGCCAGGCGCTTGGCCACCGCCGGGGCGATGCCCGTGTCGTCCTTGATGATGAGCTTGACCTTGCGCCCGCCCAGGGTCTGCTGGTGCTCGGCCAAATACAGGTCGATGCCGTGCGTGATCTGCTTGCCGTGCGCCGCAAAGGGCCCGGACATGGGCACGATCAGACCGACGGTGAGGTCCTTGGCCTGCGCGGCGGCCGACGCGGCCAGCACACCGGCCGCCAGACCGAGGGCGCGCAGGATTTTGACGAGTTTCATGTGGGAGCTCCTTGAAGGGCGCAATGAGGGCTGGGCTGGCGCTGTGGCGTGGCAAAGCCCGCGACAAAGGCGCCCAGGGCATCGGTGGCGAGCAGGGGCAGCACGTGTGCCACGTATTGGTCGGGGCGCACCAGCACGATGGCGCCCTGCCGGTCGATGCACCGCGCCTCGAAGATGTCGTTGCCGGGCGTGGCGGCAAACACGCCCTCGTAGTCGATCAGCCCATGGGCGCCGATGCGCGGCAAAAAGACCTTGGGCACCTGCCCCAGGTCGACCGAGGTGTGGCGCTGCTGGTAGATGATTTTCAGGTCGAACCACGCGTTGGGGTCAAGGCCTGCGGGCGTGAAGCCATGCACCGGCGATTGCGCCGAATCGTTCAGCCAGTCGGCCAGGGCCTTGACCGCCGAGTCGGCGCCGGCGCTCGCCGCATCGGCAAACACAAGCAGGCGCCAGCGCCCGTCGGCGCGCGCCTCGTGGCCGATGTGCAGCATCGCGCCGTCGGCCACGCGCGTGGCAACGCTTGAACGAAAGCGTTTGCCGATGGGGTAGCCGGTGGCCAGGGCCTGGTACCGCGCATCGCCCGTGATCATCGAAGGCGGGTACTGCGTCATGAAGCCTTGGGCGAACTCGGTGATTTGCAGATAGCCCTGCTCCAGCTCGGAGGTGTCCTGCGCCTGGGCCGGCGGCTTGGCCATGATGGAGGCCCAGCGCTTGTCGAAGGCGATGATGTCCTGGCCGATGCGCTGGCGCTCGGCCGAGTAGGTGGCCAGCAGGCTGGCGGGACTGCGGCCTTGCAGCACGTGGGCCAGCTTCCAGCCCAGGTTGAAGCCGTCTTGCATGGATACGTTCATGCCCTGGCCGGCCTTGGCGCTGTGGGTGTGGCTGGCGTCGCCGGCGATGAACACGCGCGGCGCGCGCGTGCCCGCCTGCTCGGCCGGCACGTCGTCGAAGCGATCGCACACGCGGTGGCCCACCTCGTACACGCTGTACCAGGCCACCTCGCGCACGTCCAGCGTGTAGGGGCGCAGGATTTTTTGCGCGCGGGCAATGGTTTGCTCGACCGTGGTCTGGCGCACCGCGGCGCGCGCGGCCGGGTCCACGTCACCCAGGTCCACGTAAAAGCGCACCATGTGGCCGCCCTCGCGCGGAATGAGCAGGATGCTGCCCTCGCCCTCGGACTGGATGGCGCACTTGACGCGGATGTCGGGAAAGTCGGTGACGGCCAGCACGTCCATCACGCCCCAGGCGTGGTTGGACGTGTCGCCCGTGGGCGTGCAGCCAATGGCGGCCCGCACGCGGCTGTGCGCACCGTCGGCGCCCACCACATAGCGCGCGCGCACCTGGCGGGTCTGGCCTTTGCGGGGGCCGTCGCCGTGGGCCAGCGTCACCGTGACGGGGTATTCGCCGGCGTCGGCGACCTCCAGGCCCTGAAACTCCAGGCCCCAGTCCGGCGCCATGCGCGTGGGCGCGTTGGCCATGGCCTCGGCAAAGTAGTCCAGCACACGCGCCTGGTTGACGGTGATGTGCGGAAACTCGCTGACGCCGTTGGGGTCTTCCAGCACGCGCGAGGTGCGCACGATGCGCGCGGAGTCCGCCGGGTCGGGTTTCCAGAAGGCGGTCTCGACGATCAGGCAGCCCTCGGTCACGATGCGGTCGGCAAAGCCGAAGGCCTGAAAGGTTTCCACGCTGCGCGGCTGGATGCCGTCGGCCTGGCCCACCTCCAGCCGGCCGGCGCGGCGATCGACGATGCGGGTCGTGATGTCCAGAAACTGGGCGAGCTGAGCGGCGGCGATCATGCCCGCCGGCCCGGCACCGACGATCAGCACGTCCACCTGCTCGGGCAGATCGGCGGGACGGTCGAGGCCGCAACCCCGGGCGGGCTGGATGCGCGGGTCGCCGGACACGTAGCCCTGGTGATGAAACTTCACTGCACTTCCTCTGCTTTGCGTTCGGAGGTGGCGCCGGCGCCCAGCCAGGCGTCCAGCGCGGCGTCGTCGCGCAGCAGGGCGTCGCTGGCGCCGGCATGCACCACGCGCCCGCGCTCCAGCACCAGCGCCTGGCGCGTGATGGGCAGGATTTGCCGCGCGTGCTGCTCGACCAGGATGACGGCCATGCTGCCGGACTTCACCATGCGGTCGATGATGTGCAGCAGCTCCTGCACGATGATGGGGGCCAGCCCTTCGAGCGGCTCGTCCAGCAGCAGCACCTTGGGGTTGAGCATGAGCGCGCGACCCATGGCCAGCATTTGCTGCTCGCCGCCCGAAAGCTGATTGCCCAGGTTGGCGCGACGCTCCTGCAAACGGGGGAACATGGCGTAGACCTTGGCCAGGCTCCATTCGCCGGGCCGCGCCACGACGGTGAGGTTTTCTTCCACGGTGAGCGAGCGGAAGATGTCGCGCTCTTGCGGCACCCAGCCCAGGCCGGCGCGCGCGCGCTGGTGGCTGGGCAGCGCGGCGAGGTCCTTGCCCTCGAAATGGATCTGCCCGCGCCGCAGCCGCGTGGCGCCCATCAGCGTGGCCAGCAGCGTGGTCTTGCCCATGCCGTTGCGTCCCAGCAGGGCCAGGCTGTCGCCGGCGGCCAGATTGAAGGAAATGTCCTCCAGGATGATGGCGTCGCCGTAGCCGGCCCACACCCGCTCCATGCGCAGCAGTTCAGCCATGCGATTCCCCCAGATAAACCTCTTTCACCCGCGGGTGCTGGGCGATCATGTCGGGCGAGCCTTCGACCAGGACGGCTCCCGACACCAGCACCGAAATGCGGTCGGCAAAGCGGAACACCAGGTTCATGTCGTGCTCGATCAGCAAGATCGTGACCTCGCGCGGCAGCTGGGCAATGGTCTCGAACAACTCGCGGCTCTCGCCGGTGGGCACACCAGCAGCGGGCTCGTCCAGCAGCAGCACCTTGGGGCGCATGGCCAGCGCCAGCGCGATCTCGATCAGGCGCTGACGGCCGTAGGCCAGATTGCGCGTGCGCTCGTACGCGTCGGGCAGCAGCTTCAGGCGATCCAGGATGGCAGCCGCCTGGTCCACCACTTCGCCGTGGCCGGCCAGCGGCTTCCACCAATGCGTGCCCAGGCCCGCTTGCTCGCTGACGGCCAGGGCCACCGATTCGAGCACCGTCATGTCGGCAAAGAGCTGGTTGATCTGGAAGGTGCGCACCAGCCCCCGGCGGCAGCGCTCGTGCTGGGCCATGGTGGTCACATCCTCGCCCAGCAGCTCGACGCGGCCGGCGCTGGGCTCCAGGTAGCCGGTCAGCAGGTTGATCAGCGTCGTCTTGCCGGCGCCGTTGGGCCCGATGAGGGCGTGGCGCGCGCCGGCCTCGACCGCCAGGTTGACGTGGTCGGTGGCGATGAACCCGCCGAATTTGCGCACCAGGTCGCGGGTCTGCAAGACAACAGCGCTCACGATGCAGCCTCCCCGCGCGTGCGTGCCTGCTTGCGCTGGCCACGCGACTCGATCCACTTTTGCGCCGTGCCTAGGATGCCGCCGCGCGCAAACAGCACCAGCAGCACCAGGATCAGGCCCAGCCAGAACTGCCAGTACTGCGGATTCAGGTCCGACAGCCCCGCGTGCAGCAGCACCAGCAGGGCAGCGCCGATCAGGCCGCCATACAGGTGCCCGGCACCGCCCAGGATGAGGATCAAGAGCAGATCGGCCGAGCGCTGAAAGCTCAGCACGTCGAGCGAGACGAACTGGTTGGTCTGCGCCAGCAGCGCGCCCGCCACGCCCGCATAGGCCGCGCCGATGGTGTAGACCTGCACCAGCCGGCGATGGACGGGCACGCCCAGCGCCGGCATGCGCAGCGCGTTCATGCGGATGCCGCGCAGGCTTTGGCCGAAGGGCGAATGCACCAAGCGCCGCGCCAGCCAGAACAGCACGAACAGCACGATCACGGAATAGATGTAGCCGGTGCGGCCAATCATGTCGAAGTCGAAGCGGCCCAGGATGGGCCCGATCGTGATGCCCGGCATGCCGTCCACCCCGCCGGTGATGCTGGTCAGCTTGTTGGCCAGCTCGAAGATCATCAGCGCCACGCCCAGCGTCACCATCAGGCGCGACAGGTCGCTGCCGCGCAGCAGCAGGAAGCTGCTGAGAAAGCCGACGAGGCCGGCAAACACCGCGCCCAGCAACAGGCCCAGCAGCGGATCGCCCCAACCATGCGAGCCCAGCAGGCCCACGGTGTACGCGCCGATGCCGAAGAAGGCCGCGTGGCCCAGCGAGATCACGCCGGCATAGCCGAAGATCAAGTCCAGCGACAGCGCAAACAGCGCCGTGATGGCGATCTGGCTGAGCAGCAGGTAGTTGCCCGGAAAGGCAAAGTAGGCCAGCACCGGCAGGCACCAGAAGGCGTATTCCAGCGGCTTCCAGTGGGCCGAGCGCCGAAAGCGCGTCAGCTGGTCGGCCGCCGCTGTGTGCAGGGAGGATGTCGTCATGTCAGTGACCCATGGCGCTGCGCGCCACCCGCAGCCGATGAAACGCAAAGAACCAAATGGCCGCGGAGCAGGCCAGGCCAGCGATCGCCGTGGCCGGGGTCTCCCCGGCCACTGGCGATGCCCCCTGCAAGGGGGTGGGCGCAACATCGCGCAGCGAGTGAAGACTGGGGGTGGTTCATTTGTGGGGGCGACCGAACAGGCCGTGGGGACGCAGGATCAGCGTGGCCACCATGACGGCGTAGATGATGAAGGCGCCGATCTGCGGGATGTAGTACTTGCCCACCACGTCGGCCACGCCCAGCAGGATGGCGGCGTAGAGCGAGCCCAGGATGTTGCCGCTGCCGCCCACCGAGACGACGATCAAAAAATACACCAGGTACTTGACCGGAAACTCCGGGTCCAGCCCCAGCATCTCGACCCCCAGCGCGCCGCCCAGGCCGGCCAGGGCCGAGCCCAGGGCAAAGGTCAGGCTGAACACACGGCCCACGTCAATGCCCATGCCGCGTGCCACGCGCTGGTTGTCCACCGCCGCGCGCAGCCGCGCGCCAAAGGCCGTCTTGACCACCGACCATTGCAGGCCGAAGGCCACCACCAGACCCACCCCGATCAGGAACAGGCGATACACGCCGACATCGAGCCCCGGCAGGTGGATCTGGCCTTGCAAGAACGCCGGCAGGTGCAGCGGCTGCTGCTGTGCGCCAAAAAAGTAGTGCGCGCCCGCCACCGCCATGAACACCAGGCCCAGCGAGAACAGCACCTGATCCAGATCGGAGGCGGCATACAGGCGCCGGTACAGCGTGCGCTCCAGCACCATGCCGACAAGCGCCGGCACCACCACGGCCACGGGCAAGGTGGCCAGAAAGGGCACGCCGTAGCTGTTGAGCAGCACCACGCAGACGTAGCCGCCCACCATGGCAAAGGCGCCGTGCGCCAGGTTGACGAAGTTCATCAAGCCCAGGGTCACCGACAGCCCGACGCTGATCAGGAACAGCAGCATGCCGTAGGCGATGCCGTCAAAGAGGATCGTCATGGCTTGGCCCTGAACCGCTGGATGCCGCGCCGATCAGGGCGTTTGCGGGTTGACGGCCTTGAAGGTGTCGAACTCGACGTTCTTGAGCATGCCGTCCACGCGCTCGAGCTTGCGGATGTACTCGTTCTGGATGATGTCGCGGGTTTTCGCATCGATCTCCACCGGGCCGCGCGGGCTGGTCCACTTCAGGCCCTTGGCGGCAGCGATGAAGGCGTCGCCGCTGGCGTCGCCCTTGGTCTTTTTCAGCGCTTCGTAGATCAGGTGCATGCCGTCGTAGCCGCCCACCGCCATGAAGTTGGGACGGTCCTTGGGGAAGGCCTTGGCATAGGCGGCGGTGAAGGCCTTGTTCTCGGGCGAATCGTGCGCGTCGGAGTAATGGAAGGCGGTGATGAAGCCCACGGCGGCATCGCCCAGGGCGGCCAGCGAACTCTCGTCGGTCATGTCGCCAGGGCCCATTTCCTTGATGCCGAGCTTGTCCAGGCCCAGCTCGCGAAAGCCCTTGGACAAGGCGACCATGGAACTGCCGGGCGGCACGAAGAAATACGCCGCGTCGGGCTTGGCGTCCTTCAGGCGCTGCAAGAAGGGCGAGTAGTCGGTGGTGGTCACCGGCGTGCGCACCTCGCCGACGATCTTGCCACCCAGGCCGGTGAAGGTCTTGGTGAACTGCGCCTGCGAGTCATGCCCGGGCCCGTAGTCGGCCACCACGATGTAGGCGCTCTTGACCTTGTTGGCCCAGGCCCATTGCGCCATGGCCCAGGCGCTTTGCGGCATGGTCATGGAGGTGCGCACGATGAACGGCGACTTTTCCACGACCGAGGCGGTGGCCGCGTTCATCACCACCATGGGCACCTTCGCCTCGGTGGCCAGCGGCGCCACCGAGAAGGCGTTGGGCGTGAGGTCGAACCCGGCCAGGATGTCCACCTTGTCGTTGATCAAGAGCTGCTGCGCCTCGCGCTTGGCGATCTGCGGCGCCATGCCGGTGTCGTCCTTGACGATCAGCTTGACCTTGCGGCCCGCCACGGTGTCGCCGTGCTCGGCCATGTACAGGTCGATCCCGTGCTGGATCTGCTTGCCGTAGTCGGCAAACGGCCCGGAGACCGACAGCACCAGGCCGATCTTCAGGTCCTTGGCCTGCGCGTGCGCGGGGCCAAAGGCCAGCGTGGCGCCAAAGGCCAGTGCGGCGGCGGCCAGGGTCTTGTTCAGTGACATGGGTTGCTCCTCGGTTGAAAGATCGGTTGCGGGCTCTGAGGCACGGGCAATTGCCTCTCAGGCGTTCAGCTGTTGTTCCAGGCGGTGCAGCACCTCGTAGCAGGGCAGCACCTGCGCCACGCTGGCGTTGGGCTCGCGCCCCTCGCGGATGGCGGCAAAAAATTCGCGGTCTTGCAGCTCGATGCCGTTCATCGACACATCGACCTTCGACACGTCGATCTTCTCCTCCTTGCCGTTCACCAGGTCGTCGTAGCGTGCGATGTACGTGGCGGTATCGCCAATGTAACGAAAGAAGGTGCCCAGCGGGCCATCGTTGTTGAAGCTCAGGCTGAGCGTGCAAATGGCGCCGTTGGCCGCCTTGAGTTGAATGCTCATGTCCATGGCGATCCCCAGTTCGGGATGAATCGGTCCCTGCAGCGCGTTGGCCTGCACGACGGGCGAGCCCGCCTGGTACGCGAACAGGTCGACCGTATGGGCGGCGTGGTGCCACAGCAGGTGGTCGGTCCATGAACGCGCCTGGCCCAGCGCGTTCATGTTGGTGCGGCGGAAAAAATAGGTCTGCACGTCCATCTGCTGGATGCGGAACTGGCCCGCCACGATCTTCTTGTGCACGTATTGATGGCTGGGATTGAAGCGGCGCGTGTGGCCGCACATGGCCACCAGGCCGGTCTGCCTTTGGAGATCGACCACCGCCCGCGCTTCCTTCAGAGAGTCGGCCAGCGGAATCTCGACCTGCACGTGCTTGCCGGCCTTCAGGCACTGGATGCCTTGCGCGGCGTGCATCTGCGTGGGCGTGCACAGGATGACGGCGTCCAGCCCGGGCAGCGCCAGGCTTTCGGCCAGCTCGGTCGTGACGTGGCCGATGCCGTACTTGCCGGCGACTTCCCGCGTCTTGTCCAGGTCGCGACTGACGAGCGAAACCACCTTGACGCCGTCGATGTTGCGGATGCCGTCCAGATGCTTGATGCCGAAGGCGCCGGCGCCGGCCAGGGCCACGTTGATGGTCTTGCTCATGTCACTCCTTTTATGATAGCTGCCGGCGCCTTTCTGGCGCCGATTGCGGCACGATCAGATCTGGTTTTCGAGAATCAGGTGGCCGACGGCGGTATTGGACGCCGGCACGTGGAAGAAGCGGTGCGCCACCCGCGGCGGCTTGCCGCTGCCGGCCACGTCGCTCATGGCGCCGCGGGCGATCAGCCACATCACCAGCTCGATGCCTTCGCTGCCGGCCTCGCGCACGTATTCGATATGGGGCATGGTGGCCAGCTCGGCCGGGTCCGCGATCAGGCGGTCGAGGAAGCGGTTGTCCCACTCGGCATTGATCAGGCCGGCGCGCGGGCCTTGCAGCTGGTGGCTCATGCCGCCGGTGCCCCAGATCTGCACCTTCAGCGGCTCGTCGTAACTCTCGATGGCGCGGCGGATCGCCTGGCCCAGCGCAAAGCAGCGCTGGCCCGAGGGCACCGGGTACTGCACCACGTTGACGTGGAACGGAATCACCCGCACCGGCCACTGCGCGGGGCTGCCGAACATCAGGTTCATCGGCACCGTCAGGCCGTGGTCCACCCTCAGGTCGTTGACGATGGTCAGGTCGAAGTCCTGCTGGATCACCGACTGCGCGATGTGCGAGGCCAGCTCGGGGTGGCCCACCACGGTGGGCACCGGACGCGGGCCGTAACCTTCGTCGGCGGGTTCGAACTCGGCCGCGGTGCCGATGGCGAAGGTGGGGATCACGCCCAGGTCGAAGCTGGTGGCATGGTCGTTGTAGACCAGAAACACCACATCGGGGCGGTGGTCCTTCATCCACTGCTTGGAGCGCTCGAAGCCCTTGAACAGCGGCGCCCAGTACGGCTCTTCGGTCTTGCCCATGTCGATGGCCGCGCCGATGGCGGGCACGTGCGACGAGAACACGGCGGCGGTCACGTGGGCGTGGCTGCCCGCTCTTGTTTCAGGAGCTGTCTGCGCCGATTCCACGGCGCTTTCAAGCTTGTTTCTGGCTTCGGCTTCCTGCCACTCGCGCCACGCGGCGGTCTGGCTGGCGGGGCCTTGGGCATCGCCGCCCTCGCCCACCACGCGATTGCCTTCAGGACTGCGGCCGCCGGCGATCATCATGTCGCGGTACTGCTGCTCGGTCATGCCGGTCATGCTGCCGGCCATCTGCTGGAAGCTCAGGCCGTCGGTGGCGCCCAGCTTGGACAGGAAGTAGATGTTGCCGCCGGTGCGCATCATCCAGTTCAGGTCGCGCGCGCGCACGGCGGCGCGCTGCTCGTGCGTCATCGGCCATTCGGCCAAGTACGCGTCTTCGCCGGCCTTGAAGCGCGCGCGGTTCTCGGCCTTCATCAGGCTCATGCAAAACTGGTTTAGCCAGTACCCCTTGCGGCTCTGGTCGGCGTCGAAAATGGTGGTGCCGGGGACGTCGAGGTAGGGCTTGTTCAGGGACATGTCAGGACTCCTCAGGCCAGTAAAGGCGCGTCGGGTTGTCGACCAGGAGCTTGCGTTGCAGCTCCACCGTCGGCGCGATGTGGGGGATGAAATCGACCAGCAGGCCGTCATCGGGCATGTGGTCCTTCAGGTTGGGGTGCGGCCAGTCGGTGCCCCACAGCACGCGGTCGGGAAACTGCTGGACGATGCGGCGCGCAAACGGCACCACGTCGCGGTAGGCGCTCCGCTCGCCACTCAACGCCTTCGGGCCGGTGAGCGACAGGCGCTCGGGACAGCTGACCTTGCTCCACACGTTGGCGTGCTCGCGCATGAACTTCTCGAACAGCGCGAATTCCGGACCATCCACCGGCTGGCCCACGTCGGGCCGGCCCATGTGATCGACCACCACGGTGGTGGGCAGCGTGGTGAAAAAGTCCCACAGCTCGGGCAGGTCCACCGCCTCGAAGTAGATGACCACGTGCCAGCCGAGCTGGGCAATGCGCCCGGCGATCTCCATCAGCTCGTCCTTGGGCGTGAAATCCACCAGCCTTTTCACGAAGTTGAAGCGCACGCCGCGCACGCCGGCGGCGTGCAGCGCCTGCAACTCATCGTCGCTCACGCTGCGCTTGACGGTGGCCACGCCGCGCGCCTTGCCGCCCGCGGCCTGCAGGGCATCGACCAGCGCGCGGTTGTCCGCGCCGTGGCAGGTGGCCTGCACGATCACGTTGCGCGCAAAGCCCAGGTGCTCGCGCAGCGCGAAAAGCTGGGCCTTGCTCGCGTCGCAGGGCGTGTACTTGCGCTCGGGCGCGTACGGGAATTCAGCTCCCGGGCCGAACACGTGGCAATGCGCATCGACGCTGCCCGGCGGCAGGTGAAAGCGCGGCTGGCTGGGGCCGTCGTACCAGTCCAGCCAGCCAGCGGATTTTTCGAAAGGGCCAGTCGTGGGTTTGCTCATGGTGTTCTCTCAGGCAAAAGACAGCATCAGTCGGGCTTGATGTTGGCTTCGCGCACCAGCGTTTCATAGCGCTGGCGCTCGGTGCGAATCAGCGTGGCGAACATCTCGACGCTGCCGGGCAACACCTCGCCGCCCACCGCCGCCATGCGCTCACGCACCGCCGGGGTCTGCAGGGCTCTTTGCACCTCGGCGTGCAAGTGCACCACGATGGCCTTGGGCGTTCGTGCTGGCGCCACCAGGCCGTACCAGACCGAGGCCTCAAAGCCCGGGTAGCCCGATTCAGCGATGGTGGGCGTGTCGGGGAAGATGGCGGTGCGGTTGGGGCTGAGCACAGCCAGTACCTTGAGCTTGCCGCTCTTGACATGCGGCAGAACCTCCAGCGCGTTCATGGCCGCCAGTGGCAGTTGCCCGCCGATCACGTCGGTCAGGGCCTGCGCGCCACCACGGTAGGGTACGTGCTGCAGCTTGATGCCGGCGGCACGCTCGAAAAATTCCACCGCCATGTGCGGCGTGGAGCCATTGCCAGGGCTGGCAAAGGCAATCGCGCCAGGCTTGGCCTTGGCGGCCTCGATGAGTTGCTTGATGTTCGCATAGGGCGCGCCCGCATTGGCCGCGATGACGACTGGAACGCGACCGATGAGCGATACCGGCGTCAGGTCGCGCTCGGGATCGAAGGGTGCCGGCTGATACAGGGCCGGATTGGCGGCGAGCGCATTCGCCGCCATCATCAGCGTCAAGCCGTCGGGCGGCGCATCGATGGTGGCCTTGACCGCAATGTTGCTGCCGGCACCGGGCTTGTTTTCGACAATCACGGGCTGGCCCAGGCTGGCGGCGATGGCTTGCCCCACGGTGCGCGCCACCGTGTCCACCGCGCCGCCCGCCGAGTAGCCGACGATGATCTTGATCGGCTTGTTGGGCAGGGTTTGCGCCGACACGCCAGTCGCCAGCAGGCTGACGGACAGCGCCAGACACCGCCTGCGAGAAAGGTTCAGATTGGATTGCATGACGGTCTGCATGGCTTCAAGGAAAAGCATTCCCCCCGATCGTCAGTCGATGTAGCGCAAGCCGGCCTTGGCCAGCCCTTCGCGCATTTTGTAGTAGTCCAGCCCGAGCACGCCGCTGGCAAAGATGTCGCGCTTGGCGCCCTCGTTGGCCTCGCGCTTTTGCGCCGCCTCCAGCGTCTGCGCGGCGCGCGCGGCGGGCACGCAGACGATGCCGTCGTCGTCGGCGACGATCACGTCACCGGGCGTGACCAGCATGCCGGCGCAAACGATGGGGATGTTGACCGAGCCCGGCGTCGCCTTGATGGTGCCCTTGGCGCTGATGGCCTTGCTCCAGACCGGAAAACCCATCTCGTGCAACGTGCGCACGTCGCGCACGCCGGCGTCGATGACGAGGGCGCGCGCGCCGCGCGCCTTGAAGCTGGTGGCCAGCAGGTCGCCGAAGTAGCCGTCGGTGCATTCCGCGGTGACGGTGGCCACCACGATGTCGCCCGGCCGGATCTGCTCGGCCGCCACGTGCATCATCCAGTTGTCGCCCGGCTGCAGCAACACGGTGACGGCCGTGCCCGACACCTGCGCGCCGGAGTAGATCGGGCGCATGTAGGGCTTGAGCAGGCCGACGCGGCCCATGGCCTCGTGCACGGTGGCACTGCCGAAATGCGCCAACGCGTCGGCAGCGCTGCGGTCGGCGCGCGTGATGTTGCGGTAAACCACGCCCAGTTCGTACATTGCAATCTCCGGAAAAAACTACAAAAACAATAGCTGGTCGCGCTTGATCAGCAAGCGCTAGAGCCATATTTGTCTTACAAATCCCGTGCCTTGAGCTGCGCATCGAGGCGCGGAAACACGCGCCGCGCATTGCCTTCGTAAATCTGGTGGCGCTGCGCGTCGCTCAGGTGGGCGGTGGCCTGCACATAGCGCTTGGTGTCGTCGTAGTAGTGGCCGGTCTCCGGGTCGATGCCGCGCACGGCGCCGATCATCTCGCTGGCGAACAGGATGTTGTCCACCGGGATCACCTTCATCAGCAAATCGATGCCCGGCTGGTGGTAAACGCAGGTGTCGAAGAACACGTTGTGCAGCAGGTGCTCGCTGAGCAGCGGCTTTTTCAGCTCTTGTGCCAGGCCGCGGTAGCGCCCCCAGTGGTAGGGCGCGGCGCCGCCGCCGTGCGGGATGACGAACTTCAGCGTCGGAAAATCCTTGAACAGATCGCCCTGGATGAGCTGCATGACCGCCGTGGTGTCGGCGTTGATGTAGTGCGCCCCGGTGGTGTGAAAGCAGGCGTTGCACGAGGTGCTGACGTGGATCATGGCGGGGATGTCCCACTCGACCATTTTTTCGTAGATGGGGTACCAGTGGCGGTCGGTCAGCGGCGGGCTCGTCCAGTGGCCGCCGGACGGGTCGGGGTTCAGGTTGATGCCGACGAAGCCGTAGTCGCGGACGCACTTGTCCAGCTCGGGGATGCAGCTGGCCGGATCGACGCCCGGCGACTGCGGCAGCATGGCCGCGCCGATGAAATGATCGGGGAACAGCTGGCTCACCCGGTGGCACAGCTCGTTGCAGATCTCCGCCCAGGTGCTGGACACCTGAAAGTCGCCGATGTGGTGCGCCATGAAGCTGGCGCGCGGGCTGAAGATGGTCAGATCGCTGCCGCGCTCACGCATCAGGCGCAGCTGGTTGCTCTCGATCGACTCGCGCAGCTCGTCATCGGAGATCTTCAACTCGGACACGCGGGGCATGGCCGCAGGGTCTGCAATGCCGGCGATCTGGCGCTTGCGCCAGTCTTCCAGCGCCTTGGGCGCGGTGGTGTAGTGGCCGTGGCAGTCGATGATCATGGGGAGTGTCCTTCCAGAATGGGCAGCGGGCCTCACATCAGTGCGGTTTCGGCAAAGTCCAGCGGCAGGCCGACGTAGTTCTCGGCGATGGTGCGCAGGCCGGCTTCGGAGTGGGTCAGGTAGTCCAGCTCGGCATGCTGAAACTTGGCGGTGATTTGATCATCGTGCGGAAAGCGGTGCATCAGCTGCGTGAGCCACCACGAGAAGCGTTCGGCACGCCAGATGCGGCCCAGGCACTTGCGCGAATAGTCGTCGATGCCGGCTTCGCTCTTGTCGCGATAGAACTCGATCAGCGCGTTGCTGAGGTACTTCACGTCGGTGGTCGCCAGGTTCAGCCCCTTGGCGCCGGTGGGCGGCACGATGTGGCCGGCGTCGCCCGCCAGGAACATGCGGCCAAAGCGCAGCGGCTCGGTGACGAAGCTGCGCAGCGGCGCGATGCTTTTTTCCAGACTGGGGCCGGTCACCAGCTTGTCGCGGCCTTCGTCATCCAGGCGCAGGCGCAGCTCCTGCCAGAAGGCGTCGTCGCTCCAGTCCTCCACATGCTGCGTCAGCGGCACCTGCAGGTAGTAGCGGCTGCGCGTCTTGCTGCGCTGGCTGCACAGGGCAAAGCCGCGCGGGCTGTTGATGTAGATCAGCTCGTCGCTCACCGGGGGCGTGTCCGACAGCAGGCCCAGCCAGCCGAAGGGATAGACCTTTTCGTACTCGGTGATGGCCGCGCGCGGTGCGCTGGCGCGGCACACGCCATGAAAGCCGTCGCAGCCGGCGATGAAGTCGCAGTCCAGGCGGTGCGGCTGGCCATCCTTGTCCCAGGTGACATAGGGCTTGGCGGTGTCGAAGTCATGGACCGCCGTGTTTTTGGCCTCATAAACGGTGGGCAAGCCGGCCGCGGCGCGCGCCTGCATCAGGTCGTGCGTCACCTCGGTCTGGCCGTACACCATCACGTTCTGGCCGCCGCTGTACTTGTGGAGGTCCACGCGGTGGCGCCGGCCGTCCCACATCAGCTCGATGCCGCCGTGCACCAGGCCCTCCTGGTTCATGCGCTGGCCCACGCCGGCCTCATTGAGCAGATCGACGCTGACCTGCTCCAGGATGCCGGCGCGGATGCGGCCCAGCACGTAGTCGCCGCTGACGCGCTCGACGATCACGGCGTCGATGCCCGCCTTGTGCAGCAACTGGCCCAGCAGCAGGCCCGAGGGCCCCGCGCCCATGATGGCCACCTGCGTTCTCGACGTCTTCACCGCGCTCATGTTGTCTCCTCGTGCACGGGCCGATGCCCGCGTTGGACGCCCATTGTTTCGCTTGTCCGGCATCGGCGCTATCGGCTGGGGTGACTAGCAGCTAGATCAAAATGGCATACCTTACCGATAGCCATTGCATTCAAGCGGGTATTCCATGGACTTGCGACAACTCGAATATTTCGTCCGCGTCGCCGAACTCGGCAGCTTCAGCCGTGCCGCGCTGGCGCTGGACGTGGCCCAGCCGGCCATCAGCCGCCAGGTGCGACTGCTGGAGGTGGAGCTGCGCCAGAACCTGCTGCAACGCCACGGCCGCGGCGCCGTGCCGACCGAGACGGGCCTGGTCCTGCTGGAGCACGCGCGCGGCATCCTGCATCAGGTGGGACGCGCGCGCGATGAGCTGGCGCGCCTGCGCGGCGGGCTGGCCGGCCGCGTCACGCTGGGCCTGCCGCCCAGTGTGGCGCGGGCGCTGGCGGTGCCGCTGGTGCGCGCCTTCAGCCGGCAATTGCCCGAGGCGCACCTGTCGATTGCCGAGGCCCTGTCCACCAACATGCAGGAGCAGGTGGCCAGCGGCCGGCTGGACATCGCGGTGCTCTACAACGCCCGGCCCGTGCCGGGCCTGGAGATCGAGCCCCTGGCCAGCGACGAGCTGGTGCTGGTGCAGTGCGCCTCGGCGCGCCGCGACCCGTCCGCATCGATCAGCCTGGAGGCGCTGTCGCGCCTGCCCCTGGTGATCCCCAGCCGCCCCAACGCCATTCGCACGCACGTCGAAAACCAGCTGGCCGCCGCGGGCTTGCGGCCCCGCGTGGCACTGGAGATCGACGGGGTCGGCGCCATCCTCGACCTGGTGGCCGACGGCGCCGGCTGCGCGGTGCTCTCGCGCCACGCACTGGCGGGCGTGGCCAAACCCGGCGCCTTCGACCTGCACCCCATCGAAACCGCGGCGAGCCGGGCCATGCAGATTCCGCTGTTCACCGCGTCGAGTGCACTGCGCCCCAGCACCGGCGCCCAACGGGCCGTGTTGGTGCTGCTGCGGGAGCTGGCGCGCGCGCACCTTGGCGCGACGGCCAAAGCACCAGCCCCTGGGGCCACGACTCAAGCCTGCACGGCCGAATCGACCGGCTCGCGCGGCGCGGCGCCCAGGCTGTCCAACTCGGCATCGAACGCCGCCGCAGTGGTCAGCCGGCGCATGGGCGGCAAGGCCGCCAGCAGGCGCCGCCCGTAGCCCATGCTGACCAGGCGCGGATCGCAGATCACCAACAGGCCGACGTCGGTCTCGCTGCGGATCAGCCGCCCGGCGCCCTGCTTGAGGGCGACCGCCGCCTCGGGCAGCGAATAGGCCGCAAAAGCACTGCGCCCTTGCTGCTCGAAGCGCCGGCAGCGCGCATCGACCAGCGGATCGCCCGGCGGCGGAAACGGCAGCTTGTCGATCACCACCAGTTGCAGCGCGTCGCCGGGCAGGTCCACCCCCTCCCAGAACGAGCTGGAGCCGACCAGCACGCAACCGGCGCGCCCGGGCTCGGCGCCGCGGCGAAAGCGCTCCATCAGCTCGCGTTTGGGCAGGCTGCCCTGCACCAGCACCTCGATGTCGCCATCGACCTCGAAGCGCTGGCGCAGCGCCTCGCCGATCTCGCGCAGCGCGCGCAGCGTGGTCGTCAGCACCATGGTGCGCCCCCCCAGCCGCGCCGCGCCGTCGCCGGCCAGGCGGGCCACCTGCTGGGCGTGCGCCGGATCACCCGGACGGGGCCCGTGCGGGGGCACGTACAGCGCCGCCTGGCGCGCATAGTCGAACGGGCTGCCCACGTGCATCACCTCGGCCTCTTGCAGGCCGCAGGGCTCGGTAAACCAGGACAGGCGCTCGTCATCGCCCAGCGTGGCCGACACGAACACCCAGGCGCGCGGCCGTTCGGGGGGCGGCCCACCCGCCTCGGGCGCCGCCGGGTCCTGCGGGGGCGCGCCCAGCAACCGGGCGCGCACCGTGTCGGCAATGTCCAGCGGCGATTCGCGCAGGCGCAGCGCGCTGCCGCCCACGTCCACCCAGCGCACCAGCGCGCTGTCGCAGGGCTGCTGAAAATGCCCCGCGCGCTCGGCCAGCAGCGCCAGGCGCTCGTGCAGGCGCCGCAAGTCGGGGCTTTGCTCATCCACCGCCGCCAGCACGTCCATGGCGCCCGCCAGCGCCGACACCACGCGCTGCAGGGCCGCGTGCCAGGCCGATTCATCCAGGCCGTCCGGCACCGCGTCGCTCCAGCGCAAGCGCGCCTGGCCGCGCGCGGTGCCGCCCGCCAGTCGCAAATCGCGCGCCGCGCCCTCCAGCTCGCCCGCCAGGGCGTTCCAGTCGGCCTGGCCCCGCGCGTGCTTCAGGCCCACCGCCAACACGTCGCGCGCCAGGTCCAGCAACTGCCCGGTGCCCAGTTGCTGGCCCAGAAACTGAATGCCCGTTTCGTTGAGCTGGTGCGCCTCGTCGAACACCACCACGCGCACGCTGGGCAGCAACTCGGCCATGCCCGATTCGCGGATCGCCAGGTCGGCAAAAAACAGATGGTGGTTGATCACCACCACATCGGCAGCCATGGCCTCGCGCCGCGCCCCGTTGACGTGGCAGGCCTTGAACTGCGGACAGTCGGCACCCAGGCAGTTCTCGCGCGTGCTGGTCACCAGCGGCACCACGGGCGAGCGCTCATCCAGAGCCGGCACCTCGGCCAGATCGCCGGTGCGCGTGGCCTTGGCCCATCGCTCCACATTCGATAGCGTGCGACGCAGGTGTGGCGTGCCGGCGTCGATGGCCTGACCGGCCAGCTCCAGCCGATGCAGGCACAGATAGCTGCCCCGCCCCTTGAGCAAGGCCGTGCGCACCGGCACACCCAGCGCCTGTGCCAGACGCGGCAAGTCACGCCCGAACAGCTGGTCTTGCAGCGCCTTGGTCGCGGTGGACAGCAGCACGCGCTCGCCCGACAGCAGGGCCGGCACCAGGTAGGCGAAGGTCTTGCCCACGCCGGTGGCGGCCTCGGCCACCAGCACGCCGCCCTGCTCCATCACGCGCGCGACCGCCTGCGCCATCTCGGCCTGCCCGGCGCGCGGCTGAAAGCCATCCACCGCGCGCGCCAAGGCGCCGTGCGGCTCGAACATGGCCGACACGGCCTGCGCCAGGGGCGTGGATGAATTCACGGTGCGGGGTTCTTCGGCAGGGGCGGGTTGTCACCCGGCAAACGGGCGGCGCGTCCACGGGATAATACGGCGTCGCCAGCTCCGGCGGCGTCAGGGAAACACACGCATGGACAAGGGATACCGACTCAGCGCCGCCACCGGTCTGCACAAGGGCGATCGCGATTACCAGCAAGACCAGGTGGCCTTGCTCACGCACGCGCGCGCCAACGGTTGCGTGCTGGGCGTGGTGGCCGACGGCATGGGCGGGCGCACGGGCGGTCGAAAGGCGGCCGACCAGGTGCTGCTGACGGCGCGCCAGCTGTTCGAACGCTACGACCCCGAAAGCGACGATGGCGCGGCGCTGCTGCGCCAGATCGCGCAAGAAGCGCACCTGGTCATCAAGCTGACGGCCATTGCCGCCGAGCAGGAGCCGCACAGCACCGTCGCCGCGTTCTTGTTGAACCCGGGCGGCGAGTGCCACTGGCTGCACTGCGGCGACAGTCGCCTGCACCACTTTCGCGGCGCCCAGCTGGTGCGGCGCACCACCGATCACTCCTACGTGCAAACGCTCGTCGCCCAGGGACAACTGAGCGATGATGAGGCCAACGATCACCCGCAATCCAACGTCCTGACCTCCTGCCTGGGCACCGAGCCCGAACCGACCTTCACGCCCCAGTACCTGCCGCGCCTGCAGATCGGCGACACGCTGCTCGCCTGCTCGGACGGGGTGTGGCACTACTTCAACACCGAGGAGCTGGGCTCCGTGCTGAGCACCCTGACCCCGCGCGAAGCCAGCGAATTCCTGGTCGAAAAGGCGCGTCAGCGCGCCGACGGCACGGGCGACAACCTGTCGCTGGCCATCCTGAAGATCGAGCCGCCGATCGACCCCAAGCCGACGCGCCGCTCGTCGTTGACGCCGCTGGGTTGACGCGCAGCGGGGCTCAGTTCGAGCCCTGGCGTTTTTGCTCCAGCTCGCGCGTGCGCTCGGCGGTGCGCTGTTCGCGCTCGGCGGCGTTGAGGGCCAGGTCCTTCTGCCGCAGCGCGTCCAGTGTCGCGCGGCGCTGTTGCCGGGCGTCGCCCAGGCAGGCATTGACGGCAAAGCGATGCCAGCAGGCCAGCTCCTCGTCGTGGTAGCGCTGCATGGCGGTGGTACGCAGCTGCGCGACCTGATCGCGCTGGCCCTGCAGCCAGGGGCCGAAGGGCACGTCAGCCGGCGCCTGCAAAACCTCGACCGAGGCCGGCACATCGGCGTTCAGGGGCTCTTGCGCGCACCCGGCAGCGAGCGCGCCCAAGAGCAGGATCAACAGGGGGCGCAGCGTCATGTCAGGTGGGTATCCACGGTGCGGTGCGGCTCGGCCAGGTATTCGGCCGACTGCATCTCGGTCAGGCGCGAGACGGTGCGCGGAAACTCGTGCACCAGCGGCCCCTCGGTGTAGAGCTGCTCGGGTGCCACGGCGGCGGACAGGATCAGTTTCACGCGCCGATCGTAGAGCACGTCGATCAGCCAGGTGAAGCGCCGCGCCTCCGAGGCCATGCGCACCGGCATGTGCGGCACGTCCGACAGCAGCACGGTGTTGAACTGGCTGGCGATCTCCAGATAGTCGTTTTGCGAGCGCGGCCCGCCGCACAGGGTGCGAAAGTCGAACCACACCACGCCGCCGGCCCGCCGGCGCGCGTGGATCTCGCGCGCCTCGATGTGCAGCACCGGGTCTTCGTCGGGGCCGCTGGCCAGTTGCGTGAAGGCCGCCGCCATGGCCGCGTCGGCCGCCTCGCCCAGCGGCGTGTGATAGAGCTGCACCGCCTGCAAGGTGCGATGGCGATAGTCCACGCCGTGATCGACGTTGATCACCTCCATGCGCTCGTTCAGCAACGCGATGGCCGGCAGGATGCGGTCGCGATGCAGGCCGTCGGGGTACAGATCATCGGGCTTGAAATTGCTGGTGGTGACAAAACCCACGCCGTTGTCGAACAGCGCCTTGAGCAGGCGGTGCAAGATCATGGCGTCGGTGATGTCGGCCACGTGAAACTCGTCAAAACAGATCAGCTTGAAGCGCAGCGCCATGCGCCGGCCCAGCTCGTCCAGTGGGTTGACGGTGCCTTGCAGCGCGGTCAATTGGCGCTGCACCTCGCGCATGAATTCGTGAAAGTGCAAGCGCGTCTTGCGCTTGATGGGCACGGCCTCGAAAAAGCAGTCCATCAGGAAGCTCTTGCCGCGTCCCACCCCGCCGTACATGTACACGCCCTTGGGGATGTCGGGGTGGTTGAACAGCTTCTTCAAGGCGTTGGAGCGCCGGCTCTTGTACGCCGCCCACTCGTCGGCGCAGCGCTGCAAGGCCTCGACCGCGCGCAGCTGCGCGGGGTCGGCGTGGTAACCGCGCGCGGCCAGCTCACGCTCGTAGGCGGCGCGCACGGCGCTCACGACGGCATCCATGAACTATAATTTTGATAGCTGCCAGCGCACGATACAAAAGCGCTGCCGGCCAATTTCTCTTCAAATCGATCAGAAATTGAGCGTGCGCTTGTCCACCGCCAGCGCCGCTTCCTTGGTGGATTCGCTCAAGCTCGGGTGCGCGTGGCAGATGCGCGCGATGTCCTCGCTGCTGGCACGGAAGGCCATGGCCACGCAGGCTTCGGCGATCAGCTCGCTGGCCATGGGGCCGACGATGTGCACGCCCAGGATTTCATCGGTGGCGGCATCGGCCAGCATCTTGACCATGCCCGTGGTGTCGCCCAGCGCGCGTGCGCGGCCGTTGGCCATGAAGGGGAAGGTGCCGGCCTTGTACTTCACGCCTTGCTCCTTCAGTTGCTGCTCGGTGCGGCCCACCCAGGCGATCTCGGGGCTTGTGTAGATCACCCAGGGCACCAGGTTGAAGTCCACATGCCCGTGCTGGCCGGCGATGCGCTCGGCCACGGCCACGCCCTCTTCCTCGGCCTTGTGCGCCAGCATGGGGCCGCGCACCACGTCGCCCACGGCCCACACGCCGGGCAGGTTGGTGCGGCATTCATCGTCCACCAGCACGTCGCCGCGCTCGCCCAGCTTCAGGCCCACGGCTTCAGGGTTCAGGCCCGTGGTGTTGGGCACGCGGCCGATGGAGACGATGAGCTTGTCCACGTCCAGGCTCTGCGCCTCGCCCTTGGCATTGGTGTAGGCAATCGACACGCCCTTCTTGCCGGCCTTGACCTCGCCCACCTTCACGCCCAGCTCGATCTTCAGGCCCTGCTTGTCGAAGGCCTTGCGCGCTTCCTTGGCGATCTGCTCGTCCACCGCGCCCAAAAACGTCGGCAGGGCTTCGAGCACCGTCACCTCGGCGCCCAGGCGTCGCCACACGCTGCCCATCTCCAGGCCGATCACGCCCGAGCCGATCAGGCCCAGGCGCTTGGGTACCGCGCCCATGGCCAGCGCGCCGTCGTTGCTCAGAATGCTCTGCTCGTCGAACGGCGCGCCGGGCAGTGCGCGCGCGCTGGAGCCGGTGGCGACGATGACCTGCTTTCCGGTCAGGCTCTCTTCGGTCTTGCCGGCGACCTTGATCTCGTAGCCGCCATCGACGGCACGCACGAAGCTGCCGCCCCCGTGAAAAAACGTCACCTTGTTCTTCTTGAACAGGTAAGCGATGCCGTCGTTGTTCTGCTTGACCACCGTGTCCTTGCGGCCAATCATGGTGGCCACGTCCATCTTCAGGTCCTTCAGGTGGATGCCGTGCTCGCCGAAGTGCTTGCCCGCCTGCTCGAAGTTCTCCGAGCTTTGCAGCAGCGCCTTGGACGGAATGCAGCCCACGTTGGTGCAGGTGCCACCCGGCGCCGGGCCGCCGGCGGCGTTTTTCCACTCGTCGATGCAGGCAACGTTGAAGCCCAGTTGCGCCGCGCGAATAGCCGCGATGTAGCCGCCGGGGCCGGCGCCGATGACGATGACGTCGAATGAGGTGCTCATGATGTTGGGTGAGTTGGGATGCCGCGCCTATTCGGCCGGCACGAAGATCCACAGCAGAAGGTAAATGAAGATGCCGGCGCCGCCAAACAGGATCAGCACCGCGAAGATCAGGCGCCAGACCCAGCTTTCCAGGCCCGTCGCCCGCGCCAGGCCGCCACACACGCCGCCGATCCACCGGTCGCCGGTGCTGCGTCGCAGACGATTGATGGCATCCAGCCCGGGCGGCGGCACCGGCGGCGGTGGCGTCGCCGTGCCCAGCAGCCGCTCCTTGGCGCGCGCGAACTCGGCGTCGCTCAAGGTGCCGCGCTGGCGCAGTTCATCGAGCTTGCTGAGTTCGTCGGCGATCGACATCGTGGCGCTCGATCAAAGGTCGAACAGCAGGCGTGCCGGATCTTCCAGCGCGTCCTTCATGGCCACCAGGCTGAGCACGGCCTCGCGCCCGTCGATCAGCCGGTGGTCGTAGCTCATGGCCAGGTAGTTCATGGGCCGCACCACGACCTGGCCGTTTTCGACCACGGCACGCTCCTTGGTGGCGTGCACGCCCAGGATGGCCGACTGCGGCGGGTTGATGATGGGCGTGGACATCATGGAGCCGAACACGCCGCCGTTGCTGATGGAGAAGGTGCCGCCCGTGAGGTCGTCCAAGCCCAGCTTGCCGTCGCGCGCCTTGGCGCCGAACTCGGCGATCTTCTTCTCGATGTCGGCAAAGCTCATCTGGTCGGCGTCGCGCAGGATGGGCACGACCAGGCCGCGCGGGCTGCTGACGGCGATGCCGATGTCGAAGTAGCCGTGGTAGACGATGTCGTTGCCGTCGATGCTGGCGTTGACCGCCGGAAACTTCTTGAGCGCGTGCACCGCCGCCTTGACGAAGAAGGACATGAAGCCGAGCTTGACGCCGTGCTCCTTCTCGAACTTCTCCTGAAAGCGCTTGCGCATGTCCATCACCGGCTGCATGTTCACCTCGTTGAAGGTGGTCAGGATGGCGTTGGTGGACTGCGACTGCAGCAAGCGCTCGGCCACGCGCGCGCGCAGGCGCGTCATGGGCACGCGCTGCTCGGGGCGATCGCCCAGCTTGGGCGCGGCGGGGGCCGCCACCTGCGGCAGCGCGGTGGTGGGCGCCCCCGTGGGGATGGCAGCGGGCCTGGCGCCCGACTGCACGGCGCCCAGTACGTCGCCCTTGGTGACGCGGCCGTCCTTGCCGGTGCCCGCCACGGAGCCTGCGGACAGGTTGTTGTCGGCCATCAGCTTGGCCGCCGCCGGCATCGCGATACCGGACTTGCTGGCGGATGCGGCAACCGCAGCCGGCGCCGGCGCGGCGATTGGCACGGCGGCCGCCGGTGCCGGCGGCGTGGCCGCGGCCGGCGCCGCCGCACCGGCCACGGCAGCGGTGTCGATGCGGGCCAGCAATTGGTCGGCCACCACGGTGGCGCCGTCGGCTTGCAGAATTTCGGTCAGCACGCCGGCCGAAGGCGCGGGCACTTCGAGCACGACCTTGTCGGTCTCGACCTCGATCAGGATCTCGTCGACCTTGACCGCCTCACCGGCCTTCTTCTTCCACTGCAGCAGCGTGGCTTCGGACACGGACTCGGACAACTGGGGAACTTTGACTTCGATGATGGCCATGGGATGTGTTTCCTGGTTTTGATCTGACGAGCACGGCGAGGGGCACGCACCCCGCGCCGCGCGGATGCAATCACTTGTTCAGCACGAAGCCCTTCAGGCGCCCGAAGGCGGCATCGACCAAGGCCTTTTGCTGCTCCTGGTGCAGGTGCGCGTAGCCCACCGCCGGCGAGGCCGAGGCGGCGCGCCCGGCATAGCCCAGCTTCTGGCCGGCGACCATGTTCTCGTGGATGTAGTGCTGCACGAAGAACCAGGCGCCCTGGTTTTGCGGCTCGTCCTGGCACCAGACGATCTCGGTGGCGTTGGGGTACTTCTTGAGTTCGGCGGCGAAGGCCTTGTGCGGGAACGGGTAGAGCTGCTCGACGCGCAGGATGGCCACGTCATGCGAGCCCTTTTCCTCGCGCTTTTTCACCAGGTCGTAGTACACCTTGCCCGAGCAGGCCAGCACGCGCTTGACCTTGTCGCCCTTCAAGTCGCCGCTGTCGGGAATCACCGTCTGGAAGCCCCCGCTGGTGAATTCGGCCAGCGGCGAAGTGGCGTCCTTGTTGCGCAGCAGGCTCTTGGGCGTCATGATGACCAAGGGCTTTCTCAGCGGGCGGATCATCTGGCGGCGCAGCACGTGAAAGATCTGGCTGGCCGTGGTGGGCTGCACGATCTGCATGTTGGTGTCGGCCGCCAGTTGCATGAAGCGCTCCAGGCGCGCCGACGAGTGCTCGGGCCCCTGCCCCTCGTAGCCGTGCGGCAGCATCAGGGTCAGGCCATTCACGCGCCCCCACTTGACCTCGCCCGAGGCGATGAACTGGTCGATCAGCACCTGCGCGCCGTTGGCGAAGTCGCCGAACTGCGCCTCCCAGATCACCAGGGTGTTGGGGTCGTTGGACGCGTAGCCGTACTCGAAGCCCAGCACCGCTTCCTCCGACAGGATGGAGTCGATGACGATGAAAGGCGCCTGCCCATCGGTGACGTTTTGCAGCGGGATGTAGGTGCCCACGTCCCACTTCTCGCGCTTCTGGTCGTGCAGCACGGCGTGGCGGTGCACGAAGGTGCCGCGCCCGCAGTCCTCGCCCGACAGGCGGATGGGGTAGCCCGAGGCCACCAGCGAGGCGAAGGCCATGTGCTCGCCCATGCCCCAGTCCACGTTCATCTCGCCGCGGCCCATGGCGGCGCGGTGCTCCAGCACGTTCTTGACCAGGGTGTGAACGGTAAAGCCCTCGGGCACGGTGGTGATGCGTTCGGCCAGGCGCTTCCATTCGGTCAGCGGGATGGCGGTGTCGGCGGCATCGGTCCACTTGCTGGACAAGAACGGGGACCAGTCCACCGCGTACTTGCTCTTGAAGTTGGTCAGCACCTGATCGACCGTGTGGCGGCCCGCGTCCATGGCGGCGCGGTAGGCGGCCACCATGGCGTCGGGGCCGTCGGCCGGCAACACCTGCTGGGTGACCAGCTTGTCGCCGTACAGCTTGCGCGTGCCCGGGTGCGCGGCGATCTTCTTGTACATCAGCGGCTGGGTGAGCATGGGGGTGTCCTGCTCGTTGTGGCCCAGCTTGCGAAAGCACACGATGTCCACCACCACGTCCTGGTTGAACTGCTGGCGATAGTCCAGCGCCAGCTGGGTGCACAGGACCACGGCCTCGGGATCGTCGCCGTTGACGTGCAGCACCGGCGCGTCGATCATCTTGACCACATCCGTGCAGTACAGCGTGGAGCGCGTGTCGCGCGGGTCGCTGGTGGTAAAGCCGATCTGGTTGTTGATGACGATGTGCAGCGTGCCGCCGGTGTAGTAGCCGCGCGTTTGCGCCAGCGCCAGCGTCTCCATCACCACGCCCTGGCCGGCAAAGGCCGCGTCGCCGTGCACCAGCACGGGCAGCACGCTGTCGCCCTCGGCGTCGCCGCGGCGGTCCATGCGGGCGCGCACGCTGCCCTCGACCACGGGGTTGACGATTTCGAGGTGCGAGGGGTTGAAGGCCAGCGACAAATGCACCGGTCCGCCCGCGGTGGACACGTCCGAGCTGAAGCCCTGGTGGTACTTGACGTCACCGGCGGTCAGCTCTTCGGGCGCGGTGTGGTCGAACTCGGCAAACAGCATCGAGGGCATCTTGCCCAGGGTGTTGACCAGCACGTTCAGGCGGCCGCGGTGGGCCATGCCGATCACGATCTCCTGCACGCCCTGCTTGCCGGCAGACTGCACGATCTCGTCCATGGACACGATGAAGCTCTCGCCGCCTTCCAGCGAAAAGCGCTTCTGGCCCACGTACTTGGTGTGCAAAAAACGCTCCAGGCCCTCGGCCGCCGTCAGGCGCTCGAGCACGTGCTTTTTCTGCTCGGCGTTCAGCTGCGGGTTGGCGCGCGCGCTTTCCAGTCGCTCTTGCCACCAGCGCTTTTGCGCCTGCTCGGTGGCGTACATGTATTCGACGCCGATGGTGCCGCAATAGGTTTCGCGCAGCGCGTTGATCAGCTCGCGCAGCGGCATGCTTTCCTTGCCGAAGAAGGTGTTGCTGACGTTGAACACCGTCTCCATGTCGGCGTCGGTGAAGCCGTAGAACGACGGCTCCAGTTCGGCGATCGGCGGACGGTCGGCGCGCTTGAGCGGGTCCAGGTCGGCCCAGCGCGCGCCGACGTTGCGGTACGCGGCGATCAGCTGCTGCACCGCGGTGCGCTTGCGCCCCAGCTCGGAGTCGGCGCCCGTGGCCACCACCACCCGCGTGCCGCCCTGCTTGGCGCGCTCGGCAAAGGCGTTGATGACGGGCAGGTGCGGCACGTCGCGCGCATTGCTGCCGTCGGCGGCGGGCACGTGCTGCAGCGCGTCGAAATATTCGCGCCAGGAATCGGGCACGCTGCCCGGGTTGCTCAGGTAGCTCTCGTACATCTCCTCGACGTACGGCGCGTTGCCGCCGAAGAGATAGCTGTTGCCTTCGTACGTTTGGTAGACGGACTGGGTATCACTCATGCTGCGCTCGCCTTTCGCACCCCTGCAGGGCGCTCAAGTTGGTTGGGAAACCTTCCGCGTCACGGCTGAACCGGATGGCGGACGCGACTGGCTGGGAAGGGCCGGGAAATTCGCAAAGATCGGATTCTGCCACTGAATGCAAGTCAAGGCGCGCGCTCCACCATGCCGCAACGCGCCGGGGTTCAAACGCTCGACCGGGGGTAGCCCAGGGTCTTGAGCGCGGCCGAGATCTCCGGCAGTACGGAATCGTCCTCGATGGTGGCCGGCACCTTCAGGGCGTCGCCGTCGGCCATGCTGCGGATCGTCACGCGAAGCACCTTGCCCGAGCGGGTCTTGGGCAGTCGATTGATGACCTGCACGCTCTTGAAGTCGGCCACGGCACCGAGCTGGGCACGCACCTTGGCCACCAGTTCGGCGCAGATTTCGGCCTCGGGCTGCGTCACGCCGGACTTCAGCACCACCAGCCCCACCGGCACCTGGCCCTTGAGCGCATCGACCACGCCGACCACCGCCGCCTCGGCCACGGCCGGGTGCGCAGAGAGGATTTCTTCCATCTGCCCGGTGGACAGACGGTGGCCGGCCACGTTGATGATGTCGTCGATGCGCGCCATCACCCAGCCGTAGCCGTCGGCATCGAAGTACCCCGCGTCGCCCGACAGGTAGTAGCCCGGGTAGCGCTCGAGGTAGGTCTCGACAAAGCCGGCGTCGTTGTTCCACAGCGTGGTCAGCCCGCCGGGCGGCAGCGGCAGCTTGATCACCAGGCTGCCGATGTCGTCGGCCGCCTTTTCGCGGCCGTCCTCGTCCAGGATTTGGATGTCGAAGCCGGGCACCGGCTTGGTGGGCGAGCCGGGCCGCACCGGCAGCGGCTCGATGCCCATGCAGTTGCTGATGGCCGGCCAGCCCAGCTCGGTCTGCCACCAGTTGTCGATCACAGGCACGCCCAGAATCTTGCCGGCCCACTCGATGGTGTCGGGGTCACCCCGCTCACCGGCCAGAAACAGCATGCGGAATCGGGACAGGTCGTATTTTTTGACCAGGGCACCGCCGGGATCTTCCTTCTTGATGGCGCGAAACGCGGTGGGCGCGGTGAACAGCACGTTGACCTTGTGCTCGGCGCACACGCGCCAGAAGGCGCCGGCGTCGGGCGTGCCCACGGGCTTGCCTTCGTACAGGATGGTGGTGCAGCCCTGCAGCAGCGGGCCATAGACGATGTAGGAATGGCCCACCACCCAGCCCACGTCCGAGGCGGCCCAGAACACGTCGCCCGGTCGGGTGCCGTAGACCGCCTCCATCGACCAGCGCAGCGCCACGGCGTGGCCGCCGTTGTCGCGCACCACGCCCTTGGGCTTGCCGGTGGTGCCCGAGGTGTAGATGACGTACAGCGGATCGGTGGCGGCCACCGGCACGCAGTCGGCCGGCTCGGCCTTGGCCATGGCATCGTCCCAGTCGATGTCGCGGCCGGCCAGCATCTCGGCCTTCAGCTCGGGGCGCTGCAGGACCAGGCAGGGGGTCTGCGGCACGCCCGCGATCTTCAGCGCCTCATCCAGCAGCGGCTTGTAGGGCACGCTGCGCCCCGGCAGCAGCCCGCAGGACGCGGAAATCATGGCGGTGGGCTTGGCGTCCACCACGCGCTTGGCCAGCTCGGGTGCGGCAAAGCCGCCGAACACCACCGAATGCACGGCGCCGATGCGCGCGCAGGCCAGCATGGCAACCACCGCCTCGGGCACCATGGGCATGTAGATGACGACGGTGTCGCCCTTCTTCACGCCCATCGCCAGCAGGGCGCCGGCGCAGCGCGCCGTCAGCGCCTGCAGCTCGCGGTACGTGATCTTGCGCTGCGTACCGGCCAGCGGGCTGTCGTAGACCAGCGCCAGTTGCTCGGCGCGGCCCTGCTCGACGTGGCGATCCACGCAGTTGTGGCAGGTGTTGAGCACGCCGCCGGCAAACCAGCGGTAGAAGGGCTTGCGCGCGTCGTCGATGACGCTGTCCCAGCGCTTGATCCAGTCGATGCCCTCGGCCTTGTCGTCCCAGAAGCCGGCCGGGTCGGCCAGCGCTGCCGCATGGGTTTTCACGTAGTTGCCCGTCGCGCCGCTCATCTCGTGTCTCCTGTCGTCGGGCCGGTTGCCCTGATGCCCGATGATAGACGCGAGATATTGACAACGACCTGACGCCGGTCAGCGAATCAAGCCCTGCCAGTCCCTGAAGCGCGGATGCCCGGCGTCGCCCAGCCACTCGAAGCCCACCATCTCGGTGCTCACCAGCTCGCAGCCGGCCGCCGCCAGGCGGTCGTAGGCCGCGTCGCGGTTGCGCTCGGTGCGCGAGCCGCAGGCGTCCGTCACCACCCACACGTCCCACTCGGCGTCCAGCAAGTCCAGCGCGGTTTGCAGCAAGCACACATGCGCCTCGCAGCCGGCCAGCAGCACGGTCGCGCGCTCGGGCGCGGCCGGGGCGGGCTTTTGCAGGTGCTTGGGCAGGCTGCGGGCATTGCCGCGCGGGGCCGGCGCGGGTGGCGCCAGCAGGGGCTGTAAGACCGACGCGCCGCTGAACGCCGTCTTGGCCGCGATGCGCTCGCACAGCACCGCCAGCGCCTCGTCGGTGGCGCCGAGCTTGTCCGGCACCTGCTCGGTCGCCCACACCGGCACCTCCATCCAGCGCGCCAGCTGCGCCAAGCGGCGCGCATTGGTCAGCACGGCCGCACCGTCCTGAATGGCCGGCATCAGGCGGGCTTGATAGTCAACCAGCACCAGCTGGCAGTCATCGGCTTGCAGCAGCATCACGCACCTCGCGAACCCGCAGAAATGAAAAAACGCCTCGGCAGCAAGCGACCAAGGCGTTTGTGAATTGGTGGGTGATGCAGGGTTCGAACCTGCGACCCCTGCCGTGTGAAGGCAGTGCTCTACCGCTGAGCTAATCACCCGTTTCGCGTTTGCAGCGAAGGGCGAATTATAGCGTGCTTTCCTGGGCTCTCCACACCGTCCGGCCACCGCTGGCCTTGTCGATTTCGGCCAGCACCGCGGCATGCGCGGCCTGCTCGGCCTCGCTGGCGTGCAGCACCGGCAATTCAATGCCACGGAGGTCGGCGCGCACCACCGCCGCGCCGGGCTGGCTGACGTCGCCCAGGTCGATCAGCAGCGCTTCTTGCCCGCGTGTGAGGTTGATGTAGACGTCGGCCAGCAGCTCGGCGTCGAGCAGCGCCCCGTGCAGCGTGCGGCCGGAGTTGTCCACGCCCAGGCGGTCGCACAGCGCGTCCAGGCTGTTGCGCTTGCCGGGGTACAGCTGCTTGGCCATCACCAGGGTGTCGGTGACCGATTCGACAAAGTTCTCGAACGCGGGCTGGCCCAAGCGTTGCAGTTCCTTGTCGAGAAAACCCACGTCGAAGGCGGCGTTGTGGATGATGATCTCGGCGCCTTCGACGTAGCGCAGGAAGTCCTGCGCCACCTCGGCGAACTTGGGCTTGTCGCGCAGGAAATCGTTGCTGATGCCGTGCACCTTGAGCGCGTCCTCGTGGCTGTCGCGCTCGGGGTTCAGATAGGTGTGCAGGTTGTTGCCGGTGAGCTTGCGACCGATGAGCTCGACGCAACCGATTTCGATGATGCGGTCGCCCCCTTCGGCCGACAGGCCGGTGGTCTCGGTGTCCAGGACGATCTGGCGAGTCATGCAGTCAAACCCTGAAGGATTCGCCGCAGCCGCAGCGGTCGCGCTCGTTGGGGTTGCTGAACTTGAAGCCCTCGTTCAGGCCCTCGCGCACCCAGTCGAGCTGGGTGCCGTCGATGAAGGCCAGGTTCTTGGGGTCGATCATCAGCTTGACGCCGTGCTGCTCCAGCACGATGTCGCCCGGCGCCACCGCGTCCACATACTCCAGCTCATAGGCCAGGCCCGAGCAGCCGGTGGTCTTGACGCCCAGGCGCACGCCCACCCCGCTGCCGCGCTTGGCCAGGGAGTCGCTCACATGCCGCGCGGCGGCTTCGGACAGTTGGATGTTCATGGGCGGGAAGTGACGATGCGATGCAGACAACAGAAAGTGCCAAGCGTACCGCCGATTGGGCGGTTTTGCTGGCGGCCCGCTCGAATTCCCGATAACTATGAAATTGATAGCTACTTGCGCTTGACTGGCGCGCACCACTCGGTCATTTGGCAGAAAAGACCGGCGGCGATGCGCGCAAGCGGGTCACGCCGTCGCGCAGGGCCCCTATGGCGCGGTCGATGTCGGCCTCTGTGCTGAAGCGCCCCAGGCTGATGCGCAGCGACGCATGCGCGCACTCGTCGCTCAGGCCCAGCGCGCGCAGCACGTGGCTGGGCTGCTGGCTGCCCGAGCTGCAGGCCGATCCGCTGGAGACGGCCAACCCGGGGGCTGCCAGCATCAAGTCCTCGCCGCTCACGCCGCCAAAGGCCAGGTTGAGGTTGTGCGGCACGCGCCGGGTGGCGTGGCCGTTGAGTCGCACGTCGCCAAGCCCTTGCAGGCCCGCGAGCAGCCGCTGGTGCAGCGCCTGGGCGTGGGCCGTGTCGCGCGCCATTTCCGCCGCGGCGATGCCAAAGGCCTCGCCCATGCCGACGATCTGGTGCGTGGCCAGCGTGCCCGAGCGCAGGCCCTGCTCGTGCCCGCCGCCGTGGATCAGCGCCTGCAAGCGCACGCGCGGCTGGCGCCGCACATACAGCGCGCCGATGCCCTTGGGGCCATGGGTTTTGTGGGCCGTCAGGCTCATCAGATCGACCGGCAGGGTGCGCACGTCGATGGGCAGCTTGCCGGTGGCCTGCGCCGCATCGACGTGAAACAGCACGCCACGTTCGCGGCAGATGGCGCCCAGCGTGGCCAGGTCCTGGATGACGCCGATCTCGTTGTTGACGGCCATGACGCTGGCCAGCACCGTGTCCGGGCGCAGCGCGGCGGCCAATGCGCCCGGGTCGAGCAGGCCGTCGGGCTGCACGTCCAGCAGCGTGACGTCGAAGCCCTGCGCCTGCAGGGCCGCCATGGTGTCGAGCACGGCCTTGTGCTCGGTGCGCACCGTCACCAGGTGCCGTCCCTTGTCCTGGTGGCACAGCGCCGCGCCTGTGATGGCGAGGTTGTCCGACTCGGTGGCGCCGCTGGTCCAGACGATTTCACGGGCGTCGGCGCCGATCAGGGCGGCGACCTGCCGGCGCGCCGACTCGACGGCCTTCTCGGCCTCCCAGCCCCAGGCGTGGCTGCGGCTGGCGGGATTGCCGAAGTGCTCGCCCAGCCAGGGCACCATGGCATCTACCACGCGCGGGTCCACCGGCGTGGTCGCGGCGTTGTCCAGATAAATCGGCAGCGGCAGCGTCATGGCCGGATGCAGGCGCCCGCGCGGGGGCCTGCGCCGCTCACTTGTTGGTCAGGCCGCCGAGCGCAAACACCGAGTTGGGCGCCGTGATGCGAATGGGCTTGACCACCGGGGCGGCCGAGATCGCGCGCTTGGACGCGGGGCGGTCCTCCAGCTCGAAGCCGTTGGCGTGCTGCTCGTCCACCAGCTTTTGCAGCGAGACGGACTGCAGAAAATCGAGCATGTGGACGTTGAGCGCCGCCCACAAATCGTGCGTCATGCAACGCCCGCCATCGGCGCGGCAGTTTTCGCGGCCGCCGCAGTGGGTGGCGTCCAGCGGCTCGTCCACCGAGGTGATGATGTCGGCCACGGTGATGTCGGCGGCCTTGCGGCCCAGCGAATAGCCGCCGCCGGGCCCGCGGGTCGATTCGACCAGGTCGTTGCGGCGCAGCTTGCCGAACAGCTGCTCCAGGTACGACAGCGAAATCTGCTGACGCTGACTGATGGCCGCCAGTGTGACGGGGCCACCATCCTGGCGCAGCGCCAGATCGATCATGGCGGTCACCGCGAATCGTCCCTTGGTGGTAAGGCGCATGGCCAACTCCTTGCTGTGATTGAAGCGTCGCGGGTTGCCGGCCCAATGTGCCTGCGCCTGCAGGCGGCTGGCAAGCAAACCCGACTGATTTAATCAAGTATACAGCAATTCCGACTGAAACGAAGGGATTTTGCGCGCCAGATGAGCAAAACTTGATCCAGTTCAAGTTGCGGCGCTGCCCTCTCCCGCCGCGCCCAGCACGCGTTGTTTGAGCGCTGCCAGCTGGTCGCGCACCCGCGCGGCCTGCTCGAACTCGAGGTTGCGCGCGTGCTCCAGCATCAGCTTTTCGAGTCGGCGCAGCTCGCGCGCCAGGTCTTTTTCGGACAGCGCCTCGGGCTCCACCGCCGCCGCGGCGCGCATGCGCTCGGCCTCGCGCCCGGCCTTTTCGCTGTACACGCCGTCGATCAAGTCACGCACCTGCTTGACGATGCCGCGCGGGGTGATGCCGTGCTGCGTGTTGTACTCGATCTGTTTGGCGCGCCGGCGCTCGGTCTCGCCCATGGCCTTCTTCATCGACTCGGTCATGCGGTCGGCATACAAAATGGCCTTGCCATGGACGTTGCGCGCCGCGCGGCCGATGGTCTGGATGAGGCTGCGCTCGGCGCGCAGAAAACCTTCCTTGTCGGCGTCCAGAATGGCCACCAGCGACACCTCGGGGATGTCCAGGCCCTCGCGCAGCAGGTTGATGCCCACCAGCACGTCGAAGGCGCCCAGGCGCAGGTCGCGGATGATCTCCACGCGCTCCACCGTGTCCACGTCGCTGTGCAGGTAGCGCACCTTCACGCCGTTCTCGCTCAGGTACTCGGTCAACTGCTCGGCCATGCGCTTGGTCAGGGTGGTGATCAGCACGCGCTCGTTTTTTTCGCTGCGGATGCGGATCTCCTGCAGCACGTCGTCCACCTGATGCGTGGCCGGGCGCACTTCGACCTCGGGGTCCACCAGGCCGGTGGGGCGCACCACCTGCTCGACCACCTGGCCGGCGTGGGTCTTTTCGTAGTCGGCCGGCGTGGCGCTGACGAAGATCACCTGGCGCATGCGCTGCTCGAACTCGGCGAACTTGAGCGGCCGGTTGTCCAGCGCGCTGGGCAGGCGAAAGCCGTACTCCACCAGCGTGGTCTTGCGCGAGCGGTCGCCGTTGTACATGGCGTTGAGCTGGCCGATCATCTGGTGGCTTTCGTCCAGGAACATGATCGCGTCGCGCGGCAAATAATCCGTCAGCGTGGCGGGCGGATCGCCCGGGCGCGCGCCCGACAGATGGCGCGTGTAGTTCTCGATGCCCTTGCAGTGGCCCAGCTCGGCCAGCATTTCCAAGTCGAAGCGCGTGCGCTGCTCCAGCCGCTGGGCCTCGACCAGCTTGCCTTCGGAGATGAAGTATTTCAGCCGCTCGGCCAGCTCCAGCTTGATCGTCTCCACGGCGGCCAGCGTCTTCTCGCGCGGGGTGACGTAGTGGCTGGACGGATAGACCACGAAGCGCGGCACCTTCTGCTGGATGTGGCCGGTGAGCGGGTCGAACAGCGACAGGCTTTCGACCTCGTCGTCGAACAGCTCGATGCGCACCGCCAGCTCGCTGTGCTCGGCCGGAAACACGTCGATGGTGTCGCCGCGCACGCGAAAGGTGCCGCGCTGAAAGTCGATGTCCTGGCGCTGGTACTGCATGCGCACCAATTGCTGGATGGTGTCGCGCTGGCCCAGCTTGCCGCCCACCTTCATGATCAGGCGCATCTGCAAATAGTCCTCGGGCGCACCGATGCCGTAGATGGCCGACACCGTGGCCACGATCACCACGTCGCGCCGCTCCAGCACGCTCTTGGTGGCCGACAGGCGCATCTGCTCGATGTGCTCGTTGATGGCGCTGTCCTTCTCGATGAACAGGTCGCGCTGCGGCACATAGGCCTCGGGCTGGTAGTAGTCGTAGTAGCTGACGAAGTACTCGACCGCGTTCTTCGGAAAGAACTCGCGAAACTCGCTGTACAGCTGCGCCGCCAGCGTCTTGTTGGGCGCGAACACGATCGCGGGCCGGCCCAGGCGCGCGATCACGTTGGCCATGGTGAAGGTCTTGCCCGAGCCGGTGACGCCCAGCAGGGTCTGAAACGACTCGCCGTTGTCCACCCCCTCCACCAGTTGCTCGATCGCCGTGGGCTGGTCGCCCGCGGGGGGATAGGGTTGGTAGAGCTGGAAGGGCGAGTCGGGGTAGCTGACGAACTGTCCGCTGCCGAAGCCGACAACTGGAGGAACTTCGGAGACGTGCATGGACGTATTGTGAGGGCGCGAAGGGCCGCCCCAAGCAGGAAACCCGGCGGCAAGGCCGGGCAACCCCTACGCCTCGCTGGGTGTCAGCACCTGACGGCCAATGGCCGTGCCTTGCTCCAGAGCCAGCAGCGCCGTGAAGGCCTTGCTGAAAGGCATGCAGGTGGTTTGCATGGGCGGCAGGTTCTTTTCCTTGACGAGAGCCACCAACTCCTGCAATTCGCGCAAATTCCCAACGTACGTGCCTTGGTAGGTCATGGCCTTCAGTGGGATAAAGGGCGTTGAGATGTCGATGTGGCCGCCAAACAGGCCGACTTGCACCAGCTGCCCCCCCTTGGTCAGCAAGTCCATGCCGGTCTGCACCGTTTGGCCGGAGCCGACGCAATCGATCACCGCCCAGACCACGCCGCCCGCGGCCTGCTTGAGCTTGCCGACAAGCCCATCCGTCTTCGGACTGAACACCGCCTCCGCCCCCGCCTTGAGTGCCGCGGCATGCTTGGCTTCGTCGGGGTCGATCACGAGAACGCCCGCCCCGCCCAGTGCCTTGATGAGCGCGATGGCCATCAGCCCGAGGCCTCCGGCACCAAACAGCACGACCTTTTCCTCATTGAGCACTTGCGGGTTGATCTTGCGAATAGCGCTGTAGGTCGTCAGGCCCGAACAGGCATAGGGAGCAGCCTGTATTGGGGACATGTCGCCGATGTCCACAAGGTAGCGCGCATCGGGCACCAGCACATGATCGGCGTAGCCGCCGGGCTGATAAATCCCCAAGGACTTTCCGTTGAGGCAGAGATTCTCGTCGCCCCGGCGGCAGACCTTGCATTCACCACAGCCATGCCATGGATAGACGACATAGTTTTTCCCTACCTCCACGTCCTTGACCCGATCCCCCACGGCGATGACCTCTCCCGCGATCTCATGGCCCGGAGTCAACGGCAATTTCATGCCACGATCCATCATCGACAGCGTTTTCCCGTTCCCCAAGTCATAGATTCCGTGCCAGATGTGCAGGTCCGAATGGCATACGCCCGAGGCCAAGATGCGAATCAACACCTGATGGCCTGTGGGTTGAGGATTCGGGCGCTCGGTGCGAACCAAGGGCTTTTTCAATTCGGTGATATCAAAACTGATCATGTTTGTCCTCGAGAATAAGGCTGAAAGGCGTTTGGCAACGTGTGTCTGTCAATGCGGATCGGCAGGCACCGATTCATTCCCCGTGGTATTGAACGATGGTTTTGATGATGCAAAACTCTTCCAGCGCCAAGAAACCCTTTTCACGGCCATGGCCGCTTTTTTTGTAGCCCCCAAAGGGAAGCTCCACGCCGCCACCGGCACCGTAGCAGTTCAGGTAAACCTGTCCGCACTGCATTTTTTTAGCCATGCGCGTCTGGCGCCCGCCATCGCGCGTCCAGATGCCTGCGAGCAGGCCGAATTCGGTGTCGTTGGCCAGACGGACGGCATCTTCTTCGTCGACAAACGGCATCGCTGAAAGCACGGGCCCGAAAACCTCGCTGCAAGCCAGTTGGTGGTTCCGTGGCACCGGGCCGAACAATGTCGGTGCCACGTAGTAGCCCCCCGCCGACACACCATCGGCCACCTTACCCTGCGCCAGAACAGGAACTCCGCTTTCTCTGGCGCGCTGCATGAAGCCTTCCACACGCTCCTTTTGTGCCCGATTGATCAGCGGGCCGCACTCCCTGTCCATTGCTGGCGTGCCGGCCGCCGTTTGCGCGAAGCGCTCGGCCACCATGGCGACAAAGCGGTCGTAGATGCTCTGCTGCACCAGCAGCCGACTTCCCGCCGAGCAGGTCTGGCCTCCGTTTTGGGTGATGGCTCGCACGACGAACTGCACCGCGCGCTCCAGGTCAGCGTCTTCAAAGACGATTTGCGGTGATTTGCCACCCAGCTCGAGCACGCATTTGATCAGGCTGTCAGCCGCAGCCTTTTGCACCAGCGTGCCGACTTCGGGAGATCCAGTGAAAGTCATCAGACTGATGCCGGCATGCGTGCTCAGCGCCGCTCCGGCCTCTTCACCCAGACCCGTCACGATGTTGAGTGCGCCATCGGGCAAACCGGCTTCCTTGGCGATGGCGGCAAACGCCAGAGGCGTCAAGCATGCATCCTCCGAAGGCTTGAGAACGGCGGCGTTGCCCATGGCAAGCGCCGGCACCACCGATCGGCCGAACATCTGCGCCGGATAGTTCCAGGGCAGGATGTGGGCAGTCACGCCGTAAGGCTCGCGCACCACGACGACATGGAAATCGTTCATGTACGGAATGTGCTGGCCATGCACCTTGTCCGCCGCGCCGCCATAAAACTCGCAATAGCGCGCCGCAACCTCGATGTCCGTGCGCGCCTGAGAAATGGGCTTGCCCGTATCGCGCGCCTCCAGTTGCGCGAGTTCCTCGTGACGCGCGAGGATGAGTTCGGACATCCGGCACAGCACGCGCCCGCGCTCGGTGGCCGTCATCTTGCCCCAAGTTCCGGAGAGCGCAGCGCGCGCCGCCGCAACGGCGCGATTAACGTCCTCGGTGGATCCGCGGGCGATCTCGTCGAATACTTCGCCGGTACTGGGGTCGCAAACAGGAAGCGTTTGGCCAGATGCTGCAGCAATCCATTGGCCATTAATGAAATTATTTTGCATGAGAGTGGTTTCTTTGATGGTGAATCTGTATGCACTGCACCATGACGATTGCTAATGGATGGATGCATACATGATTTTTTCCTCCGTCGCCTCCAGGCCATTGAATTCTTCGACGATGCGCCCTTGGCGAGATACCAGGATTCGGTCGGAGAGCAGCATGACTTCCGGTAGATAGGATGAAATGACAACCACCGCCAGACCTTTGTCGGCAAGCCCGCGGATGATCTCGTGAATTTCCGCCACGGCCCCCACGTCGACGCCGCGCGTGGGTTCGTCGAAGATCACCAGCTTGGGGTTCTGAATCAGCGACTTGGCGATCACCACCTTTTGCTGATTGCCGCCAGACAGTTCGATGACGTTGGCCTCGGCCGTCACTGCGCGAACGTTGAGCCTTTCGCGCCATTCCTGCCCGACCTTCTCTTCTTCGGCGCTTGAGGTCAAAAGCCGTTCCAAGTGCTCCTTGGCCAGCACGCCCGCATAGATGTTGCGCGCGATGGACATGGTCTCAAAAAAACCGTCGACCTTGCGGTCTTCGGTGATGTAGGCAATGCCCGCCGTCACGGCAGGAGCCGGCACCCGGTAGCGCACTGGCTGATCGTTGAAGATCACCTTGCCGCCGTGGGTGTAGTCGCGCTTGACCACGCCCGCAACCACCTTGAAGGTTTCCGTGCGCCCCGATCCGATCAGACCGAACACACCGGTGATCTGGCCTGCGAACACCGAGAATGAGGTGTTCCTGACCATGGTGCCCATCCGCAGGTTCTGCACGCTGAGAACGCGCTTGCCCGCGGGACGCGCAGTCTCCTTCTTGCCGTATAAGGTATTTGAGAGGTCTCGCCCCACCATGGCGCGGATGATGCTTTCACGGTCGAACTTGGCGGTTTCATCGGTGATGATCAACTTGCCATCACGCATGATGGTGATCCGATCGGATATTTCGAGCGCTTCTTCCAATGCGTGGGAGATGAAGATAATGGAGACGCCGTTGCTCTTCAAACTACGGATCAGGTCAAAAAAATAGCGCTTCTCCTCGGGGGTCAGCGTCGCGGTCGGTTCGTCGAAGATGATGACCCGTGCCTTATGCAATACGGCGCGCGCGATTTCCACCATCTGCTTTTGTGCGGCACCCAATTCGCTCACGATCTTGGTCGGATCGACGTTGAAGTTGAGCGATTGCAGCAATTGCTGCGAGGCGATGTAGACTGCGCGCAGGCGATTGAAGAGTTTTTCCTTGCCTAGATAGAGGTTTTGTCCCACCGTCATCGTCGGCACCAGGCTGGTCTCCTGGAACACCATGGCAATGCCTTCGCTCTGCGCCTCCACCGGGTTGCGGAAGTGCACCTTCTTGCCATCGAGGATCATCACGCCTTCGGTGGGCTCGACCACGCCGGCCATGATCTTGGTCAAGGTCGATTTGCCAGCGCCGTTTTCACCGCATATGGCATGCACCTCGCCCTTGTTCAAGGTGAAATCGACGCACTCGACCGCCGGAACGCCGCCGTATTTTTTCGTGATGCCCTTGAATTCAAAAATTGGCGTCATAACGGTATCCATCATTGAACGTCCGACAGCGGGAGATGCAAGACTCTGCCGGCCCCTTTGGACAAGACCAGCAGCATCCCGCGGTATTCGGTCACCGCCGTGACGCCATGGTGCAATCCGCCGACGCGGCTGTGCAATGAATATTGCGGCTGAAAATCCGCGTCCAAGCGAACCACCAAGCCGTAGGAGCGCGCCGGTGCCCAG
Source organism: Pseudomonadota bacterium (assembly GCA_018241325.1). Taxonomy (GTDB): domain Bacteria; phylum Pseudomonadota; class Gammaproteobacteria; order Burkholderiales; family Burkholderiaceae_C; genus Ottowia. The sequence goes on along the minus strand of JAFEEB010000021.1, from coordinate 42,432 downwards.
GGCTTGAGAATCCCCATCTGACGCACCCCGCCTTGTTGCATCGGCTCGAAGAAGTCGTTTCCTGAATGGAGCGCCGGTGCAATCCAGCAATTGGGCTCCACCTGCTCCATCATCGCTTTTTTGAACCCGGTCTCGCGCAGCACGAATTCCACGAGTTGGTTGCGCGGGGCAAACACGGCGAGCCAGTACCCGCCCGCACGGGCGCGGGTCAGGCGCGCCGGATAACCCGGCAAATCCTGGTAGACGCCGCGGACGCCTGCTTGCCCCACCTCAACAATGCGGTGAGCCCAGGATTCCGAGGTGAAGATAGCCCCCCTAGAATCCACCAGCACACCATAGGCGAATCTGAGGCCTTGCCGAAGGACCTTCAGCTCGTTGCGTTCGGGGAAATATTGCAACACCCGTCCACTGTTGCCGTCGCTGAGCAAATCCCTGGACCATTGACCATACTCATGCCTGCTGGAGCCCTCGCTCACGACGATGGATCCGTCAGGATGTTCGCACACTGCGTTGATGCATCCGACAAACGACGCATCAGGCAGCCGATATTGCTTGCCACCCAGCGATCCGCCGATGAAGTGCAGGGTGTTGCTGGTCGCCGCCACCAGCCCGTTTCTGCATACCGCCAGCGCCTGAATCGGCTGGTCCAGCGTGGCGATTGCTTGTGCTTTCCCCGCCTCATCCAGCACCAGCATCGATGCACCACTGGCCACCACCAGTTGGTCATCGGCCGTCACGCAAAGATCCTCGAGGTGATCGGTTTCAAAAAATACCGCCGCCTCTTCGAGCAGGTGATTGGGCTTGAGGGGGCCATCGAGAACCGGCACCGAAGTATCCGCCTCGCCGATGCCGAAAAAACGGTCGCGCGCGCGCTTGAGTTGTTTCAGCATGACTTACCCTGCGCTGGTCGGATGTTGGATGAACTGCGGATCCGCGCCATCCAGGCGCAAACGCCCAATACGGTTGTTGGAAATCCCGCCTAGATAGAGATAACCCTTGTGCTCGCGCATCGAGGTGATCATCGGATGGTTCTCGCCGCTCTTGTCCCAATACGATTCAAGAACGGTCCCCTTCAGATCGCACTTGATGACGCAGCCGACGTTGATGTTGGGCGATAGCCATTCGTCCTGCCCCAAACGCTTGACCATGCGGCGCCTGAATCCAGGCCAGCGCATCGCCAGATCGAAGGACGGCCCCCTCATGCCCATCAGAGCGACCCAGAAATTGCCGTCCGAGGCGCGGTTGATGTTGTCAGGGTAGCCAGGCAGATCCGCAATCACCACCTCCACCTTGCCCTTCTGGGGGCCGTCGAACCAATAGCGGCTGATGCGGCAGGCCCAGCTTTCGGCAAACAGCAAGGACTGCCCGTCACCCGCCATGCACATGCCATTGGGGAAGATCAGATCCTTCAGCACCGTCTGGGTTTTGTTGGTCTTGGGGTCGTAGCAGATGATGCGGCCGTTGCCCCGCGCTTCCAGGCTGTCGACCGGCCACTCGCTCATCTCGTAGCGAATGGTCGCCTCAGAGAAAAAGATGCGGCCATCGGGTGCGATGTCCAGATCATCGGCCAGGCGCAAGCGGCTGTCATCGTTGACGGTGTTCCATGAGCGATTGGTCTCATCGGTGACCTTCTCCACGGCCCGATTGGCGCGCCGGACCCGATACAGCCCCATGCCACCCACGCAGACGTACAAGTCGCGGCTGGCGCTGAAGGCCATCCCCAGTGGCTGGCCGCCAATGTGGGCGTACACCTCCATCTGGGTGTAATCCGGCGCATGGAATTTCATGATGTCGCCGTGGCGGGTGCCGCAGTACAGATGATCATCGGCATCCAGGATCACGTCCTCGGGCGACTCGACCTGTCCCAGGCCAATCAGTTCGATGTGGCCAAGCTTGTTGTTGACCGCATAGGGCGTTCCGGGTGCAATCGAGGCCGCTTGCGGCAGCGGGAGATAACCGGGACTGACGTACAACTCGCGAATGGCCTTGCCCCGGTTCTTGAACCAGCGGATGTCCAGGGTCACCGCGGCGATCATGATCACGCCCAGGACGATGCGGATATAACCCGCCTGCACGGCCAGGCCACGCAGGCTGTTGGTGACAACCAGGATGATCAGGGTCCCGAGCACGGCCTTCATTGCCGAGCCTTTTCCGCCCCCTAGGCGAATACCGCCAAGCAAGGCTGCTGCCAGCACGACGACCTCCAGCCCCAGGCCGGTGTCCGCGCTGCTGCTGTCCACCCGCGCACCAAACAGGACGGCAGCGATACCGGCAAAAACGCCAGAGGCCACGTATGCCAATGCCGCGATGCGATTCACGGGCAGGCCCGAGTTGTAGGCCGAGCGACGCGAACCACCGACAGCAAGCAGACGCCAGCCACCGCGCATCCGCGTCAGGAAAAGGTGAAAGCCAATGGCAAAGACAGAAAAAATCCAGGTGGCCACCGGAAGATTGAGTATCTTGCCGCTGCCAAGGTAACTCCAAAGATCGGACTCTGGCAAGGTGGAGGCAATACCGACCGCCCATTTGAATTGGATCAGGTTATAAATGGCGCGCAAGACGATCAATGTCACAAGCGTGGTGAGAAAGGCACGGAGCTTGAGATAGCCGATCAGGACACCGTTCACTGCCCCCAGAGCAGCTCCCATCGACAAGGTAGCGCCAATAGCGGCAGAGGCTGGCCACTCCTGAACGTGAATCAGGTACAACACGAACACGTTGCAGATCGCGTAGATCGACCCAACACTCAGGTCTATGCCACCAACAACCAGAACCACCGCCATGCCCAGGACGATAAAGCCCAATTCACTGCCTTCCTGAAGAAATCCAGAAATCGTCGTGAAAGAGAGGAAATTCTCGACTATCGAAGCGAATGTGGAAATCACCAGCACCAGCACCAACAATGGAACCACAGTCTCCATCCAGTTCTTGGAGAGCAATTCACCTATTGCGCGATCAGGCCAATATTTGTAGCGCAATCTATTGAATGCGTCAGATGTTTCCATTGACATATCTGCTGTCAGTCGATTTTGTTGAAGGCAAAAATCATCGCGCTTGAGTGAAAAACATCAAGCTGATTTAAAAGGGCGCCGAAGCTCAAGCAGCCGAAGGCGTCCCGGCGGGTGCCTTCGGCGTTAATTTATTTCAGCGAGTCGATGGACCAGCACTTGTGGCTGGACACATCAGCCTGCGTCAGGACGGACAGCGGTGTGTAATGCGCAACCTTGGTCTTCCCTGGCTTTTCACGCAGTTGCAGGGCCATCTGAATCAGGTCGTTGACGTCACGGCTTTGGCCTGGCACGTCGTAGCTGACGTAATGATCGAATGCCTTGGTCTGCAAGCCCTTGCACGCCACCTCACCGCCGCCACCGCTGGTGGAGACAAGCACCTTCCCTGACTTTCCGGCGTCCTTGACAGCCGCACCTGTGGCCAGATCCGGGATATCCCACACGCCCATGATGGCGCACAGATCGGGATGTTGCTTGAGCGTCACTTCGGTGATCGACTTTGCCTTCGAGGAGTCGTAATTGCCGATCGATTGGCGCGCAACGACCTTGATGTCCGGATTCTTGGACAATACGTTGTTGTAGCCTTCCTGCATGTACACCGTCCAAGGAGCCGTGGTCGGGCCGTTGAGAATCAGTACCTTGCGCGAAGTGTTGGGGCCGCACTGCTTAACGACCCAATCGGCCTGGGTCTCGCCGATGACGGTGGCGTCGGCGCCGGCGAAGCCGGTGGTCATCGTCAGGCTCTTCATGTTCAGTTGAATGACGTAGATACCCGCGTCCTCCATCTGCTTTTCCAGTTTGGCGTATGAGGTCACATCGGGATTCTGGATGACGACCACGTCAGGCTTGGTTTTTTCATTGAGCAACTGTGTGAGGATCTGAACGCCGGCCGACGTATCGAAATTGGCATTTCTTACTTCGTAGCTGTAGCCCAGCCGCTTCGCCTGTACGCTCATCATCTTGGACCAACCCTCGGTCAGATCCAGTCCCATGAACACCGGGACGAAAACGACCCGCTTGTTCTTGAATACTTCATAGTAGCGCGTGCGTTCAGGATCCTTGATCGCACCGTCCTGCGCGTGGGCGACGCCGATCATGCCGACGATGGCGGCAAGGGTCAGGGCGACAAGCGATTTCATGCCCCGGCGGGATTTTTTCTTAAACAAAATCATTGCATCTCCTTTGCAAATTTTCAAACCAATTCATCAACCAGAATGTGAAATTGGGGTTCGTCAGCGTGGTTAAATATCCCCTTGTTGCGCCGTCTCCTCGTTTCTCGGGTTTAAAAAACTATCTACGGCAATAGCGATGAGCAAGATGATCCCTTTGAACAAATCTTGGATATCCAAGGGGAAATTCATGATGGTCATTCCATTGAAAACAATACCCACGAGCAGGGTACCCACCAGCACGCTCCAGACTCCGCCGCGACCGCCGGACAAGCCGATGCCGCCGAGCACCACAACAAGAATCACATCGTAAATCAACGAAAGATTATAAATTCTCGTATCCATCAGGTTGTTAGACGCCGCCATTACGAAGCCCGCAAGCAATGCGATCAACGCTGAGAGCACATACTGCAGAACCATGATCGGACGCACAGATATCCCCGTAGTCCGCGCAGCGTTCGGGTTATCACCGATGGAATAAATGAATCTGCCGATTTTGGTTCTTTTGAGAAACCATCCGACAGCAATGAACATGAATGCAGCAACCAGGATGCTGCTTGGGATCCCCAGCACGCTCGATCCGCCGATCCAACGTAAAGGATTCATTCCGTCGGACCAAGGAACCATGTCCGCCTTTAGTATTCCCACCTGCCCCAAGCCCGCCAGCGCCAAGCCCATGGCGAGCGTGACAAACAAAGCAGGAATTTCAGCATAGGCCACCAACAGGCCGCTGATCCCGCCAGCGATGATTGCAAACAAAACCCCAGTCGCGATGGAAAATACGAGTCCATCGCCGCTGTCCACCATCGTCATCACCAAGGCGCTTGGGACAGCCATCAAAGCCACCATGGACAAATCAATACCACGCCCAATCACGACAATAGCCATGCCCAGTCCAAGTATAGCCAACACAGAAATCGATCGCATCATGGCGACCAGATTTCCCACAGTAAAAAAATTTGAGAGAAAAATTGAAAAGCAGCAAAAAATTAGGAGAGAAATTACAAAAACGATCGATTGCTGATCCAGTTTGATCTTGCGCTTGCTGGTCATTGGCATGAAATTTCTATGTGTTGCTCGATCTGATGAAATCGACCATAAAATTCTCCACGCGAATCTATGGCGATCCTTATCGGAAATACTCATGAACCCTCGATCAACTGGATACGATGGTCAACCCCATCTCTGTGGATCCCCATCGACCCGACGACGAACATCGCCCTAGAAGATGAAGGTGCGCCGAGATGCGAAAGCCAGAGACCGACGGCAGCTCGATAAAAATTTTCCAGACTTTCCGTAAGTTCAGTACAATGAACTGTGTCCCACAAAATGAACTGTCGTCACTCTATGAAGGACGTTACCGCCGATCAATTGGTACATTCCCTAGTAAAATTGGCATGAAATCTGCTTACGACACCCCTGCTCTTCGTCGCAGCGCACTGATCCTGGATGCTGTAGCGTCCAGTTCCACGTCTCTTGTAGCTGCGGATTTTTCGAAAAAACTCGATCTGCCCAAAAGTACGACACATGGGCTACTTTTGACGATGCAGGAACTCGGCCTGCTGAAGAAGGCCACCGATGGCACCTATCAAATAGGGCCAAAGATCATGCACTGGGCGCATGCCTTCCTGAACCAGACGAACCTGGTCCAGGAATTTCAGCACGTCATGCTTGATTACAGCGATCTCGACGATCACACGATTACCCTGAGCGTTCTAGACGGAAACAATGTTGTCTATCTTTCCTGCCGGAATAGCAGAGGGCCACTCGGATTTACATTCAAAATGGGCATGCATCTACCAGCCGCCTTTACCGCGACAGGCAAAATTATGCTGTCAGCATTGACAGATGAAGAAATACGTCTTCGCTTTGATCATGAATGGCCGGAAAAGATGACAAATCGCAGTGTTTCGAATATCGATCAACTGTTGACCGAAATACATCAGATTCGCAAATCTGAAATATCGTTTGACAATGGCCAGATACGAGAGGGAATGTTTTGCTTGGGCGTTGGGATCCGGGATTTTTCCGATCAAGTCATAGCCGGTCTGGCTCTCAGTCTTATAGAAAGTGAGGCTACCGAAAGCAACATTGATAGAGTCATCAGCACTCTTCGGAAAATTTCCGTAGATCTTTCGGAACGCCTTGGTGCACCAAGAACGAATATGCACCCCGATGACTGATCTCCACTTGATTGGAAAGCGCTCTCTCCAACGCCCTCTCGCCCCTAGCACGCTGCTGAAGTTCCGCCGCCTGCTCGAGCAGCATGATTTGGGCCGGGCCATCTTCGGGCAGATCAACCAGCACCTGAGCGAGCAAGGCCTGCTGATGCGAGGCGGCACCATGATCGATGCCACCATCATTGCCGCGCCCAGCTCCACCAAGAACAAGGATGGCCAGCGCGATCCCGAGATGCACCAGACCAAGAAAGGCAATCAGTGGCACTTCGGGTTGAAGGCGCACATCGGGGCCGACTCTGACTCAGGCGCCGTGCACAGTGTGCATGTCACGGCGGCCAACGAGTCGGACGTGGCCAACGCCCATCACCTGCTGCACGGACAGGAAAGCGATGTGCATGCCGACGCGGGCTTCACCGGAGTGGACAAGCGCGATGAAATCAAAGCGGCGCAGGATGAGGGACGCATCAAGGCGGACATCAACTGGCACGTCGCTGAGCGCCGTCACAAGATCAAGCTCATGCCTGAGGGGTTGATCAAGGACTTGAGGCAGGCCCTGGAGCAGGTGAAGGCGCAGATTCGCGCGCGCGTTGAGCATCCGTTTCACATCGTCAAGAACATCTTTGGCCACAAGAAGCTGCGCTATCGTGGCCTGGCCAAGAACGCGAGTCAGCTGAATGTGATGTTCGGCCTGGTCAATTTGGTGCTGCTCAAGAGGCCGCTATTGGCGCTGCAAGGCACAGCTGCGCCTTGAAAGGGCAGATGGGGCTCCAGAGCGCTCAAAAACGACAAATCCGAACGCGAAATCGGCCAAAACGGAGCATTTCATGCCGGATGATGAAACCTGACCCGCAAGGTTCAATCACCGAGTTTTCAACAGCCATTGTTCAGCGGTTCCTTAGTGACGGCCTAAAATCGAAGCCTGCTCCCCGCAGGCACTCCATCGTCTTCAGCACTCTCTACAGGCTCTCCTCATGTCTCTATTCACCTCCGTCGAACTCGCACCCCGAGACCCTATCCTGGGTCTGAACGAGCAATTTGCCGCCGACGCCAACCCCAACAAGGTTAACCTGGGCGTGGGCGTGTACTTCGACGAAAACGGCAAGCTGCCGCTGCTGCAATGCGTGCAGGCCGCCGAAAAGGCCATGATGGCCACCCCCAAGCCGCGCGGCTACCTGCCCATCGACGGCATCGCCGCCTACGACGACGGGGTGAAAAAGCTGGTCTTCGGCGCCGAATCCGAGCCCTATCGGTCGGGCCGCGTCGCCACCGTGCAGGGCCTGGGCGGCACCGGCGCGCTGAAGATCGGCGCGGACTTTCTCAAGCACCTCAACCCCAACGCCCGGGTGCTGATCTCCGACCCGAGCTGGGAAAACCACCGCGCGCTGTTCACGCAGGCCGGCTTTGAGGTCGGCACCTACCGCTATTACGACGCCGCCACACGCGCACTCAACTTTGAAGGCATGCTGGCCGACCTGAACGCCGCCGCGCCCGGCACCATCGTGGTGCTGCACGCCTGCTGCCACAACCCCACGGGCTACGACATCAGCGCCGCGCAGTGGGACCAGGTGATTGCCGCCGTCAAGGCGCGCGGCCTCACGCCCTTCCTGGACATGGCGTACCAGGGCTTTGCCGAGGGCATTGCCGAGGACGGCGCGGTGATCGGCAAGTTCGTCGCCGCCGGCCTGACGTTCTTCGTCTCGACCTCGTTTTCCAAGAGCTTTTCCCTGTACGGCGAGCGCGTGGGTGCGCTGTCGGTGCTGTGCGCCGACAAGGACGAGGCGGCGCGTGTGCTCAGCCAGCTCAAGATCATGATCCGCACCAACTACTCCAACCCGCCCACGCACGGCGGCGCGGTGGTGGCGACGGTGCTGGGCGACGCCGCGCTGCGCGCGCAGTGGGAGCAGGAACTGGCCGGCATGCGCACCCGCATCAAGGCCATGCGCAAGAAGCTGGTGGAGGGCCTGAAGGCCGCCGGCGTGAAGCAGGACATGGGCTTCATCACCACGCAGATCGGCATGTTCAGCTACTCGGGCCTGAGCAAGGACCAGATGGTGCGCCTGCGCAACGAGTTCGGCGTGTACGGCACCGACACGGGCCGCATGTGCGTGGCGGCGCTGAACGAGAAGAACATCGACTACGTGTGCCAATCCATCGCGAAAGTGATGTGACGAACGCGCTCAAGATGCAGCAAAAAAGCCGCGACTGCTCGCGGCTTTTTTCTTGATCCCGGTTGTTTGAAAACCACTATTTTTATAGCCGACAACGCTTGAAACACGCCGGCCAGAATCCCAACAACATCAATAGTCGTCATTGCTCCCCGCCGCCAGGCTCTCAAAGCGCGTAAGCGGCTTCAAGAAGGCCAGCTTGACCGTGCCCGTGGGCCCGTTGCGCTGCTTGCCGATGATGATCTCGGCCACGCCGGGCTCGCGCGAGTCCTTGTTGTAGTAGTCGTCGCGGTAGATGAACATGATGATGTCGGCGTCCTGCTCGATGGCGCCGGACTCGCGCAAGTCGCTCATCATGGGGCGTTTGTCGGTGCGCTGCTCCACCGAGCGGTTGAGCTGCGACAGCGCGATCACGGGGCATTGCAGTTCCTTGGCCAGCGCCTTCAGGCCGCGCGAGATTTCGCCCAGCTCGGTGGCACGGTTCTCGTCGCCGCTGCTGCTGCCGGTCATCAGCTGCAAATAGTCCACCACGATCAGGCCCAGCTTGCCGCACTGGCGCGCCAGGCGCCGGGCGTTGGCGCGCAGCTCGGCGGGGGTCAGGCCGGGGGTTTCGTCGATGTGCAGGCTGACGTTGCGCAGGCGCTCAATGGCCTCGGTCAGGCGCGGCCATTCCTCGTCGGTCAGGCGGCCGGTGCGCAAATGGCTCTGGTCGATGCGGCCGATCGAGCCGACGATGCGCACCGCCAGTTGCGAGGCGCCCATTTCCATCGAAAACACCGCTACCGGCAGGCCCTCGTTCAGCGCCACATGCTCGGCGATGTTGATGGCGAACGCGGTCTTGCCCATGGACGGGCGCGCCGCGAGCACCACCAGGTCGCCCCCCTGCAGGCCGGCCGTCATGCGGTCCAGGTCGTAAAAACCCGTGGGCACGCCGGTGACGTCGTTGGGGTTGTCGGCCATCTCCTGCACGCGGTCGAGCAGCTGCACGACCAGGCTGTCCATGCCCTGAAAGCCCTGCTTCATGCGCGAGCTCTGCTCGCCGATCTTGAAGATCTTGCCCTCGGCCTCGTCCAGGATGGTGGCCACCGCGCGGCCCTTGGGGTTGAAGGCGTTGGTGGCGATGTCGTCGCTGGCGCTGACCAGCTGGCGCAGGATCGAGCGCTCGCGCACGATCTCGGCGTAGCGGCGGATGTTGCCGGCGCTGGGCACGTACTGCGCCAGCGCGTTGAGGTAGGCCAGCCCGCCGATCTCCTCGCCCTTGCCCTGGCGCTGCAGCTCCTCGTGCACGGTGATCACGTCGGCCGGCTTGCTTTCGCCCACCAGCTTGCCCACGGCGGCATACACCAGCCGGTGCTCGTAGCGGTAGAAGTCGCTGTCGATCAGCACGTCGCCCACGCGGTCCCAGGCGCCGTTGTCCAGCAGCAGGCCGCCCAGCACGCTGGACTCGGCCTCGATGGAATGGGGGGGAATGCGCAGCTGGGCGACTTGGCGATCGAAGGGCGCGTCGTCGCCCACCGCAAGGTAGCCGGAATCAAGAATGGTGGACATGGACAAGCCAGAATTGCAAGGTGCCGATGCTACGCGCTCCGGCTTGCGCGGTCACGGGACAAGTCTGTGGACAAGGCGTTGACACCCCGTGGAAATGACGGGACAACCCGCCCTGCGCCAGGTCCCCGCCTGTGTCCGCGTCCGCGGCATGGGAAAATGCGCGTTTTGCCGCCGCCATCGGGCGCGGTGCTGTCCGGGCCTGGCCCGGTTGCGCTCTTCACACAAATCATGTCGTCCTCCCTGCATCCCATGCTCAACGTGGCCATTCGGGCCGCCCGCGCCGCCGGCGCCATCATCAACCGCGCCGCCCTCGACATCGAGGCCGTGCGCATCTCGCAAAAGCGCGCCAACGACTTCGTCACCGAGATCGACCACGCCAGCGAGGACGCCATCATCGAGACCCTGCTGACGGCCTACCCGCAGCACGGCATCCACGCCGAAGAGTCCGGCCGCACGCACGGCAACCCGCACGCCGACCACGTCTGGATCATCGACCCGCTGGACGGCACCACCAACTTCATCCACGGCTTTCCGGTGTACTGCGTCAGCATCGCGCTGGCGGTGGCCGGCCGCGTCGAGCAGGCCGTGGTGTACGACCCCACGCGCAACGACCTGTTCACCGCCACGCGCGGGCGCGGCGCCTTCTGCAACGAGCGGCGCATCCGCGTCAGCAAGCGCACGCGCCTCTCGGAGAGCCTGATCGCCACCGGCTTTCCGTATCGCAAGGGCGACGACTTCGACGGCTATCTGCGCCTGATGGGCGAGTTGATGCGCCACACCGCCGGCCTGCGCCGCCCCGGCGCCGCCGCGCTGGATCTGGCCTACGTGGCGGCCGGCTTTTCCGACGGTTTTTTCGAGACCGGCCTCAAGCCCTGGGACGTGGCCGCCGGCTCGCTGCTGGTGACCGAGGCCGGGGGCCTGGTCGGCAACTTCACCGGCGAGGTGGGCGACACGCTGGAGCAGGGCGAATGCCTGGCCGCCACGCCGCGCGTTTACTCGCAACTGGTGTCGGTGCTGCACAAGCACTCCCGCTACCAGGACAGCGCCAGCGCGCCCGCCGCGCCCGGCGAGCGCAAGGGCTCGCTGTCGCTGCGCAAGCACGAGGTGGGCGCGACACAGGCATTCCTGCAAAGCGCGGCGGAACCCGACACCGGCGCAGCATGACCCCCCCCGAGGACAGCGACGCGCACGTGGCGCACCCGCGCGCGGTGCGCAGCTTCGTCACCCGCGCCGGCCGTATGACGGTGGGGCAGGCCCGCGCGCTCAGCGAGCTGGGCCCGCGCTACGTGCTGCCCTACGACTCGAATACTCCCGATTTGATAGCTGCTTGCGCACACTTGGCGGGCGCTGGCGGCCAAAATCACTTTAAAACCGTGCTGGAGATCGGCTTCGGCATGGGCCAGGCCACGGCGCACATCGCGGCGCTCAAGCCCGACACCCTGTTCATCGGCTGCGAGGTGCACGAGCCCGGCGTGGGCGCCCTGCTCAAGCTCGTCGATGCGCTGCAGCTCGCCAACGTGCGCATCCTCCAGCACGACGCGGTCGAGGTGCTGCGGCACATGATCGCCCCGGGCACGCTGGATGGCATCCACATCTTCTTTCCCGACCCCTGGCCCAAGAAGCGCCACCACAAGCGCCGCCTGATCCAGCCGGCCTTCGTGCACGAGCTGGCGCTGCGCCTGGCGCCCGGCGGCTATCTGCATTGCGCCACCGACTGGCAGCCCTACGCCGAGCAGATGCTGGCCGTGCTCTCGGGCGAGCCCCTGCTGGCCAACACGGCTGACGGCTACGCCCCGCGCCCCGACTACCGCCCGCTCACCAAATTCGAGCTGCGCGGCCTGCGCCTGGGCCACGGCGTGTGGGATCTCGTGTTCCGCAAGCAGTAAAGCCATGGCCCGCCCCCCGCGCACCTTGGCCCTGCCGCTGCGCGAAGGTATTGCCGCCAGCGCCGTGGCGGTGCCGCCGGGCCCGTGGCCGACGGTGCTGGACTTTTTGGCCGAGCGCCTGCCGGCCGTCAACCGCGCCGACTGGCACGCGCGCCTGAGCGCCGGCGACGTGCTGGACGACACCGGCCAGACCGTGTCCGCAGCCGCGCCCTGCCCGCACGGCCAGCGCCTGCACTACTGGCGCTGGCACGCGCACGAGCCGGAGCTGGCGCAGGCCGAAACCCTGCTCTTTCAAGACGACTGGCTGGTGGTGGCCGACAAGCCGCACTTCATGCCCGTCACGCCGGGCGGGCGCTTTGCGCGCCAAAGCCTGCTGGCACGCCTGCGCCATCGCCTGGGCCTGCGTGAGCTCAGCCCCGTGCACCGCATCGACCGCGACACGGCGGGACTGGTGGTGTTTGCCGTGCAGGCACGCACCCGCAATGCGTATCAGGCGCTGTTTCGCGACCGCGCCGTGCACAAGCGCTATGAGGCCGTCGCTGCGCATCGACCCGAGCTGGACTTTCCGCGCCAGCACGCCAGCCGCCTGCAGGCCGACCCGGAGCGCTTTTTCATCAGCCGCGAAGTGCCCGGCGCGCCCAACAGCCTGACCGAAATGCAGCGCCTGCGGGTGCTGGGGCCGCACGCGCTGTACGGCCTGCAACCCGTCACCGGCCAGCGCCACCAGCTGCGCCTGCACATGGCCGCGCTGGGCCTGCCGATCCTGGGCGATGCGTTCTACCCCCAGGTGCGCCACGCGGCCGGGGTGGACGATGTGCAACGCCCGCTGCAGCTGCTGGCACGCGCCATCGCCTTTGCCGATCCGATCAGCGGCCAGGCACGCCAGTTCGAGTCGCGCTTGCAGCTGGCGGCCGCGCAAGGCCACTGGCCCGACTGACGCGCGCCGATCAGGATTCGCCCAAGGGGCTCAATTCGGTCAGCGACGCCGCCTGCAACGGACTGAAGTCGCTGTCCAGGCGGGCGCGGCGGCGTGCGCTCAGGTGCTCGCGCAACTGCACCACGCGTTGGCCATGCGCCAGCTCGGCCGCGCCGCCCGGGTTGGCGCCGCGCACGATGCCGGCAACGCGCCGCGAGCTGACGTGGTGCGGCGGCGCGCTGGCGGCGCCGGCCAAGTCATCCGCGTCGAACAGCACCAGTTGCACGGCGCCCCGGTCGCGCTCGCTCAGCACGCCCAGCTCGAACAGCTTGCGCTGAAAATACGCTTGAAACTGCGGGCGTTCGGCCAGCGGCACGCGTTGGCCGGTTTCAATGCGCAGCAAGACGCCGCGGCGCCCCCGCTCGTCGTGCGTGCGCATGCAATCGCAGCGGCCGTTCAGGCCGATGTGGCGCATCAGCAGCCGCGTGGCCGATCGCACGCGGTGCAAACGCACGGCACCCCCGAAGACGGGCGCCAGCGCCCTTTGGATAAACTGCGACAACACCTGAAAGCCCCGTCACGCAAAATTACAAGTCAGGCGCAAGAATAGCGCGGCCGGCCCGGATTTCGTGAATTTGCCTTCAATTTTTAGCTCTTTTATCTTAATTCCAACACCCTGTCCGCATGACCCAAGGCCCCTGCGCGATCGCCGACGACATCCGCGTGTTCAACCGCGGCTGGCTGTCGTCCACCAACGTCCTGTGCCTGGGCGACGATCCCGCGCTGGTGGACACGGGCCACGTCAAGCACGCCGCGCAGACCGTGGCGCTGGTGCGCGATGCCCTGGGTGGGCAGCCGCTGGCCCGCATCGCCCACACCCACCTGCACAGCGACCACTGCGGCGGCACCGGCGCGCTGCAAGCGGGCTGGCCGGCGGCGCAGACCTGGGTGCCCGAGCCGTCCCTGGACGCGGCGCAGCGCTGGGACGAGCGCGCCCTCAGCTTCGGCCCCACCGGCCAGCGTTGCGAGCGTTTTCAGGCGCAGCACGCCCTGCGCCCCGGCGACACGGTGCGCCTGGGCGCCCGCACCTGGCAGATTCACGCCGCCCCCGGCCACGACAACCTGGCGGTGCTGCTGTTCGAGCCCACCGCGCGCATCCTGATCGCCGGTGATGCGCTGTGGGAGCACGGCGTGGGCGTGATCTTTCCGCAAATCGACGGCGGCGAGGGCTTTGCGGGCTTCGAGCGCACGCTGCAAACCATCGAGGCGCTGCAACCCGAGTGGGTGGTGCCCGGCCACGGCCAACCCATCGCCCGCGCCGGCGGCGGCGTGGAGCGCGCCTTCGGCCAGGCACGCGCCCGCGTGCAGCACTTTCAGGCCCACCCCGCGCAGCACGCGCTGTATGCCGCCAAGGTGATGGTCAAGTACCAGTTGCTGGACGTCGAAGCCATGGCGCTGGACGACTTTCAGGCCTGGGCCGGCGCCGCGGCCATCCTGCGCCAGCTGCATGCGCTGCACCGCCCCGAACAGCCCTGGAGCGACTGGCTGCAACACGCTGTGCTGGCGCCTTTGCTGGACAAGGGCACACTGCACCAGGACGCCACCCACATCCGCAACGGCGCGGATTGACTTGCCCCTTCGAGAGACCATGAACCTCATCCACATCGTCGCCCTGCTGGCGGTCATCCAGTACCTTTACTTCGGCGTGCGCGTCGGGCGCGCGCGCAGTCGCTACGGCATCAAGGCCCCGGCCGTGGCCGGCCACGAGATGTTCGAGCGCGCCTATCGCGTGCAGATGAACACGCTGGAGCAGCTGGTGGGCTTTTTGCCCGCCCTGCTGATTGCCGGCGTGTACTGGCCGCAGGCCGTGGTGGCCGCCATCGGCGCGGTGTACCTGGTCGGGCGCTTTCTGTATGCGCACGAATACCTGGGCGATCCGGCCAAGCGCGCGCCGGGGTTTGCGCTTACCGTGCTGCCCACCGGCGCCCTGCTGCTGGCCGCGTTGGCGGGGGCCATCACCCGCTGATCCCGCTGACGCCCGTCAGCGCTCGGCCAAGAGCGTGCCCAGCGCCACACCCAGGGCCAAATCCGGCACGTGGCCAAAGCTGTGCTGGCGCAAGCGCCCCTGGCGGTCGATCAGCACCAGGCTGGGCGTGCCCTGCATGCCGTAGCGGCGCATGGTGAGCGGCAAGCCGCCGTGGCCGTCGGGCTGGTCCACCCCGATCGGAAAGCGCAGGCGGTTTTCAAAGATGTAGGCCTCCAGTGACACCGGCCGCATCGCCTCGTGGTGCTCGAACACGGTGTGCAGGCCGACCACCACCAGGTCGGGGCCGGCGAACTGCTCGTGCACCTGCTGCGCCTGCGGCGTGGCCAGCCGCACGCAGGCCGGGCACAGCATCTGGAAGGCGTGCACAACGACGACCTTGCCGCGCAGGCCAGCCAACGAAAGCGCCTGCCCGCTGTTGAACCACTGCGCCACGTCCCAGTCGGGCGCGGGTGGGGCATGGGTTTCGCCTTGAATCGGATGGGCCATGCGTGCCTCCTGCAAACGGGGGTTCATTATTGACGGGATGCAGCGATGCGTCGCCCGCACTACGATACCCGCAGGAGGTTCACGCCATGTTTCCCACCCCCACCGCGATCGCCGCGCGCCGCGCCGCCTTTCGCCAGCTGCACGCCAGCGGCTGCTTTGTCATCCCCAACCCGTGGGACGTCGGCTCGGCGCGCTGGCTGGCGCAGCTGGGTTTCAAGGCACTGGCTTCTACCAGTTCGGGCGCGGCATGGTCGCAGGGCTGCGCCGACGGACAAATGCCCCTGCCCGCCGTGCTGGCGTATTTGCGCGCGCTGGTGGCGGCCACCGAGCTGCCGGTCAACGCGGACTTCGAAAGCGGCTTTGCCGACAGCCCCGAAGGCGTAGCGCAAAACGTGCGCGCCGCCATCGACACCGGCATTGCCGGCGTGTCGATCGAAGATTCGACCGGTGACGCGGCGCAGCCGCTGTTCGATCTGCCCACCGGCGTGGCGCGCCTGCGCGCCGCGCGCGCGGCCATCGACGCCTCGGGCCAGGACGTGATGCTGATCGGCCGCGCCGAAAATTTTGTCGCCGGCCGGCCCGACCTGGACGACGCCATGGCGCGGCTCAAGTCGTATGCCGACGCCGGCGCCGACTGCCTGTACGCCCCCGGCATCACGACGCGCGAGCAGATCGCCGCCGTGGTGGCGGCCGTGGCACCCAAGCCGGTCAACGTGCTGGTGGGCAGTGCCAGCGCCTGGACGGTGGCCGATCTGGCTGCCCTGGGCGTGCGGCGCGTGAGCGTGGGCGGCGGCCTGGCGCGCGCGGCCTGGGGCGGGTTTCAGCGCGCGGCGCGCCAATTGGCCGAGCAGGGACGCTTTGACGGATTCGAGGGCGCCGTGCCCGGGCATGAGCTCAACCAGCGCATGGGCTCTTGATCCAGGGCAAAACCCCATCGGCCAAGCCGCGCGATGCTGGACGCTTCGACTTCCTGCCGCTCGACGAACCACGCCATGGCCTGCCCCTTCCCGCCCGACTGGGACCCCACCTCACCCGCCGTGCTGACCGACCAGCGCGCCGCCTTCGACGTCCAGCGCGAGCGCTGCCCGGTGGCCTTCGGCCCCACGGGGCAGGCCAGCGTGCTGCGCCACGCCGATGTGCTGCGGGTGCTGGCGGACACGGACACCTTCAGCAGCGCCGTGTCCGAGCATCCGGCCGTGCCCAACGGTTACGACCCACCGCGGCACACGGCCTACCGCCGCGCGCTGGACCCCTTCTTCGCGCCCGAGCGCATTCGGCACTTTGCCCCGGTGTGCCGGCGGCTGGCGGTGCGCACCGTGCAGGAGGCCGTGTCGCTGGGCGACATCGAGGCGAGCCACGAGTTCGCCCTGCCCTTTGCCGTGCGGGTGCAGTCGGCCTTTCTGGGATGGCCGGCCTTGATCCAGGACGAATTGCTGGACTGGTTGCACCGCAGCCAAGCCGCCACCCGCTCGGGCGATCGCGCGCTGACCTCGCAGGTGGCCCGCGAGTTCGAAACCTTCGTCGAGCGCGTGCGCGACGCCCGCCTTCATGCCCCGCCCACGCAGGACATCAGCACCGAGCTGATGCACACCCGCGTGGACGGCCGCCCGCTGGACTTGCGCGAGCTGGCCAGCGTGCTGCGCAACTGGACCGTGGGCGAGGTGGGCACCATCTCGGCGTCGGTCGGCATCTTGCTGCACTGGCTGGCCACCGAGCCCGACTGGCAACGGCGCCTGCGCGCCGAGCCCACGCTGCTGCCCCAGGCGATCGACGAGGTGCTGCGCATCGACGGGCCGTTGGTGGCCAACCGGCGCATCACCACGCGGGCCATCCCGCTGGGCGGGCGCACCTTGCCAGCGGGCACGCGCCTGTCGCTCAACTGGATTGCCGCCAACCGCGACCCGCGGGCTTTTGACGCACCCGAGACGTTTGACCTGGCGCGCGAGCCCGCCGCCAACCTGCTGTACGGCGCCGGCATCCACGTCTGCCCGGGGGCGCCCCTGGCGCGGTTGGAGCTGCGCCTGCTGATGGAGGAGTTGCTGATCCGCACCCGCAGCATCGAGTTGACTACCGGGCACGTGCCCACGCGCGCGGCCTTTCCGGACGCGGGCTACGCAAGCTTGCGCATTCGGCTGCGGGCCTGATGCTGAAACAGCCGGACGCAGAGGACGCAAAGAAAGCGCAAAGGACGCAGAAGATTCAAAAAAAATTGAATGGAAGCAATCAAGGCGCATTGTTCATGCGCGCAGATTGCTATCGTTTTTGATATTTTGAAGGGTGTTTTTTGCGTCCTCTGCGAACCCTTTTGCGTCCTCTGCGTCCGGTATTCCCGGCGTCCCGTCAGCCCGAACCCTCATCGCCCAGCGCCCGCAGGCGCTGCGCCATTTGCTCGCGGTCGCCGGCGTGCTCGGCCTGGCGCAGGTACAGCGCCAGGTCGGCCCGCGCGCGCTGGTGCTGGCCCAGTTCGGCCAGGGCCAGGCCGCGCTCGCGATAGGCGTCCCAGGCCTGGGGCAGCAGCACGATCAGGCGATCCTGCACGGCCACCAGGCGCACCCAGTCGCGCTGGCTGCGGTGAATGTGCTGCAAGTTGCCCAGCATGCGCGCCAGCATCTGCCGCGGCGTGGCCGCTTCCAGAAACAGGCTGAGCGGCCAGTCCTGCGCCCCTTGCGGCTCGCCGGGCGGCGACATCCATTCGGCCAGGCGCTCGCGCAAGTCGGCGCTGCCCAGCGACTGCCCCGTGAACGGGTCGATCACGACCCGGCCGTCCGGCAGATGCGCCTGCACCAGGAAATGCCCCGGAAAGCTCACCCCGTCGGCCGGCAAATCCAGGCCCCCCGCCAGCTCCAGCCACAGCACCGCCAGCGAGATCGGGATGCCCCGGCGCGTGTGCAGCACCTGGTGCACATGGCTGTTGCCGCGGTCGTAATAGTCGTTGGCGTTGCCCGAAAAGCCCAGCTCGCCGAAGAAGAATTGCCCCAACGCGCGCAGGCGCTCGACCACGGACGCGCCCGGGGCCACGCGCCGCCGCAGGCGCACGGCCAGCGCGTCCACGTCGGCCAGCACCTGCTGCACGTCCAGCTCGGGATGGTCGTCCTGCGCCAGGCTGGCGGCGGCCTCCAGCAGCGGCAAGCCGTCATCGCTTTGCACCAGGGTGGCAAAGTAGCGCAGCGGTGTGGGCGTGGCCCATTCGAGGTTCATGACCGCCCTTGTAGGCCGCCCGGACGGCGTCGTCAACTGCCCTGTGGCGTCAGCGCCGCAGCAACTGGCGCAAACGCAGGCCGGTCGCCGCCAATGCACCGAAGTAGATCAGCGCCGCAAGCGCCAGCACGCCCGCCAGCAGGCCGACGCGCGGCCAGGTCGGCAGGTGCAGCCAATCGAAATGGCGCGCCGCCCACAGCAGAAAGGCGCCCAGCAGCGCGCTGGCCGCCACCGTCTGCGCGCCAAACCGGCGCCAGCCCGGGCCCGGCCGGTAGTGACCGCGCCGCACCAGGCCCACCAGCAACCACAGCGCGTTGACCAGCGCGCCCAGGCCGATGGACAGCGTCAGCGCCGCGTGCTGCAAAAACGGCACGAAGAGCACGTTGAACAGCTGCGTGATGAGCAGCACCGCCACGGCGATGCGCACCGGCGTGCGGATGTCCAGGCTGGCGTAATAGCCCGGCGCCAGCACCTTGACGGCCACCAGCCCCACCAGGCCGATGCCGTACATGGCCAGCGCAAAGGCCGAGCGCTCCACGTCCGTGCCCGAAAAGCGCCCGTGATGAAACAGCGCCGCCATCAGCGGCGTGGCGAACACCCCCAGTGCCACCGCGCAGGGCAAGGCCAGCAGCACCACCAGGCGCAGGCCCCAGTCCAGCATGTACGAATAGCGCGCCGCATCGCCGCTGGCGCGCGCCGCCGCCAGTTGCGGGGTGAGCACCACGCCCAGCGCCACGCCCAACAGCGCCGTCGGAAACTCCATCAGCCGGTCGGCGTAAAACAACCAGGTCACGCTGCCCACCGCCAGGTGCGACGCGATCTGCGTGTTGATCAGCAGCGACAGCTGCGCCACGCCCACGCCCAGCAGGGCCGGCAGCATGAGCCCCAGCACCTGCCGCACGCCCGCGTCCCGCCAGGCCGCGCGCATCCGCGCCAGCGACAGCCCGATGCGCGGCAGCAGCCCCAGCCGCGCCAGCGCGGGGACTTGCACCGCCAGCTGCAGCACGCCGCCAGCCATCACCCCGGCGGCCATCGCGTAGATCGGCTCGATGCCCAGCCGCCCGAACCACGGCGCGCCCAGCCAGGCGGCCACGATCATGGCCAGGTTCAGCAGCACCGGCGTGGCCGCGGGCACGGCGAAGTGGCGCCACGTGTTCAGCACGCCGGCGGACAAGGCCACCAGCGACATGCACGCGATGTAGGGAAACATCCAGCGCGTCATCAACACGCCGGCATCCAGGCTGGCCGGCTCAAGACCACTGGCCAGCGCCCACACCAGCAGCGGTGCGGCGATGATGCCCGGCACGCTGATCAGCAGCAGCACGCCGGCCAACGCGGTGGCCACGGCGTCGATCAGCGTGCGCGTGGCGGCATCGCCCACGCTCGCCCGGCTGCGCGCCAGCACTGGCACGAAGGCCTGGCTGAAAGCGCCCTCGGCAAACAGGCGCCGCAACAGATTGGGGATGCGAAAGGCGACGTTGAAGGCATCCGTCAGGCCGTTGACACCGAATACCGAGGCCATGAGCAGATCGCGCAGCAGCCCCGTGATGCGCGAGACCAGGGTCAGCAGGGAAACGGTGGAAGCGGCCTTGAACAGACTCATGCGGGACTCGAAAATGGGGCCTGAAGTGTAGTCTGCCCATCCCGCAAATCCCGAAAAGGGTAGAATGCGCGGTTTGCCGACAACATCTTCAAACCCAAAGGATCATTGAAATGGCTGCTGGAAAGCCCAAGAAAAAGAACCCGCGCCTGGCGTCGGGCCGCAAACGCGCGCGTCAGGACGTCGCGCTCAATGCCGCGAACACCTCGCTGCGCTCCAAATACCGCACCTCGGTGAAGAACGTTGAAAAAGCCGTTCTCGCCGGCGACAAGGACAAGGCCAGCGCGGCCTTCGCCCTGATGCAATCGGTGGTGGACACCATCGCCGACAAGGGCATCTTCCACAAGAACAAGGCCGCGCGCGACAAGAGCCGCCTGTCGGTCAAGGTCAAGGCGCTGGTCCAGGCTGCCGCCTGAGCCCCGCCCATCACCCCGCCCGGACGGGTCAACTCGAGACCCGCTCCGCCGTTTGAATCGGGTGCGCTGTCGGCAAAGCAGCAAAAACCGCCTTCGGGCGGTTTTTTCGTTTTCCGGCGATGCCGTGTCGTACGGGACGGCGCAAGGGGCCTGCCCCCTCAGGCTCCGGACTTGCTGGCATCCGGCGTCCCGGCCGAGGCCTGGTACAGCGCCACGCTGTCGAGCAGCCGCTGCGCCTGCGCCGCGACGAGATTGGTCTGGGCCTGCTGCGTCTGCTGCAGCGCCAGCAGCACCTGCACGTAAGCGGCGCCACCGAGCGCGTATTGCCGCTCGACCGAGCGCAGGGCCTCGCGCGCCGCGCTGTCGGCCGCCGCCTGGGCGGCCAGGGCTTGCGCATCGTGATCGAGCGCCCGCAAGGCATCAGCCACCTCGCGCAGCGCCCCCAGCACCACACTCTGATAGTTCGCCCCGGCGGCATCGAGCGCCGCCAGCGAAGCACGCCGCTCGGCCGGCAAGCCGGGGTTGAACAAGGGCTGGGTCAGCTGCCCGAGCAGGGCCCAAGCCGCCGAGGCGCCGCCGAACAGCGCGCCCGCCGTCAGCGCCTGGCTGCCCAGGCTGGCGCTCAGCTCGATCTGCGGGTACAGCTTGGCCACCGCCACCCCGTGCTCGGCGCTGGCGGCGTGCAGCAGGGCTTCGGCGGCCTGGATGTCGGGGCGACGGCGCGCCAGTTCGGACGGCAGCACCACCGGCATCACGGCGGGCAAGCTGAACTCGGCCAGGGTGAAATCCGGCACCCGCGTCGCGCCCGGTGCCTTGCCGGCCAGCACGGCCAGCAAGTGCTCGCTTTGATCGAGTTGCTTGCG
Organism: Pseudomonadota bacterium; assembly: GCA_018241325.1. Taxonomy (GTDB): domain Bacteria; phylum Pseudomonadota; class Gammaproteobacteria; order Burkholderiales; family Burkholderiaceae_C; genus Ottowia. The sequence continues at coordinate 20,950 of JAFEEB010000021.1, read as the reverse complement.
CAGCAACGGCACGCCGGCGCGCGTCTGCTCGATCTGCGCCTGCAGGCTGAGCAGCTCGTCGGGCGCGGCCTGCCCCAGGCGCACGCGTTCGCGCGCCAGGCCCAGTTGCTCTTGCTGCACGCCCAGCAACGCCTCGGTGGCGGCGATCTGCCCGGCCAGCCGGGCGCGCCCGATGGCGGCGGCGGCAATGCTGCCCACCAGCGTCATGCGCGCGCCCTCCAGTTGCTGGCGCCGATGATCGGTGCGGGCCGCCAGCGCTTCCAGCGCGCGCCGGTTGCCACCCGACAGGTCAAGCCGATAGCGCACGCCGACGCTGGCGCTGTACAGGTTGAATTCGCGCGCGTCGCCGGCCTGACCCTGCACACTGGGGTTCAGACGCTGGCGCTGTGCCCCCAGGTTGCCACTGACCTGCGGATACAGGGTCGATCCGGCTTGCGCGGCATAGGTCTCGTCGGCCTGGCGCAAGGTGGCCTCGGCCGCCGCCAGCGTGGGGCTGGCCGCAAACGCCTGCTCGATCCAGTCATCCAGCCGCCGCGAGCCCAGGCTGCGCCACCACTGCGCGGGCACCGGTGCACCTACCTCGAAGCCCTGCGCCGCGCCGAGAGTGGTATCGGCCGCGGCCGTCCGCGCCGGCAGTGGCGCCGCGGTATGGCTGGCCACCGTGGGCGCCTGCGGGCGCTGGAAATCCGGGCCTGCGGCGCATCCGGCCAGCAGTGCGACGGCCGCCACCACGGCCAACGCAAGCGCCGTGCGCGGACGTACGCCGGCGCCCCGGCCCGCCCCCGGCGGGTGCGCGAGCCCATGGCGCGGCGTGGCGATGCAGGCAGTGTTCATTCTCATGTCCGACTCCTTGAGCACCCAGCGCTCGAGCGGCAGCGCTCAATCAAGCGCCCGCCCCTCTCCCGCCTCCTCGTGCGTCACGCCATCGCGGATGTGATAGATGCGCTTGAAGGTGGGAATGATTTTTTCATCGTGCGTGACGACGATGATGGCGGTTTGGTACTTGCGCGCCATGTCGCCCAGGATGCGCACCACCGCCATCGCGCGCTGCGAATCGAGCGGCGCCGTCGGCTCGTCGGCCAGGATCACCGGCGGCCGGTTGACCAGGCCGCGGGCGATCGCCACCCGCTGCTGCTCACCACCCGAGAGCTGCGCTGGCATGGCCTGGGCGCGATGCTGCACGTCCAGCGCCGTCAGCAGTTCGAGCGCGCGTTTGCGCGCCTCGTCGTTGGGCACGCCGGCCAGCATCGGCAGCAGCGCCACGTTGTCGGTCACGTCGAGAAACGGGATCAGGTAAGGCGCCTGGAACACGAAGCCGATCTTGTCGCGCCGCAGCGCCCGCAGGTCGCGCACTTTCCAGCCATCGTCGTAGATCAGCTCGTCGCCCAGCGTCATGCGGCCGGCCGTGGGGTCGATCACCGCACCCAGGCATTTCAGCAGCGTGCTCTTGCCCGAACCCGAGGGCCCGATCAGGCCCACCACCTCGCCCGGCGCGACCTGCATGTTGACGTCCTTGAGCGCCAGCACGGCCGTGTCGCCGCTGCCGTAGCGCTTGGACAGCCCCTCGATGCGAATACCCTGGCCGCCCATGCCGCTCACCCGATCGCCTCGGCCGGATCGACCTTGAGCGCCATGCGGATCGCCACCCCGCTGGCCAGCACGCAGATCGCCATCAGGGCGAAAAAACCCGCGATCGAGTCTTCGGGCACCAGCAGCACGTACTTGGGAAAGATGGGCGCCGCGAAGGTAGCGCTGATCTTGCCGACCACGAAGCCGATCACGCCCAGCACCAGCGCCTGCTGCAGGATCATTCCGGCAATGGTGCGGTTGCGCGTGCCAATGAGTTTCAGCACGGCGATCTCGCGGATCTTGTCCATGGTCAGCGTGTAGATGATGAAGGCGACGATGGCCGCGCTGACCAGCGCCAGGATCACCAGGAACATGCCGATTTGCTTGGCCGAGGTGGCGATCAGCTTGCCCAGCACGATGCCTTCCATCTGCGGGCGGTCGTACACCGTCAGGCGCTTCCAGCGCCGGATCGGCTCGGCCACCTGCGCCGGCGCAAAGCCGGGCTGGGTGCGCACCAGCACCGCGTTGACCGAACTGTTGCTGGTCTGCGAGGCGGTCACGGCGGCCAGCAAGCCGGGCACGCCGGGGCGGTTGAAGGCCGGATTGGCTTCGGTGCGACGGCGCTGCATCAGGATGGCGTCGTTGTCCTTGAGGAACTGCGCTTCCTGCGCGTCCTTGAGCGGGATGAACACCATCGGGTCGCCGCCGGACGACACCATGCGGCGCGTGAGGCCGACCACGCGGTAGTGGTTGCGACGGATCTTCAGCTCGTCGCCCAGCCGAAAGCCCGAAGCCAGGTCGGCCACGGCCTCGTAGTGGCCGCGCGTCAACTGGCGGCCGGCCACCAGCTGCGGCGGCCAGCCCGGATCGCCCGGCCCACCGGCGGTGATGCCCACCACCATGGCGCGCACGTCACGTTGGCCTTGGCCGACCTGCATCGTCAGGTAGGTCACGTTGGCCGCCTGCGCGACGCCGGGCATGCCGCGAATGCCGCGCCACAGGTCGTCCGGCAGGCTGGACGATTCGGCGTATGGGCCCAGCGTGTCCTTCTGCACCACCCACAGGTCCGCGCCGCTGGCGTCGAGCAGCACCCTGCCGTCGTCGATCATGCCGCGATACACCCCCGCCATGGTCAGCGTGACGCCGATCAGCAGGCCCAGGCCGACACCGGTGAAGATGAACTTGCCCCAGGCATGCAGGATGTCGCGCCCGGCCAGGCTGATCATGACGACCCCCCCGGAATCCGATCCACCACCTGAATGCGGCTGCGCGAGTTCAGGGTCTTCTCGCTGTACACCACCACCTGCTCGCCCGCCGCCAGGCCCTGGACCACCTGAACCCAGCCGTCCAGGTCGCCGCGCCCGGACGTCACCGCCTCGAAGCGCAGCTTGCCATCGGCCATTTTCCAGACACCCAGCTTGCCGCCGACCGTGCGCAGCGCGGCATTCGGGATGGCGGGCGCCGCGGCCAGAGCGGGCAATTGCACCGTGACCTCGGCCAGCTCACCCACCGGCGGCAAGGTGGCCGGTGGTGCGTCGAAGCTCAGCTTGGCCAGCGTCTCCTCGGTCACGACGTCGGCGCGCGGCTCCACCCGCAGCACGCGGGCATCCAGCGGCTGGCCGCGCCGGGACCGCAGCACGACCTTGGCCGGCAAGCCGGCCGCCAGGCCCTCGGCCGCGATCTGGTCGAAGCGCGTGTCCACCCACAGACTGGCGGGGTCGATCAGCTCGACCACGGCCTGCCCCGCCACCACCGTGGTGCCCGGGTCGACGTCGCGCGCCACCACCAGGCCAGCCACCGGCGCCACCAGCACCAGGTTGCCGCGCTGCGCGCGCACCGCCTGCAACTCGGCGCGCAGCCGGGCCCCATCGGCGCGCGCCGCGGCCAGTGCGGCGTCGGCCAGCGCCAGGTCCTGGCGCCGGGTAGCGGCCAGCTCCTCGCTGGTGCCGCGTACCGCCAGCAGTTGCTCGTAGCGCGCGGCCTGGGTGCGGGCGAAGGCCTGCTTGGCCTCGGCCTGGCGCAGGGCTGCATCGGCGCTGGCAATCGCGGCCTGCTGTGCACGCAGGCGCTCATCCAAGTCGACCGGATCCATCTCACCCAGCACCTGGCCCGCCGCCACCGCGTCGCCCACCTGCACATCGATGCGGCGCACGCGGCCGGCACCGGTGGGGCCGATCTTGTAGGTGTGGCGCGCTTGCACCGCGCCGATGCCCGCCAGCGCCGGCGCGATGTGGCGCGACTGGACCTGCATCACGGTCACGGCCACCGGCGCCAAAGGCCCCGAACGCAGCGCGACATAGACGAACAGCAGCGCCAGCGGCACGGCGACCGCCAGCAACAGGAGCGTGCGGCGTTGCAGGCGGAGAAATTTCATGATGCGCTCCCGATGCCGCGGCGATAGATGGCAAACGCCCCCGGGGCGGCGCGGCGAATCTGACCGACCTTGCCCGCCAGCAACGATTGCATGACCAGGCCCTGGACAGTGCCGATGAACAGCACGGCCGCCGCGTCCACGTCGAGCGCGCGATCGAATTCGCCTTGGGCCTTGCCGGCGTCGAGCAGGCGGCGCAGGCGCACGCCGTATTGCTGCAGCAGCGTGCGCACCATCTGCTTGGGCAGGCTGTCGTCGGCGCGTTGCAACTCGCCAAACAGCAGGCGCGGCACGCCCGGGTGCCGGGCGACGAAGTCGATGTGCGCCATGAACATGGCCTCGAGCGCGCCGGCCGGGCTGGTGGCCTGGGCGGCCGCCTTGTCGATGCGGGCCAGCAGGCGCTCGCTGACCCAGGTCATGCAGGCCTGCACGATCGCATCCTTGCTCGGGAAGTGCCGAAACAGCGCCCCCTGCGTCAAGCCCATGCGCTCGGCAATCGCGGCGGTGGTGATGTCGCTCGGGTTTTGCCGCGCGGCCAGGTCGATCAGGGCCTCGACGGTGGCCGCGCGCCGTTCGTCGGCCGGGAGATGTCGTGGGCGGTCGGTCATGGTCGGACAGGGCTTTTAAGTGAGTAACTGATTACTATCTTACAGCGGCCAGCCGATGACAAGCAAGCCGCGCGTCGCCTGCCCACGACAGGATCAGGGTCACCCGCCTTTCAGGTGCAGAAAACCAGCCCTTGCCGCTCACCCGCCCGCGCTCGGCGCAGCCCCGTCGGCGGCCGGCAGACACAGCCGCATGCGCAGGCCACCCAGCGGCGAGGCCAGCGCCTGCACGCTGCCCCCGTAGGTCTCGGCCAGCGTGCGCACGATGTCCAGGCCCAGACCCGAGCCGGGCCGGCGCTCGTCGCCCTGCACCCCGCGCTCGAACATCCGCTCGCGCTCGGCGTCCGGGATGCCCGGGCCGTCGTCGTCGACCGTGACACACAGCTGCTCGCCGGCCGCCTGCACATCGACCACCACCCGCGAGCGCGTCCACTTGCCCGCGTTGTCGAGCAAATTGCCCAGCAGCTCGTACAGGTCCTGTGATTCGCCGCGAAAGGCCAGGTCCCGGGCTTGCGGCGCCAGCTCGAAGGCGACGCCGCGATCGACGTGCAGGCGCGCCATGGTGCGCAGCAGCGAACGCACGGGCCCCAGCACCGGCGTGCGCAAGCCCGTGGCGCGCACCGCGGCGGCAGCGCGCGCGCGCGCCAGGTGCCAATCGACCTGCCGGCGCGCCAAACCCACCTGCTCGCGCACCAGTTGCGCCAACGGGCCGCTGTCCTGGTCGGCGGCGTTGGCGAGGATGGCCAGCGGCGTGTGCACCGCGTGCGCCAGGTTGCCGGCCTGCGTGCGGGCGCGCTGCACCATGTCGGCGTTCTCGCGCAGCACGTGGTTGAACTCACCCACCAGCGGCTGCAGCTCGCGCGGAAAGTCGCCGGCGAGTTGCGCCGCTTCGCCGCTGCGCACGGCGGCCAGGCGCTGGCGCAACAGCTTGAGCGGCTCCAACGCCAACTGCAATTGCAGCGCCACCGCCACCGCCAGGCCCAGCGCCAGCATGGCCAGCGCCGCCAGCAGCAGCCGCGTGAAGCGCTGCAGCGGCTCGGCGAGCAGCGCCTCGTCGCCGGCCACCACCACGCGCAGCGGCGGTGCAGCGTCCTCGGGCAGTTGCAGCGGGCGTGCGACGGCCAGCAGGGGGTGGCCTTGTCCGTCCTTCAGCCACAGCACCCGGTAGCCCGCCGCGGGGTATTGCGCGGGCGGCGGTGGCAGCAGCAGGACCTGGTCCCACAGCGAGCGCGAGCGCGCCACGGCGGCGCGCGGCTGGGCGCCCGCCTCGTCCACCTGCCAATACAGGCCCGACAGCGGCTGCTGCAGCCGCGCGTCGCCGGCCATCGGGGCCACCGTGACGCCCGTGCCCGGCGCCCAGTCGACCGCCGCGCTCAATTGATCGAGCTGCAGCAGCAACTGCGCTTGGAGCTGCTGCGTGATGTGCTCCAGGAACAGCGCGCGCAGCCCCCAGCCCGCAACCGCCACCGCCAGCACGATCCAGGCCAGCGTGCCCGCCAGCAGGCGCAGGCGCAGCGAGCCGCCTTTCATGGGCTGGCGCCGGTGTCCACCAGCCGATAGCCCAGGCCGCGCACGGTCTCGATGCATCCTTCGGGCAGCTTCTTGCGCAGGCGCGCGACAAACACCTCGATGGTGTTGGAGTCGCGGTCGCTGTCCTGCGCATAGATATGCTCGGACAGCTCGGTGCGCGAGAGCACCTCGCCCTTGCGCTGCATCAAGAGCGACAGCAGCTTGAACTCGTGGCTGGTCAGCACCAGCGGCTGGCCATCGACCAGCACGCGCGCGGCGCGCGTGTCCAGCCAGATCGGGCCGCAGCGCCACTCGGCGCTGGCGTGTTCGCCGCGCCGGCGCAGCAGCGCGCGCAGGCGCGCCAGCAGCTCCTCCATGTGAAAGGGCTTGGCCAAATAGTCGTCCGCGCCCGCATCCATGCCCTCGACCTTCTCCTGCCAGCTGCCGCGCGCAGTCAGGATCAGCACCGGCATGGTGCGCCCGCTCGCGCGCCAGCGGCGCAACACGGACAGACCGTCCAGCATGGGCAGGCCCAGATCCAGCACCACGGCATCGAAGTCCTCCACGTCGCCCAGGTAGTGCGCCTGGCGCCCGTCGGCCGCGCCCTCCACCGTGTGGCCGGCGGCGGCAATGGCCTGCTGCAGCTGCGCGCGCAGGGTGGGTTCATCTTCCACGACGAGGATGCGCATCCGTGTCCTTTCCCGCTTCGCGGCGCTTGATCGACAGCACACGGCCGTCGACCGCATCGACCTTGAGTTTGGCCATGCGGCCGTCGTTTTGCAACAGGCGGATTTCGTAGATGAAGCGGCCGTCCTCGCGCTCGAACTCGACCTTGAGCACCTGGCCGGGCGCCTCGTGCGCGAGCTTGCCCAGCACGGTGGCCAGCGGCAGCACCTGACCGCTTTCCAGCGCCTGGCGCGCCAGGTCGTGATCCTCGTGCACGGCCGGTTCACCGCCGGCGCCGAGCGCGCACAGCAGCAGCACGCCCGGCAGCAACCGACGCAGGCGATGGGTGAAGAACGGCCTCATGAGGCCGATTTATACCGATGGGCCGATGAACCACCGATGAACGCCCGCTTCAGCAAGCGTTCACCCGGCATGCCGAGAATGGATGGCAGGCCCGGCATGGCGCCGGGCCGCAAGGACCGTCGGAGCCATCATGAAATCCCAAGGCAAGCATTACCACCCCCTGCAGATCGGCGTGCACTGGCTGACGCTGCTGCTGCTGATCGCCGTNNTCTACGCGCTGATCGAGCTGCGCGGCATCTACCCCAAGGGCAGCGCCGCGCACGACCTGATGAAGACCTGGCACTTCATGCTGGGCCTCACCGTGTTCGCCCTGGTGCTGATCCGACTGCCGCTGCGCGGGGCCCTGCACGCGCCGCCCATCACGCCGGCGCTGCCCGCCTGGCAGGACCGCCTGGCGCACGCCATGCACTGGACGCTCTACGGCTTTCTGATCGTGATGCCCCTGCTGGGCTGGCTGACGCTGAGCGCCAAGGGTCAGCCGATTCCCTTCTTCGGGCTGGAGCTGCCCGCCCTCATCGGGCCCGACAAGGCCACGGCCAAGAACCTGGAGGACATCCACGAGCTGATCGGCAACGTGGGCTACGCCCTGATCGGCCTGCACGCCGCCGCCGCGCTGTGGCACCACTACGTGACGCGCGACGACACGCTGGAGCGCATGCTGCCGCTGGCGGCAAGGCAAGCCGCACGGCGCGCGCCCGCCCGCCTGCATCGACCGAGCTGACAAGGAGCCACCACCATGAACATCCGCAAAACCATCGCTCCGGGCCTGCTGGCCCTCACCCTGGGCGCCGCGGCGCTGCCGGCCTGGGCCGGCGACGACTGCGACGTGCCGCTCCAGCGCTGGCAGTCGCGCGAAGCGGTGCGCCGGATGGCGGTCGAAAAAGGCTGGGAGCTGCAGCGCCTGAAGATCGACGACGGCTGCTACGAAGTGCGCGGCCGCGATGCCGAAGGGCGCCGCTTCAAGGCCAAGCTCGACCCCGAGACGCTGGAGCCCGTCAGCATGAAGTGGCGCGAAGGCAGCGACAACAGCCGGCAGGGCCGGGAGCGCGAACGCCACCGCGAGCACGCGCCAGGCGAGCCGGCCGCGTCGCCAGGCGCCAGCCCCGCGTCACCGCTGTTCACGCCGGGCAGCAGGCCCCGCGCGCAGGTGGAGTGATGGTCAAAATTTTAATCAAATGAGCCTGGAGCGCTTGATGGACAAGCGCGAGCAGCTATCAAATCGAGAGGAATGATCATGAAAAAACCCGTTCTCACCACCCTCGCCGCCGCCTGTGCGCTCGCCCTGCCCGCGTTCGCCCAGAGCCGTGAAGTCACGCTGACCACGCAGCTGAAGAACTACGGTGGCGACGGCGCCTACCTGGCGGTCTACCTGACCGATGCCAAGGGCGCCTACGCCGGCACGCTCTGGGTGGCCGGCGGCAAGGCCAAGTACTACAAGCACCTGGCGGACTGGAGCCGCCTGTCCGCCGGCGACGCCAAGCGCCTGCAGGGCGTGACCGGCGCCAGCGTGGGCGCGGGCCGCACGCTCAAGGTCACGGCCGAGCTGGCCGACGCGCTGATCGACGCCGGCTACGAGATCCATGTGGACGCCGCGGTCGAGGACATGCGCGACAGCCCGTCCGACATCCGCGTGCCGCTGACGGCCGCCGGCGCGGGCAAGGCGCAGCCCGGCAAGGCTTACGTCCAGTCCTTCAGTTATCAACTCAAGTAATCGACATCCATGTTTTGGCGACAAATCCACCGCTGGCTGGGTCTGGTGGCCGGCACCGTCGCGCTGGTGCTCGGCCTGACGGGCGCCGTGCTCTCGCTGGACCCGGTTTTGTCGCGCTGGCAGGCCCAGCCCACGCCGGCTGGCCTGACCGTGGCGCAACTGGCCGACCGGGTTGCGGCCAACACCCCCGGCGCGGAGGAAATCCGCCGCCTGCCTTCGGGCGAGGTGGTGGTCTACGCCTTCGACAACGGCCAGGCGCGCGCCAGCCGCGTCGATCCGGCCAGCGGCCAGGCGCTGGGCGAGGTCCAACCCTCGGCCACGATGCGCTGGTTCAAGAACCTGCACCGCAGCTTTCTGCTGGGCGACGCCGGGCGTCTGGCCGCGGCGGCCATCGCGCTGGCGATGGGGCTGATCTCCGTCAGCGGGCTGGTACTGCTGGCGCGGCGCCTGGGCGGCTGGCGGCAGCTGGCGGGCCGCGTGCGCGGCACGCTGACCCAGCGCCTGCACGTCGTCACCGGGCGCGTGGTGCTGGTGGTGCTGCTGCTGACCTCGGTCACGGCGCTGACCCTGAGCGCGGCCACCTTCGGCCTGGTCACGCTGGACGCGGCGCCGGAGCCCGAGGTCGCATCCAGCGCTGCCACGACCGGTGAGCTTCCCGTTGCCCAATTGCCCCTGCTGCGCGAACTGCCGCTGCGCGACCTGCGCAAGCTGAATTTCCCCTCGGCCGACGACCCGGCCGACACCTGGCAGGTCACCACCGCGCAGGGCCAGGGCTGGATCGACCGCCACAGCGGCCAGACGCTGGCCTGGCAGCCGGCCAGCACCGCCCAGCGCATCAACGACTGGGCCCAGTTGCTGCACACCGGCGAAGGCGCCTGGGCCTGGGCGCCGGTGCTGGGTCTGGCGGGCCTTTGCATCCCGATGTTCTGGGTCACGGGGGTGATGCTGTGGTGGCAGGCGCGCAGCCAGCGACCCCGCCTGGCCAGCAACAGCGCCGCGGCGCAGGCCGACACGCTGATCTTCGTGGCCAGCGAAAGCGGCTCGACCTGGGGCTTTGCCCAAGCGCTGCACGCGGCGCTGGTGCAAGGCGGGCACCGGGTGCACAGCGCTGGCCTGGAGGATTTCACCGTCCCCGCCAGCGCCAGGCAGGTCTTCGTGCTGGCCGCCACCTACGGCGATGGCCAGGCGCCGGCGCATGCCGCGCGCGCGCTGGAACGCATCGCGCGCGCGCCGGTCACCTCGGCCCACGTCACGGTACTGGGTTTTGGCGACCGCCAGTTCGGCGCCTTCTGCGCCTATGCCGAGGCGCTGGACGCGGCACTGCGCGAGCGCGGCTGGCCCAGCCTGCTGCCGCTGGCCCGCATCCACCAGCAGTCGGCGCAAGAATTCGCCCGCTGGGGCGAGCAGGTGGGCGAGGCACTGGGCGAACCGCTGGCGCTCGACCATCGTCCGCGCCTTCCGCGCACGAGCGAGCTGGAACTCGTGTCGCGCCAGGATTACCCTGGCGGCGCGGGCGAGCCGGCGGCCATCCTGCGCTTCCAGTGGCGCAAGTCCAGCGGGCTCGATCGCCTCAGCGGCCGCGCGTTTCCCCGCTTTGCCGCCGGCGACCTGCTGGGCGTGCTGCCACCCGATGGAGCCGTGCCGCGCCTGTATTCGCTGGCCAGCAGCGCGCGCGATGGCTTTGTCGAAATCTGCGTGCGCCGGCGCGCGGGCGGCGTGTGCTCGGGCTATCTGCACGCGTTGCAGCCGGGGGCGCGCATCCAGGCCTTCATCCGGCCCAACCCGGCCTTCACGCTGGGCGCCACGCGCCGCCCGGTGATGCTGATTGGCGCCGGCACGGGCGTGGCCCCGTTGGCCGGTTTCATCCGCGGCAACGCCGGGCGCACGCCCATGCACCTGTACTACGGCGTGCGCGACCCGGCGCTGGACTATTTCTTCGAAGCCGACCTGCAGCGCTGGCTGGACGAGCAGCGCCTGGCCAGCCTGAACACCAGCTTTTCGCGCGCGCCCCAGGGCGGCGGCTACGTGCAGGATGCGCTCCAGCGCGACGCGCCACGGCTGCGCGCGCTCATGGCCAAGGGCGCCATCGTGCGCGTGTGCGGCAGCCAGGCCATGGCGCGCGGCGTGGCGCAGGCGCTGGACGCCATCCTCGGCACGGTCGGCCTGAGCGTGCAGCAACTGAAAGCCCATGGGCGCTATGCCGAAGACACCTTCTGAGCCCCTCGTGCGCGCGCGCCTGCACGGCCCGACCATGGCCACGCGCTGGTCGGTGCTGTGCGACATCGACCCGGCGCTGGAACAGACGGTGCTGCACCGCGCGCTGGCGGCCGCCGTCGAACAGGTGGATCAGCAGATGTCGCCCTGGAAGCCGGACAGCGACCTGTCTCGCCTGAACCGTGCCGCACCCGAGGCCTGGGTGGCGCTGCCGCCCGAGATGCTGACGGTGCTGGCGCGCGCGCTGGAAGTCGCGCGCCAGAGCGGCGGCGCCTTCGACCCCTCGGTGGGCGCGCTGGTCGATGCCTGGGGCTTTGGCGCGGCGCGCGGCGCCCCCGACGCCGCCGCCATCCGCGCGGCCACGCAGGCCATGCACCGGCCGACGTACCAGAACCTGGAGCTGGAGCCGGCCAACGGCCGCGCGCGCAAGCACGCGCCCTTGCAAGTGGACCTGTGCGGCATCGCCAAGGGCTACGCGGTCGACCGGATGATCGACGTATTGAAGCAGCACGGCGTCGCGCACGCGCTGGCCGCCCTCGATGGCGAGCTGCGTGCCCTGGGCGGCCAGGCCGATGGCCAGCCCTGGGCCGTGGCACTGGAAAGCCCGACGCCCGGCCAACGCAGCGCCCACGGCGTGCTGGAACTGCAGGACCTGGCCGTCGCCACCTCAGGCGACTACCGCCACTTCGTGCAGGTCGGCACTGAGCGCCTGGCCCACACCATGGACGCGCGCCGCGCCACACCCGTGCGCAACGACGTCGCTTCGGTCACCGTGCTGGCGCCGGAGGGCATGAGCGCCGACGCCTGGGCCACGGCCCTGCTGGTGGCCGGCGGCGACCACGGCTTGGCGCTGGCGCAGCGCCTGGGCCTGGAGGTGCTGTTCCTGGTGCGGCGCGCGGGGCGTCTGGTCGATCTGGGCCTGGGCCGCTTCGACGGCCGCACTGCGGGCGCAGGCGGGTGAACGCCCGATGAATCGATCGTTCAGCATCGATTCACCACGCCGCGCGCAGACTTCAATCGCAGTCACCTTCGACTGCAACCACGGAACCAGGAGACCACCATGCGCACCACCCCCCTTCTCGCCGCAATCGCCGTGCTGAGCGCCGTCTTCAGCGCCCCCGTGCTGGCCGGCGACCACGCCCACAAGCGTGAGCGTCCGCCGCAGACCAGTGCGCCGGCCCAGACGGGCTACGACCATGGCATGCAGGTCGTGGCCCACGATGCCAGCCCCAGTCAACCCGGGCACGGCTGGCGGTATTTTTCCGACCCGAACGCGCAGCGCGCCGTGGTCATCAGCCCCCAGGGCGACTACTACCTCAGCCAGGGCCGCGGCCTGCGCTGGGTGGCGGCCGCGCAGGGGCAGGCCTGACCCGCATGACCCACACCCCAGCCCCGGCCGCAAGGCTTGGGCGCGCATGCGCCGTCCGAGGACCCCCACCGACTGGCGCTGCGCCTGCTCTGGCTGGAGCTGCTGCGGCTGGCCGTCAGATCGAGCGCATCAGCCCGCCGTCCACCCGAATGTTCTGCCCCGTGATGTAGGCCGCGCCGTCGGACGCCAGAAACGCCACGGTGGCGGCGATTTCGTCGGCCGTGCCGTAGCGCTGCATGGGCACGCTCTGGCGGCGTGCCTCTTGCGCGGGCAGGCTGTCGATCCAGCCGGGCAGCACGTTGTTCATGCGGATGCCTTCGGCGGCGTAGCGGTCGGCAAACAGCTTGGTGAAGGCCGCGAGGCCCGCGCGAAACACCGCCGAGGTCGGAAACAGCTCGCTGGGCTCGAAGGCCCAGGCGCTGGAGATGTTGACGATGGCGCCGCCCCCTTGGCGCTGCATGGCTGGCACCACCAGGCGCGCGGGGCGCACGACGTTGAGCAGATAGGTGTCCATGCCGCGCTGCCAATCGGCGTCGCTGATGTCCAGCAGCGGGCCCTTGGGGCCGTGGCCGGCGCTGTTGACCAGCACGTCGATGCGGCCGAAGCGCGCCAGCGCGGCATCGACGAAGCGCGCCAGGTCATCGGGGGACTGGTTGGAGCCCGTCACGCCCAGGCCACCGAGCTGTTGCGCCAGCCGCTCGCCCTTGCCGGACGAGGACAGGATGGCCACCTGGTAGCCGTCGGCCGCCAGCCGGCGCGCGGCGGCGGCGCCCATGCCGCTGCCGGCGGCGGTGAGAAGGACAACCTTGGACTCTGGCATGGCGAGACTCCTGGATTACTATTCAATTGATAGCTGTTTGCGCTGATTCCACGCGCGCAGGCGGCCTATTTTATTTGTGATTTCGACGCGGGGGCGTCGCTCAGCAGGCAGGCTTCGACGGTCTGCAAGTCGTTGTCACGGGCAAAGTTCATCACGAAGTCCCAGGCCATGGGCTCGTGCTCACGCAGCGCGCGGTTGACCACCACGCACTTGACGCCGTCGATCACCGTCGGCCGGCACCAGGGCGAATAGCCCAGATGCGCGCCGGGCCCGCCCACGCCGCCGGGACGAAAGGGCGCCATCACGCCGGCCAGGCGCTCGGCCCAGTCGCTGGGCCGAAAGCTGCGCCCGGCGCGGGTGACGCCCTGGATGAAGACTTCGCTGCTGGTGGGGGTGACGGACATCGATCGCCGATGCGGACGGATGGCCCGCAAGAAAGCAAAAACGCCGCATGAGCCAGCCCGATCGGCCGGCGGCGGCGTGGGGCATTTTAACGGCGCGCCTACGCACCGTCAGCATCACCCGCAGGGCATGAAACCGAAAGAGGCAAATGGCCGCGGAGCAGGCCGATCCAGCGATCGCCGTGGCCGGGGTTTCCCCGGCCACTGGCGATGCCCCCTGCAAGGGGGTGGGCGAAACATCGCGCAGCGAGTGAAGACTGGGGGTGTGTCATTGCAGTCATGCAAAAGCCGCAACGACCGGCGCAAACGGCGCGCCTAGAATGCAGCTTCAACGGGCCGCGTTGGCCCGCTTCTTTTTGGTGATTTGCCATCCGAGGAGTCCGCACCGTGAGCACCGCCCCCGAACTCGACCAGCCCCATGTGATGAATACCTACGGCCGCCTGCCCGCGGCCATGGCGTACGGCAAGGGCTGCCGACTGTGGGACGTCAACGGCAAGAGCTACCTGGACGGCCTGGGCGGCATCGCCGTCAACACCCTGGGCCACGCCCACCCCAAGCTGGTGCCGGCGCTGCAAGACCAGGTGGCCAAGCTGATCCACTGCAGCAACTATTACGTCACGCCCAACGCCGAGAAGCTGGCCGCCAAGCTGGTGGAGATCTCGGGCATGACGAACGTGTTTTTCTGCTGCACGGGGCTGGAGGCCAACGAGGCCGCGCTCAAGCTGGCGCGCAAGTTCGGGCATGACAAGGGCATCGAAAAGCCGCAGATCGTGGTGTATGAGAAGGCCTTTCACGGCCGCAGCATCGCCACGCTGAGCGCCACCGGCAACGCCAAGGTGCAGGCCGGTTTCGGGCCGCTGGTGGAGGGCTTCATCCGCGTGCCGATGAACGACATCGAGGCGCTGAAGAAAGCCACAGAAGGAAACCCCGACGTGTCGGCGGTGTTCTTCGAGACCATCCAGGGCGAAGGCGGCATCAACCCCATGCGCGTGGAATACCTCCAGCAGGTGCGCCAGCTGTGCGACGAGCGCGGCTGGCTCTTGATGATCGACGAGGTGCAATGCGGCATGGGCCGCACCGGCAAGTGGTTTGCCCACCAGTGGGCGGGCATCGTGCCCGACGTGATGCCGCTGGCCAAGGGCCTGGGCTCGGGCGTGCCGATCGGCGCCGTGGTGGCGGGGCCCAAGGCCGCGCACATCTTCGGCCCGGGCAACCACGGCACCACCTTCGGCGGCAATCCGCTGGCCATGCGCGCGGGCGTCGAAACCCTGCGCATCATGGAGGAAGAAAAGCTGCTGGACAACGCCGCCACCGTGGGCGCGCACCTGAAGGCCGCGCTGCAAAAGGCCCTGGGCGGCAAGCCCGGCGTGCGCGAGGTGCGCGGCCAGGGCCTGATGCTGGGCGTGGAACTGGCCAAACCCTGCGGCGTGCTGGCCGAGCGCGCGCTGCACGCGGGCCTGCTGATCAGCGTCACGGCCGACTCGGTGATTCGCCTGGTGCCGCCGCTGATCCTGAGCACGGCCGAGGCCGACGAGATCGTCGCCCTGCTCGTTCCGTTGATCGAAGCCTTCCTGAAGGAGTGAGTCGGCCATGACCGCGCCACCCATCAAGCACTATCTGCAGTTCAGCGACCTCACGGCGGGCGAATACGACTACCTCCTGGGCCGCGCGGCGCTCATCAAGCGCAAGTTCAAGGCGTATGACAAGCACCACACGCTGAACGACCGCACCCTGGCCATGATCTTCGAGAAGGCTAGCACGCGCACGCGCGTGAGCTTCGAGGCCGGCATGTACCAGCTGGGCGGCAGCGTGGTGCACCTCACGTCCGAGGGCAGCCAGCTGGGGCGCAGCGAGCCGATCGAGGACACCGCGCGCGTCATCAGCCGCATGACCGACATCGTGATGATCCGCACCTTCGAGCAATCGCGCATCGAGCGCTTTGCGCAGGCCTCGCGCGTGCCCGTCATCAACGGCCTGACCAACGAATACCACCCCTGCCAGATCCTGGCCGACATCTTCACCTTCATCGAGCACCGCGGCTCCATCCAGGGCAAGACCGTGGCCTGGATCGGCGACGGCAACAACATGGCCAACACCTGGGCGCAGGCCGCGGCGCTGTTGGGCTTTGAACTGCGCGTGGCCACGCCGAGGGGCTACGAAGTCGATTCGCAGCTGGCCGCGCTCGACGCCGGCAGCAGCCAGCGCGGCTGGCGGGACTTCAGCGACCCGCGCGCGGCCTGCGCCGGCGCCGACCTGGTCACCACCGACGTGTGGACCAGCATGGGCTACGAGGCCGAGAACGAGGCGCGCAAGAAGGCCTTTGCCGACTGGTGCGTGGACCTCGAGATGATGCGCGCCGCCAAGCCCGACGCCCTGTTCATGCACTGCCTGCCCGCGCACCGCGGCGAGGAAGTCAGCGCCGAGGTCATCGACGGCCCGCAGTCGGTGGTGTGGGACGAGGCCGAGAACAGGATGCACGTGCAGAAGGCACTCCTGGAGTACCTCCTGCTCGGCCGACTCGCCTGAGATGCGGGGCGGCGGCGCCGTCAACCGCGTTCAACCGGCACGGTCTCCACGAACAATGGTCGGCGACGAGGGCCAGGATCGCGCAATGCAAGTACCGCCCATGGTCCGAGCTCCCGGCGATCCGTCGGTTTGAAGAGCAAACACGAGCCAGCCAACCTGTTCTGTCTGAATCAAGACGTCAGACCGGCAGCCCGTTTCGATCAAGCCCGATTGGCCGTTGCCGCCACGTTTGCAGAGTCATGCTCGCTTGCGCCGTCTGGTGCGCGGCATGAATCACGACGCTTGCTGCCATGGGCGGCGCCCGCCGGCCAATGCCGTCAGAGCTGGCAGCCGTTGTTCGGCGCTCGGCATGGCCGCGATCTCGCCCGAGACCGCGCTGGCGGCCCGCGTCAACGCGGGCTCGTTCAGCAAGCGCAATGCAGCATTGCGCACACTCGTCACCGACAGTTGCTGCGCCGACAACACCAACGCGACACCCGCCCGTTCGCCGGCCCGTGCGTTGGCGAACTGATCGCCGCCCTGCGGCAGCAGCAATTGCGGCACACCGTGCGCGAGCGCACCCAGCATGGCCCCCGCGCCGCCGTGCGATACAACCAGGCGACAGCGCGGCAGCAGCAGCGCATGCGGCAGGTACGGTTCGAGCAGCACATGGGCCGGCTGCGGCCCAAAATGCGCCCGGTCGGCCCCAGGGCCAATCGTCACGATCAGGTTGAACGGCAGTGCGCTCAAGCCCGCGATCGCGGTGCGCAAAACCTCGGTCGCTCCGTTGAACACCGTGCCCAGCGTCAGGTGAATCGTCTCGCGATGGGGCAACGCATCCAGCGCGTCGGGCAAGCGCTCGCCTGGCGACGGCAGGCCGGTGCCATGGCGCAACGGCAGCGCGCGTGGCCACACCGGCTCGTCATCGCCCTGGAGGGCCGGCGGGCAGACGTTCAGATAGGTCGCGCCGCGCACGCGCTGGGCGAGACCCGCCACGCCGAAATCGTGGCCCAGTTGGTCCAGCCGGCCGCTGAACGCGGCCCAGACATTCGCCGACGGCATCAGCCCCAGGCCATGCACGACATGTCGCACGCCGCTGCGCGCGGCGACCAGCGCGCCGGCGAACTCGGTGTCTTCGTGGATCACGAGATGCGGCTTCCACGCGATTGCGCGGGGCAGCAGTTCGGCGGCACGGCCTGCGGCCGAGCGCGCGAAATAGTCGAGCCACGATGCTTGGCAGCTGCCGCCCAATAGCTGGTGCGTGGGGCCGACCGCCCAGGCCCGCAGGCCGTGGCGCTCGATGAGTTGCCGCATGTCGGGGCCGCTTGTGAAGGCAAGGTCATGACCGGCGTCGCGCGCGGCCAGCGCGAGCGGCAGCAGGGTGTTGACGTGGCCGCGCAAGGGGTTGCTGACGAACAGGATGCGCATGGGCCGGATCTCCAAAGCCGAATCAGAACGTAGCCCGGGTTGGTGCGTTTCGGCCGCCGAGCGGACACCGGTCAACGCCGTCCGGCCGGCCGCGCCGGCACGGTCTGCAAGAAGGCATAGATCGCGCGCGCGTCGGTGTCATCGAGCTGCGACAGCGCCGAAAACGGCATCTCCCGGACGCGCGAGCCGTCGGGGCGCTGGCCGCTTTTGAGCATCGCGAGGAAGGTCTCGGCGCTGGGATATCGGCCCATCACGCTGCCCTCGCCCGACGTCAGATTCGCCGTCGGCGGCCAATCGGGCGGCGCCCCCGGCACCCGGCCGCCGGACAAGCCGGGGCCATGGCAGCCGATGCACATGTTCGCCACGTAGGCCCCATACGCCGGCGTCACGGCCTTGACCACCTGCTGCGAGCGCGGCCGGCTCTGGTCGATCTTCTCGGCGGCATCCTGGATCACGCCGAACCCGTACAGCGCGCGCACCGGCAGCGGCAACTCGAACACCGCGGCTTGCTGCGGCAACGGCGGCAGGCTCCGGGCGTAGGCCACGAGCGCACCCAGGTCGGCGTCGGTCAGCCGGTTGAAATCCTCGCTCGGCATGATGAACACCGGCCGGCCATCGGGCTTGACGCCCTGGCGGACGGTGCGCGCCCAGTCGGCGACGTCGTAGCGCGCCGTCACCCCGCCCGGGGTGATGTTCGGGCCGACCATGCGGATGCCCTTGCCGTTGTTGACGAACTCGCGCCCGCCGCCGCCCGCGCCATGGCACACGACGCAGCCGCGCGACGTGAACAGGTAGCGGCCGTGCTCCAGGCTGGCGGCGTCAACGGGCAGCGCGAACGGCGCGACGCTCACGGCGATGCGCCGGTTGTGCCGTGCCTCGGCCATCAGCAGACCCGCTGTGGCGACGCCGACGGCAAGCAAGACGAGTGCAAGCAGCAACCCGACGGTCCATTTGATCCAGCGTCTCATGTGAGCCTCCTGATGCGTGCGACCCACGGCATTCCTGCCCATGCCTTCAATCGCGTTCATGGCTACCGGCACCCTGCCAGCACGCGCCTGCGTCCAAAAAAGCATCCAACATTCCGAACTACTCCGCGATGCTGATCCCGGAGCCGCCCATTTCCCGGGGGACGTCCTTCAGCTTGGGAAGCCCGTCCGGGATGCGCAGCTTCGACTCCTGATAGTGGATATGGACGCCGGCCTGGTACGCAAAGCCAGGAATGACCGCCGCATACACGTCGGTGAGTCCCATGCCGGGGTGCTCGGTAAAAAGGTGGCCGCCGCAGGTCCTGCACCACTTGCGATGGCTGTGCGCTGTCTTGTGATAGCTGCCGATGTTGTCCGCGCCGCGCGTGATTCGCACCGCTTCGGGCCGCCACAAGGTGAAGGCATTGACCGGTCCTGCCGACCAACGCCGACACGATTCGCAGTGGCAATAACCCATGGCGGCCGGCTCGCCGCTGACGGTGAACTGCACTGCACCACAAAAGCAACTGCCTTCGTACACGGTTTTGCTGGTCATGATTGCACCTCATTGACGACAAGGGAGAGATCGGCGGCACATCAGGTCCGGAGCCAGCCGCCGCTCGCGCCATGGCATTCGGCGCAGCCGCGCGAGGCAAACAGGGAGCGGTCGCGCTCCACGCTGGTCGCATCGCCGGGTACCGCGAGTGGCGCGATGGCGACCTCGACGTGGCGGCCCAGCCGAAGCTCGGCCATCACCACGCCCGCTGCGGCAGCGCCGGCCACGAAAACGACGAGCACGAACAGCAGCCACGCGATCCATTTGATCCAGCGTTGCATGGGATCTCTCCGATCAGGATGACGGCGGCTTGGCCCCGGGGCCGGCCCGCGTCACGCGCGGACCGGCCGGGCCAGGCGGCCCGTCAACTGACTTCACCCGACGCCGGCCGATGGCCGTGATCGAGCGCGTCGCGCAGCTCGGCCATCACGCTGGCGCGGTCGAGTTGCGCCTGGCTCGTGGGCTCGGGCGCGGGGGCGCTGCTCATCTCGCCGGCCGCCGGCCGAGTCGCCATCGCGGCCGCCACCACTTCGGCGCGCGTCAGGGTGGCGGGAGCGACGCTGTCCTCGAAGAAGGGCTGCTCGCCGCAGGCCGGCAGACCGCCGGCGAAGGCGCCACCGGCCGACAGCGCGAGGGCCAGGGTGGAAAGAACGGAATGGAAACGAAATGTCATGATGAATGGCCTCTGTCATGGATGGGAGCGATGAAACGAAGAGGAAGGCGCCGAGTGCACGGGCTTGCCCTGTGGGACAGAACCCGCTCGTTCGATCGGCCCCATGTGCCGTACTGTGGCCCTTGCACGCGCGCCGAAAAAGCAGTTGAATCGAATTGGCATCATTCCAGGGCGTGAACAATGGACTCGCTCGACCTGCTGCGCACCTTCCGCGAGGTCGCCCGCCGCAACAGCTTTGCCGCGGCCGGTCGCCTGCTCGACATGTCGCCGGCCAACGTCAGCAAATACGTGGCTGAACTCGAAGCGCGTTTTCGCGTGCGCCTGTTTCATCGCACCACGCGCAACGTCACGCTGACCGACGCCGGGCAGGTGCTGTATGAGCGCAGCGGTTCGGTGGTGGAGTTGTTCGATCGGGCCGAGGAGGAGATGTTGGGCCGCGCCACGCATCCGAGCGGGCGGCTGTACCTGACGGCGCCGCATGGCCTGATACGAACCGTGCTGGTGCGCAAGCTGGGCGAGTTCATGGCGCGCTACCCCGACGTGTCGGTTCACCTGATGCTGACCAACCGCATGGTGGACATGGTCGAGGACAGCATCGACCTGGCGATTCGCGTCGGCCCGATCGCCGACAGCAGCCTGATCGTGCGCCGCCTGCTGCTGCTCGAAATGGTGGTGGCCGCCACGCCCGGGTACTGGCGCCAGCACGGCCGGCCCAAGCATCCACGCGAACTGCTGAATCACCGCACCTTGGCCATGGCGCCACCTGGCGGTCACGCCCATTGGTATTTCAACGTGGATGGCAAGCCGCTCGAACTCTCGCTGCAACCCGTCTTCACGTCCACCGATTCGGCGCCCCTGGTGCCGCTGGCGTGCAGCGGCCTGGGGGTGATTCGCGGCTCGCGCATGCTGCTGCACGACTGGATCGACTCCAAGATGCTGGAGCCCCTGTTCGGCGAATACTCGCCGCGCAATCTATGGCTGTACGCGGCCTACACCCAGCGGCGCCACCACAGCGCCGCCATGAAGGCGCTGCTGAGCTTCCTGGAGTCGGAAATGACTCGCACCCCCGACAACACCACCCGAACAGGACAAGCGCCACTGTCGTCGTGAACGGGAAATTGGTCTGATCCGGCACCAATCCGGTACTACGGTTTTCATAGCTGCCAGCGCTTTCAGAACAAGCGCAAGAGGTCTTTTTCATCTTGGATTCAACTACAAAGTGCA
>JAFEEB010000020.1:31299-93399 GCA_018241325.1 Pseudomonadota bacterium | reverse complement strand
CCGTGATAGGTCACCTGCCCGCCGCGATCCACATGCAGCACCGGGATGTCGCCCGGCATCAGCACATGTTCGGGCTTGCCGGCTTGGCCAAGGGTAAAAATCGGGTCGTGCTCGACCAGCCACAACTCATCGGGTGTGGCCTCGTTGCGGGCATCGGTGAATGCTTGCATCGCCTGCCATACCGGCGCATACGCGTGCCGGGCAAGGTCACGAACTACAGCGTCCACTTCACTTCCGGATGGTCGCGCAGCGCGGCGTGGGCGCGGTCGTAGTCCTCACGCGAGTTGGCGCGGAAGGCAATCCGCACCGACACATATTTGCCATTGCTGGAATGGCGCCAGCGCACGTCTTCGTGCAGCACATCGATGCCTGCCGCCAACAAATGCTGCGGCAGGTCACTTTCCAGATGTTTGTCCGCAGAGCCCATTGCCGATAGCTCGAACGTGCCAGGAAACTGGAACCCGTGCTCGGGGTTGTCGGAGTGCACACTCATCCTTGCCACCACATCAGCAGGTCATGCCACAGCCGCTTGAAAAAGCCGCCCTCTTCCACTGCCTCCAGCGCCACCAGCGGGGCCTGTGCAATGAGTTTGCCGTCAAACATCACCTTGACCGTACCAATCCGCTGGCCCTTGCTGATCGGGGCTTCCAGTGACTTGGGCAGATCCATGCTGGCTTTCAGCTGCTCGTACTTGCCGCGCGGGGTGGACACCAACAACGGCGCAATCACGCCCACCTTGACCGCATCGGTCGCACCTTTCCACAGCTTCAAGGTTTGCACTGGCTTGTCGGCGTCGTAAAGCTTATGGGTTTCGTAGAAACGGAAACCCCAATTGAGCAGCGCTTGAGCGTCCACTGCGCGCTGGTTTTCACTGCTATCGCCCATCACCACACTGATCAGGCGTTGATCACCACGCATGGCCGAAGCCATCAAACAATACCCAGCACTGGAGGTGTGGCCGGTCTTGATGCCATCCACCGAGGCGTCACGCCACAGCAGCAAGTTGCGGTTGGGTTGGGTAATCGGGCCGACGGTGAATTCCTTGATTTTGTTGTAGGCGTAGGTGGCTGGATAGTCGCGAATCAGCGCGCGTCCCAACAGGGCCAAATCATGCGCAGTGGTGATGTGACCGTCGGCCGACAAACCGGTGGGATTGACGAAGTGGGAATGCTGCATGCCAATTTTCTTGGCATAGGCATTCATCAATTGGGCGAACGCCTCCGAGCTGCCAGCCACGTGTTCGGCCAGCGCAATCGCGGCATCGTTACCAGACTGCACCACCATGCCTTTTTCCATTTCCACCAGCGGCGCAGTCTTGTTGACTTCAAACCCGCTGTAACTGCCGTCAGTGGCAGCGCCACCTTCGCGCCAAGCGTGCTCGCTCATCATCACCGGATCGGTGGGCTTGATCTTGCCCGACGCCATTTCCGCCGCGATGACATAGCTGGTCATCACCTTGGTGATACTGGCCGGCTCAACCTGTGCGTCCACATTTTCACCGGCCAACACTTGGCCGGTGGCCGCATCCATCACCACCCATGCCTTGCTGACCTTGGGGGCCGGCGCATCCGGGATGGGCAGGGCGTCACTCAATGCAGCAGGCTTGGCGGCAGGCTTGGCGACGGGCTTGGCCACCGTGGGTGTGGGCACCGGTGTTTGCGCAACGGCCAAACCACAACCCAAAGTAAAACCAGCCGTAGCCAGGGCGACAAATAGCAGCGAACGTGGGTGCATCAACGAGAGCTCCGGGTGACCGCGCAAGCGCGGCAAAAAGCACGAAAGGTAAGAATCAATGGCGCATTTTACGCCGCAATTAGTACTTGACCCGTTGCGGCTGCGCAAAACCCAGACCCACGATGCGCGCCGCAAGTTCCGCAGTGGCGGCCTCACTGACCGGGCCAATACGCAGCCGCCAGATTTTTTTGCCGCCCACGTCGGCGTCTTGCAACTGTGCCTGCGTAATCGCCGCGCCTTGCAGCAACCCCAGCGCGTGCTGCGCATTTTGCTGATTGCCGAAGCTGGCCACTTGCAGGGTAACCTCGCCTGCCACGGGCGTGGCTGCGACCACCGGCAAACCCACGCTGCCGGCAGCGGCGGGCACGGGCACGGGCGCAGGCACGGGCGCAGCCAGCAACTTCGGTTTTCCAGTCGCTACCCGGATCTGCCGCGACTGCATCCACGCATCAAATTCATCGGCACGCATGGCGCGGCCGCTTTGGTGCATGTCGAAGCGATTGTCGGCAGTCGCGGGCGTCGTTGTGGCAATCCTCTGTGCATTCGCCACTGGCGGGTTTGGTGTTGGCAGCGTGTCCACCTTCTTGCCGGCGGTGGTCGCGGCGTCAATGGCGGCGACGGCTTCCGTATCCGGCTGCAATGCCTCCACCCGCACCCGCGCACTGCCTTTATTGCGATACCCCAGTTTCACCGCCGCCGCATAACTGAGGTCGATCAAGCGCCCGGGATGAAAGGGCCCGCGATCGTTGATGCGCACCACCACCGAATTGCCGTTTTCCAGATTGGTCACCCGTGCAAAACTGGGCAGCGGCAAGGTCTTGTGTGCCGCGGTGAAGGCGTACATGTCGTACACCTCTTGGCTGGACGTGCGACGGCCATGGAACTTGTTGCCGTAGTACGAGGCGGTGCCTTCTTCGACATAGCCACTATGGCTATCCAGCACACGGTATTGCTTGCCCAGCACGGCATAGTCGCGATTGCCGGTGCGCGCACGCGGCTCATCGCGGACTTCGGGCTCGGGGATGGCATCCACATCCGGAATCTCGTCCGGAACGCTGTCCGACACCCCCGGCCGGAACAAGCCACCGGCCACATAATCCCCGCGCTTGGAGAGGTCCTCTTGCGCAGGCGCATACGGCGACACCCGCGGCTTGTGGATGCCGGCAGCCTTGGGCACTGGCACATGACTGATTGGCGCAGCCTTCGTGGCCGGCCCGGTGCTGGCGCAGGCCGCCAACCCCAAAGATATTGCAACTAACAAAAGCGCACGCAGGCTCATGGGACGGCACGTCCGGCAATGGCCTCGGACAACTGGAAGACCGCCGTCGCGTACAGCCGCGAGATGTTGTAGGTGGTGATCGCCTTGAAGTTATTGAACACCACCCAATACTCCGGCCCGGTCGCACCGTCTAACGTGATCAGGCTGACCGGCTGCGCCGTATCTGCCGCTGTCAACCCTGCGGTGGTGGTATAGCCCAACCCCGCCAAGCCCGGCACGGTTTGATCTAGCGTCACCGCATTGCCGGGGTTGATGAAATCACTGGCCATTGCCGTGCGCATCGCCGGCACCATCACCTTGCCGTCACGCTGCCACTTGCCTTTCTTGGCAAAATAATTGGCCACCGATGCAAACACATCGTCCAAATCGTTGAACAAGTCGCGCTTGCCATCGCCATCACCATCCACCGCGTATTGGCGGTAGCTGGACGGCATAAATTGGCCCCAGCCCATCGCGCCGGCATAACTGCCTTTGAGTTGGGTGATGTCAAACCCTTCTTCCTTGCCCAGCGCGAATAATTGCGCCAGCTCATCGCGGAAGAATGCTTCCCGCTTGTCCTCGTATGCCACCTTTTCAGGATTGCCGCTGCGCGGATACGCAAACGCCAGTGTGTAGAGTGCATCGATGACCGGGTAGCTGCCCTTGTTGCCGCCGTAGCTGGTTTCTACACCCAAGATTGCGGTGATGATTTCCTTCGGCACGCCGTATTGATCTTCGGCGCGCTGCAAGGCGACACGATTTTTTTCGAGAAACGCACGCCCCGCCTCGATTCGCGACGGCTGGATGAAGATGGGCCGGTAATCACGCCACGGCTTGGCTTCCGCCGGGCGCGCCATCGCCTTGATGATGGGTTCGCGAATTTGCGCGCGGGCCAACACCGCTTCGATGTCGGCAGCCGGGATATTGAAGCGCTGCGCGGTGCTTCGCACAAACTCGGCACGCGCGGCACGGGTATCGCGGGTTGGCATCGCCGTTGGCGTACCTGCAGGGATTGTGGCAACAGTCGGCGGTGCTGGCACCGGCGCAACCGGCGCGGGCTTGGGCGGTGTGGCGGCGCAAGCAGCAAGCAACAACGCCGCGAGTGAGGGTAGGAGGTTTCGGCTCATCGGCGCGAGGGTAGCACGCGAGGCAAGCCAGATTGGAACGCCCCGTTCAGGTTGTTGGCGTGCATGTCAGAAAAAACATGCACGCCAAACAATGGGCAAACGCGGCAATCAGCGTTTCATCGACCCAAAGAACTCGTCGTTGGACTTGGTGTTCTTCATCTTGTCGAGCAGGAACTCCATCGCTGCGATTTCGTCCATCGGGTGCAGCAGCTTGCGCAGGATCCAAATTTTCTGCAGCAGGTCGGGTTCGATCAACAAATCCTCGCGGCGGGTACCGGAGAGGTTCACGCCGATCGCCGGATAGACGCGCTTCTCAGTGATGCGGCGATCCAGGTGCACTTCGCTGTTGCCGGTGCCCTTGAACTCCTCGTAGATCACCTTGTCCATCGCGCTGCCGGTATCGACCAGCGCCGTCGCAATGATGGTCAGGCTGCCGCCTTCCTCGACGTTGCGGGCCGCGCCGAAGAAGCGCTTCGGGCGGTGCATCGCGTTGGAGTCGACGCCGCCGGTCAGCACCTTGCCGCTGCTCGGCATGACGTTGTTGTAGGCGCGGGCGAGGCGGGTGATCGAGTCGAGCAGGATCACCACGTCTTTTTTCAGCTCGACCAGGCGCTTGGCGCGCTCGATCACCATCTCGGCCACATGCACGTGGCGCGCGGCGGGCTCGTCGAAGGTGGAGGCGATCACCTCGGCCTTGACCGAGCGCTGCATGTCGGTCACTTCCTCGGGCCGCTCGTCGATCAGCAGCACCATCATGTGGCTGTCCGGGTAGTTGGCCACGATGGCGTGGGCGATGGTCTGCATCATCACGGTCTTGCCGCTCTTGGGCGGCGCCACGATCAGCGCGCGCTGGCCCTTGCCGATGGGGGCGATGACGTCGATGATGCGGCCGGTGATGTTTTCCTCGCCCTTGAAGGCCTCGCGCTCCAGACGCATCTGCTCGCGCGGGAACAAAGGCGTGAGGTTCTCGAACATCACCTTGTGCTTGTTCAACTCGGCCGCCGCGCCGTTGACCATGTCCAGCTTGGTCAGCGCAAAGTAGCGCTCGCCGTCCTTGGGGATGCGCACCTCGCCCTCGATCATGTCGCCGGTGTGCAGGTTGAAACGGCGCACCTGGCTGGGGCTGATGTAGATGTCGTCGGTGCTGGCGGTGTAGCTGGTGTCGGGGTTGCGCAAAAAGCCGAAGCCGTCGGGCAGGATCTCGAGCACGCCGTCGGCAAACACCTGCTCGCCGGCCTTGGCGCGCTTCTTGATCAGGGCGAACATCAGCTCCTGCTTGCGCATGCGGCTGGCGTTGTCGATTTCCAGCGTCTCGGCCTGCTTGAGCAGTTCGGACACGTGCAGCGCTTTGAGTTCGTTCAGATGCATGGGATGACGTCGATGCGGGTTGAACACGCAGTCCGCAAAGACCGGGCCGCGCGATGGAAGAGGCGAAAAAGACGAATTGGGGGAAGGTGGGCCGCATCCGCGTGGGACTTGGCTCGCGGCGCCCTGTCGGTTCCGGGCGGCCGACCGGCGCTTACCTGCGCGCCGGCTTTCAGGCGAGATTATGGCAGGAAAACAAAACGCCGCGCTCGGGGCGCGGCGTGGGCGTGCAAAGGGGCCGGGCCCCGATCAGGCCAGTTGCTGGTCGATGAACTGCGTCAGCTGTGCCTTGGACATGGCGCCCACCTTGGTGGCGGCCAGCTCGCCCTTCTTGAACACCATCAGCGTGGGGATGCCGCGGATGCCGAACTTGGCCGGGATGGCCTGGTTGTCATCGACGTTGACCTTGGCGATCGTCAGCTTGCCGCTGTAGGTGCCGGCCAGCTCGTCCAGCGCGGGCGCGATGGACTTGCAGGGGCCGCACCATTCGGCCCAGAAGTCCACCAGGACGGGTTGGTCCGACTTCAGGACGTCGGCGTCGAAAGAGCTGTCGCTCACGTGTTTGATCAGGTCGCTGGCCATGGATGGGTCCTTGGGGGAAAAAATCAAGCCGCCGAGGCGGCTACAGTGCGAATCATTGTGACAGAAACCGGCCTCCACCATGGCCGGCCCACCCCCAAAACCGTGATGAATGACGTGACTGACCCGGCGCCGGTATCCGGCGGCTGGCCGGCCTTGCTGGCGCGCATCGACGCCGCCCTGCGCGAGCAGGCCGCCCACCCCGCGCGCTCGGTGGTGCTGCTGCCCTACGCCCAGTTGCTGCCGCTGGCGGCGCAGCAGTGGGCCGCGCAGTTTCCCAACGGCTTTGCGCCGCGCTTTGAGACCACGCGCAGCTGGGCTGCGCGGGTGGGCTCGTTCACCCCCGGGCCGCACGACTGGAGCGGCGTGCACGGGCGCGACTGGTTGACCGCCGCCGGCTTGCTGGAGGCTGCGGGCTTCGCTGCCCAGCGCAGCCTGCTGACGGCGCCCCTGCTGGAGCAGGCCGCGCAACTGGCGCCGCTGGCCGCCAGCTTGCCACCCGCCCTGCGCTCCGACTGGATGGCGCATGCCCGCGCCGCGCTGCCCGAGGCGGGCGATGGCCCGCAGGCGCTGGAGGCACTGCTGGCGCGCATCGCCACGGCCTGGGTGGGCCACTCCGGCCACGCCAGCGATGCCTTGTTTGCGCCGCGCGTGGCTCGGGCGCTGGACGCGCTCGTCATCGTGCCCGGCCTGCAGCACGACCCCTTGGCCGACACACTGGCCGAGCATTACGTTGAAAAGACCACCGTGCTGCCGCTGCCGGCGCCTGTGGCGCGCGGCCGCCTGTCCCTGCACCGCTGCGCCGACGGCGAGGACGAGGCCGAGCGCGCCGCCGCCTGCGTGCTGCGCCACGTGGCGGCCGGGCGCGTGCCGGTGGCCCTGGTGGCGGGCGACCGCGCGCTCACCCGCCGCATCAACGCGCTGCTGGCCGCGCGCGGGCTGCGCCCAGGGTTTGAGTTGCGCGACGAAACCGGCTGGAAGCTGTCCACCACGCACGCCGCCGCCAGCCTGATGGCCGCGCTGCACGCCTGCGCCCCGCGCGCCAGCAGCGACGCGGTGCTGGACTGGCTCAAGCTCGCCCCGGTGTTCGACTCGAACGCGCTGCGCACGCTGGAGCAGCGCCTGCGCCAGGGCGGCGTGCGCGGCTGGCCGCAGGCGGTGCACGCGCTGCCGCAGTGGGCGCTGATCGAGCCGGTCGAGGCGCTGCGCGCGCCCATGGCCGCCGCGCGCCCGGTGGCGGCCTGGCTGGTGGCGACCCGCGCGCTGCTGGACGGCTGCGGCCTGTGGCCCGTGCTGATGCACGACGAAGCGGGCCGCGCCGTGATCGAGGCCATCGGCCTGGACGACGCCGCGCTGGACGCCTGGCAGGACGAGCCCGCTGCCCAGCGCCGCATGGGCCTGGCCGAGTTCACGCATTGGGTGGGCGAAAGCCTGGAGGCCGCCAGCTACCGCGCGCCCCAGCCGGCCGATGCCCCGGTGGTGGTGCTGCCCCTGGCGCAGCTGCTGGGGCGCACGTTTGCCGCCCTGGTGCTGCCCGGCGCCGACGAGCAGCGCCTGCCCGCCGCGCCCGAGCCGCCCGGCCCCTGGAGCGCCGCGCAGCGCGAGCGGCTGCACCTGCCCGCGCGCGCCGATCTGCAGGCCGCCCAGCAGGCTGCGTGGGCGCTGGCGCTGGCCGTGCCCCAGGTCGATGTGCTGTGGCGCCACAGCGACGACAGCGGCCAGGCGCTGTTGCCCTCGCCCCTGGTCCAGGCCCTGCAGTTGCAAGGGGGTGCCGATATGGCCCAAGCGCCGCCCGATCCGCGCGAGCCGCGCTCCGTGGCCGCCGCGCCGCTGGCATGCCCCGCGCCCAGCGGCGCCGCGCTGCCGGTGTTGCCGCTGTCGGCCAGCAGCTACGACCAGCTGCGCGAGTGCCCCTATCGCTTTTTTGCGCTGCGCCAGCTTGGCCTGCAGGACGACAGCGAGCTGGACGTGGACATCGACAAGCGCGACTGGGGCACCTGGCTGCACGCCGTGCTGCGCAGCTTTCACGAGGCGCTGCAAGGCGCGCCCGGCGCCGACCGCGTCGCGCTGCTGGACGCCGCCGCCCAGCAGACCACGCGCGAGCAGGGCCTGGACGAGGAGCCGGGCGAGTTCCTGCCCTTCATGGCCGCCTGGCCCGGTCTGCGCCGTGACTATCTGCAATGGCTGGCCGCGCACGAGGCGGGCGGCGCCGCGTTCGAGGCCGCCGAGCAAGCCATCGATGTGCAGCGCGGCCCGCTGCAACTGCGCGGGCGCATCGACCGCATCGACCGCCTGGCCGACGGCACGCCGCTGCTGATCGACTACAAGACCGAGGCGCTGCAAAAGACCAAGGACCGCGCCAAGGCCGGCAGCGAAGACACGCAACTGCCCTTCTACGCCCTGCTGGCCGGCGGCGAGGCCCCGCGCGCCTTCTATCTGAACCTGGCCGAGCGCGAAGCACCGAGCGCGCACGAGATGCCCGACCTGCCCGCGCTGGCCGCGCTGCTGTACGACGGCATGAGCGAGGACGTGGCCCGCATCCGGGCCGGCGCGCCGCTGCCCGCGCTGGGCGAGGGCAGCGTGTGCGACTGGTGCGAGGCGCGCGGCTTGTGCCGCAAGGATTTCTGGAACGCATGACGCCCACCCCCAGTCTCCACGCGCTACGCGCTGTTGCGCCTCCCCCCTCAAAGGGGGCACCGCCAGCGGCCGGGTCAAGCCCGTCCGCGGCGGTCGCTGGCACGGCCTGCTCCGCGACCATTTGTTTCCGTTGCATACGGAGAGTTCGGTCAAGCCTGACAGGCCTACGCCCATGACCCCCGCCTACCAACACAACGATGCGCCCTGCACGCGCGAGCACTTCTACGCCATCGCCTGCGATCCGCGGCGCAGCGTGGTGGTCGAGGCCTGTGCCGGCGCGGGCAAGACCTGGATGCTGGTCTCGCGCATCCTGCGCGCGCTGCTGGACGGCTGCGCGCCGCACGAAGTGCTGGCCATCACTTTCACCAAAAAAGCCGCCGGCGAAATGCGCGAGCGCCTGCTGCAATGGCTGGAAGAATTCGCCCGCCCCAGGCCGGCCGACCCAGCCCGGGGCCGAGACGCAGAAACCCCCGCGCAGTGGCAGCAGCGCCTGCACGACGAGCTGGTTGCAAGAGGAATCGACCCGCAGCGCGCGTCCACCCAGCGCGAGCAGCTACAAAATCTATATCAAACCGTGCTCGCCCACGGCCGCCCGGTGCAGATCCGCACCTTTCACAGCTGGTTTGCCGCGTTGCTGCGCACGGCCCCGCTGGCGGTGCTGCAAGAGCTGGGCCTGCCCTCGGCCTATGAGCTGCTGGAGGACGACGAAGACGCCGTGGCCGAGCTCTGGCGACCCTTTTTGCGGCAGCTGGCCGACGACGCTGGCTTGCGCGATGACTACGCTGATCTGGTGCGCACGCTGGGCCGCCACAACGCGCACAAGGCCTTGGGCGCCGCGCTGGCGCGCCGGGTCGAGTTTCAGCTGGCCGACCAGGCTGGGCATGTTCACGGCGCGGTGCCGCCCTTTGACGCCTGGTACCCGCGCATGGCCGGCGTGGACGAGCCCATCGACTGGCTGCTGGGCCGCGAAGCTGGGCGCACGCTGCTGCTTGAAGCCGCCGACGCGCTGCTGCCCCTGGCCAGGACCTACGCGCAAAAGGGTGTGGAGCTCAAGGAGGCGCTGCATGCTGCGGACTGGGACGGCGTTGCGGCCGCGCTGCTGACCAAAGGCAAGCCGCGCGTGTTTGCCAAGGACAAGACGCCCGCCATCGTGCGCGCCGCGCAGGACGAAGTACAGGCGGTGTGCGCCGCGCTTGAGCAGCACCAGGCCTGCGCGCACCACCAGCGCATGGCGCGCCTCACGCGCCAGCTCATCGCCAGTTTTGCCCAGCTCAAGCGCGAGCGCGGCTGGGTGGACATGAACGACGTCGAGCGCGCCGCGCTCACCCTGCTGGACGACCACGACATCTCCGCCTGGGTGCAGGAGCGCCTGGACGCGCGCGTGCGCCATCTGCTGGTGGACGAGTTTCAGGACACCAATCCGCTGCAATGGCAGGCGCTCAAGGCCTGGTTGTCGGGCTATGGCGGCGCGGGTGGCGGCGCCGGTGCGCCCAGCGTCTTTATCGTGGGGGACCCCAAGCAAAGCATCTACCGCTTTCGCCGCGCCGACCCCCAGGTCTTCATCGACGCGCGGCAGTTCGTCGTGCAGGCATTGGGCGGCGAGCGCCTGGCCACCGACCACACGCGCCGCAACGCGCCCGCCGTGCTGGGCGCCGTCAACGCCGTCATGCAGCAGGCCCAGGCCGACGGCCGCTTCGAGGGTTTTCGCGTGCACAGCACCGAATCCGCGGCCGACGGTTGGGTGCAGGCCTTGCCCCTGATCCCACGCCCGGACAAGGCCGACAAGAGCGCCGCCGAGGACGCCCCCGCCTGGCGCGACAGCCTGAGCACCCCGCGCCGGGTGCTGGACGAAACCCTGCGCACGCTCGAATGCCGCCAGGCCGCGCGCTGGATCGCCCTGCGCGTGGCCGCCGGCGTTCAGCCCAAGAACATCATGGTGCTGGCGCGCCAGCGCGTGGCGCTCACGGCGCTGCAGGTCGAGCTGCGCGCGCAAGGCATCGCCTGCGAGCAGCCCGACAAGCAAATGCTGGGCCAACAGCCCGCAGTGCAGGATGTGCTGGCCCTGGTCGATGCCCTCGTCTCGCCGGGGCACGACCTGGCGCTGGCGCGCGCCTTCAAGTCGCCCCTGTTCGGCCTGGGTGACGAAGACCTCACGCGCCTGGCATTGGCCGTGCAGGCCGCGCGAGCGCCCGGCCAGCCGCGCCCGGCGTGGCTTGATGTGCTATCAACAACAGAGCTGCTTGCGCACAACGGACAAGCACTGCACGCCGATTTGATGCAATACCGCCAGTGGCTTTTGCACCTGCCCCCGCACGACGCGCTGCAAGCCATCTACGCCCACGGCGACGTGCTGGCGCGCTTTGCCGCCGCCGCCCCCGCGCC
This sequence comes from Pseudomonadota bacterium, assembly GCA_018241325.1. GTDB lineage: Bacteria > Pseudomonadota > Gammaproteobacteria > Burkholderiales > Burkholderiaceae_C > Ottowia. The sequence continues at coordinate 82,317 of JAFEEB010000020.1, read as the reverse complement.
CGAGCGCACCCACGTGCTGGCGCAGTTGCGCGCGCTGCTGGCCGCCGCCCTGGGCGTGCAGGGCGGGCGCTTTCTGACGGCCTACCAGTGGCTGCGCGCGCTGCGCCGCCAGCAACTGCCCGTGCCGCGCCACGCCGCCCCCGAGGCCGTGCAACTGCTGACGGTGCACGGCGCCAAGGGCCTGGAGGCCGACGAGGTGCTGCTGCTGGACGCCGCCTCCGTCAAGAAGGAGCGCGGCGAGCCCGCCGTGCTGCTCGACTGGCCGGGCGAGCAGCGCGTGCCCCGCGGCCTGGTCTTTCTGGCCAAGGGCAACGCGCCGCCACCCAGCGCGCTGGCGCTGGCGGCCAGCGAGGCTGCGGCCCAGTCGCGCGAAGAGCAAAACGCTCTGTACGTCGCCATGACCCGCGCGCGCACGCGCCTGGTGCTCTCCGGCGTCGCGCCGCACGGCCAGGCGCCGCACAGCTGGTGGTTGCAATTGCAGCCGCAGGCGCAGGGCGTGGCCGCGCCCGAGCCGGCGCCCGCATCCGTGCACCTCGATCAGGCCGACGCGGCATTCGTCATGCTCGATTTGCCCCCAGTGCCCGTCTTGCCAGCGCAGGGCGCTATCAAAAAAGAAGCAATCGAAGCCCGTGACGAAGCCACCCCCACCGACGCCTCGCGCATCGGCGAAGCCATGCACTGGCTGCTGGAGCACGCCGGCGACACCCCCACCGGCTGGCGCGCCGAGCGCATCGCCCAGGCGCAGCGCCGCTTTGCCCTGGCGCGCGATCAGGCCACCCACGCGGCCGCCATGGCGCGCCGCATCTTCACCGGCGAGGCGGCGTGGGCCTGGTCCGCCAGCGAGGTGCTGGAGGCCTTCGACGAAGTCGAACTGGTGCACCAGGGCCAGCGCCTGCGCATCGACCGCCTGGTGCGTCGCCGTGCCGGCGTGCACGGGCCCGAGGCGTGGTGGGTGCTCGACTACAAAAGCGCTGCGCACCCCGAGCGCGACGAAGCGCTGCAAGCCCAACTGGCCGGCTACCGCGCCGCCATCGAGCGCCTGCACCCGGGGCAGGCGGTGCGGGTGGCATTTTTGAGTGGGGAGGGGAGGTGCTGGGGTAAAGGATGAAGAACTGGCACAAACTGGTAGATGTGATACTCATCAGTGGCGGAAGGGAACACTCTGGACGAGTGGATTCAGATCCAAGCGGAATTTTAACGGGCGTACCCGATTTCAAAGAGGTATAGGCATGGCAAAGCTGGCGGTAGTTCATCTGAGTGACATTCACATTCACGGTAAAAGCGATACCTGTTTCGAGGCGGCGGCACAGATCGCTTCATCGTGCTATGAACTCATTCGGGGCGCGGATGAATGTCTGCTGGCAATAACCGGTGACATCGCGTTTTCGGGGGCCAAAGACCAATATAAGGCGGCAGTGGAATACCTCCTTCATCCAATTGTCTCCGGTTTAGAAAAGGAGGCGGGAAAGAAGGTTTTCGTCTCGATTGCACCCGGAAACCACGACTGCGTTCTGAGGCCGATCGACGAAGTGCGCGAGACGCTGATTGGAGCCATCGTCGAAGAACCATCCAAGGCAAGCAGCGAGGCAATAGTCATCGCATGCACCAATGTGTTGGCCAATTTTTTCACCTTTGCGGAAGCGGAGCTCTTTCCTTCTGCGCAATTTCACTCCAAGCTGCTGTGGCAGCAGATGCTGACTGTCGCAGGCAAGCAAGTTCTTGTGACCAGTCTGAACGCAGCGTGGATGTCTCGTCTTCCGGAGCAGCAGGGTCAACTCGTTTTCCCTCTAGAGCGATTCGACCGTCAGCTGCGGTCAGATGCGCCGCTCCACCTGGCGCTTATTCATCATCCCTTCAATTGGTACAACCAAGCCGCGTACCAAACGCTCCGCAAGCACTTGCGGCACTCATGCACCGCCGTCTTGAGCGGCCATGAACATGTTGGAAACGCCGGCAAGCTTGACGACGAGGTGTCGGGTGTCTCGCTCTTCTTTGAGTCCGCAGCGCTTCAACCGCACGAGAAGGATGCTGTGGCTGGCTTCTCAGTCTACGTATTTGACCTCGATGCCAAAAATGTAGAGACTCATTCGTTCGCACTCGACTCATCCGGGGTTCATGACACGGTGAACCCCGTCCGTCATAGCTGGAAAGAAAAGGAACCGGGTGCGACGCCCGAAGTCTCAATGTCGTTTGCGGAAACTCTCAACGATGCTGGCGGCAACTTTTCGCACACCGCTAAGGAGCGGCTGACGCTGGAGGACGTGTTTGTTTGGCCAGATCTTCGCGATTGGGATATGCAGGAAGTCAACAAACAGAAGACCAAAAGTTCATCTTCGATGATTGCAGACACTGTCAAAGGTCACAGGTTCATCATTTACGGTGACGAAAAATCTGGCAAGACAACCTTGCTCTATAGACTGTTTCGCGACCTCATTGGTCAAGGGCTCGTGCCGGTCTACCTGTCTGCGCATTCGACTTCCATTAAGGCCGAGAATGACCCTGAAAAGCGCATCAACCGTGCAATCGAGGAGCAGTATGGCAACCCTGAGGCCGTCCACCGCTCGCCTAAAGAGTTACGCGTTTTGCTATTAGACGACGTCGACCGACTGCGGTCGGGCATCCATACCCTTCCGATGCTGCTGGACTACGCTGAACAGCACTTCGCGAGTGTAAGTCTAACCGCGAGTGCCAGCTTCGAGATCGCCAATCTCGCCTCTAGAGAGGCAATGATCGTTCTCGCCCCCTTCCAGAGTCATGATTTGATGCCATTCGGGCTCAAGCTTCGCCATCAGCTCATTAAGAAATGGTGTGGCCTCGCGCCCGTCGGAACCGCCGTTGAGCTGGACCGACGCGTCAACGAGGTCGAATCCATTGTCAATGCCGTCATCGGTAGGCCGAGTACCCGCTCTATCTCCTCATCCTGCTTCAAAGCTGTGAGCAGCATCGGCATGGCGAAATTCAGAACAGCGGCCTGAGCTTTTACTATCAGTACCTTATCACCAAGAGTCTTGGCGCAGTGGGCGTAAAGCCATCTGAGCTGGACGAGCATTTCAATTACCTTTCCATACTGGCTTGGAAGTTCCGCAACCTTGAGCAGAAGGAGTTGGACCGTAAACAGCTCACCAAAGCGAATCAGGAGTTCTGCGAGCGCTTTGTCACTGTAGATCTGAGTGAGCGACTAGAGCTGCTAACGAAAGCGCGCATCCTGTGTATGAGTGGAGACGAATATTCATTCTCATACCCGTACATCTACTACTTCTTCCTTGGGCGCTACCTTGCAAAAAATTTGAATGACGAGAGTGTGCGCAGATTGGTTGAGGATTCTTGCAGAAAACTCTATCTGCGCGACCGCGCTCACACCATCATGTTTCTAACTCACCATGTCGAGAACACTTGGGTGATTGGCCTCATTTGTCAAGTTCTCCGAGACTGCTTCGCGGACAGGAAACCGGTTGAATTGAATGGTGATACGTCCTACCTCAACGATCTGGTTCAGCAACCATCTCAGTTAACATTACCTGCTCCCGATGTCGATAGGAACCAGGCCGCCATTCGTGAAATTCAAGATTCAATGGTCGAACCTGCCGATGAATCGGATGCTTCTGACTACTCCATGCTTAGCTTCACAGCCAAGTGGAATCTGCTGCACAAGACCGCGGAGATTCTTGGCCTAATTCTGACGAACTACTACGGTTCACTCGAGCGCCCGCGCAAGCACGAAATGATTCGTGAGGTGTTTGATGGGCCGCTCCGTGCACTTCGACTTTGGCTTGAAGAGGTCGCCGTAGACCTGCCTGGAATGGTGGGCGAACTAAAGGCGGAGGCACTTAGAACGAATCCGAAGAGAAATGCTGAGAAGACCGAGGTGGAAATTAAGCGACGCCTTTTTAACCTGTTCGGATGGGTGGCCACGGGAGCGATTGCTTCATGTGGTTCTTTTGTCGGGGCCGATAAGCTTCGTGAGGATGTCATCACGGTCGTGGAGGGCAACCCGACCAACGCGTATCGGCTGATTGGTGCGTCATCGCGGCTTCTCAAACCCGGTAAAGTTCCGATGGACAACGTTCGACGTCTGGCCGGACAACTCGATAAGAATCCATATGCGTTTGGCGTATTGCAGATGTTGGGCTTCTATCACATGTACATGTTCCACACAGACGAGCAACAGAAACAGGCGCTTTGCGACACGCTCAAGATTTCCTTCGAACATGCGAAAGCCATTGAGGTCAGAAAGGCAGGACGAACGCTCAAGTAAGAGGATGGAGCAGGTGTTCGGCCTCCGGCGACAAATCCGTGGGTCAGGATGTCGCGGATGAGTCGGAAGGTGAACACTCGTACAGGTCGTCCGGACGACCTACGCCGGCGGGTGCTTCTAACGCGATTCCCGAAACGGTGTTTCGACGCGAGTCTGCCAACCGTCACCCGAGGCGCAGACGGTACGCATCACGTCGGGCGAGAGGCGGATGGTGATGTGCTCCGTGGCCACCGCGGTCCTGGGGCGGCCGCGCAGCTCGCCTTGCAGTGGGGCCGACAGTCTCGGCAAGGGCTTGAACAGCGCCGAGTCAAGCGTGGACAGGTCACCGACTTCGCTATCGACATCCGGGAAAGCGCGAAGCCATGTTGTACTCCTCCAATTGAATTGGCCTCGCGAAAACTGATCGCGTGGATCACACCGCGCTCTGTGTCACACGGCCGATGGCTCAGGCGGGCTGCGCATGCAGCCGTACCGCCAGCGCGCGCGCCACCTTGAGCACGGTGGCGAAGCTCGGGTTGCCCCCTTCGCTCAGGGCCCGATACAGGCTCTCGCGGCTGAGGCCGGCCTCCTTGGCGACCTGGCTCATGCCTTTGGCGCGGGCGATGTCGCCCAGCGCACGCGCGATGCCCGATACATCGTCGAGCGCCTCTTCGAGCCAGGCGTCCAGATAGGCGGCCATCTCTTCGGGGGTGCGCAGATGTTCGGCCACGTCGTAGGCAGATGTTTTGACTGGGGTGGACTTCTTGCGGGCGGTCGTGGCCATGGTCATTCTCCGTAGGTCTGTGCGAGTGCGATGGCTCGGGCGATGTCTTGACGCTGGGTCGATTTGTCGCCGCCGGCGAGCAGCAGGAGCAGGCGCTCGCCGTGCTACGTGGAATGCACGCGATAGCCGGGGCCGACGTCGATTTTCAGCTCCGATACGCGCCGTGCACCCGGGCACCTCACTCCAACTGCCGATAAACCACCTCGGCCAGCGCATGCAGCCGCTCGCGGGGCAGGGCGGCGCTGAGGGCGTAGCCTTGGTGGCCGTCGATCCAGTAAAAGCCCTGGGTGGCGCCGTCGGCGGTCCACTGAAAGGCGGCGGGCGCGGCGGGCTGGGTGCCGGGGTGCGCCAGCACCGAGACGTACAGCGTCAGGCGCAGGCCGGCGGCGTCCTGGTACATGAATTGCGCGCGCGCCTGCCCGGCCTCGCCCGGCAGCAGGCGCCCGCCGACCAAGTGAAAGCCCTGTTCGTCGAGCACCGGCACCTTGAGCGCGGTGCCCAGCCGCCTGGACAGCCACTGCACCAAATGCGCCTGCTGCTGCGCGGCGACTTCGACCGGGTGGCGCTGCTCGGGCACGTACACCGCGTGCGCCGCCGCCGCCTCGCGCACAAAGGCGGGCAGCGCGGCCACCGTGCCTGCGCGCGGTGCCGGGCGCGCGCCGGGCCACTGACCGGCGATGCCCCAGCCCAAACCCAGGCCCACCGCCAGCATGACGGCCGCCGCCAGCGCGTGCGGCCAGTGCCAGGCTACGGGCGGCGGGCGCAGCGCGCGGCGCAGGCGCGGCGGGACGGGCTCGCCGAGCACCTGGGCATGCAGGGCCTGCAAGCCGGCGCGCTGCGCCTGGAAGGCGGCCGTGCGCGCGGCGGCCTCGGGGTGCGCGGCCAGCCACTGCGCGACGGCAGTGGCGGCGTCGGGCGCCAGCTCGCCGTCCACCCAGGCGTGGAGCGTGGCTTCGTCGGGGGCGCGGGCGGGCATTGGGGGGTTCTCCATTACTTGATGGCCTTGAGCACGGTGCGGGCGGGCGCGCCACCCTCCATCAGCTGGCGCAGCTGCGCCCGCGCGCGCGACAGCCGCGACATCACGGTGCCGACGGGCACGCCCAGCGTGTCGGCCGTCTCGGCATAGCTCAGTTGCTCCATGCCCACCAGCAGCAGCACCTCGCGTGCGGTGGGCGGCAGCCGCGCCAGCGCGCGCTCCAGGTCCAGCCGCAGCGCCGTCTGCGCGCCGGGGTCGTGGCCCGGGTCCAGGCTGTCGTCCCACGGCGTTTGGGGCTGGCGCGCGGCTTGCCGCCACTGGTTGGCGTGCAGGTTGTGCATGATGGCCAGCAGCCAGCCGCGCAAGGCTTTGTGCACGTGCTCGGCCGGCGCGGCGGCGGGCGGGCGCCACAGGCTCCACTTCTGGCAGGCGCGCTCCAGCGTGTCCTGTACCAGGTCGTCGGCGCGCGCGGCGTCGCCCACCAGCGCCCGCGCGTAGCGGCGCAGGCGCGGGATGTGGGCGATGGCGGCGTCGATGTTCAAGCGGGGTGGGCGGCGGTCGCGGCTCGGGTCGCCACAAGGGATTCAGGGCTTGGCCACGTGCCACGCATTGTTGAGCATGCCGTCGCCGGTGGTGTCGCCGGGTTTGCCGTCCTTGGACCAGTAGTAGAGCGGGCGCCCCTTGTAGGCCCATTGGGTGGCACCGTCGTCGCGCTTGACCACGCCCCAGTCGCCCGCGGGTGCGGCGCCGGCGGGCGCCATCAGCGGCGGCCAGTTGGTGGCGCAGCCGCCGTTGCATGCACTTTTGCCCGAGCCGGCGGCGTCGCGGTCGAACACGTACAGCGTCATCTGGTTGGGGCCCACCAGCATGCCGTTCATCGGGGTGGCGGGGGCATCGGCGGCGGCGGCCGAAAAGGCGGCGAGCGCGGTCGATGCGAGGATGGCGAGGGTGGCGGTGCGGATCATGTGCAGACTCCTGGGTCTTGGGGGTTGACGAGGTGAACGTCCCCGGCTCCGCGTTGGGCACTCGAGCCACGTTGAATCGGGGCGTGCCGACGCAAAGGGCCTGGGACGTGAGCGTAAACAGCCGGAGCGGCGGCTTTATTCCGTGGCCGGCCGGTGCCGCCGCAGGCCTTGGGCGTTGCAAGCTGGCTGTGCATGGGCCTCGCTTCATCAAGATCGTTGCCGACCTTCAACTGCAAGCCCCGAGGACTCTGTCAGTTGTCTGGGCGTTGCCCGGGCATGGACGATTGGGTGCAGGCGATCGGCGCCACGAAATGTGCAGAACGCACCGCCTTGCTGGCGCAAGCGCAACCGCTGCGTGACAGTGAATGTAAAACTGTGTAAAAATAAAACTGTTTTCTTAACCCGTGGTCGGCATCCGTGTTCCGGCCGCACCGTAGGAGGTCCGATGGTCAGTTGGTCTTGGCGTTTGCGTGCACTCGTCTGTTGCGGATTGTTGAGTGGCGCCGCGTGCGCTGCAGCCCAGGAAGCGGCCACCGCGGCGCCGATCGTGTTCGGCCAGTCGGGCGAGTTCAGCGGACAGGGCGTGGCCAAGGAGAATACCGACGGCGCGCAGGCGTACTTCGCCATGGTCAACCGCAACGGCGGCGTGTTTGGTCGCAAGGTCGAGCTAAAAAGCCTCGACGACAGCCGAGACAAGAAGCGCGTGGTCCAGAACACCGAGCGGCTGATCACGCAGGACAAGGTCTTCGCGCTGTTCGGCTACCGCAGCACGCCATCGGTGCGGGCGGCCATCGAGGTGGCCGTGCGCGAGCGCGTGCCGCTGATCGCGCCGTTCTCGGGCGCGCAGTCGATCCGAACGCCGCACAACCCGCTGGTGTTTCATTTGCGTGCCAGCTACCGCCGGGAAATGGAAAAACTGATCAACCTCCTCGTCACGCAGGGCGTGAGCAAGATCGCGATGCTGTACCAAGACGATGAGTTCGGCAAGGACGCGCTTACCGGATTCGAAGAGGCGATCAAGAAAGCGGGCATCACGGCGGTGGCGGTCGCCGATTACGATCGCAAAGACCGGAACATCACCCCCGCGTTGAAGACCCTCACCGCCGCGCATCCCCAGGCGGTGGTGATGGCATGCACGCCGAAGGCCTGCGTCGATTTCATCAAGCAGGCGAAGGCCGGCGGCGGCGGCGGACTCCGATTCCTGACGCTGTCGAACGTCAACTCCGACGAATTCACACGCGAGCTCGGCGAAGACGGGCGCGGCGTGATGGTGTCGCAAGTGGTGCCCCACCCGTGGAGCGTGGGCATCCCGCTGGTGCGCGAGTTCCATCGGGCCATCAAGGACACCGGCAGCCAGGTGCCGGTGTCTTATTCCAGCTTCGAGGGCTTCATCGCGGCCAAGCTGGCCGTCACCGCCTTGCGCCAGGCGGGGCCCAATCCGACACGCGAGAAATTCATGGCCGCGCTGGAATCGATGCACGACCTCGACCTGGGCGGGATGTACATCCAGATGTCGGCGTCGGATCACTGGGGATCCAGCTTCGTCGACCTCACGATGATCGGGCGCGACGGGAAATACGTTCGCTAGAAGCGAGGGCGGCAACACGCGGCACCGCGACTCAGGTTCTTGAAGGTCATGGGCTGGCTTTGACGCGGATATTCGAGGTTCGCGCGGCCAACGGTCCGGGGTGCGGCCCCTTTGCGGCCTGAGGGCAGGCTTGAATATTGATGAACGTCGAGCCGGCTGCCGGCCTTCACGCGGCCAACGCCGCCATGCGCCGCAGGCTCATCGTCGTGCTGTCATGGTTGGGCTTGACGCTCGGGCGTGACGCGTCGCTGACGCGGGATGCGCAAGACCGTTGACCACCGCTTCCGCGACAATCCCCTCTCTCCATCCGCGCCTCCGCTGCTCCGTGCTCTTGTTCGACCCCGACTCCATCGCCATCCTCGGCGCCGGCCCGGCCGGCCTGATGGCGGCCGATGTGTTGTCGCGCGCGGGCGTGGCGGTGGTGGTGTTCGACGCCATGCCGTCGGCCGGGCGCAAGTTCTTGCTGGCCGGGCGCGGGGGGCTGAACCTGACGCATTCGGAGCACCTCGATGCGTTCATCGGGCGCTTTCGCCAAGGCGATGGCGAGTTGGGCGCGGCCGATGCGGTGGCCGGCTGGCTGCGCGATTTCGGGCCGGATGCCGTGTGCGACTGGGCCGCCGGGCTGGGGGTGCAGACCTTCGTGGGCACGTCGGGGCGGGTCTTTCCGACCGAGATGAAGGCCGCGCCGCTGCTGCGTGCCTGGCTGCATCGCTTGCGCAACCCGCAGGCGCCGGGCGCTGTGGCGGTGCGCTTTTTCATGCGGCACCGCTGGGTGGGGTGGGCAGCCGATACTCCTGATTCAATAGCTGCTTTCGCCGTACCGATGGGCGTCAGCGGCACTTTTTGTTTTGAAACGCCAGTGGGCGCCATGCGCGTGCGCCCGCGCGCTGCCGTGCTGGCGCTGGGCGGCGCGAGCTGGCCGCGCCTGGGCTCCGACGGCGCCTGGGCGCCCTGGCTGGCGCAGGCGGGGGCCGAGGTGGCGCCTTTGCTGCCCGCCAACTGCGGCTTTGACGTGGCGCCGCGCGGCGGGCTGGTGGACGCGTCAGCGTCAGGTGCTGAGGAAGGTGTCGGCTGGTCGCCGTATCTGGCCCAGCGCTTTGCCGGCCAGCCGCTGAAGAACGTGGTGCTGCGCTTTGACGACAGCCGTGGCCGGCACTTCGAGCGGCGCGGCGAATTCGTGCTGACCGCCACCGGCATCGAGGGCAGCCTGGTCTATGCCGCCAGCTGCCTGCTGCGAGACGAAATCGCGCGCCATGGCCAGGCCACGCTGCACCTGAACCTGCTGCCCGCGCGCACGCCCGAGCAGGTGCGGGCCGAGGTGGCGCACCCGCGCGGCAGCAGCAGCCTGTCCTCGCACCTCAAGAGCCGGCTGGGCCTGGGCCGTGTGCATCTGGCGCTGCTGCACGAGCGGCTGTCGCCAGAGCAACTCAAGAGCCCGCAGGCCGTGGCGCAGGCCATCGGCGCGCTGCCCATCACCCTGCGCGCGCCGCGCCCGGTGGCCGAGGCCATCAGCACGGCCGGCGGCGTGCGGCTGGATGCGCTGACCGAGGACCTGGAACTGCGCGCGCTGCCCGGCGTGTTTTGCGCCGGCGAGATGCTGGACTGGGAGGCACCGACGGGCGGCTATTTGCTGACGGCCAGCCTGGCCAGCGGCGCGCGTGCGGCGCGCGGGGCGCTCGGGCGACTGGCGAGCTGACGCGGCCCGACCGTGGCTGCAAGGGTTGCGGGGGCGGGCCGGTGGCTGGTCGGCACGGCTACACCCGGTCCGAGCGCGCCAAGTGATTTTCCAGCCGGCGCAGGCCCACGGCCAGGCCGAAGGTCATCAGCCAGTAGATCAGGGCGATGAAGAGGTAGGGTTCCCAATAGCGCCCGTAGGCGCCGGCCACGGTGCGCGCGGCATAGGCCAGCTCGGCCAGGCCGATGGCCGACACCAGCGAGGTGTCCTTCAGCAACGAGATCATGTTGTTGCCCAGCGGCGGCAGCATGCGCCGAAAGGCCTGCGGGATGACGATGTAGCGCAGCATTTGCCCGTGCGTCATGCCCAGCGACAGCGCGGCCTGCTGCTGGCCGCGCGCGATCGACTGGATACCGGCGCGAAACACCTCCGAGATGTAGGCCGCCGAGTTGAGCGTGAGCGCGACCACGCCCGAGATCAGCGCGCCGTGGTCCTGCTTGAGCGTGCGCGCCAGCTCGCCGCTGATCAGCAGGCCGTTGACGGGGTGGATGAACAGCGGCATCACGGCAAAGTGCATCAGCAAAATCTGCACGAACAGCGGCGTGCCGCGAAAGAAGCTGACGTACACCGTGGAGGGCCAGCGCAAGACGTACTTGAAGACGCCCTTCCAGGGCTGGTGGCGCGCGTCGGCCAAGCGCGCCAGCGCCAGCAGCAGGCCCAGGAAGATGCCCATGGCGATGCAGGCGATGGTCATGCCCACGGTCACCAGCGCGCCGGACCAGAACAACTGCTTGTATTCGACCAGGATGTCGGGGCGGAACCACCCGAACCAGATCACGGGCTTGGCGTCATCCATCGCTTGCTCCGGGCAAAAAATGCAAAGGCCGCGGGGCGGCCTTGAGAGGAGAGGGACAGGGCGAGCTTATTGCGCCACGTAGTCGGTCTTGAACCACTTCTTGTAGATGGTGTTGTACGTGCCGTCGGCGCGGATGGCGGCCAGCCCGGCGTTGATGCGATCGAGCAGCGCCTTGTCGCCCTTGCGCGCCACGATGCCGAAGTGCTCCTTGGGAAAGTTGGGGTCTTCCACCGTCTTGAGGCTCGGGTCCAGCGAGGCGCGATAGGCGATCACGCCGTTGTCGCCGATGGCCGCGTCCACGCCGCCGCCCGACAGCTCGGACATGATCAGCGGCGTGCTCTCGAAGCGGCGGATGTTGGCGCTGGTCTTGCCCTGCACGCGACTGATGACGTCGTCGCCCGTCGAGCCGCTGACCACGGCCACCTTTCTGTCCTTGAGGTCCTGCAGCGACTTGACGGGGCTGGACTTGGGCACGGCGATCAACTGCCGCGCGTCGAAGTAGGGCGCCGAAAAATCGAAGCTCTACTTGCGCTTGTCGTTGATGGTGACGCCCGAAATCACGAAGTCCACGTCGCCGTTGTTGAGCGAGGCGAAGATGCTGGTGAACGGCGTGTTCACGATGCGCAGTTTCATCTTCTCCTTCTGGGCGATGGCGTTGACGATGTCGATGTCGAAGCCGACGATCTGCTTGTCCTTGTTCTCGAACGCGAACGGCGTGTAGGTGGCGCTGGAGGCCACCACGTATTCGCGGTCCTTGTTCTGTGCCGCGGCGGGCACGGTCCATAACGCGGTCAGTGCCAGCACGGCGGAAAGGGCAAGGCGGCGGGTTTGCATGGGGGGCTCGTCAATGGGTCGCGGGGAGCCGATTATAGAAATGCCCCATGGGCCGCGCCAGACCGGCCCGCCGGAGAAAATTTCAATGCAAACGGCCAGATGCCGGCGCCGGAAAAGGTGATCAAGCTATCGATTAGATAGTGAATTATTTCATCACGTCACCGGTGCACAAGTACTTCATCTCCAGGTATTCGGCAATGCCGTGCGTGGAGCCCTCGCGCCCCAGGCCCGACTGCTTGACGCCGCCGAAGGGCACGTGCTCGCTGGAGATCAGGCCGGTGTTGATGCCCACGATGCCGTATTCCAGCGCCTCGCTCACGCGGGTGATGCGGCCGATGTCACGCGCATAAAAGTAGCTGGCCAGGCCAAAGATGGTGGCGTTGGCGGCGTCGATGGCCTCTTGCTCGGTCTTGAAGCGGAACACCGGCGCCAGCGGGCCGAAGGTTTCTTCGCGCGCCACCAGCATCTGCGCCGTGGCGCCGGAGATCACGGTGGGCTCGAAAAACTGGCCCTTCAGGCGGCTGCCGCCGGTGACCAGCTTGCCGCCTTTCTTGACGGCGTCCTTCACGTGCTTTTCGACTTTGGTCAAAGCCGCCGGCTCGATCAGCGGGCCCACCGTCACCCCCTCGTCGAAGCCGTTGCCCACCTTCATCGCCTTGACCTTGGCGGCCAGCTTCTTGACGAAGGCGTCATACACGCCGTCTTGCACATACAGGCGGTTGGCGCATACGCAGGTCTGGCCGGCGTTGCGGTACTTGCTGGCCAGCGCGCCCTCGACGGCCGAGTCCAGGTCGGCGTCGTCGAACACGATGAAGGGCGCGTTGCCGCCCAGCTCCAGCGACATCTTCTTGACCGTGGGCGCGCACTGCGCGGCCAGGATGCGGCCGACTTCGGTCGAACCGGTGAAGGACAGGTGGCGCACCACCTCGCTCTCGCACAGCACCTGTCCGATGGCCGGCGCGTTGGTGCCGGTGATCACATTGATGACCCCCGCTGGCAGCCCCGCGCGCTGCGCCAGCTCGGCGGCGGCCAGGGCCGTCAGTGGCGTCAGCTCGGCCGGCTTGATGACCACCGTGCAGCCGGCTGCCAGCGCCGGCGCCACCTTGCGCGTGATCATCGCCAGCGGAAAGTTCCACGGCGTGATGGCCGCGCACACGCCGATGGGCTGCTGGATCACCGCCAGGCGCTTGTTGTTGTCGAACGTGGGCAGGGTCTCGCCGTGCACGCGCTTGGCCTCTTCGGCAAACCACTCGACAAAGCTGGCGCCGTAGGCGACCTCGCCCTTGGCCTCGGGCAATGGCTTGCCCTGCTCGGCCGTCATCAGCCGCGCCAGGTCGTCCTGATGCTCCATCAACAGGTGGAACCACTTCATCAACAGCGCGTGGCGCTGCTTGGCGGTCTGGTTGCGCCAGGCGGGCCAGGCGGCGTTGGCGGCGGTGATGGCGGCCTTGGTCTCCTTGGCGCCCAGGTCGGCCACATCGGCCAGCTTGCGGCCGGTGGCCGGGTCGGTCACGTCAAAGCGTTGCGTACCCTTGACCCACTTGCCGTTGATCAGCCCGTCGGTGACGAGCAGGCTGGGGTCCTTGAGTTGGGCCAGGGGGGAGGCAAGGCGGTCCATGCGGTGGGTCTCGATCCAGTTGAAGGGGTCAATGGCGGCACGGTGCCGGCTTGACGGTGGGGGGAGGAAAAAACCCGCTCGAAAGCGGGTCCGAAGACAGGTGGTACCGCGACGCGTGACGCCCCGGTACCGTCGGGTCAGTGTAGTCCTATTTCTCCAGTTGCCAGTCGCCGTCGACGATCTTGACCAGCACCACGCCCAGCTCGTTCAGGCCGTTGTGGTTGTCGGGCGCCATGGTGTAGATGCCGCCGGCGGCGGGTACGGCGTTCAGGCCTTCCAGCGCGTCGCGCAGCGCCTTGCGGAAGGCGGCGGTGTCGGTCGGCTTGGCTTGCTTGAGCGCCACCGGCACGGCATGCTCGAACAGGATGCCGGAGTCCCAGGCGTTGGCGCCAAACTGGGTGATCGACTTCTTGCCGTGAACGCCCTCATAGGTGTCGGCAAAGCGCATGGCCGACTGCTTGATGGGGCTGTCTTGAGGCAACTGGCGCGCCACCATACCGGGCGCGACGGCCACCACGGTGCCGTTGCAGTCGGCGCCGCAGATGCGCAGGAAGTCAGGGTTGCCCACGCCGCCGCTCTGATAGAGCGTGCCGGTGTAGCCGATCTGCTTGAACGAGCGCTCGGGCAACGCCGCGGCCGTGCCCGAAGCACCGATCATTACCGCGTCGGGCTTGGCGGCCTTGATGTGCAGGGTTTGGCCCGTGACCGAGGTGGCCGAGCGGCTGTAGCGCTCGTTGGCCAGCACCTCGATGCCGGCAGCCTTGGCAGCTTCGGCAAAATTGGCCGCCCAGTCCTCGCCAAAGGCGTCGTCAAAGCCGATGTACGCGGCCGTCTTCACGCCCTTCTTCTTCATGTGCTGCACCACGGCGCCGGCCATCAGCGAGGTGGTGGGGGCGGTGTTGAAGACCCATTTGCGCTTTTCGTCGACCGGAAAGACGATGCTGCGGCCTGCGGCGATCGAGATCTCCGGCACGCCCGCGTCGGCCACCACGTCGCGCATGGCCAGCGAGCTGGGCGTGGTGGTGGCGCCGATGATCAGGTGCACCCCGTCCTCGGACACCAGTTTGCGGGTGGCCTTGACGGCGCCCGTGGGGTCGGAGGCATCGTCGAGGATGGAGTACTCGATCTTCTGGCCCGCGATTTCCTTCGGGAACAGCTCGACGGTTTTGCGCTCCGGGATGCCCAGCGAGGAGGCGGGGCCGGTGGTGGACAGCACGACCCCTACCTTGATCTGGGCTTGCGCGGACAGCGCGGCCGTTGCGCTCACCAGCAGCACCAAGACGGGGCGTGAAAGCTTCCAGGGGTTGAATGCCGGCATGGGGCTTGTCTCCGTTCGTGTTGAAAAAAAGAACCATCACCCGCAGTGATGGCGCAGCGTGAACCGTAAAGCCCGATGGAGGATTGATAAAGCTCAAAACTGCGAACAGATTGTTCGAGATGTCGAACAATTGCCCGGGGTCAGGGGCCACGACCGAGCTGGCGGCCGGCGCGTGGGGTTCAGGGCGGCGACGTGCCTTGGTCGTGGTGAAACTGCCAGCCCATGTCCTCGCGCGTCAGGCGGGCGTGGCCGGCCAGACTGTCCAGGAAATGTCGCACCTTCTCGGGCTGCAGCTTCTTGCCGGGCAGCAGGGCGTACACGCGCAGCGGCTCGCAGGTGTAGCCCGCAAAGCGCACGCGCGCGAGCGCGCCGCTGGCCACGGCCGCCGCGCAAAAGCTGGCGGTGATGCGCGTCACACCCAGCCCGCGCATGGCCGCCTGCATGCGGATGTCGGCATTGGCGCTGGTCACGCGCGGCGACTCGATGGCAATGTGGTGGTCGATGCCGTCGCTGTCGACGAAAGACCAGCCGGCGTCGGCCGAGCTGGCGATCAATGGCCAGCGGCGCAGCGCGTCGGGGTGCTGCGGCGGGCCCAGGCGCTGCACCAGCGCGGGCGCGGCGAACAGGTCACGCTCCAGCGAGAACATGCGCCGAATGACGACACTGGAGGAGGGCAGTTGACTCTCCAGCATCGCGAATACGATGTCGTAGGGCTCGGTCAGCGGGTTGATGGGGCGGTTTTCCACGTCGATCTGCACCTGCAACCGCGGGTGGCGCAGCATCAGCTCGCAGGCCACCGGCGCCAAGTGGTGCGCGCCGAATTCGTAGGGCGAGGCGATTCTCAGAGTGCCCGTCACCGCGCGGCCCGTGCCCAGGGTTTCGGCACAGGCGTCGTGCAGGTCCGCAAACAGCGGCGCAGTGCGCCGAAACAGGATTTCGCCCGCCTCGGTCACCCGCACGCTGCGCGTGGTGCGCTCCAGCAGGCGGGTGTCCAGCTCCTGCTCCAGCCGCTGCACGGCGCTGCTGATGCTGGACTTGGGGTGGCCCAGAAAATTGGCGGCCGCCGAGAAGCCCCCATGCTCGACCACATGGCAGAAGATCTCGCAGTCGTTCCAGTTCACGGGTGTGATTATCCAAAAATTCGAACAATATGTTTGCCAAAAACGGGTTTATCACCGGACCCCCCGTTCTTAGACTGTGCCCATCTGCAAGGCCCCCTGCAAGGGGCCCCGCGAGACGGCCGGAAATGACACCGTCACATCAACCCGCAAAGGAAATCGAATGGTCAGCAAGGCGACAAGGATCGCAATCATCGGTGGAGGGCTGGGCGGACTCTCTGCAGCGATTGCGCTGAAGAAGATCGCGGGGATTCAAGCCACCGTGTTTGAGCAATCCAACAAGCACGACGAGGTCGGTGCCGGGGTGACGATCGCACCCAACGCGTGCCGGGTCCTCGACAAACTGGGCTTGCTGGACCCGATGCAGCGCGCCGGCGCGATTCCGGATGGACATGGCGTTTACATGGATGCCATGGGCCATGTAGTCACTGACGCGGCGTGGGAAGATAGCGCTGGGCGCTACCAGAACATCGGCATGTATCGGCCCGACATGATCGATATCCTGGCCAAAGCGGTGGATCCCGCAGCGATTCGGCTGCACCATCGGGCCCAGTCGGTTGAAATGCTGGATTGCGGCGTGCGCGTTCATTTCGAAAATGACAAGCAAGAAGACTTCGACGCGGTCATCGGCGCAGACGGGATTCGCTCGGTGGTGCGCAAGGCCGTGGGGCAGCCCACGAATTTCGTTTACTCCGGATTCATGGCTTATCGCGGCGTGATCGATGCCGCCGACCTGCCCAAGGACTGGAAGAGGGTCAGTCAGACCTGGATGGGCCATGACCGGCACTTGATGACCTACCCGTTGCAACAGCACAAGCTGTACAACTACGTCGCTTGCGTGCCCAGCGACAGGCCACTCAAGGGCCCTTGGTCCGGCCCTGCGGACGTGGCCGAAGTGCATGCCGAATTCAGCCGCCAGGAATGGGATCCGAGGGTCGGCCAGTTCCTTTCGGCGATCAAGCAAACCTTCTGGTGGGGTTTGTTCGACATCGATCCTCTCACCAATTGGTCACGTGGCCCCATCGCGCTGCTGGGCGACGCGGCGCACAGCATGATCCCGCACCAAGGCCAAGGGGTGAATCAGGCGTTCGAGGACTGCATCACTCTTGCCTACTTTCTCAACGAAGCCGACGGCGTCAGCGACATTCCCGAAGCCTTCAGGCGCTACACCGCCGCGCGCATGCAGCGAGCGACGATCCTGCAGGTGGGTTCACGCAGAGCCGGCGCGATGTTTGATTCGCAATTGCAATTCGCCAACACCAAAAAGCGCAACGTCGACATCACTTCGGGGCGCGATTTCCGCAGAGCAGTGATCTTCGACTATGACGCGCTGAAGGTGGCCGAGAACACATTGCAACGATTCAAGAGGGGTTGATTTACATGACTTCGATCAGCATTCTGGGCAGAGGAAAGATGGGATCGGCGATCGCGAATATCGCTGAACTTGCCGGCGCCCACGTCCAAATCGTCAGTCGCAGTGCCACGCCCAGCAAGGATCACCCGAGCGCCACATATTCGGTTCTCGGCGACGATCTGACCGGAGATCTCGTGGTCTTCGCCATTCCTTACGGGGCCTACCCAAGCATATTGGAGCACTATCGAGACCGACTGGATGGCAAGGTCGTGATCGACATCAGCAACCCCATCGATTTCACGACGTATGAGCAGCCAGAGGCTCTGCGCACCTCCTCTACGGCGCTGGAACTTGCCAAGCAGCTGCCGCAGGAGGTGGCCGTGCTGAAGGCGTTCAACGTCAATTTGGCCGACACGCTCATCGCCCGTACGAATGGCACGACGGCGACGACGGTCCTGTTTGCCGGAGACCACGCGGAGGGGAAGATTGCGCTCACCGAGCTTTTGAAAGGAGCGGGGCTTCGTGCCGTCGACGCCGGGCCTTTGCAGCGATCAAGACAACTCGAGGCGATCGGCTTTTTGCAGATGGTGTTGGCATCTTCCGGGAAGACACGCTTTGAGTCGGGCCTCACTCTGCTGCCTTGATATTGGTGTGTCATGCGCTGGACCTGAAGCTTGACCTGTGAAACGAGAACTTCCAATGGCATTGAAACAGCCTCCATGCGACCTGTTGACCCCGCTCGAGGCGCAGCGCCCCGCCGACATGGCGCCATCCGAATGGCGCCTGCGGCTGGAGCTGGCGGCCTGCTACCACGTGTTCGACGCGATGGGCTGGACCGAGTTGGTGTTCAACCACATCACGCTGCGCGTGCCGGGCACGCCCGACACCTTCCTGATCAACCCCTTCGGCCTGAACTACAACGAGGTGACGGCGCGCAACCTGGTGCGCATTCACCTGGACGGTGTCCCGGCCGAGTCCACGCCGCACTCGGTCAATCGCGCCGGCTTCGTGATTCACAGCGCCATCCACGGCGCGCGCGCCGACGCACATTGCGTCATGCACATCCACACCACGGCGGGCATTGCCGTGGCGTGCAAGCGGGGCGGGCTGGGCCACGACGATTTTTACGGCGCCGAGTTGTTCGGCGATGTGGCCTATCACGACTTCGAGGGAATTACCGTGCATGAGGGCGAAGGTCCGCGCTTGGCGGCCAGCCTGGGCGACAAGCGCATCATGATTTTGCGCAACCACGGCCTGCTGGGCACGGGCGCCAGCGTGTTCAACGCCTTTCGCTGGATGTGGACCTTGCAGCGCGCTTGCGAGGTGCAGGTGATGGCCGACAGTCTGCGTGGCGCCAACATTCCCTTGAGCGACCCCATCCGCCTGGCCTGTGCGCGCGACGCCACGGCGTTTGAGCCGCGCGAGCAGCTCGAGCGCATGCTGTTCTGGAGCGTGCTGCGCAAGGCCGCCTTCGATCCGCTGTCCCTGCTTTGATGGCCTCGCACGCGGGCTGAACGCCGCTGGCGCGGCGCGTGTCGCCTTTGCGCATGGACTGCGTTCTGGCGCAGCGACGGCGCTGCACAATGCCGGTATCCAGAAGGAGATGTCGCATGAAAGTTCGTGCCGCCGTGTTGCGTGAAATGGGCCTGCCGGCGCCCTATGCCCAAAGCCGTCCGATCCGGATCACCGAGGTCGAGCTGGACCCGCCCGGCGTGGGCGAGGTGCTGGTCAGGACCCAGGTGGCCGGGCTGTGCCACTCCGACCTGTCGGTCATCAGCGGCGACCGTCCGCGCGTGATGCCGCTGGCGCTGGGGCACGAGTCCTCGGGCGAGGTGGTGCAGGTCGGGCCGGGCGTGGAGGACCTGGGGCCCGGCGACCACGTCGTCACCGTGTTCGTGCCCAGCTGCGGCGGCTGCGCGCCTTGCATGCAGGGACGCCCGGCCTTGTGCGAGCCCGGCGCGCGTGCCAACACGCAGGGCACGCTGCTGGGCGGTGCGCGGCGCCTGCATGCGGGCGGCGAGGCGCTGAACCACCACCTGGGCGTGTCCTGCTTTGCCGACCATGCCGTGGTCTCGCGCCGCTCGTGCGTCAAGATTGAGGCCGAGCTGTCGCACCGCGAGGCCGCGCTGTTTGGCTGCGCCGTGCTCACGGGCGCGGGCGCCATCATCAACCGGGCCCGCGTCAAGCCGGGCGACACGGTGGCCATCGTCGGCCTGGGCGGCGTGGGGCTGAGCGGCCTGCTGGCGGCGGTGGCCGCCGGCGCGCGCCGCGTGGTGGCCGTCGAGCTGGACGCCGGCAAGCGCGAACTGGCGCGCGCGCTGGGCGCCACGCATCTGATCGATCCGCGTGCGCTGGAGAACGACGCCGATCTCCTGGCGGCGGCTGGCGGCGCGGTGGACGTGGGCTATGACGCCGCGGGCAGCGTGCCGGCGTTCGAGACGGCGTACAAGCTCACGCGCCGCGGCGGGCTGACGGTGACCTCGGGCCTTCCGCACCCCAAGGCGGCGTTTGCGCTGCCCATTGCGCAACTGGTGGGCGAAGAGCGCGACGTGCTGGGCAGCTACCTGGGCTCGGGCGTGCCGGCCGCCGACATCGGGCGCTACGTCGACCTGTACAAGATGGGCAAGCTGCCGGTCGATCGCCTGCTGGGCCAGGCCTTCACGCTGGATCAGGTCAACGAAGGGTTCGACCACCTGGCCTCGGGATCGGGCCTGCGCGATTGCATCGTGTTTTCATGATGGCGCAGCGCGTCACGCGCAGGGCGTGAAATCCAAAGAGCCCGGTGGCCGCGGAGCAGGCCGGGCCAGCGATCGCCGTGGCCGGGGTCTCCCCGGTCACTGGCGAGCCTTGCAGGCCGCGGCGGTGCCAGAGGCACCACCTCTTCGGGCCGTCCAAGCCTGCGCAGGCAGGCTTGGAGCCGCGGCCCTCAGCCCCCTGCAAGGGGGATGGCGGAACATCGCGCAGCGAGTGGAGACTGGGGGTGTTGCATTTCACAGCAATGGCGAGCCCAGCCGCGCCACGGCCTCGAACAACTGCCGGTGCGGCGGCGTCTTGCGCTGGCGGGGTACCAGCTGGCAGCGCGACAGGTCGGCGTCGAACAGTGCGGCCAGTTGCTGGTTGAGCGAGGGGTCGTACAAGACCGCGGCCACCTCGAAGTTCAGGCGAAAGCTGCGGTTGTCGAAGTTGGCGCTGCCGATCATGCTGTAGAGCGAATCGATCACCAGCGTCTTGGGGTGAAACATGCGCCCGCGGTACTCGAACACCAGCACGCCGGCGTCCTGCAGCTCCTTGAAGTACGAGCGCGCGGCGGCGGTGACGATGCGCGAGTCGCTGCGTTCGGGCACGATCAGCTTGACCTGCACACCGCGCAGCGCCGCGTTGGTCAGCGCCGTCATGGCCGGCTCGGTGGGCACGAAGTAGGGCGTGGACAGCCACACGCGTTCGTAGGCCAGGTTCAGCGCGTCGATCATGGCGCGGTGAATGGCCTCGCCGTCGTTGTCCGGGCCCGAGGCGACGATCTGCACGGGCACCTGGCCCGGCGGTTCGTCCGTGGGCAGCATGTGGCCGTCGTGCGCCGGCTGGCGCCCGCTGGCGTAGTACCAGTCCTGCAAGAAGACGTACTGCAGCCAGCGCACCGCGCTGCCGCGCAGCAGCAGGTGCGTGTCGCGGTAGGCGTCCTGCGGGCGAACCTGTTCGTTCTCGTCGTCGGTGACGTTGATGCCCCCGACCAGGCCCACGCGCCCGTCGATCACCGCGATCTTGCGGTGCGTGCGCAGGTTGACCAGCGGGCGCAGAAAGTCGATGCGCGCGCGATGAAACACCGCCAGCTCGCCGCCGGCTTGCAGCAGCGGATCGAGCACCTGCCGGTGCCGGCGCGAGAGCAGGCGGCCGGAGCCGATCGCGTCCACCAGCAGGCGCACGGCGATGCCCTCGCGCGCGCGCGCCGTCAGCGCGTGCAGCACTGCGCCGCCGCTGTGGTCGGGCTCGAAGATGTAGTACTCGAGGTGGATGTGGTGGCGCGCGACGGCGATCTCGCCGAGCAGCGCCTGCAGTTTGGCGGCCCCGCTGGGGAGTACCAACGCGCCGTAGGCGCTGCAGATCGGCAGGCCGCAGCTGGCCTCGATCAGGCGAGCGTGCTGCACGGCCCACCGCGGCGGCTCGGGCCGGTGCGCGCGCAGGGTCTGCAAGTCGCGCTGCGACATCAGCGCCGCCTGCGTGTGCCAGCGCTTCAGGCGCTGGCGCGTCACGCGCTGCGGGCCAAAGTAGGCGTACACCGGCAGGCCGATCACCGGCAGCAGGTTCACCACGATGATCCACGCCAGGGTGGACTGCGGCGCGCGCCGCTGCATCACGATCCAGGTGGTGACGACGACGCTGGAGACGCTCCAGGCCCAGCCCAGCCAGAAGGTCCAGGGGTGGCCGGCGATGGTCAGCGCGGGCATGGGCGCTTCAGCGGGCCAGCAGCGCCCGCCAGTCGTCGGGCGCGAAGCCGACCGTGATGGCGGGCGCGCCCGTGTCCCACTCGATCACCGGGCGGCGGATGGCGCTGGCGTGCGCTTGCAGCAGGGCGGCGGCGCTGGCGGCGTCGGTCACGCCCGCCTGCGTGGCCGCATCCAGCTTGCGCCAGGTCGTGCCCTGGCGGTTGAGCAGGCGCTCCCAGCCAACCGCGTCGATCCAGCGTTGCAGATGATCGGGTGGCACGCCCACCTTCTTGAAGTCGTGAAAGCGCACCGCCACCCCGTGCTCGGCCAGCCAGGCGCGCGACTTCTTCACGGTGTCGCAGTGGGCAATGCCGTAGAGCGTGACGGATGGCGTGGTCATGGCCGGCGATGATGCCATGGCGCAGGCGCTTGGCGCGACAATCGGCGCCGCCATGAAAACTCTTTCCGAATGGCTCGCGTATTGCGAGCGACTGCATCCCGCCGTGATCGAACTGGGCCTGGAGCGCGTGCGCGCGGTGGCCGAGCGCCTGCAGCTGCGCTTTGACTGCCCCGTGTTCACCGTGGCCGGCACCAACGGCAAGGGCTCCACCTGCGCCATGCTCGAGGCCATCTTGCTGCAGGCGGGCTACCGCACGGGGCTCTACACCTCGCCGCACCTGATCCATTTCGAGGAGCGCTGCCGCATTCGGGGCCAGTCCATCGACGCGGCCGAGCTGGTGGCCTGCCTGGAGCAGGTCGAGGCCGCGCGCGGCGAGGTCTCGCTGACCTATTTCGAGTTCACCACCCTGGCCATCTTGCAGGCGATGGCGCGCGCGGGGCTGGACGCGGTGATTCTCGAGGTCGGCCTGGGCGGGCGGCTGGACGCGGTCAACATCATCGACACCGACTGCGCCCTCATCACCAGCATCGACATCGACCACGCCGCGCTGCTGGGCGACACGCGCGAGAAGATCGGCTTCGAGAAGGCCGGCATCATGCGCGCCGGCAAGCCCGCCATCGTGAGCGACCCGGTGCCGCCGCAAAGCGTGATCGCGCACGCGCAGGCCATCGGGGCCGACCTGTGGCTGCTGGGGCGCGACTTCAACTACCAGGGCAACAACCCGCAGCAATGGGCCTGGGCCGGGCGCGGGCGGCGCTACAGCGGGCTGGGCTATCCCACCCTGCGCGGGGCCAACCAGTTGCTCAATGCCTCGGGCGTGCTGGCCGCGCTGGACGCGCTGCGCACGCGATTGCCGGTGACGGCGCAGGCCGTGCGCAACGGCTTCGGCCTGATGGATCTGCCCGGGCGCTTTCAGGTGGTGTCGGGCCATCCGGTGGTCATTCTGGACGTGGCGCACAACCCGCACGCGGTGGCGGCGCTGGCGCAAAGCCTGGACGCCATGGGCTCGTTCCTGATGACGCACGGCGTGTTCGGCGCCATGGCCGACAAGGACATTCCCGCCATCCTGCGGCAGATGGACCCGCTGATCGACCGTTGGTACTTCACCGACCTGCCCACGCCGCGCGCCGCCAAGGCGCAGGACGTGCAGGCCCTGTGGCGCTCCATCACGCAGCGCGCCGGCGCCGCCTCCGAGCTGTTTGCCTCGCCCATGCAGGCCTTCCATGCGGCGGCCGCGCGCGTGCAACCCACTGATAGAATCGTCTGCTTTGGCTCGTTTTTCACCGTCGGCGGCGTGCTCGAGCAAGGTGTGCCGCACCTGGACTCCGACGCGCCCTGGCAGCACGCCGATCGCTGACTGCTGACCCTGCACCATGGCATTTTTCAAGTTTCGCCAGAGCAACGCCAGCCCTGCCAAGACGTCCCCACGCACCGCCGAGGCGGCCGCCAACGCATCGACCGAAACGGTCGAGAGCCTGCGCCGGCGCGCGCGCCATCGCCTGATCGGCGCGGTCGTGCTGGTGCTGGTGGCGGTCATCGGCTTTCCGCTGCTGTTCGACACCCAGCCGCGGCCGGTGGCCATCAACGCCCCCATCACCATTCCCGACCGTGACAGCGCCGCGCCCCTGGCGGCGCCCAAGGCGCCCAAAGCGGCCGACGTGGCGGCCCCGGCCAGCCTGAGCGAGCGCGAAGAGGTGGTGTCGCCCGCGGCCAAGGCAGCGGGCGGCGACGCGGCGTCCAAGCCCGCGCCGGCCAGTGCCAGTGCCGCGCGCGCGCCCGACGCCACCCCCGCGCCCGTCGCCGCGCCGCCTGTGCGCGACGACGACGCCAAGGCCAAGGCCAAAGCCGCGCAAGAGGACGAAGCCCGCGCCAAGGCCCGGCGCGACGAGCAGGCCAAGGCCCAGGCTCAGGAAGCCAAGGCCAAGGCCCAGCAGGAGGCCGAGGCCAAGGCCCGCCGTGAGGCCGACGCCCGCAAGCAGCGCGAGGAGGCCGCGCGGGCCCGCGCCGCGCTGGCGGGCGGCACCCCCCCTGCCGCCAAGCCCGCGGCATCGGCGGCGGGCGGCGATGCGGGTCGCTTCATCGTGCAGATTGGCGCGTTTGCCGAAAGCGACAAGGCGCAGGAGGCGCGCCAGAAGGCCGAGCGCGCCGGCCTGAAGACCTACACGCAGGTGGTGGACACCAAGGACGGCAAGCGCACCCGCGTGCGCGTGGGGCCGTTTGCCAGCCGCGCCGAGGCCGAGAAAGCCGCCGACGCCCTGAAGAAAGCCGGATTGACGGGCGGCGTCTTCAGCCTTTGATGCGTCACGCTGGGCTGGCCATGCACCCGTTTGACTGGATTTGCCTGGGTATCTTGCTGGCCTCGCTGCTGCTGGGCGCCTGGCGCGGCTTGCTGTACGAGGCGCTGTCGCTGGGCGGCTGGGTGCTTGCCTACTTTGCCGCCCGCTGGGTCGCCGAACCGCTGGGTCACGTGCTGCCGATGGGCGATGCGTCCGCCGAATGGCGCTTTGCGGCCGGCTTTGTGCTGGTGTTCATCGCCGTGGCCTTTGCCGGCGGCATGCTGGCCTGGGCCGTGCGCGGCGCCGCGCGCGCGCTGGGCATGCGGCCGGTGGACCGCTTGCTGGGCGCCGTGTTCGGCGTGTTGCGCGGCGCGCTGCTGCTGCTGGTGCTGGCGGCGGCCATCCAGCTGGCGGGGCAGGGCGGCGAGCCCTGGTGGCGCGAGTCGGCCAGCGGCCCCTGGTTGAACCAGGCACTCGCGCAACTGCGGCCCATTTTGCCGCCCGCCCTCGGGCAATACCTTTCGACGTGACAATCGGGCCTTCGGGCTCGCTCAATTCAGGACCCTTTCATCATGTGTGGCATCGTCGGCGTGGTCAGCACCGCGCCGGTCAATCAAACGCTTTACGACGCGCTGCTCCTGCTGCAACACCGCGGCCAGGATGCCGCCGGCATCGTGACGCAGCAGAGCGGCAAGTTCTTCATGCACAAGGCCAAGGGCATGGTGCGCGACGTGTTTCGCACCCGCAACATGCGTGGCCTGCCGGGCACCAGCGGCCTGGGTCAGGTGCGCTACCCGACCGCCGGCAACGCCGACAGCGAGGAAGAGGCGCAGCCCTTCTACACCAGCGCGCCCTTCGGCCTGGTGCTGGTGCACAACGGCAACCTGACCAATGCCCACGCCCTGCGCCGCGAGCTGCTGGAGGGCGATCACCGGCACATCAATACCGGCAGCGACTCCGAAGTGCTGCTGGGCGTGCTGGCGCACGAACTGCAGCAGGCCACGCGCGGCGGCCAGATGGGGCCCGAGCAGGCCTTTGCCGCGGTGGCCGCGGTGCACCAGCGCCTGCGCGGCTCGTACGCCGTGATCGCGCACATCGCCGGCTGCGGCATGCTGGTGTTTCGCGACCCCTTCGGCATCCGGCCGCTGTGCTTCGGGCGCGCGGCCGGCGGCGCCGTCTTGGTGGCCAGCGAATCGGTGGCGCTGGAGGGCACCGGCCACGTGCTGGAGCGCGACGTGGCGCCCGGCGAGGCCTTGTTCGTCACGCTGGACGGCACGGTGCATGCGCGGCAATGCGCCGACCGGCCCAGCCTGTCGCCCTGCATTTTCGAGTACGTCTATCTTGCGCGGCCCGACTCGGTGCTGGACGGCATCTCGGTCTATCAGGCCCGCCTGAACCTGGGGCAGACGCTGGCCAAGCGCGTGGTATCCACCGTGCCGCCCAGCGAGATCGACGTCGTCATCCCCATCCCCGAATCCAGCCGCCCCAGCGCCAACGAGCTGGCGCGCGCGCTGGGCAAGCCCTACCGCGAAGGCTTCGTCAAGAACCGCTACGTGGGCCGCACCTTCATCATGCCGGGCCAGGCCGTGCGCCGGCGTTCGGTGCGCCAAAAGCTGGGCCTGATCGCCAGCGAGTTCGCCGGGCGCAACGTGCTGCTGGTCGATGACTCCATCGTGCGCGGCACCACCAGCCAGGAGATCGTGCAGATGGCGCGCGATGCCGGCGCGCGCCAGGTGTATCTGGCCAGCGCCGCGCCGCCGGTGCGCCACCCCAACGTCTATGGCATCGACATGCCCACGCGCGAGGAGCTGGTGGCGCACGGGCGCAGCGTCGAAGAAGTGCGGCAGATCATCGGCGCCGACGCGCTGATCTACCAGGACGTGGAGGGCATGAAGCAGGCGGTGTCCAGCGTGAACCCGCGCGTGACGCGCTTCGACGCCTCGTGCTTCGACGGCGTGTACGTCACCGGCGACATCTCCGAGGGCGACCTGGCGCGCCTGAACGCCGAGCGCCCGCGCGAGTCGGCCGCGCCAGACCATGCCGACTGATGAATGAGCTGACCATGAACGCCCATGAATTGAACGCTCGGGACCTGCCCGAGGGCCTGCACCCCGATACCCTGGCCGTGCGCGTGTCCATCCCGCCCAGCGCCTATGGCGAGCACTCCGAGGCGGTGTACCTCACCAGCTGCTTCATCCAGCCGGACGCCGAGACCTCGGCGCGCCGCTTTGCGATGCAGGAGGAGGGCTACACCTACACCCGCACCAGCAACCCCTCGGTCACCGCCTTCGAGCGCCGTCTGGCCGCGCTGGAGGGTGCCGAGGCGGCCATTGCCACGAGCACCGGCATGTCGGCCATCCTGCTGATGGCGATGGGCCTGCTCAAAAGCGGCGACCACGTGATCTGCTCGCAGTCCATGTTCGGCTCCACCATCAAGCTGCTGGGCAGCGAGTTCGCGCGCTTCGGCGTGCAGACCTCGTTTGTCTCGCAAACCGACGTGGGCCAGTGGCGCGCGGCCCTGCGCCCCAATACGCGCCTGCTGTTTGCCGAAACGCCCACCAATCCGCTCACCGAGGTGTGCGACATCGCCGCGCTGGCCGCCATCGCCAAAAAAGCCGGCGCGCTGCTGGCCGTGGACAACTGCTTTGCCACCCCCGCGCTGCAAAAGCCGCTGGCGCTGGGGGCCGACCTCATCATCCACTCGGGCACCAAGTTTCTCGACGGCCAGGGCCGCGTCATGGCCGGCGCCATCTGCGGCTCGCGCAAGCTGATCGACGGGGTGTTCGCGCCGCTGATCCGCACCGCCGGCATGGTGCTCTCGCCCTTCAACGCCTGGGTGGTGCACAAGGGCATGGAAACGCTCAGCCTGCGCGTGGCCGCGCAAAGCGCCAACGCGCTGCAGATCGCCCGCTGGCTGGAGGCGCACCCCGCCGTCGAGCGCGTGTTCTACCCCGGCCTGCCTTCGCACCCGCAGCACCAGCTGGCCATGGCGCAGCAGGGCGGCGTGGGCGGCTCGGTGATTGCCTTCAGCGTCAAGGCCGCCAGCCCCGAGCAGGGCCGCGCGCGCGCCTTTCACGTGATCGACAGCACGCGCGTTTGTTCGATTGCCACCAACCTGGGCGACGTGCGCACCCTCATCAGCCACCCGGCCAGCACCTCGCACGGGCGCTTGAGCGAAGCGCAACGCCAGGCCGCCGGCGTGGGGCAGGGTTTGATTCGCCTGTCGGTGGGGCTGGAGCACGTGCCCGACATCCTGCGCGACCTCTCGCACGGGCTGGACAGCTGCGGCCGCATCACCTGAATACTATCAATTGAATAGCTGCCCGCGCAGGAAAGGCGGGCGCCAGAGCACGAAATGTCTCAAAATCAAGGTTCATCGGCCTCGCCCGTGCGCACGCGCTTCGCGCCATCGCCCACCGGCTTCATCCACCTGGGCAACATCCGCTCGGCGCTGTACCCGTGGGCCTTTGCGCGCTCGCAGGGCGGCACCTTCATCCTGCGCATCGAAGACACCGACCTGGAGCGTTCGACCCAGGCCTCCGTGGACGTCATTCTGGAAGGCATGGCGTGGCTCGGCCTCGATCCCGACGAGGGTCCGTACTACCAGATGCAGCGCATGGACCGCTACAAGGCCGTGCTGGCGCAATTGCAGGCCGCCGGCCATGTGTACCCCTGCTACATGAGCGTGGCCGAGTTGGATGCGCTGCGCGAGCGCCAGATGGCCGCCAGGCAAAAGCCCCGCTACGACGGCACCTGGCGCCCCGAGCCCGGCAAGGCGCTGCCGCCAATTCCCGAAGGCGTCAAGCCCGTGCTGCGCTTCAAGACGCCGCTCTCGGGTGTGGTCGGCTGGGACGACAAGTGCAAGGGCCCCATCGAATTTCAGAACAGCGAGCTCGATGACCTCGTCATCGCCCGCCCCGACGGCACGCCCACCTACAACTTCTGCGTCTGCGTGGACGACATGGACATGGGCATCACCCACGTCATTCGCGGCGACGACCACGTCAACAACACGCCGCGCCAGATCCACATCTTCGAGGCCCTGGGCGCGAGTGTGCCGGTGTTTGCGCACCTGCCCACCGTGCTGAACGAGCAGGGTGAGAAGATGAGCAAGCGCAATGGCGCCAAGGCCGTCACGCAGTACCGCGACGAGGGCTATTTGCCCGACGCCATGGTCAACTACCTGGCGCGCCTGGGCTGGAGCCATGGCGACGATGAAATCTTCTCGCGCGCGCAGTTTCTGCAGTGGTTCAACCTCGACCATCTGGGCAGGAGCGCCGGCCAGTTCGACGAGGCCAAGCTGCGCTGGGTCAACGCCCAGCACCTGAAGGCCCTGGAAGGCAGCGCGCTGGCGCCGCTGGTGGCTGCGCAACTGCAAACACGCGGCATCGCCGCCGACGAGCGCCTGCCCGCGCTGTGCGACTTGTTCAAGGACCGCTGCGACACCACCGTGGCCCTGGCCGACTGGCTGCTGCCGTACTACGCCGACGTGCAACCTGCGGCCAGGGACCTGGCCCAGCACGTCACCGATGCCGTCAGGCCCGCGCTGGCCAGCCTGGCCGCGCGGCTCGAATCGACGCCGTGGACGGCCCCCGACATTGCCGCCGCGCTCAAGCAAACCCTGGCCGAACACGGCCTGAAAATGCCGCAACTGGCCATGCCGGTGCGCGTGCTGGTCATGGGCACGCCGCAAACGCCGTCGGTCGATGCAGTGCTGGCCCTGCATCAGCGCGAAAAAGTTCTGGCGCGATTGAGAACGCGGTGAAATCCAGCATATAATGCGAGGCTCGACACCCACAAACGGGGGTATAGCTCAGCTGGGAGAGCGCTTGCATGGCATGCAAGAGGTCAGCGGTTCGATCCCGCTTACCTCCACCAAAACAAGTGTCGAGAACGTCTGAAGGTTTTGACCCTATCGTCTAGAGGCCTAGGACATCACCCTTTCACGGTGAGTACCGGGGTTCGAATCCCCGTAGGGTCGCCAAGTTTTGTCGCACTTGGGCTCGCTTCGAGCCGAACGTGACACCGACGCGGAGTGGTAGTTCAGTCGGTTAGAATACCGGCCTGTCACGCCGGGGGTCGCGGGTTCGAGTCCCGTCCACTCCGCCAAAGCTCAAAAGGGCCTGATTTTGATCAGGCCCTTTTTCTTTGTGCCGGGCGTGCAACGTGCTTGTCCCGTCCACACCAAACATGCCACCGCCGGTTGAACCCTTCATGGCCATGGCGCTCGCCCTGGCGGAGCGGGCGCGCTTGATCTGCCCGCCCAATCCGGCGGTGGGCTGCGTGCTGGTGGATGCCGATGGCCAGGTCATTGGTCAGGGCCACACCCAAGCGACCGGGCAGGCGCATGCCGAGGTGATGGCCTTGCGCGATGCGCAGGCGCGCGGCCGCGTCACGGCGGGCGCCACGGCCTACGTCACGCTCGAGCCCTGCGCGCACCACGGCCGTACCGGCCCGTGCGCCGACGCGCTGATTGCCGCTGGCGTGTGCAAGGTGGTCGCTTCACTGCAAGACCCCAACCCGCGCGTGGCGGGGCAGGGACTCGAGCGCTTGCGGGCCGCCGGCATCGAGGTGGAAGTGGGGGCCGGCGCCGAGGCCTCGCGCGAGTTGAACGTCGGGTTTTTCAGTCGCATGACGCGGCAGCGCCCCTGGGTGCGCATGAAGGTGGCCGCGTCACTGGACGGACGCATCGCCCTGCCCAATGGCACCAGCCAGTGGATCACCTCGCCGGCGGCGCGCGAAGACGGCCACGCCTGGCGCGCCCGCGCGTGTGCGGTGCTCACCGGCATCGGCACCGTGCTGCGTGACGACCCGCGCCTGGACGTGCGCCTGCCGGACGCGACCCGTCAGCCGATGCTGGTCATCGCGGACAGCCGATTGCGCACGCCGCTGGAGGCACGGCTGTGGCAGGTGCCGCAGCGCCGAGTGTGCATCGTGGG
Organism: Pseudomonadota bacterium; assembly: GCA_018241325.1. GTDB lineage: Bacteria > Pseudomonadota > Gammaproteobacteria > Burkholderiales > Burkholderiaceae_C > Ottowia. Next base: position 51,961 of record JAFEEB010000020.1, on the reverse strand, counting down.
TGCCGGCGGCGCGGATGCCCGGCGCGAGCAGGACTTGCGTGATCGCGGCGCCGACGTGCTGCAACTGCCGGGAGCCGGCGGCCGATTCGACCTGTCATCCCTGCTGGCCGAACTGGCGCGGCGCGAGATCAATGAAGTGCACGTGGAAGCCGGCGCGCAACTGAATGCCGCACTGTGGCGTACCGACGCGGTGGATGAGCTGCTGCTCTACCAGGCGCCGCGCCTGCTGGGCGAGGGCGCGCCGCTGGCCGCGCTGGGCCCCTTCACCGAACTGGCCGAAGGGCCGCGGCTCGAATACATCGGCATCGACCGCGTGGGCGCTGACCTGCGCATACGGGCGCGCGTGGCCGGCCGCTGACGATCGACGTCAGTGACGGCCGACGTTCGGCTCACTTGCGCCAATAGTTGTTGGCCGCCGCCACGGTCTGGAAGTTGGTGGCAATCACCTGCGATGCCGCCGTCAGCTCATGCGCGTCGTTGGAGTATTCGGGGCGCAGCTTGTGCAGCACCGCCGGGTCCGGCTGCGTGTACTTGACGCCGCGGCGGCTGAGCGTGATGGCCAGCTCGAAGCCTTCTTGCGGGGTGGTGGTGATGAGCGAGGGGAGCCATGTGTCGGCCATGCGAAATCTCCGTGGGTTGTTGATCGGATGATTCTGCCGCAGCCCCTGTGCGGGCCACGCGCAGCGCCGCGTTGAGGCCGCATGCGGTGGGGTCTTTCGCCCCCGCGCTCCGTGTCAGCCGGGCAGGTTCAGCTCGATGCAATCCGACCCGCAGGCGCCCGGCGCCGTTGGCTCTGGCGCCGGCGCCGAGCGGTGCAGCACGGCGCGCGTGGGCGTGATGCGCAGGCCCTCGCCTTCGAGCGCGGCCGTGCCGTCCACGATCAGCGAATGCTCGTCGCTGGATGCCGGCGGCCACACCAGCGCCACCGCCGGCTCGCGCTCGATGTTGGCGCGCGTGCGTCGGCCAATGCCAGCGATGTGCAGCACGCCGCCCTGCAGCGTCACGGCCGTGGCGGTGGCGTGCGGTGCGCCTTGGCCGGGGCTCGTCAGCAAATAGGCAAAACGGTAGCGGGCCATGGCCTGGCCCAGCTCGGGCAGTGCGACGGGAATGCTCATGACGCCCCTCTTCAGTTCTGCGGAAAATCGTCCAGCACGGCGCCGCGGCTGGCGCTCGACGCGTTGAAGGCGAACTTGGCCTGCACGCCGCGCGTGTAGCGCGGCTTGGGCGCCTTCCATGCGGCGCGGCGCCGGGCCAGTTCGGCATCGGGCACGTTCAGTTGCAGCAGCAGCTGGTGCGCGTCGATGGTGATGGAGTCGCCTTCGTGGATCAGCGCGATGTTGCCGCCGGCCGCGGCCTCGGGCGCCACGTGGCCCACCACCATGCCCCAGGTGCCGCCCGAAAAGCGCCCGTCGGTGATCAAGCCCACGCTTTCGCCCAGGCCTTCGCCGACCAGCGCGCCGGTGGGCGCCAGCATCTCGGGCATGCCGGGGCCGCCCTTGGGGCCCAGGTAGCGCAGCACCATCACGTCGCCGGCCTTGATCTTGCCGCTCAGGATGGCCGCCAGCGCCGACTGCTCGTCGTCGAACACGCGCGCCGGGCCTGTCATGACGGGGTTCTTCAAGCCGGTGATCTTGGCCACGGCGCCTTCAGGGCTGAGATTGCCTTTGAGAATCGCCAAGTGGCCCTGCGCGTACAGCGGCTTGTCGATGGGGTGGATCACGTCCTGGTCTGCGCGCGGCACATCGGGCACGTCCTTCAGCGTCTCGGCAATGGTCTTGCCGGTGATGGTCATGCAGTCGCCGTGCAAGAGGCCCGCGTTCAGCAGCATCTTCATCACCTGCGGAATGCCGCCGGCCTTGTGCAGGTCCACCGCCAGGTATTTGCCGCTGGGCTTCATGTCGCAAAACACCGGCACCTTCTTGCGCATGCGCTCGAAGTCGTCGATGGACCACTCCACGCCCGCCGCGTGCGCGATGGCCAGAAAGTGCAGCACCGCGTTGGTCGAGCCGCCCACGGCCATGATCACGGCCACGGCGTTTTCGATCGACTGGCGCGTGACGATGTCGCGCGGCTTGATGTCCTTCTTGATGGCCTCGATCAGCACCTGGGCCGACTCGCGGGCCGAGTCCACCTTTTCGGCGTGCGGGTTGGCCATGGTGCTGGAGTAGGGCAGGCTCATGCCCAGCGCCTCGAACGAGCTGCTCATGGTGTTGGCCGTGTACATGCCTCCGCACGAGCCGGTGCCCGGAATGGCGTGCTGCTCGATGTCCTTGAGCTCCTGGTCGCTGATCTTGCCCGCGGCGTTCTGGCCCACGGCCTCGAACACGCTCACGATGTTCAAATCGCACCCGTGCAGGCAGCCCGGCTCGATGGTGCCGCCGTACACGTAGATGCTGGGCACGTTGGCGCGCAGCATGCCCATCATGCCGCCGGGCATGTTCTTGTCGCAGCCGCCAATCACCACGCAGCCGTCCATCCACTGGCCCTGCACGCAGGTCTCCACGCAGTCGCTGATGACCTCGCGGCTGACCAGCGAGTACTTCATGCCCTCGGTGCCCATGGCCATGCCGTCGCTGATGGTCGGCGTGCCAAACACCTGGGCGTTGCCGCCCGCTTCCTCGATGCCGGCAATCGCCGCGTCGGCCAGCTTTTGCAGGCCGCTGTTGCAGGGCGTGATGGTGCTGTGCCCGTTGGCCACGCCCACCATGGGTTTGTCGAAATCGGCCTCGGTGTAGCCCATGCCGTAGAACATGGAGCGGTTGGCGGCGCGCGCCTTGCCTTGCGTGATGTTGGCGCTGCGGCGGTTGATGGGCAGGTTGGGGTTGGAATCGGCCATGGGGGTCTCGCTGGGTTCGTGGCAAAGGTTGGGGCCGCGGGGCAGGGCGCTGCCCGCAGCGTGGCTGCAAGTATGCGTCAGCAGCGGGCAATGATCCAATCCGTTTGATGGGCATCTGTAATATGCACGACATATGACAGACCCCATTGAGCTGGCTCGAATCGAATTACGGCAATGGCGCCAGTTTGTGGCGGTGGCCGAGGAGCTGCACTTCGGCCGGGCCGCCGCGCGCCTGAACATCACCCAGCCGCCGCTGACGCAGGCCATTGCCGGGCTGGAGCGCACGTTGGGTGCGCGCCTGTTCGAGCGCAACCGCCGCCGCGTGCAGCTGACCCCCGCCGGCGCCGCCTTGCTGCCCGAGGCGCGCGAGTTGCTGGCCCGCGCCCAGGGCCTGGCCGCGCTGGCGCAACGCGCCGCGCTGGGCGACGCGGGGCAGATTCGTCTGGCCTTTGTGTCTACCGCCGGATTCGAGCTGTTGCCGCGCTGGGTGCCGGCCTGGCGCGCCGCCGCGCCCGGCGTGCACCTGGAGTTGATCGAGGCCACGGGCGACGTGCAGCAGGAGCTGCTGGCGCGCGGCGACATCGACGCCGGCCTGATGCTGCTGGCCCGCGGCGTGCCCCCGCCCGGCCTGGCCCACGCCCTGGTGGCGGCCGAGCCGCTGCTGCTGGCGCTGCCGGCCGGCCATGCGCTGGCACGCGCGGCCGCGCCGGCGCTGGGCCGCGTGCTGGCCGAGCCCATGGTGCTGTTTCCGCGCCGCATTGCGCCCTCGCTGCACGACGCCGTCGTTGCCCTCTACCACGCTCATGCGCGCGCCCCCCAGGTGGCGCAAGAGGCCATCCAGATGCAGACCATCGTCAACCTGGTGTCGGCCGGCCTGGGCCTGGCCTGGGTGCCGCGCAGCGTGCAGCTGTTTCAGCGCCCGGGCGTGGTCTATCGGCGCCCCGGCGGCGCGCGCGCGCTGCCGGCCTGCGAGACGCGCCTGGTCTGGCGGGCCGACCGCGTCAGCCCCGCGTTGGAGCGCTTTCTGGGTTTTGTCCGCGCCGCGCCGTAGCCGGGCGGGCGCACGGGCACAATGCAGCCATGCTGATGTACCCGCACATCGACCCCATCGCCATCCGCCTGGGCCCGCTCGCCATTCACTGGTACGGCATCACCTACCTGGTGGCCTTCGGGCTGTTTTACTTTCTGGCCACGCGCCGGCTGCGCCATCCGCAGTTCGCCGCCGTCACCCAGCCCGCACCCTGGAGCCGGCGCGACATCGAGGACATGCTGTTCTGGGGCGTGGTGGGCGTCATCGTGGGTGGGCGCCTGGGGTTTTGCCTGTTCTACAAGCCCGGGTTTTACGCCGCGCATCCGCTGCAGGTGTTCGCCATCTGGGAAGGCGGCATGAGCTTTCACGGCGGCATGCTGGGCGTGATCGTGGCGATGATCCTGTGGGCGCACCGGCGCGGCCGGCCGTGGCTGCAGGTGACCGACCTCGTGGCGCCCTGCGTGCCGCTGGGCCTGGCCAGCGGGCGCGTGGGCAACTTCATCAACGGCGAGCTGTGGGGCCGCTTTGCCCCGCCCGACTTGCCCTGGGGCATGGTGTTTCCGCAAAGCGGCTCCATGCTGCCGCGCCACCCTTCGCAGATTTATCAGTTTTTGCTGGAGGGCGTGCTGCTGTTCGTGCTGCTGTGGCTGTACGCGCGCCGGCCGCGCCGCATGGGGCAGGTCAGCGGCGCGTTTTTGGTGGGCTATGGCGCGTTTCGCTTCATCGCCGAATACTTTCGCGAGCCCGATGCCTACCTGGGCCTGCTCTCGCTGGGCCTGTCGATGGGGCAGTGGCTGTGCGTGCCCATGATGCTGGCGGGCGTGGGCTTGTGGGGGTGGGCCAGCCGCCGCCCGGCCACCGCGTAGGTCGGGTTGGCGCAGCGTCGCCCGACGTGGGCGTCGAGTGAATGGCGTGGGTTGGCCGAACGCCCGTCGGGTTGTCGTTTCTCAACCCGACCTACAATTTCGGGATCGCGATTTTGCAAGTCATTTGGGCATCTGGCGCTTGTGTATCAAGCGCGGTCAGCTATGAATACTGAAGCAAATGCCGACACCACCCCCGTGGCCTCGATGCGCCAGCGCCTGGGCGCCATGCTCGAGCGCGGGGTGGACGCCATCGGCCCCTGGGGCTCGCGCCGCATCCTGCGCGAGTTGCAGCACGTGCTCGACCCGGCCGTGAGCGAGGTCGAGGGCGGGCGCCGCGCCGCCGCGCTGGCCCAGTGGTACGCCAACGCCACGCCCGAGCAGCGCCGCGAATGCTGGGTGCTGATGAGCGAGCACTTCGCCCCCGACGTGACCGCCATCGAGTCGGCCCACGCGGCCTACGAGGCCGTGCGCGGCACCGACGACGAAGCGCGCGCCGAACTGCACCTGCGCCGCGCCTTCACCGCGCCGCGCACGCGCTTGCTCCAGCGCTTTTCGGCCTATCCGGGCGGGGTGCATTTTCTGGTCGAGCTGCGCGCCGAACTGCTGCCCCACCTCAAGAAGGACAAGCGCCTGATCGCGCTGGACGGCGAGTTGCAGGAGCTCTTTTCGACCTGGTTCGACGTCGGCTTTCTGGACCTGCGCCGCATCAGCTGGGACTCGCCCGCTTCGCTGATCGAAAAGCTGATCCAGTACGAGGCCGTGCACGACATCCGCAGCTGGCAGGACGCCAAGAACCGGCTGGACGAAGACCGGCGTTGCTACAGCTTTTTTCACCCGCGCATGCCGGGTGAGCCGCTGATCTTCGTCGAGGTGGCGCTGCTGCGCGAGATGGCCGGCGGCATCGTCCCGCTGCTGGACGAGGAGGCCGCGCCGGCCGACCTGGACAAAGCCGCGTGCGCGATCTTCTACTCCATCAGCAACACCCAAAGCGGCCTGAAGGGCGTGAGCTTTGGCGACGAGCTGATCAAGCGCGTGGTGGAGGTGCTGCAAGGCGAGTTTGCGCGCCTCAAGCTGTTTGCCACGCTCTCGCCCGTTCCCGGCTTTCGCGCCTGGCTGGCCAAGAACGCTGACGCCCGCCTGCAAGCCCTGCCCGCGCGCGCCCGCACCGAGCTGGCGCGCGAGCTGGGCGTGGCCGACGTCGCTGCCGCAGACATCGTGGGCGCGCTCGACGGCGTGACCCAGTGGCCCGAAAAATCGGCCCGCGCGCGCTGGCTGCTGGCCGCCGCCGCGCACTACCTGGCGCGCGAGCGCACCGAAGGCGGTCGCCCGCTGGACGCCGTGGCCCGCTTTCACCTGGGCAATGGCGCGCGCATCGAGCGCATCAACTGGCTGGGCGATCCCTCGCCCAAGGGCCTCAAGCAGTCGTATGGGCTGATGGTCAACTACCTGTATGACCTGAAGCGCCTGGACAAGCACCGCCGCGAACTGGCGCAGGGCACCGTTCCGGTGGCCGGCGCCGTTCAGAGCCTGCTGGATTGACAGGCTGGGCGAGTCGCCATGTCCGGTGAGATCCATCTTGAACAGGACGGTGCCGTCGCGCGGGTCACCTTGGCCAACGCCGGCAAGCTGAACGCCATGTCGCGCGCCATGTGGCGCCGCCTGCGGGCCGTCTTCATGGCGATCCAGGCCGACGCGGGCGTTCGCTGCGTGATCGTGCACGGCCAGGGCGGGACGTTTTGCTCCGGCGGCGACATTGCCGAATACACCGCGTTCCGCTTCGAAGTGGCCAGCCTGCGGGCTTTTCACGAGCAGGACGTCTGGGGCGGCTTGCAAGCCATGCTGGACTGCGACGTGCCGATGGTTGCCGCCATCGAAGGCCATTGCATGGGCGCCGGCATGGAGATCGCCAGCTGCTGCGACATCCGCGTGGCCGCCGACGGCGCCCGCTTTGGCGCGCCGATCGCCAAGCTGGGCTTTCCGATGGCGCCGCGCGAGGCGGCGCTGGTGGCGCGCGTAGCGGGCGAGGCCACGGCGCGCGAGCTGCTGCTGGAGGCGGCCGTGCTGGATGCGGCCGAGATGAAGGCGCGCGGCTTTCTGCATCGCGTACTGCCGGCGGCCGACGTGCTGGGTCATGCACGCGAGCGGGCGCAGCGCATGGCGGCGCTGGCGCCACGCGCCGCGCGCCAGAACAAGCAGACGTTTCGGGCATTGAATCAGCCTCTGGCGCGCGATGGACGGGCGCAACCAGCTATTGAAAGAATAGTGATCGATGCGTATGATTACGCCGACAGCGCCGAGCACCGGGAGGGCATCGCGGCCTTCCTGGCCAAGCGCCCGGCGCGGTTCTAGTGCCACCCGTTCACGTCCACGACACCCATGTCCAACGCCAACCTGTTTGTCGCCTTGCGCGCCGCATTTCCTGCCGACCTGGACGCCGTGGCGGTGGAAACCGACAGCGGCCTGCGCTACTCGTGGCGCGACCTGGATCGCGCCACGGCCATGGTCGCCAATCTGCTGCAGTCGCTGGAGCTCCCGCGCGACCCCGGCGGCGTGCCGCCGCGCGTGGCGGTGCAGGTGGACAAGTCGGTCGAGGCCATGATCCTGTACCTGGCCACGCTGCGCGCCGGCTTTGTCTTTTTGCCGCTCAACACCGCCTACCAGAGCGGTGAGATCGAGTACTTCGTGGGCAACGCCAAGCCGGCGGTGGTGGTGTGCACGGGACAGAACTTCGCCTGGGTCAGCCCCATCGCGTTTCAGGCCGGCACGCGCCACGTCTTTACGCTCAATGACGATCGCACGGGCAGCCTGCTGGAGCGCGCGGCGCACTGCGGTGACCAGCACGTACCGGCTCGGTGCCGCGCCGACGACCTGGCTGCCATCGTCTACACCAGCGGCACCACGGGCCGCAGCAAGGGCGCCATGCTCTCGCACGGCAACCTGCTGTCCAACGCGGTGATGCTCAAGGACTATTGGGGCTGGAGAACGCCGGAGCAGGGCGGCGACGTGCTGATCCACGCGCTGCCGATCTTCCACGTGCACGGGCTGTTCGTGGCCATCCACGGCGCGCTGCTGAACGGCAGCACCATGCTGTGGCATGGCAAGTTCGACCCCCGGCGCGTCATCGCCGACCTGCCGCGCGCCACGGTGTTCATGGGCGTGCCCACGCTGTACACGCGCATGCTGGCCGAGCCGGCGCTGACGCGGCAGCAGGCCGCGCCCATGCGCCTGTTCATCAGCGGCTCGGCACCGCTCCTGATCGAAACCTTCAACGACTGGCGCGCGCGCACCGGCCACACCATCCTCGAGCGCTACGGCATGAGCGAGACCATCATGCTCACCAGCAACCCGTACCGCGCCGACGAGCGCTACCATAACCAGAGCGAGCGGCGCGGCGGCACGGTGGGCTTTCCGCTGCCGGGCGTGCAATTGCGGGTGCAGGGCGATGAGCGGCGCGAAGTGCCCGCGGGCGAGATCGGCGGCATCCAGGTCAAGGGCCCCAACGTGTTTGCGGGCTACTGGCAGATGCCCGAAAAGACGGCCGAGGAGTTCACCCCCGACGGCTTTTTCAAGACCGGCGACGTGGGCCAGCAGGACGCGCGCGGCTACGTCAGCATCGTCGGGCGCAGCAAGGACCTGATCATCAGCGGCGGCTACAACGTATATCCGGCCGAGATCGAGGGCGTGCTCAACGAGCTGCCGGGCGTGCAGGAGTCGGCCATCGTCGGCGTGCCGCATCCCGACTTCGGCGAAGTGGGCGTGGCGGTGGTGATCGCCCGGGCGGGTGCCGCGCCCGATCCGGAGGGCCTGATCGCGGCGCTCAAGGCCCGTCTGGCCAACTTCAAGATCCCCAAGCGCTGCTTTGTCCTGCCCGAATTGCCGCGCAACACCATGGGCAAGGTGCAAAAAAATGTGCTGCGTGAGCGCTACCAACGCCTGTTCGAGCCGGGTTGACGGGGCGACGGCTTACACTTCAACCCGATTGGCAGTCACCCGTTCGCAGTGGGCAGCAAGCAGCCAGGCGCCCGGCAAACCGCCCGCTGAAAACGGACCACCCAGGAGCCCCCATGTCCTTGCGCACCTTGTTCTTTTTGCTGATTTGCGCCGCCATCGCCACGTTTGTCGGCGTGAACTGGACGGAGATGAACCGGCCGACCGAGCTGTCGTTGATCTTTGCGCACGTGACCGCGCCGCTGGGCCTGGTGCTGGTGGGCTTGATGGTGCTGCTGTTCCTGGTGTTCGTCGGGGTGATGGCCTTCACCCAAGGCACCGTGCTGATGGAGACGCGCCGCCACGCCCGCGAGCTGGCGGCCCAGCGCGAGCTGGCCGACAAGGCCGAGGCCTCGCGCTTTACCGATCTGCGCCAGCACCTGGACCAGGAGGTCGCGCGCCTGGGCGACGCGGTCGAGCGCCAGAAGCAGGACACGCTTTCGCGCATCGACCGCGCCGAGATGGGCCTGCGCGAGCGTCCCGTCGATGCCGAGATTGGCCGCCTGGTTCAGACGGTCGAAAACCACAACCGCGACCTGCACGCGCGCGTTGACCGGCTGGAAATGGGCTTGCGCGAAGGCTTGGCCGACTACCGGCCCGCCCCACCGAGCGTGCGGCCCGCGGTGACCCACGAGCCACCGGCAGCCGAGCCGACCGACCCCGTGGGCAGCATCACGCCCGAGCGCTGAACCGGGGGTCGCGCTGGTCGGTGGCGCTGCGCGCGCCACCCCCATCGCCTGAAACGGGGGCGGCCGCTGCGCAGGGGCCACCCGCGGCACTGGTTGAGTGCCCCACTTCCCACGCACCGCGTGACAGACGGGGAGGGCGCGCAGCGACGGTGGGGGTTGTCTTATCTCAGCACCAGCACCGGAATGCTCGTGTGCGTGAGGACTTGCTGCGTTTCGCTGCCCAGCAACAGGCGCGACATGCCCTTGCGGCCGTGCGAGGCCATGACGATCAGGTCGGCTTTTTGCGTCTTGGCGGTCTCGATCAGCGCGTCGGCCACCAGGTCTGACTTGACGACCACGTCGCTCAGCGTCACGCCCTGGGCCTTGGCGGCCGTCTGCACCGTTTCGAGGATCTTGTGGCCGCCCTCGGACCAGTGCTTCTCGACGCGCTCCACCTCGTCGTTGGTGAGCGGCAGCGAACCGTCGAAATAGCTGCGCGGGTAGTGCGGAACAACGGTTACCGCGATCAACTCGGCCTGGCACAGGGCGGCCAGGCCAATGGCATGATCGACGGCCTTGTGCGAGAGTTCAGAGCCATCGGTGGCCACCAGAATGCGCTTGTACATGCTCCATCTCCTTGTGTCGTGACGGTGTGGGGCGATGGCGACGACAGTCCGGTGCCCCAGCGCCTTGACGATACCTTATCGCGATGAAAGCCGCAGTCACTTGACATGAATCAAGCCGAGTCGTCGATCCAGTCCCTATCGTTGGGGCCCATGCAAGCTGAGGGCGTTCTTTCGTTGGGCCCGGCGTCCGCGCGGCCCGATGGCGCGCCGGCGCGGCCCGACGCTGCCGCGCTGCTCGACGAACGCGACGAATGGCTGGCCTTCAGCCAACCGGTGACTGGCGCGCAGGGCGAGCGCTGGGCCTCCTCGGTGGCCTTCGAGGGCATGCATTGCGCGGCCTGTGCGGGCACCATCGAGCAGACCCTGCGTGCGGTCCCCGGCGTGCTGGAGGCCGAAGTCAGCGCCGCCGGCCAGCGCGGGCGCGTGGTGTGGGACGAGCGCCTCACGCGGCCTTCGCGCTGGATGTCCGCGTTGCAGGGCACGGGCTACCGCGCCCTGCCCGCGCACGACCCGCTGGCGGGCGAGCAGCGCCAGGCCGACACGCGGCGCATGCTGTGGCGCCTGGGCGTGGCCGGGCTGTGCATGATGCAGGTGATGATGTATGCCGCGCCGGCCTACTTCACCGCGCCGGGCGAGATCGAGCCCGACATCATTCACCTGCTGCGCTGGGCGCAATGGGTGCTGTCGCTGCCGGTGCTGCTGTTCTCCTGCCAGCCGTTTCTGCGGGGCGCCTGGCGCGATGTGCGCCGGCGCCAGGTCAGCATGGACCTGCCGGTGGCCCTGGGCATGGGGATCACCTTCGTCGTCAGCAGCCTGGGCACCTTCGAGCCCGAGGGTTTGTTCGGCCACGAGGTGTACTTCGACTCGCTCACCATGTTCGTGTTTTTTCTGCTCGGCGGGCGTTGGCTGGAGCTGCGCCTGCGCGACCGCGCCGCCGGTGCGCTCGAAGCGCTGATGCATCGTCTGCCCGACAGCGTGGAGCGGCGCGGCGCGGATGGCCAATGGACGCGAGTGGTGGTGCGCCGCGTGCGGGTGGGCGATGTGCTGCGGGTGCTGCCGGGTGAGGGCTTTCCGGCTGACGGCGAGCTCACGGCGGGCGCCACCACGGTGGACGAGGCCCTGCTCACCGGCGAGTCGCGCCCGGTGCCGCGCGCGGTGGGCGACGCGGTGATTGCCGGCAGCCACAACCTGAGCGAGGCGGTGCAGATGCGGGTGCGCCAGGTCGGCGCGCAAACGCGCTACGCCCAGGTGGTGGCGCTGATGCAGCAGGCGGCCGTGAGCAAGCCGCCCATCGCGCAGCTGGCCGACCGGCTGGCCAAGCCCTTCCTGATCGTCGTGCTGCTGGCCGCGGGCGCAGCCTGCGCTTGGTGGTGGCCGCAAGACCCGGCCCATGCCTTGATGATCGCGGTGGCCATCCTGGTGGTGACCTGCCCCTGCGCGCTCTCGCTGGCCACACCGGCGGCCATGCTGGCCAGCGCCGGGGCGCTGGCGCGCCGGGGCATCCTGACGCGGCGCCTGCAGGCCATCGAGGTGCTGGCCGCGGTGGATACCGTGGTGTTCGACAAGACCGGCACGCTGACCCGCGACGCCTTTGCGCTGCGGCAGCTGACGCTGCGCTCCGGCGTCACGCGCGAGCAGGCCCTGGCGCTGGCGGCGGCCTTGGCGCGGCACAGCCTGCACCCGGTTTCGCGCGCGCTGGTCGGCGCGGCGCAGGCCGCCGATCTGCGCCTGCCCCCGGCGCGGGCGGTGCGCGAGACGGCGGGCCACGGCCTGCAAGGCGAGGTGGAAGTGGCCGGCCAGTTCCGGCACGTCTGGCTGGGCTCGGCCGCGTTTTGCGGTGGGGTCACGCCGTCAGATGCCGGGCCGGTCAGTCATCTGGCCGACGAGGACGGTCCGATCGCGCGCTTCGAGTTCGACGAGGACTTGCGCGCCGACGCGCCGGCAGCGGTGGCCGCACTGCGTGCGGCGGGTCTGAGGGTGCAGTTGCTGTCCGGCGACCAGGTGCAGGCCGCGCAGCGCATCGCCGCCCTGGCGGGTATCGACGAGGCGCTGGGCGGCTGCTCGCCGGGTGACAAGCTGCGGCACTTGCAGGCCCTTCAGGGCACCGGCGCACGCATCGCCATGGTGGGCGACGGCCTGAACGATGGCCCGGGGCTGGCTGCGGCGCAGGTGTCCTTTGCCTTTGGCCAGGCCGTGCCGCTGGCCCAGGCGCAGGCCGATTTCGTGGTGTTGGGCGGGCAGCTGACAGCCATTGCCGACGCGCGCCTCCAGGCAGTTCACACCTTGACGATTGTCAAGCAGAATCTGGCCTGGGCGCTGGTCTACAACGCGGCTGGGGTCCCGTTGGCGATGCTGGGCTGGATGCCCGCCTGGGCCGCCGGTCTGGGCATGGCGGCCAGTTCGCTCCTGGTGGTACTCAATGCGCTGCGCCTGTCGGGCGCGCGTGCGCTGGAGGGGGTCTGATGGATGTGCTTTACCTGCTGATTCCGCTGTCGGTGGTGCTGGTGTTTTTCGTGCTGGGCGCCCTGGGCTGGGCCATCTGGCGTGGCCAGTTCGAGGACGTGGAGCGCGAAGGCCAGCGGATTTTCGAGAACGATTGACAAACATCAACGTGCCCATGCGCCAATCAAGGATACTGCGGCGCGATTGAAAAGGAAGAGTGGACATGACATTTGCCAACGCACAAGCGACGGTCTACAACGACAAGGTGGTGCGGCAGTTCGCCATCATGACGGTGGTGTGGGGGGTGGTCGGCATGCTGGTGGGGGTTTTCATTGCCGCCCAGCTGGCCTGGCCGGACATCACCTTCGGCATTCCGTGGCTGAGCTATGGACGGCTGCGTCCGCTGCACACCAATGCGGTGATCTTTGCCTTTGGGGGCACCGGCCTGATCGGCACCTCGTACTACGTGGTGCAGCGCACCTGCCAGGTGCGCTTGTTCAGCGACAAGCTGGCGGCGTTCACCTTCTGGGGCTGGATGGCCGTGATCGTGGGGGCGGTCATCTCGCTGCCGCTGGGCTATACAAGCAGCAAGGAATACGCCGAGCTGGAGTGGCCGATCGACATCCTGATCACGCTGGTGTGGGTGGCCTACGCCATCGTGTTCTTCGGCACCATCGGCACGCGCAAGATCAAGCACATCTACGTGGCCAACTGGTTCTACGGCGGCTTCATCCTGGCCATCGCGCTGCTGCACATCGTCAACAGCGCTGAATTGCCCGTGGGCCTGATGAAGTCGTACTCGGCCTATGCCGGCGTGCAGGACGCCATGGTGCAGTGGTGGTACGGGCACAACGCCGTGGGCTTTTTCCTGACGGCGGGCTTTCTGGGCATGATGTACTACTTCATCCCCAAGCAGGCCGAGCGCCCGGTGTACAGCTATCGCCTGTCGATCGTGCACTTCTGGGCGCTGATCTTCACCTACATGTGGGCCGGCCCGCACCACCTGCACTACACCGCGCTGCCCGACTGGGCGCAGTCGGTGGGCATGGTGTTCTCGCTGATTTTGCTGGCCCCCAGCTGGGGCGGCATGCTCAACGGCATCATGACGCTGTCGGGCGCCTGGCACAAGCTGCGCGACGACCCGATCCTGCGGTTTCTGATCGTCTCGCTGTCGTTCTACGGCATGTCCACCTTCGAGGGCCCGATGATGTCGATCAAGACCGTCAACGCGCTCAGCCACTACACCGACTGGACGATTGGCCACGTGCACTCCGGCGCCTTGGGCTGGGTTGGCCTGATCACCATGGGCTCGCTCTACTACATGATCCCGCGCCTGTTCGGTCGCAAGCAGATGTACAGCACCAAGGCGATCGAGGTGCACTTCTGGATCGCCACCATCGGCATCGTCATCTACATCGCCGCGATGTGGATCGCCGGCGTGATGCAGGGCCTGATGTGGCGCGCCGTCAACGCCGATGGCACGCTGACCTACACCTTCGTCGAGTCGGTCAAGGCCACGTATCCGTTCTACGTGCTGCGCCTGCTGGGCGGGCTGCTGTACCTGAGCGGCATGGTGATCATGCTGTGGAACACCATCAAGACTGCCACGTCCGGCCGTGCCGTGCCGGTGCAGATTCCCGCCGTCGTGGCGCACGCCTGATCGAGTCGAGAGAGGAGCCCAGCAACATGGCGCAAGAAAAAGTCACCGGGCATGCCCGCATCGAGACCAGCAACTTCCTGATGATCGTGCTGATCCTGATCGTCGTCTCCATGGGCGGTCTGGTCGAGATCGTTCCGCTGTTTTTCCAGAAGTCCACCACGCAGCCCATCGAAGGCCTGAAGCCCTACACGGCGCTGCAGGTGGTGGGCCGCGACGTTTACATCCGCGAGGGTTGCAACAACTGCCATTCGCAGATGATCCGCCCCTTCCGTGCCGAGGCGCTGCGCTACGGCCCCTATTCGGTGGCCGGCGAGTTCGTCTATGACAACCCCCACCTGTGGGGCAGCAAGCGCACCGGGCCCGACCTGCACCGCGTGGGCGGACGCTACAGCGACGACTGGCACCGCGCGCACCTGAACAACCCGCGCGACGTGGTGCCCGAGTCCAACATGCCCGCCTACCCCTGGCTGGAGCGCACCGCCGCCGACGCCGGATCCATCCAGGCGCACATGCGCGGCCTGCGCACCCTGGGCGCGCCCTACACGGACGACGAAATCGCCAAGGCGCCCGAGGAGCTCAAGGGAAAGACCGAGCTGGATGGCGTCATCGCCTACCTGCAGGTGCTGGGCATCCACCGCAAATAAGGACGAACGGTCATGGACATCAACCTGCTGCGCAGCATCGTCACGGTGATCACGCTGATCACCTTCGTGGGCATCGTCATCTGGGCCTGGTCGGGCCGCAACCGGGCGCGTTTTGAAGAAGCCGCTCGCCTTCCGCTGGAAAGCGACTGACACAGCAAGGATTCCGCAATGAGCGACTTCACAAGCAATTTCTGGTCGGTGTTCATCACCGCCATCACCTTGGGCGGCATCGTGGGCTGCTTGCTGCTGCTGTGGTTCAGCGGCCAGACCAAGGCCATGACGCTGAACGACAACACCACGGGCCATGTGTGGGACGAAGATCTGCGCGAGATGAACAACCCCCTGCCGCGCTGGTGGGTAGGCCTGTTCATCATCACCTGCCTGTTCGGCTTTGCCTACCTGTACCTGTACCCGGGCCTGGGTTCGTACGAGGGCTCGCTCAAGTGGACGCAGGTCGGTCAGCTCGACAAGGAAATGGCCAAGGGCAACGAGCAGGTGGCGCCCATCTACGCGGCCTTTGCCGGCAAGAGCGTGCCCGAGCTGGCCAAGGACGCGCCGGCCATGGCCATCGGCGACCGCTTGTTCATGAACAACTGCGCGCAGTGCCACGGCTCGGACGCGCGCGGTGGCAAGGGCTTTCCGGACCTGACCGACAAGCAATGGAACTGGGGCGGCACGCCGGCGCAGATCGATGAAACCATCACCAAGGGCCGCACCGGCATGATGCCGCCGATGGCCGCTGCGGTGGGCTCCCCCGAAGACGTGCGCAACGTGGCCAATTACGTGCTCAGCCTGTCCGGCGCCCCCCATGATTCGGTGCGTGCCAACCTGGGCCGCGCCAAGTTCGTGGTGTGCGCGGCCTGCCACGGTGCCGACGGCAAGGGCAACCCGGCCCTGGGCGCGCCCAACCTGACCAGCGGCGTGTTCATGCACGGCCCGGCGGTGGAGTCGCACATCGTCGCCATGGTCACCAACGGCAAGACCGGCGTCATGCCCGCGTGGGACAAAAAATTCTCGCCCGAGCAGATCAAGCTGCTGACGGCCTATGTGTGGGGCAAGGGCGGCGGCGTGGCGCCATCGCCCGCCAACTGAGGTGATTGATCTCGGGCAAATCGCGCAAGCGGCGTTGCCCTTCGGTTTTTGGTCATGAAAACCCCTGTCCCAGGACCTGCATCCGATCCGGCCGCCGACGGCCCGGTGATGGTGTCGCTGTACGAAGCGCAAAAAAAGATCTATCCCCGCAGCATCAAGGGCTTGTTTGCCCGCTGGCGCTGGTTCTTCGTTTTTGCCACGCAGATCTTCTTCTACGGCATGCCGTGGCTGCAGTGGGGCGGACGCCAGGCGATGCTGTTCGACCTGGACGCGCGGCGCTTCTACATCTTCGGGCTGGTGCTGTATCCGCAGGACGTCATCTACCTGGCGGCCATCCTGATCATCTCGGCCATGCTGCTGTTCCTGTTCACGGCGGTGGCGGGGCGCCAGTGGTGCGGCTACGCCTGCCCGCAGACGGTGTACACCGAGATCTACCTGTGGGTCGAAAAGCGCTTCGAGGGCGATCGCCAGGCGCGCATGCGGCTGGATGCGGCGCCGATGTCGCCGGGCAAGCTGTGGCGCAAGCTGGGCAAGCATGGGGTGTGGATCGCCATCGGCCTGTGGACCGGCTTCAGCTTCGTGGGCTACTTCACGCCGATTCGCGAGTTGGCCGCGCATGTCCTGTCGTGGTCGCTGGGGCCGTGGGAGACGTTCTGGGTCTTCTTCTACGGCTTTGCCACCTGGGGCAACGCCGGCTTCATGCGCGAGCAGGTGTGCAAGTACATGTGCCCGTATGCGCGCTTTCAGAGCGCCATGTTCGACAAGGACACGCTGATCGTCACCTACGACGCGGCGCGTGGCGAGCCGCGCGGCGGCCGCTCCAAGAAGGCCGACCCGAAGGCCCTGGGCCTGGGCGACTGCATCGATTGCACCATGTGCGTGCAGGTCTGCCCGACCGGCATCGACATTCGAGACGGCCTGCAGTACGAGTGCATCAGCTGCGCGGCCTGCATCGATGCCTGCGACGAGGTAATGGACAAGGTGGGCTATCCGCGCGGGCTGATTCGCTACTCCACCGAGCGTGCGCTGGAGCAGGGCTGGGGCCGGCGCGAAATCCTGCGACAGGTGATGCGCCCGCGCGTGCTGATCTACAGCGCCATCCTGGCGGTCGTGTCCATGGCGTTCGTGGCCAGCCTGGTCCTGCGCACCCCCTTCAAGGTCGATATCGTGCGCGACCGTGCCACGCTGGCGCGCATCGTCGAAGGGGGGCAGATCGAGAACATCTACCGCATCCAGGTGATGAACGCGACCGAGCAGGCGCGCGAGTTCACGCTGTCGGTCGAAGGCCTGCCGGGCCTGCAATTGGTGAGCGACCCCAAGGTCACCATCGATGGCGCCCAGGCCCTGTGGGTGCCGGTGCGGCTGCGCCTGCCCTATGATGGTGCCAAGCCAGGGTCGCACGAAATCCACTTCCGTGTCGACTCGCCGGGTGTGGGTGAAGTCCGCGAAAAATCCGTATTCATGGTTCCAAGGTGATGAGATGAGTGCAGCCCAAACCCCAACGTCCGGTCCGTGGTGGAAGTTCGGCTATGTCTGGCTGGTGATCAGCGGCCCGGCCATCGTCGTGGTGGCGGGTTTTTTCACCCTCTATCTGGCCATCAGCCGGCCCGACCCCGTTTATGCCGATCCGGCGCCGGGCGTCCAGCGCACCGTGACACGCGCCGACGCGCACCTGGCCCCCGCAATCCAGGCGCGCAACCACGCAGCCACCGGCGGCGCGGGCGCGGGCAAGCCGTGAATCGCGCGCAGGCCCCTCGTCCGCGCGCGCTGCACGGGCGTGGCTGGATGTGGGTGGCGTGGCCGGCCTTTCTGGTGGCGGGGGTGCTGGAGATGATGGTGTTCGCCGTGCTCGACCCGCAATCGCTCAGCCTGTTTGGCGAAACCGTGAACTGGTCGCGCGAGGCGATCTATTCCGTCACCTTCCTGATCTTCTGGCTGATGCTGATGCTGAGCAGCGCGCTCACGCTCATGCTGGCCCGGCCGGCGCGCGACGTCAATGGCTTCGACCGGCCCGACGTGGTGCAGCCTTCACCCGACTGGACGCCGCCGGATCTGCTCAAATGAAATCGGCGCCGAAGGCGCCGATGAGCAGGAGGTGCGTAAAAAAGGTGACGAGCCTTGACCCCGGCACTGACTTCAGAGTGAGGGCTGCTTGGTTCCCCACCTGACCCGGTTGGCTCCTTCACCATGCGGGAAGGCCCGTCGGTGTCTATTGTAATGGGTGCAGGCGGCGTTCGGCTTCGGCGCGGCCAAAACTGAGCGCCAGCAACTGGAAAATCTCGGCGCGCAGATCGTTCATGCGCGCTTCGTCCTGGCAGTCGCGCAGTCGGGCCATCAGACGCCCGCTGCGCGGATGCTGGCAGCCGCGCAGCGCTTGGATCAGAGCCGCCGCCTCGGGACAGGCCTCGGTCAGGGCGGTCTCGGAATCGGCGAAATCAGGGCTATCGACGTGATGCAGCATGGGGAGGCGGTCGCGATCCTTCAAGCGTTGGATCATGAGCTATGTCGCAGCGCAGCATAACGCGCTTTGGCGACTCGTGGGCCTCGGTGTTGCCTGAATGCATCAGTTTCAGAGTCCGCACTCTAATCCCGGCGCCACCGGAGTCGGCGCAGTGCGCCCGTAGAATGCCCGCCATGTCTTATCTGGTGTTGGCGCGCAAATACCGGCCCCGCAATTTCTCCGAGCTGGTGGGCCAGGAGCACGTGGTGCAGGCCCTGGCCAACGCGCTCACGCAGCAACGGCTGCACCACGCCTATCTGTTCACCGGCACGCGCGGCGTGGGCAAGACCACGGTCTCGCGCATCCTGGCCAAGTCGCTCAATTGCACGGGGCCCGACGGGCAGGGCGGCATCACCGCCACGCCCTGCGGCGTGTGCCCAGCCTGCACCGAAATCGATGCCGGCCGCTTTGTCGACTACACCGAGCTGGACGCCGCCAGCAACCGCGGCGTGGACGAGGTGCAGGGCCTGCTCGAGCAGGCGGTCTACAAGCCGGTGCAGGGGCGCTTCAAGGTCTTCATGATCGACGAGGTGCACATGCTGACCAACACGGCCTTCAACGCCATGTTGAAGACGCTGGAGGAGCCGCCCGAGTACCTCAAGTTCGTGCTGGCCACGACCGACCCGCAAAAAGTTCCGGTCACCGTGCTCTCGCGTTGCCTGCAATTCAACCTGCGCCCCATGGCGCCCGAGACGGTGCTGGAGCACCTTACGCTCGTGCTGGCCCAGGAAGGCGTGCCGGCCCAGCCGCAGGCGTTGCGTCTGCTGGCGCGCGCCGCTCGCGGTTCCATGCGCGACGCCCTCAGCCTGACCGATCAGGCCATCGCGTTTGGCTCGGGCCAATTGCATGAGGCGGCGGTGCGCCAGATGCTGGGCAGCGTCGATCGAAGCGTGGTGTTCAGCCTGATCGGAGCCCTGGCGAGCGGCGACGGCCGCGCCGTGGTCGAGCAGGTCGATCAGCTGCGCGCGGCCGGCCAGTCGGCCGCCACCACGCTGGAGGACATGGCCGGCGTGCTGCAACGCATGGCCGTGCGCCAGGCCGTGCCCGGCATGGCCGCGGACGACGCGGATCCCGAGGCCGTGCCTATTGCGCAACTTGCCCAGCGTCTGGCTGCGGATGAAACCCAGCTGCTGTACAGCCTGTGCATTCACGGCCGTGCCGAACTGGGGCTTGCGCCCGACGAGTACGTGGGCCTCACCATGGTGTTGCTGCGCTTGCTGCCCTTCAGAACGGCGGATGCGGCCAGCGGCGCGGCTGAAAAAAAAACTCTGAAAGCGGCGCCCGCGCCGGTTGAGGCGCCCGCACCCGCCGCCGCCCGCGTCCAAGAGGCACCGCCCGAGTTCCTGGACGACGAGCCGCCCCCCCGCCCGCCCAGTGCGCCGCCCGTGCAGGCCCTGCCGGTGCGCCAGATGCCCGCGGCCGTTGCCGCTCCGCCACCGGTCGAGCCAGCGCCTGCGGCCCTGGTGCCGCTTGCGGTGCGGGGTGACGGCGCGGATGTGCCACCGCCCCAGCCGCGTCTGCCAGTGGCCGAGCCCGCGCCTGCCCCGTTGGCGCGCAGCGATGACGGTGAACTGTGGCATCAGCTCGTGCAGCGCCTGGTGAACGCCGAAATCATCACCGCCTTGACGCGAGAGCTCGCCCTGCAAGCGCAGCTGGTGGCGCGCACCGACACCGCCTGGACCCTGCGGGTGGAAAGCAGCGCGCTGGCGCAGTCCGCCGGCGCGCGCGAGCGCCTGCAGGCCGCGCTGGCCGAGGCTGGCCACCCGGTGCACGTCGCGGTGGAAATCGGCGCCGTGCGCGACAGCCCGGCGCGGCGCAATGCCGTGGCCAATACGCAGCGCCAGAAGGCGGCCGAGGCCTTGCTGATGGCCGACCCTTTCGTGCAGACGATGATGCGCGACTTTGGCGCGAAAATCGTGCCGGGCAGCGTCAAGCCGCTTTGAGATGAGACACCCCCCTGAGTCGCTTCGCGCCTTCCCCCCGCTCTCGCATTGCTGCGCAATGCGGGCAGGGGGACGCAGCCAGCGCGGCGGGGGCGGCCCTTGCACGGCCGCCCGTGCAAGGGCCGCGCCGGTTTCATGCCCCGCGGATGGTGCGCGGCGCTATCGGTAATTGAAATGTTTTGCTTTTGACACAAAGGAAATTCGATGTTCAACAAAGGACAATTGGCCGGCCTGATGAAGCAGGCCCAGGCGATGCAGGACAACCTGAAGAAGGCCCAGGACGAGCTGGCCAGTGTCGAGGTCGAGGGCGAGTCGGGCGCCGGCATGGTCAAGGTGCTGATGACCTGCAAGCACGACGTCAAGCGCGT
>JAFEEB010000020.1:0-31276 GCA_018241325.1 Pseudomonadota bacterium | reverse complement strand
CAACGCCGCCGTGCGCAAGGCCGAAGAGGTCTCCAACGAGAAAATGGGCAAGCTGATGCCGGCGGGCATGCCCGGTCTGCCCGGTGGCATGAAATTCCCGTTTTGAGCCCACGTGCAGACGACCCTATCCCTCCGGGACCAGATCAGCACCGATGAGGTGCTTGAGCTATACCGCGCGAATCACTGGTCCGCGGCTGAGAAACCCGAAGCGCTGTTGTCCGCACTGCGGAACTCCCATGCACTGGTTACAGCGCGTGTCGATGGGCGATTGGTGGGGCTTGGCAACGCGATTTCGGACGGCTACTTGGTCGTTTATTTCCCGCATATGCTGGTTCATCCGGATTTCCAGGCGCGAGGCATTGGTGGGCAGCTCATGCGTGTGCTGCTGGAAAGATATGCCGGTTTTCATCAACTGATGCTGACGGCCGATGGCGACGCGATTCGGTTCTACGAGCGCATGGGTTTCGTGCGTGCGGGTCGCACCGAACCGATGTGGGTCTATGCCGGCAACGAACATTGATGTCGGACACCCACAGCCTCGACATCCTTGTACAGGCCTTGCGCCGCCTGCCCGGCGTGGGCCAGCGCTCGGCCCAGCGCATGGCCTTTCATCTGCTGCAGCACGACCGGCCGAGCGCGCAGGCACTGGCGCAGGCGCTGGATGCCGCCGTGCGGCAGGTCCGGCACTGCGCGCTGTGCCACACCTTCACCGAAGCCGAAGTCTGCGCCACCTGCCTGGACCCGCGGCGCGACACGACCAAGCTGGCGGTGGTCGAAACCCCGGCCGACCAGGCCGCGCTGGAGCGCACCGGGGCGTTCAGGGGGCGCTACTTCGTGCTCATGGGGCGCCTGAGTCCGCTCGATGGCGTGGGGCCCAAGGACATCGGCCTCGATGAATTGCTGACACGCGCCACCGACGGCCGGGTGCAGGAGGTGATCGTGGCCACCAACTTCACCGCCGAAGGCGAAGCCACTGCGCACGTGATCGCCCAGGTGCTGAAGGCGCGTGGCCTGACCGTGACGCGACTGGCGCGTGGTGTGCCGGCCGGCAGCGAGCTCGAATACGTCGATCTGGGCACCATCGCCCATGCCCTGGTGGATCGGCGCTGAGTCGTCGGACATATTCTGTGCGTCGCACGCGCGTCGTTTCAAAATTTTCCTCGGCGCATTTGTCGTCCCAAGACGTGCGAACCCTTGCAAAATGAAAACATGGGCCCGCCGCTCGAACCGGCGCACCCGGCTGGGCTACACCGGTTCGCGGGGGCTGCATGGGTCATGAATCCGCATCGCGGTGCCATCGCCCTCTGGTACAGCGCTCAAACATCCGATAGGGACAATTTGCCCTCAACACCGACCTTTGTGTCGTTGCCCGATCCACCCATCCGCCACAAGGACCCCCATGAGCGCACAGATTCTTCACGCCGACCACCTGCTGACGATGGACGCCGACAATACCGTGATCACGCACGGCGCCGTTCTGGTTGATCAAGACGGCCTCATCGGCGCCGTCGGCCCCGTCGCCGAGCTTGCGGCAAGCCACCCCGGCGTGCCGGTGCGGCGGCTGGCCAATCGATTGCTGATGCCCGGCCTGGTCAACGCGCACGCGCACTCCGGCCTGCTGCGCGGCACGGCCGAGGGCCTGCCGGTGTGGGCCTGGTTGCAGCAGCACATCGACCCGATGCACCGCGTTGTCAACGCCGAAGAGGCCGAACTGGCCTCCCGCCTGTGTTACGCCGAGGCCCTGCTGTCGGGAACGACCACCATCGTGGACATGTGGCGCCACATGGAGGGCAGCGCACGCGCGGCGAGCGACCTGGGCATTCGTGCCGTGCTGGTGCCCTACGTGGCGGAGCACCCCGAGCACGACTACTTCGAGACGCTCGACACCAACGAGGCTCTGATCGAACGCTGGCACGGCGGCGCCCAAGGCCGGATTCAGGTCTGGGTCGGGCTGGAGCACATGTTTTACGCGACGCCCGAGGCTTGGCGTCGCTGCGCGGACATGAGCCGGCGCCATCGCGTGGGCTTTCACACCCACAGCAACGAAAGCCGCTTCGACGTGGAGGAAACGCAACGCCGGTACGCGATGCGGCCGATCCAGGCGCTTCAGGAGTTCGGCCTGCTCGACGCGCACCGCGTGATGCTGGCCCACTGCGTCTGGACGTCCGACGAGGAGATGGACATCCTCGCGGCAAGACGCATCGGCGTGGTCCACAACCCGGTCAGCAACATGAAGCTGGCCAGCGGCGCCGCGCCCGTCGAAGCCATGCTGGCGCGCGGCATCGCCGTGGGACTGGGGACCGACGGAGAAAAGGAAAACAACAACCTCGACATGTTCGAGGAAATGAAGACCGCGTCGCTGCTGGCCAAGCTGTCGCGGCTGGACGCGGCCGCGCTGGATGCGTGGTCGGTGTGTCGAATGGCCACCATGGGCGGCGCCCGCGCGCTCGGGCTGGACAAGACCATCGGGTCGATCGAGGCAGGCAAGGCCGCCGATTTGATCGCGGTGCGCACCGACACGCCCCGCATGACGCCGCTGCTGGGCGGCAGCGATGGAAACCTGCACCACAACCTCGTTCATGCGGTGCAAGGCGGCGACGTCGACATGACGATGGTGGCCGGGCACATCGTGGTGGACAACGGCCGCCTGCTCTCGGGCGACCTGGCCGATACCATCGCGCAAGCCAATCGCGCCGTGCCCCTGCTTTTCGAGCGCCGGGCCGAATGGCTGCGGCGCAACGGCACGGTCGATGCCTTGCGCATTTAGCGGGCTTCCGCGCGCCTTTTGCAACGTCAACCCACGTCTTTTTGCGTCTTTTTTGTCCGTGGGGCTCTTGTCGCACCCAAAGCCGGCCAAGTCTCGACCGAAAACATCGCGGGTCGCTGGTGCGTTGGGCACGATTTTTGTTGCAGCGCATCAATGAAAACCCGATTCGGGCTCGCCCCGATGCGCGTGCCAGCGCGCTTGGATACCGTGGGGGGTCTTCAAGCTCGCTCGCTGACCTGCCGTGCCCGACGTCCGTTCCTTGTCCGATCCCGGCCGCCGCCACTGTCTGGCCGTGGCCGCGTCGCTTGGGCTGCTGGTGAGTGCCCCCGTGCGGGCGCAGCCGCGGCCCGAGCGCGCGCGCGTGACGCTGGCGCTGGGCGGCAAGAACACGCTGTACTACCTGCCCGTCCTCCTGGCGGCGCAGCTGAACTATTTCAGCGAGGAGGGCGTTGCCGTCGAGTTGCAAGACCACGCGGGCGGGGGGCTCGCCGAGCAGGCCCTCGTCAGCGGCCACGCCGACGTGGCCGCCGGCGCGTACCAGCATACGATCTTGCTGCGCCAGCGCGGGCTGAACTGCCGCGCCTTCGCGCTGTTGGGGCGCGCGCCCCAAACGGTGTTTGGCGTCAGCAATCAGGCGCTGGCCGATGGGCGCGCACTGAATACGCTGCGCGGCCAGCGTGTGGGCATCTCTGCGCCCGACTCGGCCACCCAGTGGTTTGCCCGCCTGGTGCTGGCGCGCGGGGGCCTGGGGCCGGATGACGTGCAGTGGGTGGGCGTGGGCACCGCGGCGGCTGCGGGCGCGGCGCTGCGCGAGGGGCGCATCGAGGCGATTGCCAACGTGGACCCGGTGATCAGCCAGCTCGAGTTCGGCGGACACATTCGCGTGGCGGCCGACGCCCGCTCGCTGCGCGGCGCGCAGCAGCTGTATGGCGGCCCCATGCCCGGCGGCTGCCTGTACGCGCCGCAGGGGTTCGTGCTGCGCTATCCCAACACGACGCAGGCGCTGGCCAACGCCGTGGTGCGCGCGCTCAAGTGGTTGCAGACGGCCGGCCCCAGCGACATCGTGCGCGTGGTGCCCGAGGCCGCCATGTCCGGTGACCGGGCGATCTATCTGGCCGCGCTGGACAAGGTGCGCGAAGCGTTTTCACCCGACGGGTTTCTGAACGAAGACGCGGTGCAGACCGCGCACCGCCTCGTGACCGAGCAACTGAGCACGCCCGCCGCCGTGCGCGCCGCAGCGCCCGCGGCCACCTACACCAACGAATTCGTGCTCAAGGCCAAGCAGCGCTACGCCGCTTGATGGCCACCGCGGTTGGACTCAACGGTGCTTTTTCTGCGGGCGCGCCGGCGCCCTCTTGGCGGTGCTGCGTGCCGGTGCGGCTTTGCGGGCCGAAGGAGCCGCTGCCTTGCGGGCGCTGGAGCCGTGCCGAGCCTGGCCGGCAACAGCCTTGCGGGACGCGGATGACGACGTCCGGGAAGCGGCGCGGTGGCGCGCCGATTCGCTGGCGGCGGCACTGCTGGCACGCACGGGCAGGTACACCACCACCGCATGACCGGCCTTGAGAGCCGCGCCGGCGTTGCTCTTGTTCCAGCCCGCCACCGTGCCGGCAGGCAAATCGTAGCGTGCGGCCACGCGGGCGATGGTGTCGCCCCTGCGTGCGCGCACCACGGTGCGGCGCAGCACGACTTCGGGCGTGAAGGCGACCTGGGCGTTGTTGACCACGCTGGAGGCGACCGCGGCCGGGGTTTGTCCGTTGCGTGGCACCACCAGGGTGGAGCCCTGCTTGATGACCATCCCCTTGGGCACGCCGTTGAGCTGGCGCAGATCATCCTCGTCCATGTGCACGCGTTGGGCGGCTTCGCGCGTGGGCATGGTGGCGGGCGCCACCCAGGCCGTCCAGGAGGCCAGCGTGGTCGGGTCGGCGGCAGACAGGTTTTTCTTGAAGGTGGCCGCGTTGTCCCAGGGCAGCAGCACCTGCGGCGTGCCGGCGGCAAAGATGATGGGCTTGCGCTGCGAGGGGTTCAGCGCCTTGAAGTCTTCCAGCCGCACTTCGGCCAGGCGCGCCGCCATCTCGATGTCGATGTCGCGCGTGATCTCCACGGTGTCGAAGAAGGGATGGTTTTCGATCAGGGGCAGCACGGCGCCGAAGGTTTCGGGGCGGGCGATGATGTTCTTGACGGCCTGCAGCTTGGGCACGTAGTTGCGCGTTTCCGCCGGCATGTTCAGATCCAGGTAGCCGGCGGGCAGGCCGGCGGCCTTGTTGCGCGCGATCGCCTTGCTGACGTTGCCCTGGCCCCAGTTGTAGGCGGCCAGCGCCAGATGCCAGTCGCCAAACATGTCGTGCAGCATCTGCAGGTAGTCCAGCGCCGCGCGGGTGGACTCCAGCACACTGCGGCGGTCGTCGCGCAGCACGTTTTGCGTCAGCTGAAAGTCGCGCCCGGTGCCCGGCATGAACTGCCACAGCCCAGCCGCCTTGGCGCTGGAAATGGCCTGTGGGTTGAAGGCCGACTCGATGTAGGGCAGCAGGGCCAGCTCGGTCGGCATGCCGCGCAGCTCCAGCTCCTCGACCACGTGGAAGATGTACATGCGCGAGCGCTCGGTCATGCGCTCGATGTAGTCGGGGCGCGCCAAATACCATTGCTCCTGCTTGCGCACCAGGTCGGTGTCCAGATCCGGCATGGAGAAGCCCCGGCGAATGCGCTCCCACAAGTCCTTGGGCGCAGCCAGCGGGGCCACGCTGGAGGAGGGCAATTCGGTGACGGCAACCGCGGGCATGGCGCCGGCCGTGCCGTTGACGATGGTGGGCGAAGCGGCCGCGCCCGTGGTGTGGTCGGCGGATGGCTTTTGAGGGGCTGCGCAACCAGCCAGCCAGACGCAGGCGCCCAGCGCCAGCACATGCAGGAATTTCATCGAAACGTGTTCTTCCATTCGCGAAGCGCGGCAAACACCGCCACTTCATCATTGGCGGACGGCGCATGCGCCCGCACGGCCTTGGCAACGGTCGGTTGACGGCTGCGCAAGAAGGGGTTGATGGCCAGTTCGGTGCCGATGGTGGAGGGCAGCGTGGGCTGGTGTTGTTCGCGCAGCGCGCGGCACTGGCGGGTGTATTCGATCAGCTCGGCGTTGCCCGGTTCCACCGCCTGGGCAAAGCGCAGATTGGACAGCGTGTATTCATGGGCACAGCACACCCGGGTGGCCGCAGGCAGCGCGCCCAGGGCGTCCAGCGAGGCCAGCATCTGCGCCGGCGTGCCCTCGAAAATCCGTCCGCAGCCGCCCGAAAACAGGGTGTCGCCGCAAAACAGCAGCGGCGCGCCGCCCACCGCAGGGGCGTAGTAGGCAATGTGGCCGGCGGTGTGGCCCGGCACGTCGATCACCTGCCAGGCTGTGCCCAGCACGTTCACGGCATCACCACCGCGCAGGGCCTGATACGGCCCGGGGATGCGCTCGCCCGCCGGGCCGTACACGGTGGCGCCCGTGGCCTCGCGCAGCGCCGCCACACCGCCCGTGTGGTCGCCGTGGTGGTGCGTGACTAGAATGCCGTGCAACTGCAGGCCCAGGCGCGCGAGCGCATCGCGCACGGGCTCGGCGTCACCCGGATCCACGACCAGCGCGCGCGCGCCGTCGTGCAGCAACCACAGGTAGTTGTCCTCGAAGGCGGGCAGGGCGACCAGATTCATGAAGAGCGGATTTTATTCACCATCGGGGATGAGGCAGTCTGGGCGTGCGCCGGCGACGCGGTTTGCTGCCTTGTCCACCCGCCTTGCGCCCTGTTCCCGAAGGGGCGAGCGCGCACGGCAGGAGCGTGTGCGGCGACGCCCCACGAATGACGCGAGAGAGCCCGGCCCGCCATGAGCGATCTGCGTGACTGGTTCCAGACGCCCCCGGGCCAGCAGGCGCTGGCCTGGGAGCGCGCGCGGCTGGACGAGGCGTTGGCGGATGTGTTTGGCTATCACGCCGTGCAGCTCGGGCTGGCCGGCATCGACGCTCTGGCGGCCAACCGCATGCCCCACCGCTGGCTGGCGTGCGAGACGCTGGCGCCGGAGCGCGGCGCGGATGAGCCCCGTCCGGCGCTGGTCACGGACACCCGCGCCCTGCCGTTTGCCGAGGCCAGTCTGGACCTGGTGGTGTTGCCTCACACGCTGGAGTTCAGCCAGGACCCGCACGCCAGCCTGCGCGAGGTGCAGCGCGTGCTGGTGGCGGAGGGCCGGGTGGCCATCACCGGTTTCAATCCGGTCAGCCTGTGGGGCTGGCGCCAGTGGCGCGCGCGCTGGCTGGGCGGGCGGCCGTACCTGCCCGTCTCGGGCGAGTTCATCAGCCCTGGGCGCTTGCGCGACTGGCTGCGCCTCTTGGAGTTTGAACTGGAGTCGGCCGAGTTCGGCTGCTACCAGCCCGCCGTGCGCAGTGCGGGCGCGCTGGCGCGCTTCGGCTGGCTGGACCGGCTGGGCGAGCGCTGGTGGCCGATTCTCGGGGCGAGCTACTGCATCGTCGCCGTCAAGCGCGTGCGCGGGCCGCTGTTGATCGGGCAGAGCTGGCGCAAGATGGCTGCCAGCGTGGGCAAGCAACCCTCCGTTGCCGGGCGCGTGAAGCCGTCCGGCCACCACAAGGAAAACAATCTTGGATCGCATTGAGATGTACACCGATGGCGCCTGCAAGGGCAACCCGGGCCCTGGCGGCTGGGGCGTGCTGCTGCGCTCGCCCGGCCACGAAAAAGAGCTGTGCGGCGGCGAGCCGCTGACCACCAACAACCGGATGGAGCTGATGGCGGTGATCGAAGGTCTGTCGGCGCTCAAGCGCCCGTGCGAGATCGCCCTGTATCTGGACAGCCAATACGTGCGCCAGGGCATCACCAGCTGGATCAAGGGCTGGAAGGCCAAGGGCTGGCGCACCTCCACGGGCCAGCCGGTGAAGAACCTGGATTTGTGGCAGCGCCTGGACGCGCTGGTTGCCGGCAGCGGCCATCGCATCGACTGGCATTGGGTGCGCGGCCACACCGGCCATGAAGGCAACGAGCGCGCCGACGCACTGGCCAATCGCGGCGTGCCCTGCCGCTGAAAAAACCGGCTCGGATCGTCGGCAGATGCTACATTTTGAAAGTTTCGGCGCAAGGTCTGCGCCGTCTTGGGGGTGAGCCGATTTTGAAGACTGCGACTTCTGTCATGGCCGTGGTGGCGCTGGCCGCCGCCGTGGGCGCCGCGTGGTGGCTGCAGCGCGCGCCCGGCACGGCCGAGCCCAAGCGCGCACCGCCTGCAGCGTCCGCGCGTGGTGCGGGGCCGGCGGTGGCGGTCGAGGCCGCTGCGGCGCGCCGGCAGGCGGTGGCCGACGACGTGCAGGCCGTTGGCTCGCTGCGCTCGCGCCAGGGAACGGTGGTGCGCGCCGAGGTGAGCGCACGCGTGCTGCACATCAATTTTCGCGATGGGCAGAAGGTCGCCAAGGGCCAGTTGCTGGTGCAGCTGGACGACCGGCTGCCACAGGCGCAGCTGCAGCAGGCGCTGGCGGAATTGTCGATCGCCCAGGCCAACCACAAGCGCAACAGCGAGCTGGTGGCGCAGGGTTTCATCAGCCAGCGCGGGCTGGACGAGAGCGCCGCTGCCGTCAAGGTGGCGCAGGCCAAGGCCGAGCTGGCGCGCGCCACGGTGGCGCGCCTGCGCGTGCTGGCCCCCTTCGACGGCGTGACCGGCTTGCGCAACATCAGCGTGGGCGACTACCTGAAGGACGGTGCCGACATCGTCAACCTGGAGGACATGAGCGCGATGTACGTGGACTTTCGCCTGCCCGAGCGCTGGCAGGCGCGGGTGCGGCCGGGCCTGGGCGTGCGCGTGCAGGTCGAGGCGCTGCCCGACCGCGCCTTTGCCGCCGTGGTGCAGGCGGTGGACCCGCAGATCGACGCCAACGGCCGCAGCCTGAACGTGCGTGGCTGCATCGACAACCGGCGCCTCGACCTGCGCCCCGGCATGTTCGCGCGCGTGAGCACGCGCCTGGGCGAGGATCGGCAGGCGCTGATGATCCCCGAGCAGGCCGTGGTGTCGCAAGGTGGGCGCCAGAGCGTGATTCGCCTGATCAGGACCGAGGGACCGGAGGGCACGCCCGCCTGGCGCAGCGAACGGGTGGATGTGCAGACGGGCACGCGCCTGGCCGGGCACGTCGAGGTGGTGCAGGGGCTGGCCGAGGGCGAGCGCGTCGTCACCGCCGGCCAGCAGCGCATTCAGGGCGACGGCGCGCTGCTGCGCGTGAGTGAGCCGGTGGCCGTCGCGGCCGACGGCGCGGCGTCCGGTGCGCCGGCGGCCAAGCCGGCCGGGGCGACAAGCCTGCCCATCGCGCAGGCGCTGCCGGGCCCCAGCCCCTGTGGTCCGCCGGTCCGTTCCTGAGAGGCTGAGAGTCTTTTGCTCATGCCCGCTGATCACGCCCAAACGCCCCCACTCGGCGTTGCAAATGCTCGCCGTAGCCCGAGCTACGACTGTGCTTTGCGCCTTGATTGGGGGCGTTTGGACGCGTTCCTCGGGCACGCCCAAAAAACTCTCAGCCTCTGAGCCCTCATGCAACTGAGCGAGCTGTCCATTCGCCGCCCGGTGTTCGCCACCGTGCTGTCGCTGCTGATCCTGTTGGTGGGTGCGGTGAGCTACACGCGCCTGTCGGTGCGCGAATACCCCAAGATCGACGAGCCGGTGGTGACGGTGAGCGTGCGCTACGCCGGCGCCTCGGCCGAGGTGATCGAGACGCAGGTGACCAAGCCGCTGGAGGATTCGATCGCCGGCATCGACGCGGTGGACGTGCTGACCTCCATCAGCCGGCCCGAGCAGGCGCAGATCAGCGTGCGCTTTCGGCTCGAGAAAGACGCCGACACGGCCGCTGCCGAAGTGCGCGACCGCGTCTCGCGCGTGCGCAACAAGCTGCCGCAAACCATCGACGAGCCGGTGATCGCCAAGGTGGAGGCCGATGCCTTCCCGGTCATCTGGCTGGCCTTTTCCAGCGACACGCGCGGGCCGCTGGAGATCAACGACCTGGTCAACCGCGTGGTCAAGGCGCGCCTGCAGACGGTGACCGGCGTGGCCGACGTGCGCATCTTCGGCGAGCGCAAGTACGCCATGCGCGTGTGGCTGGACGCCGACCGTCTGGCGGGCTACAAGCTGACCACGCAGGACGTGGAAGACGCCATTCGCCGCAGCAACCTGGAGCTGCCGGCGGGGCGCATCGAGTCGCAGCAGCGCGAGTTTTCCGTCACCTCGCAGACCGACTTGCTGACACCCGCGCAGTTTGCCGACGTGGTGGTGCGCAACGTGAGCGGCTTTCCGGTGCGCATCCGCGACGTCGGCCGGGTGGAAGAGGGCGCCGCCGACGAGCGCAGCGCCGTGCGCCTGAACGGCCGCCCGTCGATCTCGGCCGGCGTGATCCGCCAGGCCACGGCCAACCCGCTGGAGCTGTCCAAGGGCGTGCAGGCCATGCTGCCGCGCCTGCAACAGGACTTGCCGCCCGACGTCAAGATCGACATCGCCAACGACAACTCGGTGTTCATCGACCGCGCGGTCAAGAGCGTGTATTCGACCATCGCCGAGGCCGTGCTCCTGGTGGCGCTGGTGATCTTCGTCTTCCTGCGCACGGTGCGCGCCTCCATCATCCCCATCATCACCATCCCGGTCAGCCTGATCGGCTCGTTCGCGCTGATGGCGCTGGCGGGCTTCTCGATCAACACGCTGACGCTGCTGGCGCTGGTGCTGGCCATCGGCCTGGTGGTGGACGACGCCATCGTGATGCTGGAGAACATCTACCGCCACATCGAGGAGGGCATGGCGCCCTTTGCCGCCGCCATCCACGGCGCGCGCGAGATCAGCTTCGCCATCATCGCCATGACGCTCACGCTGGCGGCGGTGTTCGCGCCGCTGGCCTTCACGCCCGGGCGCACCGGACGGCTGTTCGTCGAGTTCGCGCTGGCACTGGCCGGCGCGGTGGTGGTGTCGGGCTTTGTCGCGCTCACCTTGTCGCCCATGCTGTGCTCCAAGCTGCTGCGCCACAACCCCAGGCCGGGCTGGTTCGACCGCAGCATGGAGCGGCTGCTGACGGCCTTGGCCGATGGCTACGCGCGGCTGCTGCGCCGGGTGCTCACGCGGTGGCGCTGGTTGGTGCTGGTGATGATGCTGGGTTGCGCCGCGGCCATTGCCCTGGTGTATCCCGGCATGCGGCAAGAGCTGTCCCCGCTGGAAGACCGCGGCGTGATCCTGGCCAACATCAATGCGCCCGACGGCGCCACGCTGGCTTTCACCGACGGCTACGCGCGCGAGCTGGAGCGCATCGGCGAGCAGTACCCCGAGTTCGACCGCATCTTCGCCAACATCGGCAACCCCTCGGTGTCGCAGGGCAGCGTGGTGTATCGCGCGGTGGACTGGAGCGAGCGCCAGCGCTCCACGCTGGACATCGCACGCGAGCTGCAGCCGCGCTTCAACCGCATCGCCGGCGTGACGGCCTTCCCCATCACGCCGCCCTCGCTGGGCCAGGGCTTTCGCGAGCGCCCGGTCAATTTCGTGGTGCAGACCTCCGACAGCTACGACAACCTGAACCAGGTGATGCGCCAGCTGATGGACGAGGTGGGCAAGAACCCCGGCTTCATCGCGCCCGACCTGGACTTGCGCTTGTCCAAGCCCGAGCTGCGCGTGGAGGTGGACCGCGAGCGCGCGGCCGACATGGGCGTGAGCGTGGACGCCGTGGCGCGCGCCATCGAGACCATGCTGGGCGGGCGCGTGGTCACGCGCTACAAGCGCGACGCCGAGCAATACGACGTGATCGTGCAGACCTCGGCGCTGGGGCGCAACACGCCCGAGGACATCGACCGCATCCAGCTGCGCGCCAGCAAGGGCGGGGTGGATGCCATGGTGCCGCTGTCGGCGCTGGTCACGGTGCGCGAGAGCGTGTCGCCGCGCGAGCTCAACCACTTCGGCCAGCGCCGCTCGGCCACGCTCACGGCCAACCTGGCGCCCGACTATTCGCTGGGCGCGGCGCTGGCGTTTTTGCAGCAGACGTCCGACCGCGTGCTCAAGAGCGGCTACACGACCGAGCTCAACGGCATCTCGCGCGAGTTCCGCTCCTCGCAGGGCGCGCTGATGATCGTCTTCGTGCTGGCGCTGCTGTTCATCTTCCTGGTGCTGGCCGCGCAGTTCGAGAGCTTCGTCGATCCGCTGGTCATCATGTTCTCGGTGCCGCTGTCGATGATCGGCGCGCTGCTGGCGCTCAAGTGGAGCGGCGGCTCGCTCAACGTGTATTCGCAGATCGGCCTGATCACCCTGGTGGGGCTGGTGACCAAGCACGGCATTTTGATCGTCGAGTTCACCAACCAGCTGCGCCAGCGCGGCGAGCCCATGCTGGACGCCCTGGTGCACGCCAGCAGCCAGCGCCTGCGCCCCATTTTGATGACCACCGGCGCCATGGTGCTGGGCGCGCTGCCGCTGGCGCTGGCCAGCGGCGCGGGCGCCGAAAGCCGTCGCCAGATCGGCTGGGTCATCGTCGGGGGCATGAGCCTGGGCACGCTGTTGACGGTGTTCGTGGTGCCCACGGTGTATTCGTTGCTGGCACGCCGGCGCGTGCCCGGCGCCATCACCGAACCGGTGCTGGCGCCGGCGGCGGCGCGCGACTGACGCCAAGGCGTCCGGCCGGGGGGCGGTCGGGGGGCGCATCGCGCCGGTACAATTTGCCGCTGTTGGTGCCTGCGCGTCGTGGTTCACGCGGCCGCGGTTCAACGGGAAGCAGGGGGGTGCGCTTCGCCACGAAGCAGCCCAACCTGCGCTGCCCCCGCAACGGTAAGCGGATGCGGCGTCTTCGGTTCACACCGCCGACGTCGGGCGGCGCCTCACATGGCCACTGGCTGCGCTGAAACACGCGGCCGGGAAGGCGAGGCGCCGCTTTCCCATTCGCCAGCCCGGATACCGGCCAACGAAGCGGCTGCGCGGGCCGCCCTCAGGGCGGTGCGCGCGGTCAATGGGTCCCACATGCCGGCGGGGAAGCCGGCCGGGACGCTTCTCGCGTGTTTTTCATCATGAACCCTGGAGTTTTTTCTTGCCGGCCGGCCGCGTTGCCGCTGGCTTTGGCGTGCGCGCTTTCGGGCGCGGCGGCTTCGGCGTGGGCGCAGGCCGACGCCACCACGGTGGCGCAGCTGGGCGCCGTCAACCTGCCCGACACGGTGGTCACGGCCACGCGCGTGGCGCAGCCTTTGAGCGACGTGCTGGCCGACGTCACGCTGATCGACCGCCAGCACATCGAGGACAGCGGCGCCGTCAACATCACCGATCTGCTGGCGCGCCAGCCGGGGCTGGAGCTGTCGCGCAACGGCGGGCCGGGCACGGCCTCCAGCATGTTCCTGCGGGGCGCCGAGACGCGCTTTACCGCGGTCTACATCGACGGCGTGCGCGTGGATTCGCAGGCCACCGGCGGTGCGCCCTGGGAGGCCATCAGCCTGTCGCAGGTCGAGCGCATCGAGATCGTGCGCGGCCCGGCGGCGGCGGTGTATGGCTCGGACGCCATTGCCGGCGTGATCCAGATCTTCACCGGCAAGGGCGAGGGCCCGTTCACGCCCTACGTCGGCGTGGGCGCGGGCAATCGCCGCACCGGCAAGCTGGAGGCGGGGTTTTCGGGCGCCAGCGGCGCGCTGGACTATTCGCTGGGCGCCGCGCGCGAAGTCAGCCGCGGCTACAACGCCAAGCCCGGCGCCAACCCTGACCTGGACGGCTATCGCCAGAGCTCGACCAGTGGCCGCTTGGGCATGCAGCTGAACAAGGAGCACCGCATCGACCTGACGGGCACCTACACCAACATGGATGCCCAGTACGACGGCTTTGCACCCGGCCTGGACGACCACGGCCTGGACGACCACGGCCTGAACCGCCTGGGCACGCTGGGCGCGCAGTGGTCGGCGCAGTGGAGCAAGAACTACAGCACCCGGCTGTCGGTCAACCAGTCGCAGCAGCGCTACGAGACGCTGCCCTCGCCCTACCTCACCAAGACCACGCTGCGCAACTACCTGCTGCAAAACGAATGGCGCGAGGGCAATCATCTGTTCACCGCCGCGCTCGAGCGGCGCGAGGACCATTTGCTGAACGATCCCATCGACCGCAGCCGCCATCAGGACGGCATTGCCTTGGGCTATGGCTACACCGGCGGGCCGCACACGCTGCAAGTCAACCTGCGCCACGACCGCGACAGCGAGTTCGGCGGCCAGACCACCGGCGGCGTGGCCTACGGCTATGGCTTTGCGCCCGGCTGGCGCGTGACGGCGGCCGCGGGCACCGCGTTTCGCGTGCCCACGCTGTACCAGCGCTTTTCCGAATACGGCCAGCCGGCCCTGCAACCCGAGAAAAGCCGCAACGTCGAGCTGGGCCTGCACTGGGCGCAGGGCGCCAGCCGGTTCGGCGTGACGGCCTATCACAACCGCGTGACCAACCTGATCAACTTCGGCGCGCCCGGCCCCTGCGCCGGCCTGTTCGGCTGCTACGAAAACGCCGGCCGCGCCAGGCTGCAGGGCGTGACGCTGTCCGGCGCGCACCGCCTGGGCGCCGTCAACCTGAGCGGCTCGCTGGACTTGCAGCAGCCCAAGAATGCCGACACCGGCAATCTGCTGGCCCGGCGCGCGCAGCGCCTGCTCAAGCTGGCGGCCGACACGCGCGTCGCCACCGGTTCCCTGAACTGGACGCTGGGCGCCGAGTGGCAGGCCGTCAGCCACCGCTGGGACAATGCGGTCAACACCAAGCGCCTGGGCGGCTACGGCCTGGTCAACCTGTACGCCAGCACGCGCATCGCCCGCCAGTGGGACCTGCTGGCGCGCATCGACAACCTGGGCGACAAGGCCTATCAGCTGGCCGGCGGCTACGCCACGCCGCCGCGCAGCTTCTTCGTCGGCCTGCGCTGGACGGGACGCTGATGAACCCGCGCTGCCCCGCGCTGCTGGTGTCGGCCCCGGCCTCGGGCCAGGGCAAGACCACGGTGGTGGCGGCGCTGGCGCGGCTCTTGAGGCGGCGTGGCGCGCGGGTGCGGGTGTTCAAGTGCGGGCCGGACTTTCTCGACCCGTTCTGGCATGAGCTGGCCAGCGGGCACGCGGTGCATTCGCTCGACCTGTGGATGACGGGCGAGATGGATGCGCGCGCGCGCCTGCATGCCGCCGCGCAAGCGGCCGACGTGATCCTGGTCGAGGGCGTGATGGGCCTGCACGACGGCACGCCCAGCAGCGCCGATCTGGCGCGTGCCCTGGGCCTGCCGGTGCTGGCCGTGATTCAGGCCGGCGCCATGGCGCAAACGCTGGGCGCCATTGCCCACGGCCTGAAGCACTACAAAAGCGAGAGCGCCGGCGCCTTGCCCTGGGCCGGTGTGCTCGCCAACGGCGTGGCCGGCGAAGGCCATGCGGCGCTGCTGCGCCAGTCGCTGGATGAGCCGGCGCACTGGCTGGGCGCGCTGCCGCGCAGCGAGGCGATGCACCTGCCCGAGCGGCATCTGGGCCTGATCGCCGCGCACGAGTTGGGCCACGCCCCCGCGCTGGCGCGGCTGGACGCGGCGGCCGACGCGCTGGCCGCCACGCCACTGGGCGCCATGACGCTTGCCGACTGGCGCGCGCGCTGGAGCGTGGCCTTTGCTGCCCCGGCCACCGCCCCGGCGGCGCCGGCGCTGCTGGCTGGCCGCACCGTGGCCGTGGCGCGCGATGCGGCCTTTGCCTTTGTCTACCCGGCCAACCTCGAGTGCCTGCAGGCGCTGGGTGCGCGGGTGGTGTTGTTCTCGCCGCTGGCCGGTGACGCGCTGCCCGCCTGCGACGCGCTGTGGCTGCCCGGCGGCTACCCCGAGCTGCACGCCAGCGCCCTGGCCGCGCGCACCGACCTGCGCGCCCAGCTGCAGGCCCACGCGCAGGTCGGACGGCCCGTGTGGGCCGAGTGCGGCGGCATGATGTGCCTGTTCGACGAGCTGCTTACGCGCGACGGCGCCGTGCACCCGATGTGGGGCCTGCTGCCCGGGCGCGTGCGCATGCAGGGCCGGCTGATGGGCCTGGGCATGCAGTCTTGGGCAGCGGCCGACGGAGTGCCCGCGCTGCGCGGCCACAGCTTTCATTTTTCGGCCTGCGAGACGCCGCTGGCGCCGCTGGCCTGCACCACGCCCGCGCCCGGCAGCGCGCGGGCGCAGGGCGAGGCGGTGTATGCGCAAGGGGCCGTGCGCGCCAGCTACTTTCATGCGTGGTTTGCGTCCAGCCTGCCGGCCACGGCCACGCTGTTTTCAAACGATTCATGCCCGCAGCGCTTGCCTGACGGGCGCAAGCAGCTATGAATACAGAAGCATCGTGGTTGCCGGCGGCGCTCACGGGCCCCGAGCGCATCGTCTGCCTGACGGAAGAAACCACCGAGTGGCTCTACCTGCTGGGCGAAGAGCGGCGCATCGTCGGCATCAGCGGCTTCACCGTGCGCCCGCGCCGCGCGCGGCAGGAAAAGCCCAAGGTCAGCGCCTTCACCAGCGCGCGCATCGAGCAGATCGTGGCCCTGCGGCCCGACCTGGTGCTGGGCTTTTCCGACATCCAGGCCGACATTGCCGCCGCGCTGATTCGCGCCGGCGTGCCGGTGATGGTGTTCAACCAGCGCAGCGTGGCCGAGATCTTCGGCGTGCTCGACCAGGTGGCGGCGCTGGTGGGGGCGCAAGAGCGTGGGCGCGCCTGCTTGCTGCAATTTCGGGAGCGGCTGGCGCAGATGCAGCAAGCGGTGCAGGCCCGTTTGACTCAAGGGCTGCGGCGCCCGCGCGTGTACTTTGAGGAATGGGACGAGCCGCAGATCAGCGGCATCCGCTGGGTGTCGGAGCTGATCGACATCGCCGGCGGCGAGGATTGCTTTGCCGAGATGGCAGCCCAGCCGCTGGCCAAGGGCCGCATCATTGCCGACCCGCTGGAGGTGGTGCGGCGCGCACCCGACATCATCATCGGATCGTGGTGCGGCAAGAAGTTTCGCGCCGAGCAGGTGGCCGCGCGCGCCGGCTGGCAGGACGTGCCCGCCGTGCGCGATGGCCAGTTGTTCGAGATCAAGTCGCCCGAGATCCTGCAACCCGGCCCGGCCGCGCTGACCGATGGCGCCGACGCGCTGCACCGCATCGTGACGCAATGGATGGACCGGCATGCCTGAGCGTTTGGCCATCGCCCGCAGCGAGTTCATCCTGGGCGGCCAGAAGAGCGGCAAGTCGCGCCGCGCCGAAAGCCTGGCCGCCGCCTGGCTGGCGCAGGGCGCTGCGCACCGCGCCGTGCTGATCGCCACCGCCCGGCCGATGGATGCCGAGATGCGCGCGCGCATCGCCCGTCACCAGCGCGAGCGCGCCGAGCGCGTGCCGGGCCTGGCCATGATCGAGGCACCCCACGACGTGGCCGCGGCCATTGCCGGCGCGGGCGGGGCCGAGACCCTGCGCATCGTCGATTGCCTGACGCTGTGGCTGACGCAGCAGCTCATGCCGCTCATGCGCATGGAAGGTTCGGAGTCGAACGAAGCTCCGGCGCGCTCCCAGTCAGCGCAAACAGCTATGTTTTTAGAAGCAATCGAACGCTGCCCCGGCCCGCTCGTGCTGGTGGGCAACGAGATCGGCCTGGGCGTGATCCCGCTGGGCCGCGAGGTGCGCGCCTTCGTCGATGCGCTGGGCCAGCTCAACCAGCAGGTGGCCGCGGCCTGCGAGCGGGTGACGCTGATGGTGGCGGGGCTGCCGCTGACCGTGAAGGGTGTTGCATGAAATCCTGGCTTGTCCTGCGGCACGCGGCGCGTGCGCTCCAAGGAATCTCCCTCTCCCTCTGGGAGAGGGCGGGGGTGAGGGCAGCGACGCATCCCTCGTCACCGCGCGCACCCTCACCCCAACGCTCTCTCGCACGCGGGAGAGGGAGCAAGAATGCGTGGACTCGGGTCGGGCTGAGTGTGTTGGCCCTGTTGGCCCTGTTGGCACTCGGCAGTGCGCACGCCTTTGAAATCCACGACGACGCCGGCCAGACCACGCGCTTCGACGCCCCGCCCGCGCGCATCGTCAGCCTGCTGCCTTCGCTCACCGAAACCGTCTGCGCGCTCGGCGCCTGCGACCGCCTGGTGGGCGTCGATCGCTATTCCAACTGGCCGGCCGCCGTGCAAAAGCTGCCCCAGGTGGGCGGCGGGCTGGACCCGAGCATCGAAGCCGTGGTGGCCCTCAAGCCCGACGTAGTGCTGATGGCCACCTCCTCGCGCGCGGCCCTTCGTCTGCGCGCGCTGGGCCTGCGGGTGGTGGCGCTGGAGCCCAAGACCCTGGCCAGCATGCGGCGCGCGACCGAACGGCTGGGCGAGTTGCTGCGCGAGCCCCAGGCGGCGGGCGCCCTGCTGCGCCAGATCGACGCCGGCGTGCAGGCCGCGGCCCAGTCCGTGCCCGCCGCCGCGCGTGGCCAGCGCGTGTACTACGAGGTGGACGCGGCGCCCCACGCCGCCGGGCGCGGCACCTTCATCGACGAGCTGCTCACGGCCCTGGGCCTGGTCAACATCATCGATGCCAGCCTGGGGCCGTACCCCAAGATCAATCCCGAGTGGGTGGTGCGCGCCGACCCCGATCTCATCATGGTCAGCCAGCAGGGCGCTGCCGAGCTGGCGCGCCGCCCGGGCTGGGCGCAACTGCGCGCACTGCGCCAGGGCCATGTGTGCGCCTTCGACGCCGCGCAGCGCGACATCCTGGTGCGCCCCGGCCCGCGCATGCCCGAGGCCGCGCGCCTGATGGCCGACTGCGCGGCACACCGCCTGTCCGCGGAAAAATGAGGCGCCCATGAAAATACCGGACGCAAAAAAAACGCAAAGAACGCAAAAGATGAAATCAAGGATGGGTGACTGGGTTTCTTTTGCGTCCTCTGTGAATCCTTTGCGGCCTCTGCGTTCGGCTGTTTTTTTCTGAATCCATGCAGAACCCCCTGGCCCCCACTTCCGCTGGCCACACGAGCACGCCGCCAGCCCACGCCGACGCGCGCGCGTGGGCGCTGGCGGCCGGCCTGCTGGCGCTGTCGCTGCTGGGTCTGGCCTGGGGCGCCAGCGTGGGCAGCACGGGCTTCGACAGCCTGCTGCGCGCGCGCCACGACCCGGTGGCCTGGCAGATCGTGTGGGACATCCGCCTGCCGCGCACCCTGGGCGCCTGGCTGGCCGGCGCGCTGCTGGGGCTGGCGGGGGCGGTGGCGCAAGGCCTGTTTCGCAACCCGCTGGCCGACCCGTTTTTGCTGGGCAGCGCCTCGGGCGCGGCGCTGGCCGTGGCCGTGGCCTATGCCGCGCTGGGCACCGGCAGCATGGTGGCCGGTGGGGGTGGCGTGGCGCTGCTGCAGGCGGCGTCGCCGTGGCTGGCGCGCCTGGGCATGACGGGGGCGGCCTTTGTCGGTGCCCTGGGCGGCGTGCTGCTGGCCCTGGTGCTGGCGCGCGGCGTGCAGCAAACCCTGCGCCTGCTGCTGGCCGGCGTCGTCGTCGGCTTTGTGCTGGGCGCCGTGCGCGACCTGGTGCAACTGGCCCAGCCCGACGTGCTGCAGGCCATGCAGGGCTTTACCCTGGGCATCACCGGCATGGTGGGCTGGGGCGCCTGCGCGCTGATGGCCGCCGTGCTGGTGCCGCTGCTGGCCGCCGCGTGGGCGCTGGCGCGCGTGCTCGACGCCCTGAGCCTGGGGGAGGCCACGGCGCGCAGTCTGGGCCTGCCGCTGGCCCCGCTGCGCGCCCTCTTGATCGCCGTGCTGGCGCTGGCCACCGGCGCGGCCGTGGCGCAGACCGGGCTGATCGGCTTTGTCGGCCTGGTGGCGCCGCACCTGGCGCGCGCGCGCGCACGCAGCACGCACGGGCCGCTGGTGCTGTTGTCGGCCCTGGTGGGCGGCTTGCTGCTGATGTTGGCCGACATCGCAGCGCGCCTCGTCATCGCGCCGCAGGAGCTGCCGGTGGGGGTGCTGACGGCCGTGCTGGGTGGGCTGTATCTGCTGTGGCTGATGCACCGGCGCGCCGGCCTGGGCGCGTGAAATGGCACACCCCCAGTCTCCACTCGCTGCGCGATGTTTCGCCCACCCCCTTGCAGGGGGCATCGCCCGTGACCGGGGAGACCCCGGCCACGGCGATCGCTGGCTTGGCCTGCTCCGCGGCCATTCGACTCTTTGGGATTCACGCTTTGCGGGTGGCGCGCAGCGTCGTGGACAACTGACATGAAGTACCCCCAGTCTCCACTCGCTGCGCGATGTTTCGCCCACCCCCTTGCAGGGGGCATCGCCAGTGCGCGGGCCAAGCCCTTCCACGGCGATCGCGCGCATGGCCGGCTCCGCGGCCTTTCGGTCCTTTGGGATTCATGCTTTGCGGGTGGCGCGCAGCGCCATGGACAACTGAGATGTTGCGCGCTATGCAAAAGATAGCTATTGGCACGCACGGGGTAAGCGCCAGCATCGGAAACACCCCCATATTGCACGACGTTGACCTGCAACTGTCCGCGGGCCGCTGGTGCGCCATCGTCGGCCCCAACGGCGCGGGCAAGTCCACCCTGCTGCGCGTGCTGGCCGGCCTGCTGCCCAGCGACGGCCAGGTGCTGCTGCAGGGGCGCGCGCTGCACGACTGGCCGGCGCGCGAGCGCGCGCGGCAGCTGGCGTGGCTGGGCCAGGCCGAGACGGGCGGTGAAGACCTGCTGGCCTGGGACGTGGCCATGCTGGGCCGCCTGCCGCACCGCGCCTGGCTGGCCGCGCCCAGCGAGCACGATCATGCGGCTGTGGCCCAGGCGCTGCGTGCCACGCAAGCGTGGGACTTGCGCGCACGCCGCCTGGGCGAGCTTTCGGGCGGCGAGCGCCAGCGCGTGCTGCTGGCGCGCGTGCTGGCCACCGAGGCCCCGCTGCTGCTGATGGACGAGCCGCTGGCCCACCTCGATCCGCCGCACCAGGCCGACTGGCTGGCCACCGTGCGCGCCCAGGTGGGCGCAGGCGCCACCGTGGTCAGCGTGCTGCACGAGCTGACCATGGCGCTGCTGGCCGACGACCTGCTGATCGTGAAAGCCGGCCGGGTGCTGCACCACGGCCCCTGTCACGACCCCGTTACCCACCGCGCGCTGGTGGCCGCCTTTGACGGCCGCATCGCCGTGCACCCGGTGCAAGGTCAATGGATTGCCTTGCCCCACGTTCAGGAGTTGACGCATGCAGATTGAAACCCCACCCACCGAGCGGCGCTACGAGCGCCCCGAGGGCGAGCGCCGCGGCCTTGTCATCTTGAACACCGGCGACGGCAAGGGCAAGAGCACGGCCGCCTTCGGCCTGGCGCTGCGCGCTTTTGGGCGGCAACACGTGCACGGCAAGCAGGTCAGGATCTTCCAGTTCATGAAGGTGCCCACGGCACGCTTTGGCGAGCACCGCATGTTCGAGCAGATCGGCCTGCCCATCGAAGGTTTGGGCGACGGCTTTTCGTGGAAGAGCAAGGACCTGGAGCACAGCGCTCAATTGTCCCGTGATGGCTGGGAGCGCGCGCGTGCCGCCATCATGGACGGCAAGCACTTTCTGGTCGTGCTCGACGAGATCACCTACCCGCTGATCTACGGCTGGCTGCCGCTGGACGAGGTGTTGGCCACGCTGCGCGAGCGGCCGAAAGATGTCCACGTGTGCCTGACGGGCCGGCGCTGCCCGCCCGAGCTGGTCGAGCTGGCCGACACGGTGACCGAGATGACGCTGGTCAAGCACGCCTTCAAGGCCGGCGTGCCCGCGCAGCGGGGCATCGAGGATTGAGCGGCGTAGGATGGCGGCTCCCATGCCTGCATTGATCCAACACACCTACCCCACGCCCCTGGGCGACCTGGTTGCCCTGTTTTCGCCCCAAGGCCTGTGCCTGCTTGAATTCGGCATCGACACCAAGGGCCTGTCACGCGAGTGGCGCGACGTGGAGCGTCACGCGGGGGCCGCGGCGGTGCCGGGCGAGGACGCGCGCACGCGCGCGCTGGGTGAGCAGATCGCGGCGTACTTCAAGGGCGAACTCACGCACTTCGACGTGGCGCTCGACCTGGTGGGCACGCCGTTTCAACAGCAGGTGTGGCAGGCCTTGCTCAAGATTCCGTATGGCCAGACGCGCAGCTATGGGGAGCAGGCGCGCGGCATCGGCCACCCGACGGCGGTGCGCGCCGTGGCCGCCGCCAATGGCGCCAACAAGGTGTCCATCGTCGTGCCCTGCCACCGCGTGATCGGCAGCGACGGCAGCCTGACGGGCTATGGCGGCGGTCTGCCGCGCAAGACCTGGCTGCTCGCTTTGGAGCGCGGCGAGCGGGACCTGGTCGACTTCGGCTCCTGAGCGGCGCGCGCTGGGGCGCAGCCGGGCGTGCGCTCGGCGTGCGGTCAGGCTGTGCGCGGCGCCTCGTCCGCCGGGGCGAGAGTGGCGGCGTCGCTGCCTCGGGGTGCCCGCTGTTTGCTGCGGTCCGTGGCCAAAAACAGGTACATCGCCGGCACCACGAACAGCGTGAACAAGGTGCCGATGGCCATGCCGGTGAAGATCACGATGCCCATGGCCTGGCGCCCGGCCGCGCCGGCGCCCGAGGCGATCACCAGCGGCACCACGCCGAACACCATGGCGGCGGTGGTCATCAGGATGGGGCGCAGGCGCACGCCGGCGGCCTGCACGATGGCGTCGAGTTTGCTTTTGCCCTCTTGCTGCAAGCTGTTGGCCACCTCGACGATCAGGATGCCGTGCTTGCTGATCAGGCCCATCAGGGTGACCAGGCCGACCTCGGTGTAGATGTTCATCGACGAAAAACCGAGAAACACGAAGATCATCGCGCCGAACAGCGCCATCGGCACCGACACCAGGATCACCACCGGATCGCGAAAGCTCTCGAACAGCGCAGCCAGCGCCAGAAACACCACGATCAGCGCAAAGGCAAAGGTCAGCGCAAAGCCGCCCGACTCCTGCACGAACTGGCGCGAGGGGCCGGCGTAGTCCACCTGATAGCCGCCGGGGGCGAGCTGCGCGATCTGCTCGCGCAGGTATTGCAGCGTGTCGCCCTGCGAGCCGCTGGGCACGCCGGAGAGGGTGACCGAATTGAGCTGCTGGAAGTGGTTGATGGTCTCGGGCTCGACCGAGTGCTTGAGGCTGGCCACGGTGCTGGCCGGCACCAGGCCGCCCGGGGTCTTGATGTAGAAGTCCAGCACGTTCGAGGGGTTCAGGCGGTCCACCTGCTGCACCTGCGGAATGACCTTGTAGGAGCGCCCGGCGATGGAAAAATAGTTGACGTAGCCGCCGCCCAGCGCGGCCGTGAGCGCGTTGCCCACGTCCTGCTGCGTCATGCCCAGGGCGGCGGCCTTGTCGCGGTCGATCTCCAGCGTGGCTTGCGGCAGGTCGTACTTGAGGTCGGCGTCGATGTAGTAGAACTTGCCGTCGGCCTGCGCCTTTTCCATCAGCTTTTGCGCCAGCGTGTTGAGGTTCTGGAACGGCTCGGTCGTCTTGATGACGACCTGCACCGGCAGGCCCGACGAGCCCGGCAGCGGCGGAAACTGGAAGGCCGCCACGCGTGCGCCGGCAATCTTGGCCCAGCGCTGCTGCAACTCCATCTGCACCTCGTGCGCGCTGCGCGTGCGCTGGTCCCAGGGCTTGAGCACCACCCCGCCAATGCCGGTGTTGGGCGAGGGCTGACCGGTGAGCTGGAACATCTGGTCGTACTCGGGCATGGCCCTGGCCTGCTGGAACACCTGGTCGGCGTAGGTCTGCATCTGGTCGATGGTGGCCGTGGCCGGGCCTTGCACCATGCCCAGCACGATGCCCTGGTCCTCCTCGGGCGCCAGCTCGTACTTGGACATCTTGAACATGATCCCCAGGCAGGCGATCAGGATCACGCCCATCACGATCAGCACCGGCCAGGTCTTGAGCAGGCTGGTGAGCAGGCGCGAATAGCCGCCATGCACGCGCTCGAACGTGTGCTCGATCAGCGTGGCGAAGCGGCCGGCGTCCTGCTCGGGCTTGAACACGCGCGAGCACATCATGGGCGAGAGCGTCAGCGCCACCAGGCCCGACACCGTGACCGCGCCGGCCAGGGTGAACGCGAACT
Source organism: Pseudomonadota bacterium (assembly GCA_018241325.1). Taxonomy (GTDB): domain Bacteria; phylum Pseudomonadota; class Gammaproteobacteria; order Burkholderiales; family Burkholderiaceae_C; genus Ottowia. Next base: position 7,505 of record JAFEEB010000020.1, on the reverse strand, counting down.
CGGTGAACAGCGCCCCGGTCAGCCCGCCCTGAAAGCCGATCGGCACGTACACCGCCACCAGCACCACCGTCATCGCCAGGATGGGGCTGCCCAGCTCGCGTGCGGCGATCAGCGCGGCCTGCAAGGGCGTTTTGCCCTCGCGCATGTGGCGGTCCACGTTCTCGACCACGATGATCGCGTCGTCCACCACCAGGCCGATGGCCAGCACCAGCGCCAGCAGCGTCAGCAGGTTGATCGAATAGCCCAGCAGCAGCATCACGAAGAAGGTGCCCACCAGCGACAGCGGCATGGCGATCACCGGCACCAGCACCGCGCGCAGCGAGCCCAAAAACAGGTAGATCACCACGGTGACGATCAGCAGCGCCTCCACCAGGGTCTTGACCACCTCGGTGATCGAGCTGTTGATGAAGTCCGTCGAGTCGTAGACGATCTTGCCCGTCAGGCCCGCGGGCAGCTGCGCCTGCAAGTCGGGAAAGGCCTTGCGCACGCTGTCGGCCACGGTGAGGATATTGGCCTCGGGCGCGACCTTGATGCCGATGAACACCGAGCGCACGCCGTTGAAGGCCACGTTGAAGTTGTAGTTCTCCGAGCCCAGCGTCACGTTGGCCACGTCCTGCAGCCGCACGATGGCGCCGCCCGCGCTCTTGATCGCCAGCTGCTTGAACTCATCGACGCTGTGCAGCGAGGTGTTGGCGTTCAGCGGCACGGTCACCATGTCGTTCTTGCTCTGGCCCACCGCTGCCAGGTAGTTGTTGGCGGTCAGTGCGCCGGCCACGTCGGCGGCGGTGACGCCCATCGCGGCCATGCGCGATGCATCGAGCCAGGCGCGCAGGGCGAAGGTGCGCGCGCCCAGGATTTCGGCGGTCTGCACGCCCTCGATGGAGTTCAGCTTGGGCTGCACCACGCGCACCAGGTAGTCGGTGATGCTGTTGTTGGGCATGGCGTCGCTGTAGAAGCCGATGTACATCGCGTCGGTGGTCTGCCCGGTCTGCACCGCCAGCACCGGCTGCTGGGCTTGCGCCGGCAACTGGTTGCGCACCGAGGCCACCTGCGTGTTGATCTCGGTCAGCGCGCGGTTGGCGTCGTAGTTCAGGCGCAGCGTGGCGGTGATGACCGACGCGCCCAGGCTGCTGGAGGACGACAGGTAGTCGATGCCCTGCGCCTGCGAGATGGCCGCCTCCAGCGGCTGCGTGATGAATCCGGCGACGGTGGATGCGTCGGCGCCGAAGTAGGCCGTGGTGACGGTGACCACGGCGTTTTGCGTCTTGGGGTACTGGTTGATGGGCAGGCTGCCGGCCGCGCGCAGCCCCAGCACGACCAGCAGCAGGCTGATCACCATCGCCAGCACGGGGCGGCGGATGAAGGTGTCGGTGAAATTCATGGCCCGCCCCTTACTTTTCTTGCGGCGTCGGGCTGGGGTTGTTGGCCGGCTGCACGCGGTTGTCCACCACCACCGGCGTGCCGTTCTTCAGCTTGATCTGCCCGCTGGTCACCACCTGCTGGCCGGCCGTCAGGCCCTTGGTGATGGCCACCTGGTCGCCGCGCGTGGGGCCGGTCTCGACAAACACCTGCTGCGCGAGGAGTTGCTCGCCATCGGCCGCCGAGGCCGCCGACGCGGGCGCCGCCGCAGCCGCCGCGCCCGATGCCCCCGAAGCCGCGGAGGCCGCCGCCCGGGCCTGCACCGCGCTGGCCTTTTCAACCACGAACACGGTCGAGCCGTAGGGGTTGTAGGTGAGGGCCGTTTGCGGCAGCGTCAGCTGCGGCTGCTCGCCGCCCAGGTTGACGCGCACGTCGGCAAACATGCCCGGCAGCAGCTCGCGCCGGGGGTTGGCCACCGTGGCCTGCACCTGCACGTTGCGCGTGGCCGGGTCCACCTTGGGGTTGATGGCGTTGATGGTGCCGGCAAAGCGCTGGCCGGCAAAGGCGTCCACCGCCAGCGTCACCGCCTGGCCCACTGCCAGCCCGGCCAGTTGCTGCTGGGGCAGGCTGAAGTCCACGTGGATCGGGTCCAGCGTTTGCAGCGTCACCAGCGTGGCGCCGGCGTTCACGTACTGGCCCGGCTGCAGCGCGGTGATGCCCAGCCGGCCGGCGAAGGGCGCGCGGATCGCCTTCTTGGCCACGTTGGCCGCCTGCTGCGCCACCTGCGCGCGCGCGGCCTTGAGGTTGTTGGTGTCGGCATCCACCTGCGCCTGGCTGACGGCGCGCACCGCCAGCTGGGCCTGGTCGCGCTTGAGGGCGGTCTCGGCCTGGTCGGCGGCCGCTTGCAGCGCCTGCAGCTGCGCGGCGTCCGAGTCGGCGCTGAGCTGCACCAGCAGCGCGCCGGCGCTCACGTCCTGCCCCGACTTGAAGTGCACGCTGCGCACCAGCCCCGCCACCTCGCTGGCCAGGTCGGCGCCGCGCACCGGGCTGAGCGTGCCCACGGACTTGAGCTGCGACTGCCAGGGCTGCGCCTGCACCTCGATGGTCGAGACCGTCTGCGGCTGCGGCTTGGGGATGGAGGCGATCAGCTTTTTGATCTGGAGGTACTTGCCTCCGGCCAGCGCCGCGATCAGCACGATGACCGCGCCGATCATGATCAGCATGCGCTTTGTCATTGTCGAGTTCTCCTGCGCCCGCGGGCGCGATCATTTTTGTTGCGAGACGACGGCGCCAGGGGCCTCGGGTGGCGCGGCCGGGTTCCACCAGCCGCCGCCCAGCGCCTGAAACAGCGCCGCCGTGTCGGCGTAGCGCGCGGCCTGCGCTTGCGCCAGGGCGGTGTGCGTTTGCAGCCAGGCCTGTTGGGCGCTCAGCAATTGCACGTAGCTGACGGCGCCGTTCTGGTATTGCGCGGTGCTGATTTGCAGCGACTGGCGCGCCGCGGTCTCGGCCTGGGCCTGGGCGGCCAGCGTGTCGGCGTCGAACTGCAGGGCGCGCAGCGCGTCGGCCACGTTTTGAAAGGCCACCAGCAGCGTGCCTTGGTACTGCGCGGCAGCGGCGTCAAAGCCGGCGACGGCCGCGCGGCGCTGGGCCTGCAGCGCATCGCCATGAAACAGCGGCTGCACCAGCCCGCCGGCCAGGCTCCAGAACGCCCACGGGCCCTTGAACAGGTCGCCCACCGTCAGCGCGGTGCTGCCCAGGCTGGCGCTCAGCTGAATCTGCGGGTACAGGTTGGCGGTGGCCACGCCCACCTGGGCGCTGGCCTGGTGCAACAGCGCCTCGGCAGCGCGCACGTCGGGGCGCTGGCGCGCCAGTTCGGAAGGCAGGGACAGCGGCAGGCTCGGCGGCAGTGTCAGATCAGCCAGGGCGAACTCGGGCAAGCCGGGCTCGCTGGGCAGGCGCCCGGCGTACACCGCCAGCTGGTGGCGCGTTTGCGCCAGTGCCTTGTCCAGGGCCGGCAGCGTGGCCTGCGTTTGCGCCACCTGCGCCTGCTGCGCCAGCACCGCGGACTGGGCCGTGGCGCCGGTGTCGAACTGCTTTTGCAGGATGTCCAGCTGGTCTTGCTGGGCTTGCAGCACCTCGCGCGCGGCCTTGATTTGCGCGCGCAGGCCGGCCTCGCGGATGGCGGTGGTGACCAGGTTGCCGGTCAGCATGAGCTGGGTCGCCTCGAGCTGCAGGCGCTGCGCATCGACCTGCGCCTGCGCGCCCTCCAGCTGGCGGCGCACGCCGCCGAACAGATCGACGTTGTAGGACACGTTGACCTGGGCGTTGAACAGTGTCAGCAACTGCCCGCCGGCCTTTTGCGTCTGCACGGCCGAGGCGCGCTCGCGCTGGGCGCCCAGTTGCGCATCCACGCTGGGCAGTGCCAGCTTGCCTTGCTGGGCCGCCAGCCCTTCCTGCGCCTGGCGCAGCGTGGCCTGGGCCGCGGCCAGCGTGGGGCTGCGCGCCAGCGCCTCGCGAATCAGCGCGTCCAGCGCCGTGGACTGGAACACGCTCCACCACTGCGCCGGAATGTCGGCCCCCGCCACCCATTGCTGCGCGGCGCCGCCTTCGACGGGCGCTTGCGCCGTTCGGGCCGGCAACGGGGTGGCGGTGTAGTCGGCGCCTTGGGCGGCCGCCGGCAGATCCGGCGGCTTGAAGTCGGGCCCGACGGCGGCGCAGCCGGCCAGCGCGAGGGCGAGCGAAAGACCCAGGGTGGTCAAGACAGGCGCCACGGTGCGGCGCGCTTGCAGGGGGATGATGCAAGAAATTTTCATGATCGCCGGTGCGCGCCCTGGCGTTCGTGGCGCGGGGCGGTGACGTGCAAACCAATGGGACCGAGCATTATGGGGTTATTTGCCGGACCGTGCCGGTGGGTGCCGCAGGCGCTGCGTGCGAGGCCGCCGTGGCCATGGGCACCGGCCACGGCTTTTAGAATCACCAAGCCGGATGCGGCCGATCGGCCCACCGCCCGCCATGCGCCGCCTGTCCCCCGCCGAACCCCTGGTCATGCTGGCCACCATTGCCCTGTGGCTGGTGCTGGCCATGGCCACCGGTGCGCTGGTGGGCACGGCGTGCAGCGTGTTCCTGCGCCTGTTGTTTGCCAGCGAAGGGCGCCTGTACGGCGCGCCCTGGGCGCTGCTGGCGGCGCTGCTGCCGGCGGCGGGCTTGGCCAACGGCCTGCTGCTGCACTACGGCTATCGGCTGAACACCAGCGGCCTGAAGGACGAGCCGATCACGGCCGTCAACGAGCAGCAAGGCCGCATGCCCTTCGTCACCCTGTGGATCAAGCCGGTGGCCGCGCTCATCACCCTGGGCTGCGGCGGCTCGGCCGGCAAGGAAGGGCCGTGCTCGCACATCGGCGCCGGCGTGGCCGCCGGGCTGGGGCAGGCGCTGCGCCTGAACGCCGAACTGCGCAAGCGCCTGGTCGCGTGTGGCGTCAGTGCCGGCTTTGCCAGCGTGTTCGGCACGCCGATCGCCGGGGCGATCTACGGCGTGGAGATGCTGGCCATCGGCCGCATCCGGCACGATTTCTTGTTTCCGGGCATCGTCGCCGGAGTCACGGCCTTGGTCGTCAGCCGCTTCTGGGGCGTGCCCTATCCCGAATATCACATCGCCTTCGACGCGAGCTTCACCGAGCTGCTGTTTCTCAAGACCGTGCTGATCGGCGTGTTGTGCGGCGTCGCGGCTTCGTGGTTCGTCGAGGCCTTGACCCTGGCGCGCCAGGGCTTTGCCTGGCTGGGGCGGCGCTTGGCGCTCTGGCCGCCGCTGCTGCCCCTGCTGGGCGGGGTGGTGCTGGCACTGCTGCTGGCCGTGCTGCCGCGCGAGTACATGGGCCTGTCCCTGCCCGTGATGGAGCGCGCGCTGCAGGGCCAGGCCACGCCCTGGCTGGGTTTTTTGTTCAAGATCGTGCTGGTGGCCGTCACGCTGGGCTCGGGCTTTTACGGCGGCATCGTCACGCCGCAGTTCGTCATCGGCGCGGTGCTGGGCGGTGCGCTGGCGCCGCTGCTGGGCATGGACGCGGCGCAGGGCGCGGCGGTCGGGTTGGTGGCGGTTGTCGCGTCGGCCTCCAACACCCCGGTGGCGGCGGTGCTGATGGGGGTGGAGCTGTTCGGCGGCGGCTCCACGCTGTACGTGGCCGGGGCCTGCGTGTCGGCCTACCTGATGGTCGGCCACCGCAGCGTGTACCCGGCGCAGCACCTGGCCTACCCCAAGGCAGCGTGGTTCACGGCGCCGGCCGACCAGCCGGTGGGCCACGAGAAGGTGCAACTGTCCTATGGCCTGCTGCGCTGGTGGCGCGAGGTGGTGCTGCCCGTGTGGCGGCGCGTGCGCGATCGCATGCGCCGACGCTGAGCTTGGGACTCAGGCCGTCAGGCCGAAGAATTCGCGCGCGTTGCCGCCCAGGATGCGCTGCTGCCCCTCGGCTCCCAGAAAGTCGCACGAGCGCACCAGCGCGCCGGGTTGCTGCTCGCCCAGCGGAAACGGCGCGTCGGTGCCCAGCATCACGTGGTCCGTGCCCATCACCTCGGTCAGCAGCTTGAGCGCGCCGGGGTCGAACACCGCGCTGTCGGTGTACAGGCGCCGCGCGTAGCTGGAGGGCAGCTCGGGGCAGTCCTGGCGCACGATGTCGCGGTGCTTCCAGGCGTTGTCCACCCGCCCCAGGGTATAGGCAAAGCTGCCGCCGCCATGGGCAAAGCAGATCTTGAGCGACTTGGGAATGCGCTCCAGCGCGCCCGACAGGATCAGCGACAGCATGCCCAGCTGCGTCTCGGCCGGCATGGCCACCAGCCAGGGCATCATCCATTTCTTCATGCGGCCGTCGGTCATCATGTCCCAGGGATGGACGAAGACCGGGATGGCGTGGTCGGCGCAAAAGATCAGAAAGTCCACCATGTCCGGGTGGTCCATGTCCTTCTTTTCCATGTGGTTGCCGATCTGCACGCCCACCGCGCCGGCCTTCATCGCGCGCGCGGCTTCGGCCGTGGCCAGCTTCACGTCTTGCAGCGCCACTTGCGACAGCCAGCGCAGCCGCGTGGGGTGCGGCGCGCAATAGGCGGCGGCCTTCTCGTTCATGCGCGCGGCCCAGTCGGCGGCGCGCGGCGCCTCCCAGGCGTAGCCGAACATCACCGGCGTGGCGCAGATGATTTGCAGGGCGATGCCGGCGGTGTCCAGCCCGCGCACGCGCGCATCGGAGTCCCACAGCTCGTCGTGCACCGGGCGAAACGGCTTGTCGCCCAGCATGATCTGGCCGGTCTTGCCGCCTTCGTCCACCGTCAGCCAGGGCGCGCGCTGGGCATCGACGGCATGCGCCTCGGCTTGGCTGATGCGCGGGAAGAAGTGCGAGTGGATGTCGATCATGCGTGGGCCTGCCGAATCGCGTGCCATGCGGCGTAGTCCTTGCCGGGGTGCACGGTGCCGCAATGCGGGCAGGTGCGCTCGGCGTCGCTGGTGGCGTAGAACTGCGCATAGGCCTTGGGCAGGTCCGCGACCAGGTCTTGCAACTGCACCCGGATCTCCCACACCAGCGTGGCGCATTGGGGGCAGTACCAGCGAAAGCCGTCCTGCGCACCGGGCGGGCGCGGCTTTTCCACCAGCAGGCACAGGCCGTTCGGGTCGGGGCGCTGCGGCGAGTGCAGCAGGTGCGGGGGCTGCAGGAAGACGTCGCCCTCCTTCAGGTCGATGCGGTCGAAGCGCCCGTTGTCCCACACATCCAGATAGGCCGTGCCGCGCAGCTGATAAAAAATTTCTTCCGTCGGGTTGTCGTGAAAGTCGGTGCGGGTGTTGCCCCCGCCCACCATGTTGATGATGTAGTCGCCGTCCGGGAACAGCGCCGCGTTGCACACCGGCGGCTTGAGGCGGCTGTGGTTTTGCTCGACCCAGCCCATCAGGTTCTTGGGCAGTCCGTACTTGGGGTTCATCGCAGTTCTCCTTGTCGGGTTGATCGGGCGGCCGTCAAGCCTGCACCGGCTTGTAGGCCACGGCCTTGATCTCGATCAGCAGGTGCGGGTGCGGCAGCTGGTGCACCGCCACCGTGGTGCGGGTGGGGCCGTCGTAGTCGAAGAACTCGCCCCACACCTCGTTGTAGCCGCCAAAGTCGTTCATGTTGACCA
>JAFEEB010000001.1:73487-88950 GCA_018241325.1 Pseudomonadota bacterium | reverse complement strand
ATACCTTATTTGGAAAAGACTCGGCGATCGCCGGGCTGGCCCGCTCTGCGGCCTTTCGGCTCTTTGGGTTACATCCGCCGCGGGTGGCGCGCAGCGTCCCGGATGGCTGGCATGCGTGGACCTGCCCGGGGGGCGCGCCGCGGAACTATCAAATTGATAGCTTTTGCCGCCCGTCCATCATGCCCTGCCGGCTGTTTTGACGTTCCATCAAGCCACGGCACGGCTCGGCCGGGGCGCATCCCGGTACTGCGCCATCAAGGCGCCCCAGCGCTCGCGCGCGGCCGCCAGGTTGCGCTCTTTCACGTGGCCATAGCCCTTGATCTGCTCGGGGATGCGGGCGATCTCCAGCGCCGTGGCGTGGTTGTCGGCACTCAGCGACTGGAGCACTTGCTCGATGCTGGCGCGGTATTCGCCAATCAGGGCGCGCTCGGTGCGGCGCTCTTCGGTCCGGCCAAAGACATCCAGCGCCGTGCCGCGCAGGCCCTTGAGCCGCGCCAGGATGCGGAAGTTGCGCAGCATGCCGGAGCCGAATTTCTGCTTGATGAGCTCGCCCTTGTCGTTGCGCTTGGCCAAGAGCGGCGGCGCCAGGTGGTAATTCAGCTTGAAGTCGCCCTCGAACATGCCCTCGATGCGCGCCAGAAACTGCGGGTCGCTGTGCAGGCGCGCCACCTCGTATTCGTCCTTGTAGGCCATCAGCTTGAACAGGCCCCGCGCCACCGCCTCGCTCAGGGCGGTCTTGCCCAAAGCGCTTTCCGCCTGCCGCACCTGCTCGACGAAGCGCTGGTATTGCTGGGCGTAGGTGGCGTTCTGGTAGCTGGTCAAGAACTCCACGCGCCGCGCGATGATGGATTCGAGCGTCTCGCGCGGCTTGAGCTGGATGACCTGCTCGCCCAGGCTGGCCAGCGCGGTCTTCACCCGCTCGGGCGCGTGCGCGGCCTGTCGGCCCCACTCGAAGGCAGCCTTGTTGTTGTCCACCTGCACGTTGTTGAGCTCGATGGCGCGCACGAGCGAGGCGCGCGACAGCGGCACCCAGCCCTTTTGCCACGCATAGCCCAGCAGCATGGGGTTGACGTAGAGCGTGTCGCCCATCAGCTTGCTGGCGATGAGGTTGGCGTCCAGCGCGGCCACGCCGGCTTCGCCCACGGCACGCTGCACGTCGGCCACGCATTGCTGGGCCGGGTTGCGCCAACCGCTGTCCTTGACGAAGGCGGCCGTCGGCGCGGCGTAGGCGTTGAGCGCCACGTGCGTGCGCCCCTCGCGCATGCGCGAGACGGTCTCGGGGTTGACGGCGACGATCGGGTCGCAGCCAATGATGAGGTCGGCCGCCGCCGCACTCACGCGCGTGGTGCGAATGTCGTCTTGCGTGCCGCCAATCAGCACGTGGCTCCAGGTGGCGCCGCCCTTTTGCGCCAGGCCCGCCGCGTCCTGCGTGACGATGCCCTTGCCCTCCATGTGCGCGGCCATGCCCAGCAGCTGGCCGATGGTGATGACGCCCGTGCCGCCCACGCCCGCCACCACGATGCCCCAGGCGCCGCCGGGCTGGACTGGCGGCAGCGCGGGTTCGGGCAGCGCGCCCAGCTCGAAGGGCGAGACGCTGGCCTTGGCCTTGGCCTTTTTCTTCAGGCTGCCGCCCTCCACCGTGATGAAGCTGGGGCAAAAACCCTTGACGCAGGAAATGTCCTTGTTGCAGGTGCTCTGGTTGATGGTGCGCTTGCGGCCGAACTCGGTCTCCAGCGGCTCGACCGACAGGCAGTTGCTTTTCACGCTGCAATCGCCGCAGCCCTCGCACACCAGCTCGTTGATCAGCACGCGCACGGCCGGGTCGACCATGGTGCCGCGCTTGCGGCGGCGGCGCTTTTCGGTGGCGCAGGTCTGGTCGTAGATGATGACCGTGGTGCCCTCGATCTCGCGAAACTCGCGCTGGATGGCGTCCAGCCGGTCGCGGTGCTCGATGGCGATGCCCTCGGGCAACCCTTTGGCGCGCGCGCCCTCATATTTCGCCGGCTCGTCGGTGACGACGGTGATTTTCTTGGCCCCTTCGGCGCGCATGTTCTGCGCGATCTGCACCACTGACAGGCCCTCGGGTCGCTCGCCAATCGGCTGCCCGCCAGTCATGGCCACGGCATCGTTGTAGAGAATCTTGTAGGTGATGTTGGCGCCCGCGGCCACCGACTGCCGCACCGCGAGTGAGCCTGAGTGGTAGTAAGTGCCGTCGCCCAGATTGGCAAACACGTGCTTCTCGTTGCTGAAGGGCTGCTGCCCCGTCCACGGCACGCCTTCGCCGCCCATCTGGGTGAAGCCGATGGTGGCGCGGTCCATCCACACCGCCATGAAGTGGCAGCCGATGCCGGCCATGGCGCGCGAGCCGTCGGGCACCCGGGTGCTGGTGTTGTGCGGGCAGCCCGAGCAGAACCAGGGCTGGCGGTCCGCCCCGCTGCCTTCGCTTTTCAGCACCTGCAGCGTGTGCTGCGCGCCGTCCAGGATGGTGAGCTGGCGGTCGATGCGCGCCGTCATGTCGGCGTCCAGCCCCAGCTTTTTCAGGCGCTCGGCAATGGCGCGCGCGATCAGCGCCGGCGTCAAATCGGCCGTGGCGCGCAGCAGCACGTTGGCCGTGGGGTTGGTGCGCGACCATTCGCCGCCCGTCATGTCGCCCTCGCCGCCGCTGCGGAACTTGCCCACCACGTTGGGGCGCACGTCGGCGCGCCAGTTGTAGAGCTCTTCCTTGAGCTGGTACTCGATCACCTGGCGCTTTTCCTCGACCACCAGAATTTCCTTCAGGCCGGTGGCGAAGCGGCGCGTGGCCTGCGGCTCCAGCGGCCACACCACGCCCACCTTGTGCAGGCGAATGCCGAGCTGGCGGCAGGTCGCATCGTCCAGCCCCAGGTCCAGCAGCGCCTGGCGCGTGTCGTTGTACGCCTTGCCGCTGGCGATGATGCCGAAGCGATCTTGAGGCCCCTCGATGACGTTGCGGTTCAGCCCGTTGGCGCGGATGTAGGCCAGCGCGGCGTACCACTTCCAGTTGAACAGGCGCTCCTCCTGCGGCAGGGCGGCGTCGGGCCAGCGGATGTGCACGCCGCCGGGCGGCATCTCGAAGTCGGTGGGAACCTGGATTTGCACGCGCTCGGGGTCGATCAGGGCGGTGGCGCTGGACTCGACCACCTCCTGAATCGTCTTCATGCCCGACCACACGCCCGCGTAGCGGCTCAGCGCAAAGGCATGCACGCCCATGTCCAGGATGTCCTGCACGCTGGCCGGGAAGAACACCGGAAAGCCGCAGGCCTCGAAGATGTGGTCGCTCTGGTGCGCGGCGGTACTGCTCTTGGCGATGTGGTCGTCGCCCGCCACCGCGATCACGCCGCCCCAGGGCGTGGTACCGGCCATGTTGGCGTGCTTGAACACATCCGAGCAGCGGTCCACCCCCGGCCCCTTGCCATACCAGATGCCGAACACGCCATCAAAACGGTTGCTGCCCGGCGGCGCAAAACCCAGCTGCTGCGTGCCCCAGATGGCCGTGGCGGCCAGCTCTTCGTTCACGCCGGGCTGAAACACGATGTTCTGCGCCTGCAGGTGCTTCTTGGCCGCCCACAGCGCCTGGTCGTAGCCGCCCAGCGGCGAGCCGCGGTAGCCGCTGATGAAGCCGGCCGTGTTCTTGCCCACGGCCGCATCGCGCTGGCGTTGCAGCATGGGCAGCTTGACCAGGGCCTGAATGCCGCTCATGAAGGCGCGGCCATGGTCGAGCGTGTATTTGTCGTCGAGCGTGACGGTCTCGAGCGCTTGGCGGATGGCTTCGGGCAGGGGGGCGTTCATGGGGCATGTCTCCAGAAATCACGACCGCGCCTTGATTCGGCGTTCGGCGTTCGGCGTTCGGCGTCGATTCGGCAAAGTGTATGCGGCATTGTCCGATCGGGGGCGTCGTGGGCCTACACTGCGCACCCATGCAAACGTTGCGGCATGCAAGGGTCTGGGTCGCGCTGGGCTGCACGCTGGGCTGGGCCCCCGTGGGTGCCCAGGGCCTGCCGGCCGAGGTGGCCCAGGCGCTGGCGCGTGCCGGCGTGCCCGAATCCAGCGTGGCCATGGTGGTGGCCCCGCTGCCGCCGCCACCGGGCACCGTCAGCCGCGCCCCCGAGCCCGTCAACCCCGGCGGCGAAGCCAACCCCAGCCCCGCGCCGCAGCCGCTGCCCGCACCGCGCCTGGCGTGGCGGCCCGACGCGCCGATGAACCCGGCGTCGGTCATGAAGGTGGTGACCACCTACGCCGGGCTGGACCTGCTGGGCCCGGGCTATTTCTGGAAGACGCGCGTCTACGCCCAGGGCCCCGTCAAGGACGGCGTGTTGCACGGCAACCTGCTGATCCAGGGCAGCGGCGACCCCAAGCTGGTGCGCGAGCGCCTGGCCGATTTGATCGACGCCATCCGCGCCAAGGGCGTGACGTCCATCGAGGGCGACATCCTGCTGGACCGCAGCGTGTTCAAGCTGCCGCCGCACGACCCCGCCGCGTTTGACGACGACCCGCTGCGCCCCTACAACGCCGGGCCCGACGGGCTGCTGGTCAACTTCAAGGCGCTGGTGTTTCACTTCAAGCCCGAGCCCAAGCGCCGGTCCGCGCAGGTGGCGGTGGAGCCGCCGATCGCCGGCGTCAAGCTGCCGGCGGCGGTGCCCACCAGCGGCGGGGCGTGCGGCGACTGGAAGGCCCAGCTGGCCATCGACTTCAGCGACGCGGACGCGCCGCGTTTCAAGGGCCGCTATCCCGCGCGCTGCGGCGAGCAAAGCTGGGCCCTGGCCTACCCCGATCCGGACGGCTACGCCCCGCGCGTGATCGAGGGCATGTGGCGCGCCGCGGGCGGGCGCCTGAGCGGCCAGGCGAAATGGCAGAAGCAGGCGGTTCGAGGCCAGCCGCTGGTGACGGGCCTGTCGCTGCCGCTGGGCGAGATCGTGCATGACATCAACCTGTACTCCAACAACGTGATGGCGCAGCAGCTGTTTCTCACGCTGTCGGCCGCGGGCGACGGGCGCGGCAGCTTTGCCGAATCCGCCAACACCTTCAAGCGCTGGTGGCGCGGGCGCTTCGGGCTGCGCGCCACGCCGGTGATCGACAACGGCTCGGGTCTGTCGCGCGAAGGGCGTGTCACCGCGGCCTCGCTGGTGGCGCTGCTGCAGCAGGCCGCGGCCGGGCCGAATGCCGAGGTGTTCCAGCGCTCGCTGCCCGTGGCGGGCGTGAGCGGCACCCTGCGCCGGCTGGCCGAGCGCAGCCCCGGCTCGGAGGCCATCGGCAACGCCCGCCTGAAGACCGGCACCCTGCGCGACGTGACGGCGATCGCCGGCTATGCCTGGGGCCGATCGGGCCAGATCTACGCGGTGGTGGGCCTGGTCAACAGCGCCAACGCGCAGGCCGCACGGCCGGCGCTGGACCGCCTGGTGGAGTGGGCGATTCGGGATCAGGCGCAGGAGTAGGTCGTGGGCCGCGGGCCGCGGGCCGTGGGCCGATTCAAGTCGAATCGGCCCGTGGCGCGCTTGCCAAGAGCGCAGGCAGCTATTGTTTTTGCAGTAAATTGGTCAACTCGACGGCCGACTTGACATCCATCTTCTCGAACACCCGGGCGCGATGCACTTCCACGGTGCGCACGCTGATGTTCAGCTCGTCGGCGATCTGCTTGTTGGCCAGGCCGCCGGCCACGCGCTCCATCACCGCTCTTTCACGCTCGGTCAACTCGTCCACGCGCGTCTGCACCACGCGGCGGGCGGCGCGTTGCGCCAGCCGCTCGCGCGACAGGGCCAGCGCCTGCTCGACACGGTCGACCAGCGCGTTGTCGGAAAAGGGCTTCTCGCAAAAGTCGAAAGCCCCGCGCTTGACGGTGTCCACCGCCGTCGGCACATCGGCGTGGCCGGTCAAAAAAATCACCGGCCACAACTCGGGCAGGCCGCGCGCCAGCAGGCGGTCGAACAGCGTCAGGCCGCTGGTGACGGGCATGCGCACGTCCAGCAGAATGCAGCCGGGCGTGACCGGCTCGGCCGCGACCAGCGCCTGCTCGAAGGCCGCGGCGCTGGCGTGCGCCTGCGACAGCAGCCGGCGCGTGCGCAGCAGCCAGGCCGTGGCCTCGCGCACGCTGGGGTCGTCGTCGATGATGTGAACGGTGGCGGCGTCCGGGTGGGTCATGCGCCGATTCTAGAAAGTGGCGCGGCGGATCGATCTGTCAGTGCGAGGTCCGGGGTCCACGCGAGGCCAGGCAAGACCCGCGCACACCGCCGCCCGACAGGAGGAGTCAAGCGGCGAATTCGGCCAACACCTGCAGCACGCTGGCAACGGCCTTGTTGGCGGTTGAGGAATGCCGGTGCGCCACGGCCATCGGGCGCATCAGCGTGGGCTGCAAAGGGCGTATCTGCACGTTCGGTGAATCCTGCAGGTCTTGCACTTCTTCCCGTGGCAGCAGGGCGGCGCTCTGGCTGACCTCCGCCAGGCTTTTGAGCGCGCCCGGGTAACTCAGCGTCAGGAAGGGGCGGGGATGAAATCCCGCCTGGCCAAACCAGGCCGCGATCAGGCCGTGCATCTGCGTGGCCGGCGCGAAGGAAGCCCAGCGGCGCTCGGCCAGCCACTCGGGGGTGACCACCGGCGGTGCCTCCCAGGCGGCGGGCAGCAGCGCCACCATGGCATCGTTGCGCCAGGGCGTGAGGCGCACCTCGGCGACGGCAGGCTGCGGGCTGGCCACGATGGCGACGTCCAGCGTGCCGGCCCGCAGGCGCTGCATGGCATCAGCCGAGCCCACGGCCTCCAGCCTGACTTCCACCCCCGGGCTGTGCCGGCTCAACGCCTCCAGCATCAGGGGCAGCAGGCGGGTGCTGACGCCGGCCGAGACGCCCACGCGCACCCGGCCCTCAAGCCCCGTGGCGCGCCGGCGCACCCGCTCGATCAGGTCGTCGCTGGCCGCCAGCAGCTTGCGCCCTTCCTGCACCAGGGCTTCGCCGGCCGGCGTCAGTTCGGCCTGGCGCCGGCCACGCACGACCAGATCGGCCCGCAGGCGCGACTCCAATTCCTTGATGTGCAGGCTGACGGTGGGCGGCGCCAGATGCAGCGCCTGCGCCGCCGCGGCAAAGGTGCCCAGCTCGGCGATGGCAATCAGCGTCTGCAGCTGGTCGAGATTGAGGTTACGCATCAGAATTGCTGAATTTTCTGTTCATTTAATTCAACTTTACAGATGATAGGCGGAGCACGAGCATCGCTGTCCATGCCCCATCCAGTCCATCCCATCGCCCCCCATGACTCGCCCGTCAATGCGCCGCAGCAAGGCACACATCTCGCAGCGAAGCAAACCGGCTCGCTGATCCGCTGCTGGCTGAAGCGCGCCGCTGCCATGCTGGCACGGGCAGAGCGTCGAATCACCGAAAACTTCCGTGTGCCTCCCCATGGCGGATAAGTGCCCGCTCACAGCCCCACGGGCAGCACCAGGCTTTCCTTGACCTCCTCCATCACCACATAGCTGTTGCTCTGCGCCGGCACCGGGATCTGGCGCAGGATCTGGCCCAGCAGGTCGCGGTATTCGCGCATGGCCGACAGGCGCGCCTTGACCAGGTAGTCGAAGCTGCCCGAGATCAGGTGGCACTCGAGCACGCGCGGCTCCAGCAGCAAGGCTTGGCGCACGGCGTCGAACACGTCGGCCGACTTGGAGGCCAGCGTCAGCTCGACAAACACCAGCAGGCCGCGCCCCAGCGCCTCGGGGTTGACGCGCGCGTGATAGCCCAGGATGACGCCCGAGCGCTCCAGCCGGCGCACGCGCTCGGTGCAGGGCGACACCGACAGGCTCACGCGTTCGGCCAGCTCGGTCATCGACAGGCGGCCCTCGCGCTGCAATTCTTCGAGGATTTTGCGGTCGATTCGGTCAAAGTCCATCATTTCACTCCACAGCGGATCATTGACAGTGATTTTTGCTGAAACCAGCACTCCTGCCAACGTATTTCGGTGGCTTTCACCGGTGACGGCTCCGTAAACTGCCCGTATCGAACAAAGGGCTATGGAGACGGTCATGAAAGTCATCGTTCTGGGCGGCGGCGTGATTGGTGTCAGCACCGCGTATTACCTGGCGCGCGCCGGCGCCGACGTCACGGTGCTCGAGCGCGAAAGCGGCGTCGCGCTGGAAACCAGCTTTGCCAACGCCGGCCAGGTTTCGCCCGGCTACTCCACCCCCTGGGCCGCGCCCGGCATTCCGCTGAAGGCCCTCAAGTGGATGTTTCAAAAACACGCGCCGCTGGCCATTCGCCTGGACGGCAGCATGTTCCAGCTGCGCTGGATGGCTGCCATGCTGCGCAACTGCACCAGCGCGCGCTACGCCGTCAACAAGGAGCGCATGACGCGCCTGGCCGAATACAGCCGCGACTGCCTGCGGGCCTTGCGCGCCGAGACGGGCATCGAGTACGAGCAGCGCACCCTGGGCACGTTGCAGGTGTTTCGCACCGCCACGCAAATGCAGGCGGCGCAGCGCGACACCGCGGTGCTCCAAGAATGCGGCGTGCCCTTCCGCATGATGCAGGACGCGAGCGCGCTGGCCGAGTACGAACCCGCCCTGGCCCACGCCAAGGGCCTGGTCGGCGGCCTGCACCTGCCGGGCGACGAGACCGGCGATTGCCAGCGCTTCTCCACCGAGCTGGCCGAGAAGGCACGCGCGCTGGGCGTGCAGTTCCGCTTTGGCGTGCAGATTGCCGCGCTTGAGCAGCGCGCTGGCCAGATCAGCGGCGTGAAGCTGGCCGGCGAGACCGGCGAGACGCTGACCGCCGACCGCTACGTGCTGGCGCTGGGCAGCTACTCGCGCGCGCTGCTGGAGCCGCTGGGACTGGACCTGCCGGTGTACCCGGTCAAGGGCTACTCGCTCACCGTGCCGCTGGTGGACGAAGCGCGCGCGCCGCGCTCGACCGTGATGGACGAGACCTACAAGGTCGCCATCACGCGCTTCGACGAGCGCATCCGCGTGGGCGGCATGGCCGAGCTGGGCGGGTTCGACCTGCGCCTGAACCCGGCGCGCCGCGCCACGCTGGAGCACGTCACACGCGGCCTGTTCGACGGCGGTGGCGACCTGCCTGCAGCGACGTTCTGGACCGGCCTGCGCCCCATGACGCCCGACAGCACCCCCATCGTGGGCGCCACGCGCCTGGCCAATCTGCTGATCAACACCGGCCACGGCACCCTGGGCTGGACCATGGCGGCCGGTTCGGGCAAGCTGGTGGCGGACCTGACGCTGGGCCACCGGCCCGACATCTCGACCGATGGGCTGGGACTGCGCCGCTACGAACGCGATAGCGCCCTGCGCCCGAGCCGCGGGCATCATCGGCCCGCTCACGCCTGACCGGCGCCCGACATCCACGTCGGCAGGCTGGCGCTGACCGAGGCCAGCACCGGGTTGTCGTTGTCCTTGCGCCAGGCCAGCAGCAGGCTGACCGGGCACGCCGGCGTGGTGCGGATCGGCCGGTAGACCACGCCTTCGGGGCGCAGCATGGACGCGCTTTCGGGCACCAGGGCCACGCCCAAGCCGGCGCGCACCAGCGCCAGCATCGAATGGATTTGCGTCACGTGCTCGACGATGTCGGGCGCCACGCCGGCGCGCTCGAGCAGGCCGTCCACCAGGTGGTGGAAATACCGCGCCTCGAACGGCGAGTAGGTCAGGAACGGCTGGCGATGCAGTGACTTGAGCGTGGGCTGGCGCGGCCAGTCGCGCGCCGACGCCTCGGGCAGCGCCAGCACCAGCGGCTCGCTCAGGCAGGGCAGCGTCACCAGATCGCCGTGCAGGGCGGGCGGGCGCAACAGGCCCAGGTCGATCTGGCGCGCGTCCAGCGCCTCCAGCTGCGCACTGCTCACCATCTCGCGCAGCGTCAGGTGCAGGCCGGGGCAATGCGCGCGCAGTTGCTTGACCAGCAGCGGCAACAGGCGATAGCCCACCGACGCGGTAAAGCCCACCGCCAGCGACCCGGCCGTGCCGGCCGCCATGCGGCGCGCGGTCAGCGCCGCCTCGTCGGCCAGGCGCAGGATGCGCGCGGCCTCCGGCAAAAAGCCGCGCCCGGCGGCCGTCAGGCGCACCATGCGGCTGCTGCGCTCCAGCAGGCGGGTGCCCACGTGGTGCTCCAGCAGCTGGATCTGGCGCGACAGCGGCGGCTGCGTCATGTTCAGGCGCGCGGCGGCGCGGCCGAAGTTGAGCTCTTCGGCCACGGCCACGAAGCAGCGCAGGTGGTTCAATTCAAACATGCATTTAATTTGAGCATCAATCGCGCCAATCTTTATCTTGGACGAGAAACGATGCTGTTGCAAGAATCCCTCTTTGATCGCACCATCACGGGCCGCATCGAGCCTTTTGAAGACACCAGGAGACATGACATGAAAAGCACTCCCCGCATTCCCGGCTGGCAACGGCTGTCCCGGCTGGCCGGCGCCGCGGCCCTGGCGGGCGCCGCCGCGCTGGCGCAGGCCGCGCCGGTCACGCTGAACATCGTGGACGTGGCCGGCAACCTGGCCGTGACGCAAAAGGCGCTGGAGGCGTTTCGCGACCAGAACCCGGATTTGGTGTCGAGCATGACCTTCACCAACGCCCCCGCGCCGCAGATCCCCGGCAAGATCAAGGCCATGCAGGCGGCCGGGCGCGCCGACATCGACCTGGTGCTGACCGGCACCGACGCGCTGGCCGCCGGCATCGAGCAGGGCCTGTGGCTCAAGCTCCTGCCCGACCACGACAGCGTGTTCAAGGCCGACACCGACAAGTACCACCCGGCGGCAGCCAAGATGCAGCAGCTGGCCCAGGGCTATGGGCTGGAGGTGAGCTTCATGCAGGGCGGCCCGCTGCTCGAGTACAACCCCAAGGCGGTGCCCAACCCGCCCAAGACGCCGGCCGAACTGCTCGCCTGGTGCAAGGCCAACCCGGGCAAGTTTTTGTACGCGCGCCCAGCCAACTCGGGCCCCGGGCGCGCCTTTTTGATGGGCCTGCCCTACCTGCTGAAGGACAAGGACCCCTACGACCCGGTCAAGGGCTGGGACAACACCTGGAAGTTCTTGAAAGAGCTGAACACCTGCGTGCCCTACTACCCGGGCGGCACCTCGGCCATCATGAAGGAGCTGGGCCAGGGCGGGCGCGACATGACGGTGACGGTGACGGGCTGGGACATCAACCCGCGCGCCCTGGGCATCGTGCCGGCGGACTTCAAGGTGCAGGCCTTCAACGACTTCACCTGGGTGACCGACGCGCACTACATGGTGATCCCCAAGGGCGTTTCGGCCGACAAGCAGAAGGTGCTGTTCAAGCTGATGGCCTTCATGCTGCAACCCAAGCAGCAGGCCATGACCTATGACGCGGGCTACTTCTATCCCGGCCCGGCGATTGCCAACGTGCCGCTGTCGGCCGCGCCCAAGGAGAGCCAGGAAGTCATCGAGAAATTCGGCCGCCCCGAATACGCCAAGATGACGGCCGACCGCCCGAGCGCCGTGCCGCTGGACGCCAAGGCCATGGTGACCGCGTTCAAGAAGTGGGACGACGAGGTCGGGGCCCTGAAGAAATAAGCGCTCGCACCGGGCCGAACGCACCATGAACTCCAGCTTCAAGCAACTGCGCCTGGACGGCGTCGGGCGTGCCTACCCCACCGCCTCGGGCGCCACCGTGGCCGCGCTGGCCGACCTGCACCTGGACATCCAGCGCGGCGAGTTCGTCGCCCTGCTGGGGCCCTCGGGCTGTGGCAAGTCCACCGCGCTCAATTGCCTGGCGGGCCTGACGGACCTCAGCTCGGGCCGCATCTGGCTGGACGACACGCGCATCGACACCCTGCCGCCCGAACGGCGGGGCTTCGGCATGGTGTTCCAGAACTACGCCCTCTTCCCGCACATGAGCGTGCAGGACAACGTCGGCTTTGGCCTGCGCATGCGCGGCACGCCCAAGGCCGATGCGGCGCAGCGCGTGGCCGAGGCGCTGGCGCTGGTGCAGCTGGAGGGCCATGCCAAGAAGCTGCCCGGCCAGCTCTCGGGCGGCCAGCAGCAGCGCGTGGCCATTGCGCGCGCCATCGTGATCGAGCCGCCCGTGATCCTGATGGACGAGCCGCTGTCCAACCTGGACGCCAAGCTGCGCATCGAGATGCGCGCCGAGATCCGCCGCATCCACGGCGCGCTCCAGCTGTCCACGGTCTACGTCACGCACGACCAGGACGAGGCCCTGTCCATGGCCGACCGCATCGTGGTCATGCGCGCCGGCAGCGCCCAGCAGATCGGCACCCCGCGCGAGGTCTACGGCAGCCCCTGCAACCTGCACGTGGCGCGCTTCATGGGTTATCGCAATGTGCTGCCGTTTGCGGTGACGGCGCTCGATCACGACCGGATCACCGTGCAGTCGCAGGGCGTGGCGCTGCAAGGCACGGCCATGGCGGTGCCGGCCGGCACGCGCGAGGTGGCGGTGGCCATGCGGCCCGATGACTTCGAGCTGGCCGCGGCCGGCAACGACAACGCCTTCGATGCGACCGTGAAGGCCATGGAATTTGGCGGCCGCACCTCGCTGCTGATCGTGGACAGCCCCATCGGCGAGCTGTTCGTGCGCCTGGGCGGCGTGTTTCAACCGGGCGACCGCGTGCGCCTGCACATCCCGCCCGATCGCACGCTGGCCTACGCGGAGGAAGCATGAGCACGCCGGGCCGCTCCCCGGTGCGAATCCCGCAGCGCGCCAGCGCGAAGGGCTCGTCCATGCGCACGCCGGGCCGCCCCCAAGTGCGAATCCCGCAGCGCGCAGCGCGGAGGGTCATCCCATGACTGCCGCCGCCCTGCAAGCCAAACGCGACCGCCGCGGCTGGCTGGCGGCGCCCGCGGCCATCGTGCTGCTGGCGCTGTTCGTCTACCCCTTCCTCTACGGCCTGGTCATCTCCTTCCAGCCGATGGAGGGCGGGCGCTTCTGGGCCAACTACGCGCATTTCTTCAGCACCGCCACCGACTGGGGCACGCTGTGGACCACCTTCAAACTGGCCGCGCCGGCCACGTTGATCAACCTGGGCATGGCCGTGCCGGTGGCCTTTGCGCTGCGCCGGCCCAGCCGCATGCAGCGCGTGGTCACCACGCTGCTGGTGGTGCCCATCACCCTGGGCACGGTGCTGATCGCCGACGGCATGCTGACCTTCTACGGCCCGGTGGGCTGGTTCTCGCAGGCGTTGCGCGCGCTGCACCTGTACGAGGGCGAAGTGCGCCTGACGCACAACTACTGGGGCGTGCTGATCTCGCTGGTGATCTCCGACTTTCCGTTCGTGTTTCTGCTCACGCTGTCCTACATCTCGGGCATCGACCCCACGCTGGCCAAGGCCGCAGGCACGCTGGGCGCGGGGCCCTGGCAACAGTTTCGGCTGATCTACCTGCCGCTCTTGGTGCCGGGCCTGAGCATGGCAGCCGCCCTGTCCTTCGTGCAGACCTACGCCGTGTTCCCCTCGGCCATCCTGCTGGGGGCGCCGGCCGGGCCCACGCGGGTGATATCGATCGCGGCCTATGAGGCGGCGTTCGAGCAGTACGACTACGGCATGGCCTCGGCGATTGCCATGATCATGGGCGCGGCGCAGCTCATCGTGGTGGCCGCCATCTTCGCCTTCCGCAAGGCCTTCTACACCGGGCCCGCGACCAGCGGAAAGGGGTGAGCGCCATGGCCAGCACTTCCTCAAGCACCCACGCCAGCGCCCAGCGCTGGGCTTGGCTGTGGCGCACCACGGTGTGGACGGTGATGGGCTTCTTTTTGCTCAACATCGTCTTCATGATCCTGACGGTGCTGGTCAACTCCACGGCCACGCGCTGGTTCGGCACGCTGCTGCCCGAGGCCTTCACGCTCAAGTGGTATGGCTGGGCCTGGAACGAATTCCAGCTGGCCCACATCCTGCTGGTCACGCTGGAGGTGGTCGTGGCCGTGGTGGTGCTGGCGCTGCTGCTGGGCGTGCCGGCCGCCTATGCGCTGGCGCGCGCCCAGTTTCCGGGCAAGCGCGGGGTGCTGCTGCTGGTGCTGATCCCCATGCTGGTGCCGCCGGTGACCTACGGCATCCCGATGGCGACGGCGTTTTATCAGGCCGGGGTGGGCGGCACGCTGGCCGGCGTGATCCTGTCCAACCTGGTGCCGGCACTGCCCTTCGTGATTTTGGTGATGGTGCCCTTCATCGAGCAGATCGACCCCAGCCTGGAGTCGGCCGCGCGCATCTTCGGCGCCAGCACGGCGCAGTATTTTCGCCACGTGCTGATGCCGCTCTTGGTGCCCGGCATGCTGGCCGCGGCCCTGCTGGTGATGGTGCGCACCATCGGCATGTTCGAGCTCACGCTTTTCACCGCCGGCCCCAGCTCGCAGACCCTGGTCGTGGCCCTGTACTACGGCGTGTTTTCCACCGGCGTGCGCCCGCCGCAGGCCATCGACGCCATGGCCGTGATGTACATGGCCATCACCCTGGTGTTCGTTCTGATCGCGCTGCGCTTTGTCAGCCCCACGCAACTGGTCAGCCGCGTCAAAGAGGCTCCAAGAGAAGCGTGAATTGATTTGGAGAACTGTATGAGCACCACCCCATCCACGGCCACCGGCCAAACCCCGGTCGTCCGCTCCATGCGCGTGATCCCCGTCGCCGGCGAGGACAGCATGCTGCTGAACCTCTCGGGCGCGCACGGCCCCTTCTTCACGCGCAACATCGTGATCCTGACCGACAGCGCCGGCCACACCGGCGTGAGCGAAGTGCCCGGCGGCGAAAAAATCCGCCAGACGCTGGAAGACGCCCAGGCGCTGCTGATCGGCCGCCCCATCGGCGACTGGCAGGCTATGCTGAATGCGGCCCGCCGCGCCTTTGCCGACCGCGACGCCGGCGGGCGCGGCCTGCAAACTTTCGACTTGCGCGTGGCCATCCACGCCGTGACCGCGCTGGAGGCGGCGCTGCTCGATCTGCTGGGCCAGCACCTGGAAGTGCCGGTGGCCGCCCTGCTGGGCGAGGGCCAGCAGCGCGACGCGGTGGAGATGCTGGGCTATCTTTTTTTCATCGGCGATCGCGGCCAGACCGATCTGCCCTATCGCCGCGAGGCCGGCGCCGACAACGACTGGTTTCGCCTGCGCAACGACCCGGCCATGAGCGCCGAGGCCGTGGTGCGCCTGGCCGAGGCGGCGCATGCGCGCTACGGCTTCAACGACTTCAAGCTCAAGGGCGGGGTGCTGCGCGGCGAGGACGAGATCGAGGCCGTGACCGCGCTGCACGAGCGCTTTCCGCAGGCGCGCGTCACGCTGGACCCCAACGGCGGTTGGCTGCTGCGCGACGCCGTCCGCCTGATGCGCGATGCGCACGGCGTGCTGGCCTATGCCGAAGACCCCTGCGGCGCCGAGGGCGTGTATTCGGGCCGCGAGGTGATGGCCGAGTTTCGCCGCGCCACCGGCCTGCCCACGGCCACCAACATGATCGCCACCGACTGGCGCGAGCTGGGCCACGCCGTGCAGTTGCAGTCGGTGGACATCCCGCTGGCCGAC